>CAZGXV010000016.1:0-30284 GCA_964529725.1 uncultured Roseibacillus sp.
CCACTGCTCAATGGATAATTTTGTTGGCCGTCTGTTTGAAGCCCAAGCAAAGTCAGAATGTGTCCGAATGTGTCAGAATGGCATTTTTGGTTCCCGGCTCGACGAGGCCATGGCCATAGGCCCCTGAAGAAAATGACGGCAGTTTGAAACCAAGGATGCCGAAAGTATCAGCTCGTTCTCTGGCGACGAGAACAGGCAAGCATTCCGGCCAGACTCGCCAAGATAGCAGAGCTGGGTTCCGGGATCGCGTTGGCGGTAATATTGTCAAAACGTAGGTCGGTGGAAGGGACGTTGTCCGCCTGGATGAAACCACGTCCGCCGATGCGGCTGGGAATAGTTGCCGCGACGAGCATCTGGAAGGCGGTGACATCTGCGAGGGTGTCGTTAGCAATGCCAGTGCCTTGCGCCACATGGGTCAGGCTGGTGATGTCAAAGTTGTAACGAGTCCACTCGTTGCCAAGAATAGAATCGGTGACGGCCACGGAGTCGGTGATGAACCAGCCTCCTGGCCCATTGAATGCTAGGCGGAGAGGCACGCTGGAACCGACGCCGGAACGATTGTCAGCCCACAAGGAAATGCTGGCGACTCCAGCATCGAGGTAGTCACCAGTCCAAGTAGAGCTAGTATTCCACATCGTCCAACGATTGCCGGGACGATTAGCGGTGGACCGATTGATGAGGTGGCCTGGCTGGCCGTCGAAACCATTGTCGGCGGTGAAGGTGGGGGCCTCACTGCTATTCGGGCGGACCCATGCTTGGGCATTAGTATCGAAGGTGTTGATTGAGTTAACGCTGATAACAGCGAACAAAGAGCTTGGGCTAAAGGCAAGAAGGCTGAGAAGAATTGTTGTTTTCATAATTTCGAAATTTTGAGAATGCCAACGGCAACTTTCCACCGCTAGCTTCGTAGATTCAAAAGGCAGTTTTCAAGTCTTTTGATAATGGTTTTCAGAAGAGTGTGTGGCGTGTGGAGCACTGTTGCTCCTTTCCTCAGGAGGATGGCTTGGTTTCTCTTAAAAGGCTCTCAGTCGGACTCGATAAAATCTCTTCGCCGCGTCGATGGGTTGGGTCTCGGTGACGCGATAGAGATTGGAGCCTGCACCATGACTGGTGACCGTTCTTTGGCTGCCAGAAAAGGAACGGAAAACGCCCAAATCGTCGCTCCGTCTGACGAGAAAATCTGAGCTTTGAACATTGAGCGCTTCGATGTCCCAGACATAAGTCATCACCCCGGGAGAATTTTCGTCCACGCTGACGACCCACCCGTCGATGTAGATGGGAGCAGGTTGTTGGGTGCCACACACATCGTCGATGGTGAGAGCTTCGCCACCAATGGTAAGAAATCGCGAAATCCCTTCCAGTTTGACGATGCCAACAAGGCGACCATTCTGCTCTTCGTTCAAGACGCGGGCGGTGACTTCGTCATTCGTGCCAGCCCGGAAGACACGCCCGTCGAGGTCATCAATGCGGGCAACAACCTGGGTCTCGCCATTGATGTCGAGCGAAACCTCACGATCGGCAGCCGAGCCCGCCTCACGAAAACGGAATGAGACATCCGCCCAGTCGCCTAGTAGCTGGGAGAAGAAAATTGTCGCTCCATTGAGGGTGAGCTCGCGACCGCTCCCTCCTGCCGTTTGGGTGTTGGTGATAGTAGCAGTGCCATCGATAAAGTCGTTACTCAAATCAATGAAGGAGCCAAAGTCGGCAAAAGTGCCGTCACTCAGGGAAACAAAGCTTTCGTTGAGGACCCCGTAGGTGAGGGATGGATCCCATAAGTTGAAGTCATGGCATTGCGGACCGCCTTGAAACGGAGTTTGGATCAAGTTGTCGAGTTGGATATTGAACCCGCCCACGATTATACTTTCGATGTTTCCGGTGAGAGTCACCGTTCCAGAATTGGTAGAACCTGACACACTGATAGCGACCCCTCCCAGCGTGTCGCCAGCGAGCTCACCAAAGCCTTGCACAAGTCCCGAACTCTCACCATTGACGACCAGCCGCACATCGAACCCGAAGCCTTGTGGTCCGCCGTTAGCTCCGAAGTTAGCGAACCGAAACGAGAGTCGTGAAGCGCAAAGAAGGTCGAACTTGAGCGTCGCAAAGCTCAACGCGATGGCTTGACCTGTGCCACCAGTCTGGTTGTCGGCGACGATGGTTGCGGTTCCCTCATCATTGACTCGCAGAGGGCAGACCTCGAATTCCAAGTTGTCTTCTCCAAAGGTGTCGCCTTCTTCGAAGACTTCATCAAGCGGCTCTTCTTCAAAGCTCACCACTAGTGGATCGGGGCATTCAGAAATACAAACTCGGTCTACGGCGATCCCAGCTGCAAGGACGAGAATCTTAGCCGCTTCGCCACTCATGCGAAACACTCCGCGCTCAATCCCTCCGCTATTTTGCACGACGAAGACTTCGATGGTCATTCCTTCCACCGTCAGGCCATCCAAATCGCTCACTTCGGAAACTTCGATTTCGGTATCGTCGATTGAGAAACGAATATTTTTCTCAAACTGCCCATACTGGAAGGCCAGTCCCTGGAAGCAGTAATTTCCGAAGGACAGCTCCCCGTCTGCCAGCACCAGCTCTTGCCCTCCGCCGCCAGCTAGATTGGCGGTGGAGATAACTGCTGGAGAGTCCGCCTCGAGTGGATTGAGGATTTCGAGCTCGAAGCCGTCTTCAAGGATGGTGTCTCCTTTCTGATACTTAGCATCACTAGGTTCTCCTTCGAAGTCGATACAGTCGCGCAGACAGTCAGCCGCGCAAAAGTGGTCGATGAAGAGGCTCGTTCCCGTGAGTTCGAGCGACTCGATGCGCCCGGTGAGGCAAGCAATGCCACCGCCAGACTGATCAGGATCGTCAGTAATTGTGAGTAATACGTCACCAAAAGTGGTGCCATCCAAGCTGGTCAGATTTTCGCCAGAAGCCGAAACGCCATTCACAATCATGATGACCGGATCCTTGGTATAGAAGTTGAACTTGATACTACTCCAGCAGTCGGAATCGACCGTGAAGCCTGCGTTATCAAACTGCCACTCTAAGCCGAGGTGACCAGCGAGCCGCAGGTCGGAAGATTTGGCACTGTTGAATTGTCCGTCGTGTTCCTTAACCTTAAAGAGAATTCCATTCTCGAGATAACTGCTGCCAAAAGGAAAGGGAGCTTGTTTTTCGAGGTCTTCAAATTCGACACAAGTGATACTTTCAATGGCACTATCCGGGCTGCTGGGGTTCTCACAGGTGAGGAAACAGATGTCGTCGATTTGAAGCTCTTGCCCGCCTACCGAGAAGCATTCAAAGGTCCCGTTCTGCGCGGTAAGGGTGATCTCCCCGGTGAGACGGTTGTTGGGCTTCGAGCCAGTGACCACGATATCGACCCCGTTGACAGTGTAGGATCCGGTATCGTTGGTGGGAACCAGAACCGGTGAATCATCGATGGAAAAGTTGAAGTAGCCGCCCTGATTACTGAAGCGTAGCGAGACCTCTTTGAGTCCGGGAAGGCAGATTTCAACAGCGGCATTATTGACGTTCAGTGCCTGACCGGAACCGAGCGCTGAGATAGCATTGCCCACCGAGACGTTTCCTCCGGCGACGACTCCTCCGTTGGGAAGCTGGACAGGTTCAGCCAGAAAAGTGGTGTTGAATGAGATGCTTTCCTGACTGCCGCTGACGGTCGCGCCGAGCGTGAAGTCTTCGAAGTCGAGGCAGCTCTGCCCAGGAGCAGCGGCAGCCGAGAGAATGAGAGAGAAGAGGACGAGCGTTTTCATCATTTGTTTGTTCCTCTATCAAATTAACAAATTTTCGATGGATGAGAAGGGTTCTCTTATTTGGAAAAGTGAAGCATTAGTAGACTTTAGCGGTTGGCGATAGCAGTGCCGGCAAGATAGCCAGTGGTCCATGCGGCTTGAAAGTTGAAGCCTCCAGTAATGCCATCAATGTCGAGGACTTCACCCGCGAAGTAGAGGCCGGGGTGAGCCTTGCTAGCCATAGTTTTGAGATTGAGTTCTTTGAGGTGAACACCCCCGCAGGTTACAAATTCATCTTTGTTGGTGCTTTTACCCGTTACTATGAACTGAGCGGCAACTAACTGGTTAGTGATAGTTTGGGTCTGTTCTTTTGTGAGGTTAGCCCAGGTCTGACCTTCGGAAATTCTGGAGGCTTGGCAAAGTCTGGCCCAGAACCGGGCGGTGATACCAGGGAAGAGTGAACGCTTGGCGATAGTGCGGGTGCTATGATTCTTCCGCTCGCGCGCGAGGATGTTTCGAACTTCTCCCGAGTCTAAACTACCAGTCCAGTTGATGGTGAGGGTGAAGTGATAGCTCTCTTCTGCAAATTCGCGTGCTGCCCAGGCAGAGAGCTTAAGAATGGCGGGCCCACTGAGACCCCAATGAGTAATGAGAATCGGACCAGTCATGCGATGCCCGTGGGCGGTCACCGTTGCCTGCGGGACGGACACTCCTTGCAAGTCCGAGAGGCGGGGATCGTCAATGCGGAAGGTGAAGAGGGAAGGGACGGGATGCGCAAATCCGTGGCTGACCTCATCGACGATTTGTTGGGCTTCCACTCCTCGCATGCCGCCAGTCGCGATGAGGATTTGTTCGCTGGAAAGGGATGTTCCATCGGCGAGTTGGATGGAATAGCCCGAATCAGGAACCGCTTCCAAGGTAGTCACTTTGCATCCGGTTCTCACTTCAACTCCACCCGAGTGCGCAGCCTGAGACAGGCAATCGACGATGGTTTGGGAGCTGTTCGAGGTCGGGAACATGCGTCCATCGGATTCAGTCTTAAGTTCAACGCCTTGTTCTTGAAACCAAGCAATGGTATCAGCGGCATTGAAGCGAGAGAAGGGGCCGTGCAGGCTACGATGTCCCCGAGGGTAGTTTTTCACGAGTTCGCGCGGGTCGAGGCAGTCGTGGGTGACATTGCAGCGCCCTCCTCCCGAGATGCGAACTTTGGTCAAAACCTCTCTCGATTTCTCGAGAATAAGAATGTTTTTCAGTCCCTGTTCGGCGGCAGCAATGGCACCGAAAAATCCGGCGGCGCCTCCTCCGATAACAATGAGTTGATAGTGGTCTTGGGACATGGAAGTGGTTAAGCTCTCGAGAAATGGAGCTGCAAGACGCTATCGAATTTTGTCTCACTTTACCAGTGGTGGCCGAGACAACTCCCTTCGGTCCTGATGTTTTGGTCTACAAAGTGGCGGGAAAGATGTTTGCCACTGCAGCTTTGCAAAATGAGCAGGGCCGAATGAATCTGAAGTGTGAGCCGGAACAAGGCTTGGAGCTGCGTGACGAATGGACCGCTATTGAGCCCGGCTATCACATGAATAAGAAGCATTGGAATACTTTGCTCTTCGATGGTTCTTTGCCTGCTCCTTTGATTCGGCAATTGATTGAACACTCGTATGATTTAGTAGTGGCAGGGATGCCTAAAAAGCTAGGGGAGTCGTTGCCGCCAAGGAAGTAGTGCTTTTTTAAATTCAAAGACGCAGGGTGACCAAGCTAGGGACCAAGTTTCTCTCTTTAGCCAATTCTTGGACCAAGATGGATAAGATAGATTGGATTTTTTGACGGAAAAACCTGAGCCCGAATTTTTGAAGGGAATGGCACTTCAAAACTCGGCTCAGAACGATGAGTTTGAATTCAATTCTTAAATCTAATTCATCCAATCCATCTTGGTCTCATTGAACCGAATTTTTCCCTAGCTTGATCGCCCTGTTCAAAGAGGTCCTTCACTCGGAGCCTAGTCGAGGAATTTTCCCGGGTTGAGAGTAGCGGTCGGATCGAGTGCTTTCTTCAGTGCTTGGTGGACCGCGAAACTGTTGGCTCCAACTGCTTGTTCGAACCATGGCTTCTTGGCAAGGCCGACTCCATGCTCGCCGGTGATGGCCCCCTTGTTGGCGAGAATCCATGTAAAGAGTTCATCGAGTGCCTCGTCGGCAGGTTTCTTTTTTTCAGGATCATCGTAATCTTCGACCATCAGATTGACATGGATGTTGCCATCTCCAGCATGCCCGAAGCAGGCGACTGGGATTCCTGTCTTGGCTGCGAGCTCTTGTGCGAATTCCACCAGCTCAACTAACTTGGAGCGGGGCACGACGATGTCTTCGTTCAGTTTGGTGAGGCCGGTCGCTCGTAAGGAATAGGAAAACTCGCGACGCAGTTGCCAGACGGCTTCGCAGGCTTGGTCGTCGCGATGGGTGTCAATCGCGAGGGCGCCAGCTTTCATGAGGAGGTCCTCGAGCTCGGGGAGTTCGGCCTCTACTGCTGAGTTGCGGCCATCGATTTCCACAATCAGGTGCGCCTCTCCGGCCGGGAGGGCATCTTTCCCGAGGTAGTCACGAGCGGCTTGCAGGGTGAATGCATCGGTGATTTCCAAGGCGGAAGGAAGGTGGCCAGAGTCGAGGATGGTTTGGACCGCTGCTGCTGCCTCGGCAAATTGGGTGAAAGTGGCAGTGAGCATCGCCCGACGTTGCGGATGGGGAATGAGGCGAAGAGTGGCTTCGGTAACGATTCCTAACAAGCCCTCTGAACCAACAAAAAGTTCAGTGAGGGAGAAGCCAGTCTTGTTCTTATGACAACGGCCACCAAAACGGGTGATGGTCCCATCGGCGAGAACGACCTCGAGCCCCATGACATAGTTCTTGGTCACGCCATACTTCAAGCAACGAGGGCCACCGGCATTGGTGGCGATATTGCCGCCGAGCGAGCATTCTTTAAGGGAGGCTGGATCGGGTGGGTAATACCATCCCTTGGCCGCCGCAGCATCCTGCAGGGTCTTGGTGATCACTCCCGGTTGCACTACCGCCAAGCCATCGGCGGGAGAGAGTTCCAGAACTTCATTCATGCGTGCAACCGAGAGGACAATTCCCCCTTGGATAGGCACTGCCCCGCCCACGTATCCGATGCCCGCACCGCGCGTGGTCACTGGAATATTTCTCTCGCAGGCAAAGGAGAGAGTTTTCGAAACATCTTCGGCATTTTCCGCAAAAACGACAAGCTCGGGAGGCGCTGCCAAGTTCCACTTGTCGATAGCGTGGGTCGTCAGGTCGTCCTGAGAGGCTGATACTTTGTCTGCGCCAAGGATGGCGACAAGCTCTTGCTGCATGCGCGGGAGCTTAAGGGCGACCAGGCCTGTCTTGGAAGAAGAAGCGGAGCCAAAAACGAGAACAACCGAATTACCCGGCAGGCGGAATGACTGGGCGGATAGGATCCTTGAAGGTCATGACCCGCGGACGTCGGCTCCGGGAGTCGATATAGGCAACCAGCAGATAGCGCATCCCGGGCAGGAAGCGGTAGGAAGTCTCTTTTCCGTTCACCCACTCGTCGCGCTTGTTCTTAAACTGAAACACCACGGGAGCCATGTTGAAATCGTCGCGCTCTTCGGGCATCTCAAAGCCCTTGGACTGCTGGGGCTTGAGAAGCTCTTTTACTGGACCAAGCTTGAACCGGATATCGTCGGCATGGAGATTGACAACGTGCGTTCCGCCTGGAGGGAATTTTTCGGGACTGTCTTCCACCGGAAAAATTTTCCAAGAGGGCTTTCCCTTGGGATTGACGTTTACGAAAATCAAAGTCGCTTTTTTGACCGACGAGGGAATGGAAACCGCCGCCAGAGGCTCACTGGTGGCTTGGTCGAGGAATCGCAGTTTTCCGTCCACCGCGAAGCATTCCAAGGGTTCGGTGATGCGGCTTCGCATCAGCTTAACGAGCACCTCGCCTTTCTCTCCGACCACGTGGGAGAGGGGAGGAGGAACCTCGTTTAAGGCCACGAAGCGACACTGAACTGGGCGAGGCGTTTGGCCAGCCAAGGGAAGGACGAGAAGCGCGAGCGCGGCGATTGAGAGAGCGGGTTTGAGTTGGCTGATCATAAGGCGTCTGGTCGGACTTGCGTCGAGGTTGGAAGGGAGGTGAGCGCTGGGGTTGGTTGTCTAGACTTCGTTTTCGCTCAGCCAACGGAAGGATACGACGCGGAAACGGCGTCCAAATTTTCGGTTGGCTTCGCTCACCAGTTCACCCGGCTTGCTTTCGGCCAAGTCCCGGTCGTCGATCCACTCCGGAAAACGTTGCACAACCGCCTCGCAGTAAGCTGATGCCAGAACGCGCCCAGCTTTGTCACGCGAATCGCCATAGCCGCGAACGGTGAAGGTATCGGAGCGAGGTGTGGCCGCATTGCCGAGCGCGGTCAACACGTCGGCCTGCGTGAGATATCCAGGTGCTCCTTGAAAGCTTGAGCCGATGGCTGCATCCGGGTTGGCGTAGTTGTAACCGCTGACTCTTCGGTCATCGATCAGGTAACCAGCTAGAGCCGCCTCACCAATGTCGCTGTTGAATCCGGTTTGAGCATCTGCATGATCGATGGCGGCCTGGAGGGCACCTTTTTGAGATAAATCACCGGTGCCCAATTGACGGTTCACAAACTCGCCCATTGTTAAGAAAGGACCACGAAGTTTCACCTGCTTCACGATTTCCTCAGCCAATATCTGGAGTTCGTCTTCTTTCAACTCGCGAGGTCCCAGCCAGTAGGCGAGCTCCTCGAGGCGTGCGTTCTCGATCGACTGCGAAAGAGGAATCCGGAAGCGGCTGAAGCGAGCTCCTCTTGGATCACCGTCGTCAAGCTTGTCAAACGACGAGGAGCGGTTGCTTGGTGAGAGCTCATTAATTTCGGCCTCGGGTGCCTTGATTGATGCCAGCATGGCCTTCCAAGCCTCGACCGAAGTGGAGTTGATGTTGAAGGCACCTTCCATCATTTGCCAGGCGGCAATTTTTTCATGGCTTTCGCGTTGTTCGGAAATTTCTTCCAGCTCTCGGGCGCTTCGACCGTCGGGCTGATAGAGCTTGAGGCGTTGGTCTTCCAAGGAGCCTTCCTCGACAAAGCGACTGATCGAGTCCGACACTCGGTCACCGTTTCCGAAGGGGCCTCGCTGGCTCCCTAATCCGGAAAAATAGAACCGATCGTAGAGGGCGGCGTTCAGCAAATAAGAATGGTCCCACATCTGGTAGTTGCGCGAAGAACTTTGCTGAATCCCATCCTCATCCAAGAGCGGGTGAGCCCATGAGTTACCGATAGGTGCCGCAAAGCGAGGGAGAAAGGACGACGCTCCACCGGGGTTGGCTCCATTGAGGGTAGAAAGTGATTGTAAAGGCGTGATGGGAATCTCGTAAGCGACCCCGAATTTGAGCCCGTTGAACGAAGAGTGACCAGTGATGAAGTTACCTCGGTCACCATCGACTTCAATAATGGTGGATGTTCCTTCCGCCAGAGTGAGGGCCTGAAGGTCAATCTCATGGGAATGGGCTGAAGGGTGTTCCAAGGTTAGGTTTGCAGAAGAGGCTCCGATGGAACCATGAGCGAAGGACCAAGGCTTTGCCGCGACCCGACCGTCAATTTGGGAGCCGCCCAACTGGGAGGAAACGCCAGTTTCCAAGCCACCGTTGGTGGTCTTAGCCTGCAGGCTTAACACGGCAATGGGTTTGACATTTTGCATGTCCTTGATGGGACTCCCTCCCCAATCAATGAGATCGCGCCCCGAGATTGTCCCTTCTTCTGGATAACGCAAAGTCCCTTCGGGAGAGCCAAGGATTGTCGAGCGGAGATTCTCCGAACTTCCATAGTCGATCTCGATGGCGTTGACGATCCGTTGGGAGCCTGAACCTTGCGGAGTCCCCTTCATCGTTACGAAAAATTTGTTGTCAGAACTCAAGGTGGTGTGGGGCGAGAATTCGGCATGGATTTCATCATCTGCAGCCAGTCCGAAGCATGAGTTCCAGCGGCCTGACTGGGCGTTGCCATCGATACGGAACGCTCCCGCCAGCCAGTCGCAATCATACCCGAGGCCGTCTCCCCGCCACCCTGGCATCGAATCCAAATTTGCAGTCTTGTTATCTCCGACGTAGATGTCCCAATTGGAACGACCGCCGTCGAAGTTGTCATACCAGGTCAAATTAGGATCAATGTAAGGCGAGAAAAGGATGACCTCACCAGGCATCATCTCAAAGGTGGAGGAGCTGGGACGGCCGCGGCGACTCGTCTTCAAGTTCATGCCAAAGACCTTGTTCCGACCTTCGGTGTCATTGTCGTCAAACATGGTTTCGAAAGGAACTAAGTCCTGACTTTGCGCGGAGCCGTTACGGAAAATCTGTAAGGAAAACGGGACGTGATGGAACTCAACCTTCATATCGCGGAACTCAAGAGCCACGCTGTAAGGATTGTGCAGAACAACCACCGGAGTATAGAGCAAGTGAAGGTCGTAGCCGAAACGCGTGCGCTTGAAGTGACCCGCTTGCGGGTTGTGCATATTCGGGCTCCGATTGGGCGCCAAGGGAGCTGCGCCAGGCGAGTAACGGTTCTGACGGTAGATATCGCGTCCCACTAAGCTGAAAATCATTTGCACTTTCGCAATCGTCGGCATCAAAACAAGTTCCTCAGGAGGCTCTTCGTTCATTTGAAGACCAATACGACGTCCGGGGAGCCGGACGGTGTTAGCCGCTTCCCAACCGTCGGGAACGGTGGAAACAACTTTGGGTGAACGATTGGATTGGATCACCTGGTCTTCGTGAAGGCGCCCGAATTGAAAGAACGACCGCCAACTGGGACTGGCTTCAGTTTTGAGATCGAGCAGAGTCTGATAAACATTTTCGCCGTTGATGTTCACGTATTCATCATCGAAATGACTGTAAAGTTCCGGCAGGGCTCCGTTGGAAAGCTGTTGCGAGGTGAAGAGATTGAAGTCGGTTTTTAACCCGCCATTGGCGGTGTCACTCAACACTCCCCGTGAGAAAGGAGTAATGTCGTGGAAGAGCTCCTTCACATCTTCGGCGACAGTTCCACCCACGCTCGCGCTAGCAAGACCGAAGCTCCCCAAGGTCGCAGAGCGCTCGAACTGCTTCATGGCTTCCGAACCCTCCTCGAAGTCATCGCTGCGGAAGCCTTCCAAGCCATCAATGAGTTCTGAAGCGGGGCGTAATCCTGAACCCAATTGTGAAAATCTGGCCGTAGCCGATGTTCCCGGTTCTTTGGTTCCTGTGTTGATGCGAGCCTTGACTCCTTCGTCGACGACCGCCCAAGCAATCGAACCTTGTTCATAGTTGGAAAGTGGGACTCGGGTCGCTGCGATCATGTCGCGGTCACTCACCTGGCGGCCGAGAGAGCCTTCCCCCCAAAGCGTGACCGGATCCTCCAGTGTGCTTCGGACAAATTGGTTCGTTACTCGGCCATCATCGGGTGCTCCGGAAGCAAGCCAAGAGAGCAACTGCTCTTCTTTGCCGTTTTCACTAAATTCTCCGCTGCTTGGAGGGGAATCCGGGTCGAGAGGTTCGGACTCCCACACGCCTGTTAGGTAGGGATTCGCTAAAGAGTCACTAACGACCTCAGCTCGAGCAGTGACTCGTGTGTCGGGCCCGGCATGCTTCTGAAGACTGGCCACCGCCATGTTCAGCGCTAGACGAGCATTGGCTCGGGCCTCCGTCATCGCAGAATCACTTTTCGAGCTACGAAGAACGACGCTCGACAGAGAGAGAAGCCCGACCGCAATCAGCGAGAGGAGAATCAGCATCGTCACCGTGATGATCAAAGAAAACCCTGTTTGAGGCTTGTTCGAGCCTACGGTTGTTTTGGGCGAAGTGTGCATGGGTTTTTAAGTAGCGTAATACAATGAGGTTACAATGTCAATTAAACGGATGGGTGGTCGAGAGAGTTTTTCTCGATTGCTTTCATCAAAATGTGCGCTTTGGAAAAATGGTTTACTGCGAGTTGAAGGCTTGGAACTGAAAAGGTAGGGCGGATTTGAGACTCGAAAATCGCTCTTGAGAGGGGGTTGTGAGAGAATGCATGGTATGCGCAATGTGTTTCTAAAAGAGTGAGTTACTGCTCATGAGATATCCCGGATCGAGCCCTTTTTGGCCGAGCCCGATGCTTTACTTAAGGGAAATCCTAACCCTCAAAAAAAAATTAGCAACCCGACAATGGGAAAAAATTGCATAAAATTTCATTAAATCTCCGCCCGCACGACGAGGTCGATTTCCGAGGCGAGCTGATGAGCTTCGCGGAAGTTACGAGCGACTTCGAGAGGTGAGTGAGCGTCAGAATTAATAAAGACGGGGATTTTTGCAGCTGCCGCCAGTTCCAAAAACTCGCGGGCAGGGTATTGCTCGGCACAAGGTTTGTGCCACCCCGCAGTATTGATCTCGAAGGCGCGACCAGTGTCAGCAAGAGCCTCGATGGTCGGCTCGTAAAAGCGCCGAAGATTCCCGGAGGGGGCGAAGGCAAATTTTTTAATGAGATCCGGGTGGCCGTGAATCTCGAATAGATTGGCACGCACCATCGCGGCATAGCTCTGCCAATAGAGCTGCCAGACATCTTCCAACTCGTTTTCGGTGAGGTTGTTCCATTGGGAGAGATGAGCGGGATTGTCGAAGTCCCAGCGATGGCCGGACTTGGCGGGAAGGTAGTGGACCGAGCCGATGAGATAGTCCCAATCGTGGTACTCGCGCAGACGAGTGATGTGGGCCTCACAGCCCGTCAACCAGTCGCACTCCAGCCCAGCGCGGACGTTGAGGTCGGAGCCCGCGAAGTGACGGGCCTCTGCGATCCAGTCGAGATAGGTTGGCAAGTCATCCATCGCCATACGCCAATCGTCAAAAGGCTCCGGCACGTGGGGGGCGTGGTCGGAGATTCCGTATTCAGAAAGGTTGGCAGTCTTGGCTGCCGCCACATACTCTTGCGGGGTGCCTTCGGCATGATGGCAAAGGGGTGTGTGGGTGTGATAGTCGGTGGTCACTTGCTAGTGAAGATAGCGATTCTACCCAAGTGCTCCAGCACCTTCCGTTTACATGCTCTTTGCCACCCTTTCCGATTGTGGGATAAGAAAGAGAAGCGTAAAGTCTTGCCAGACCCGAACCGAAGTTCGGGAAACGGCTGATTATGAGTGAAATCGCAAGTGGGTGGGCAGAACCGGATGTATTTACGGGGCCTTTGTTTGAAACTTTGAAGAACCATCCTAAGCGGATCGTTTTTTCAGAGGGTGAGGATAGGCGGGTGATCAGGGTTGCTGACGAAATGGTGAGGTTGGAGATTGGGGTTCCTATTCTGCTAGGTGATCGGGAGAAAATTTTAGCTTTGGCCAGTGAGTTGGGAGCGAAGATGGATTTTGTCAAAATCATCGATCCTCAGAAAGCCGATGACCTCGACCTCTTTACGGATCGGTTGATACGAATTGAGAAGCTCAAGGGAGTCAACCTCGCCAACCCTCGCGAGACCGTCTCTCGGGCGCACTTTTTCGCAGCCATGATGATCCAGTATGGTCAGGCTGATGCCATGGTGGGAGGCAACCAACTTTTGCCAGCTATGATCCATCGGGCCTTGGTCCAGTTGGTCAAGCCCATGCCCGGAGTCGATCATCCGTTCACGGCCGCAGTGATGGTCTCGGAAACTCTTCCTCACTTTGGCCCTGATGGAATCCTCTATCTGGCTGATTGTGGAATTAGTGATGTTCCTTCGGTTTCCGAACTCACCACGATTGCTATCGAGACCGGACGCTTGGCGAACCACTATGCGGGTCGTCGGGTGAGGGTGGCCATGCTCAGTCACTCCACGATGAACTCGGGAGCAAGCGATTCGGCTGCGAGAGTTAGGGCTGCCACCGACGCGGCACGGGCTATTGTCGTTCGCAACCGCTACGAGATGGAGATTGATGGTGAGCTACAAGCGGACGTCGCACTCGATCCTTTGGCAGCGGAAGTGAAGTTACCGAAGATGCAGAAGCGCCCAGCGGCCGACGTGCTGGTTTTCCCCAATCTCGACGCAGCTAACATTTCTATGAAGCTGCTGCGTCATCTCGGAGGAGCCTCCAAGTATGGTCAATTGGTTTTGGGGTTAACTCGTCCTGCAGCTCAGGTTCCTCGTACTGTTACCGAGCGAGGTCTCTTGGGAACCGTTGCGGCAGTTGGTGCCGAGGCCATCAAATACCACGATATGTTTCCGGAGGGTTAAGAGACCTCACAATACCTTTGCGAGCCAGCTACTCAGATCGGAGAAGACTTGTTGGCGGCATTGGTCGGCGAATGGCTCATGCCTCGTGTCGGGGTAAAGCTTCAGTTCGAGGTTGTCTCGCTGGAATCTTCTGACCAGTTCTTCGCAATATTGTGGCGGGCAGATGCGATCACTTTCCCCTTGGGTGAAGAGCAGGGGAAGGGATGACGGAAGGCGTTCGGGTTGGGTGCGTGCGACTTCTGCCAATTCTAACAAAGTCCGACCCCAAGAAAGAGAGATGCGGCTGTGGAACTGGTGTTCCTGATTGGCAAGCTCGTCCTCGAAGTCCTCGCGACACATGTCGGGCGCAACTCCGGTGGAGACTGTTAGGGAGGGGAGGAGATGAGAAAGGATGCGGAGAAGGCTGACCCGCCATGAGGGCTGGCCAGCTTCTGGCTTGAGACAAGGCGAGCTGATCCACGAGAAATCAGGCTCGTCTGTTAGCTCTCCTAACAGAAAGAGAACAAGTAAGCCCCCCACCGAATGACCTGCCAATCCCACTGGTTTCCCAGGCACGAGTTCCCGTGCTTCCGCTAAGCCCAAAGAGGCAACCTCTCGCACGATTTCCCAAGAAGGAATGTGTCCTCTTCTTCCGTTTGAGCGACCGTGCCCGGGCAAGTCGCAGGTGGCGAAGGCAATTCCCTCCTTGAGGAAAAACTCTGCAATCTCTTGATATCGTTCTCCGAAGTCGCCTTGGCCATGGATGAAAAATAGGGCTCCCTTGAGTTCATCGTTCTCTTTCTTCTCGGGCAGCCAACGGTGCCAAGTGAGTTTATGGTCCGCGATGGTTCGAACCTCAGATACTAGCGAGGTCGAGTTCATCGAGAGTTTCCCCCAGCTCCTTCACCAGAAGAAGATCTTCTGTGGAATCGTTTTTAGTGTAGGCGTGAGCAAGATTGGACAGGACCCGTCGCAACATATCCACTTGGCGGGCCGGAGCATTGAGGGCATCGCGGCTGGTAGTGGAAATACCCGGGTTATTGGCGATGATCTGCTTCACCGCCAAGGTGCGGGCCTTGTTGTAGGGGTCGATAACGAGAGGACCGGATGAGGTATCGGTCCAACAGAGAAAGTGTCCCGGGTAATTGCAGCCATAGATCGCGATTTTGCGGCGTTGTGCGACCAGAGTCAGAATGAGCGAGAGCGAAAGAGGGTTGCCGATGCCGCTTTCGAGAACATGGGCCAGGTCGGAATTACGAGGATTATAGTAGTCCCGCTTGTTGGCGGTAAGGCGGTTGCCATCGAAGAGCCAGCTCGCCAAGGGAATAGGATCGTCGAGCCCGAGTTCAGCAGACTCGTCAGCCAGATCGTCCAAGAGGTCCGACATCGAGGGACGTAAGGAGACGCCGTCGTGAAGGAAATCGGAAATCATGCGCAGAAACGCCTCGAAGAGGTCCCAGTCGCCGTCAGGTTCTAACAAGGAGCGAGATGGAGTGAACCACGCCTCGCGCAGGGCCTCGCGCCGAGCAGGCTGAAGGAGTTCGGAGAGCACTTCCCGATCCCTGTCTGAGAGGTCAATGCCTAAGCCTGCAACCTGGTCGCTCAGGTCGCCTCCGAGAGTGGCCAATTCAGCAGAAATGACTTCGCGCACATCTGGTTGTTCGTCATCAAGCAGTCGGAGTAAAAAGGGGAGAGTAGTTGTCGCTTCGCTCACGTGGGAAATTTGTAAGGTTTTCCAAAGTATTAGGCCAGTATCTCTTGTGACTGCGGCCCGTCATATTCGAGTGATTCTTTTCTTAAAGGGGGCGGAAAAGCCAAGACCAAGAGGAACTAATGGCAACCAACGGCAGTCAAATGGCGTTTCAATTACAATTCGACCTCTCATTTTCCTTTCTCCAGCAGGTGTCCGACCTTTCAGGTGAACGGTGAGCTCGCATGGGGCCTGCCACCTTTGGCAGCCGTCTTCATCTTCAGCCCTTGCTTGTCATCCGCAGGAGTCGACGACCGACGGGTAAAAAAGAGGCAGGTAAAAGGACCCTTGCCAGCTTGCATAATGGTCCCGCTTTGTCCCGGAAGGCCTGAAGGCCGGAATGAAATGCAATTTGGCTTATTGAGGATTCAAGTAGGAAGGAAGGCCCAACAGTTCAATATTCAGGCGGTAGGTGCTGGCCCATGCCGAATAAATGAGGTCTTGATAACCTATGCTCCAGTCCACCATGGCCCAACCCTTCTTAGTATCGAGATAGAGCGCGCAGGTGTCGCCTTTCCCGTATGGCTCGAGCTTCAGGGGCTCGGATTGTGCGTCAACGGCTTTTCCGACAAAGAAAGCCCACTTACCCTGTACTTTGAGCGAGCCTTCGAGCTTCACCTCCTCAGGCTTGAGGCCAGCTTGGCGAGCCACTTCAGGCTTGAGCATTTTCAGCATCTCCTTGCGCTCTTCGGAGTTTTTCTCAAATTCGAAAGGGGCTTCACCAAAAATCGGCAACACCATCAGTAGACTCATGATCAGGGTTTTCATCACCTCACACTGAAATCAATTGAAGTCTTTAGCAAGACGGCAATTTTGGAATCGAGACCAGACCTCAAGACAATGACTCTGCCAACGAGGGACTGGAAAAAGCGAACGCGTTATAAAAAGTGAAAGGCATGAGAGTGGCCCGCAGCCCAAGATGGCTGGCAAGCTTCTCCTTACGAGAACTTGTCGGGGGCTTGAAAATTGACTAGCTTTTCGCTGAACAACTCTTCGCAATCTATGAAACGAGCTCTCCCTTTCACGCCTCTCATGCTGTTGGCGTTTTTCTTTTCGGGCTGCCAAGCCATGAAGCCGGTGCCCTTGACCCCTTTCGCCGACGGCGAGCACTGGGTGGTGGAAGCTCCTCTCGTCTACGAGCGCGCTAGTAATGGCGAGGTCTACGAAGTGCCCGAAGGCTTCGTCACTGATTTCGCAAGTATCCCGCGCCCCTTGTGGCCCATCTATCCCAAGACGGGACGTTACCAGTTGGCGGCGGTGGTTCATGATTACCTCTATTGGGAGCAGACAACCACCCGGAAGCACGCTGATGAGGTTTTTTTAGAAGGAATGAAAGAGTCGGAAGTGTCTAAAAAAGACCGGCTCATCATCTATCATGCTGTGCGCAAGGGCGGTGAAAAAGCGTGGAAAAATAACGCCGCTCAGAAGGCGGCAGGCAAGCCGCGGGTCATCCCCGACGAGTTTCGCGACATTCCCGCCAATACCGAGTGGGCGGACTACCGCGAGCATCTTTACAAAGAGGGCGTTAGGCCTTAAGCCGTCCTCATGGAAGGGGTGACCATTCATGGCTGTGGCCTAGCGGGGGTGTTTCTGGGTTGGCGCTTGTGGCAGCGGGGAATCAGTTTCCAGCATGTCGGTGAGCGCGGGGTGGGCGCTTCTTGGGCAGCAGCTGGGTTGGTTAATCCGGTGACCGGAAAAGGGATGTCAGTGAGTTGGCGTCTGGAGGACTTCCTAGAGGAGATGAGGGAGTTCTATCTCGATGCCGGAGCGATGCTGGGACGCCACTTCTTCAAGGAGGCTCCGGTGCTTCGGGTCTTTACGAGTGAAAAGGAGTGCCGGAAGTTCCAGAGTAAACAACCTGAACTCGAGCCATGGATAGGCGAGGTCTACCCAACGCTAACCGATGTGAAAGGTGGCGAATTTGGCGGGGTGGAATGGGTCGGAGGCGGCTGGGTCGATGTCAGAGGTTTCTTGGAGGCCTCGCTCGCCTTTTTTAAGGAGGAGGGAATGGGCGCCCCGGGGCCAAAGGTAGACGTATACTGCGAAGGGGCCAAGGGATTGTTAGCTGGCAAGTTCTCCTATCTGCCCAACCGTCTTGCAAAGGGAGAAATTTTGGAAATCGAAGTCCCCGGATGGAATGAGAATCGCATTCTCAATCGCCGGGGCTGGTGCATTCCGATTGGGAATGACCGATACCGCGTGGGAGCGACCTACGAGTGGGTTGATTTGACGAACAATCCGACAGAGGCAGGACGAGAAAAGTTGGAGGCGCTGGTGGGTGAGTTCACCGATTTACCTTACGAGGTGAAAAGTCAGGTCGCAGGGGTGAGGCCGATAGTTAGGAATAGCGAGCCCGTCATCGGTGCTCATCCGGAGAATACGCAGGCCTTCGTTTTGAATGGTTTGGGGTCGAAGGGATGTCTCACCGGACCGACTGTGGCGCGGCATTTGGTGGCTCACCTTCTGGATGGGGAAGCCTTGGACTCGGCTCTAAGTTTAGCGGCCTTCGAATAAGACGAGATGACCATCAGTGACCAAGCCAAAGCGAGGGTGGCCGCGGTTTTGCTTCCGGGGGAGGTTGCCGTGGATGCGACACTGGGGAATGGCTGGGATACTCTTTTTCTAGCCGAGTTGGTGGGAGAGCAGGGAAAAGTCTTTGGATTTGATGTTCAGACCGAGGCGGTCGCAAAAACCGAAAAGCGTCTGCGCAATGCTGACTTGTTAGCTCGGTGTCAATTACTTCAAGAAGGACATCAGAAGATGGCGGATCACGTGCCCGGGGGAGTGGGGGCAGTGATGTTCAATCTTGGATACCTGCCTTACGGAAGGCGCGAAATGGTGACCTCCGGGGACACCACTCTGCCCGCTCTGGAATCGGCGGTGAACTTGCTGAGAGTTGGAGGACTGCTAACCGTTATTTGCTATCGGGGGCATCCGGGTGGACCGCAAGAAGCGGCTCAGGTTTGGAGTTGGGCTCAAGGCTTGGACGGGAGGATGATTTTGGTAGAACCTGCCGAAATGCCGGCTGGTGAGGGGCCGTTTCTCATCACCTTGAAAAAGCCTGGAACCACTCAAGGCGACTGAAGCGGTCTTCTCTCCTGACCCCGACTGTTACTCTGCCGAGTCGGTCTCTTTCTTTAATGGCGGAGTGATTACCAAGGTCGTTCCGTGTGCAATCTGATGGGGGATAGGGGTCTTGTTTTGCATGATGAGGACTTGGGCAAAGATATTTTTATTTTTACCGGGCCGCACATCTTTGGGAATCGTGAGGGGGATTTCAACGCTCTCGTTAGTGGCTGAGATGGTGACTGTAGGTGCAGTGACTTTGTGCGGGAGGCTGACGAGAGAGAGCTGAGCTTCGCCATCAAAGGGTTGCAGATTCTCGAGGTTGCAAACGAGCGTCACGTCCTGTCCTTGTTCCGTGGTCGCCAGGTCGATGCTGCCTTTGAGAAAGGGTTCTGCAATTGTTAAGGAGACAAATGAGCTAGAAACCCGAATCTCTCCGTTCGCGGTCTTCGCTTCGCCCGTTGCCAGCAGCGACCATTCGCGGAGGGGGGCACCGCTGTTGGCATTAATTGGGATGGTCACTTCATGCTTTCCTTCAGGAATCGTGACTTCTGGGGGAGCACCCACTCCGGGGGGCAGCCAAGGGAGTTTCACTTTGATCGCTTTCTCGAAACCTTCTTTGCGGCGCGCCTCGATGCGAAGGTTCATGGTCCCGTTTTGGACCAGTGCAACTTTGGGCTGAATGAGGTGGATATGGAAGGGGGCTTCTTCGATGACGGCCACTGTCAGCCGCTCGTTGCGGGTTGAGCAAAAGCTTCCCGCGTTGTTGATTTCGACGTGATGGATATTCTCATGGAAAGGGCCCGAGAGTTCGCTCTTGGTGTCTTTGATGGTGAAGGTGGTGAGGGTCGAACCCAGAGGCGCATCCTTGCTGGCTGAGAACAAAATGGGGAAATTGGTGGGTGCGCGCGGAGCAGGCTTGGATGTCACCGTGACTCCATTGGGGAGTTCACTGTGCTGAAGGGTGACTTCGCAGTTCGTATTTTGCCGAGCCACATTAGGAGTGATGGCAATCTGGTTGCCACGGGGAATCACAATGGCGCGGTGCTTCTGGCTGTTATTGTTTTCGGCGTAGGGCAGTTCGGCACTCAGAACCGGAGCACGCTCGGCAATCTCGATCACATAAGTGAAATCGGGACCACCCCGATTGAGGTGATCACGAATCATCAGTCGGTAGTCCCCATCAGCAGGAATCTTGAGGTCGAGCTTGCCGTCGGGATAGTTGCCGTCGTCATCGGCATTGCCGAGTGCTTTGTTCTCCTTCACCGCCCTCGCTTGAATCAATGGATCGAGGGGCGAACGGATTTTGCGTGCGTAAACTTGGATCCGAATTTGTTGATTCTTTTTCGCTGAAAAGAGAAACCAATCCACGTCTCCGGGCTGCTCGACAACGCCATGGAAAGCGACTGGAAGCGTTGGCGCCTGCCCCCTCAGGTCTCTCGGTAAATTGTTGGGTTCTTGCTCTGACGCGAGAGGATGTTTGGTAACGAGAAGAGAGTTCGGCGAAGGAGCTTGTCCGGTCTTGCTCACTGCAAAAACGGGATGGATTCCTGCATTCGCAGGGAGGGTTGCCTGTTGCTTGCTTTCGCCAGCAGCATCACCCTTGAAAGTGAGAGTGAGCTCCTGGCCGGGATTGCCCGCCGGGGGGTGGACTGAGGTCGGGCGGGGGGACTCGGAGACTTGAAGGAGGTAGCGGGAGTTGTCGTTGCCTCGATAGGAAGACTCGCGCACCAGGAGGATGTAGTCGCCATCTGCTGGCAAAACGAACGAGAGATAAGGGTCACGCTTGGTGAGGATGGTGTCGTCGCAAGTTCCCAATTCGAAACGTTGGGAGTCCAGAAGAGCGAGGTAGGGGTCGAACATGACGTGCCCTAGCCTCATCCCAAAAAGTTCCGCCGTGATGCGCTGACCTTTTTGACCACTAAAAATATAGTAGTCAGCATCCTCCTGTCGAGCAGTGCCATGGATAACGGTGTTCAATTCGATGCGTTGCGGGCTCTCAAAAGTATCGTTTTCTTCCTGATGGCGTTTTTGCTTTTTATGGTAAGTAGATGCCTCTTCGGTGGAGGGCAAGGGCATCACCCAAAAGGTGCGAAGGTAGGACACGCCCTCTTTGGTCCGAACTCGAAAAGGGTGCTCCCCTAGGGGCGCATCGGCCGCGATCTCAAAGTAGCCAGCGACTGCCTGAGCGTTCTCGTTTCTGAGTTCGGACACCGCAAGGCCCGGACGATAAAGAATAATCTCCTGCACGTCTTGCAATCGGTTGCCTCGAATGGTGAAGGCGACTTTCTCTCCCGCTTGTCCCCCACGTGGTAGCACAGTTTGCGCAATGGGGTCGAAGGCTTGCAGGCAGCTGCACGAGAGGAGCCAGAGAAGAAAAAGACCAGGAAGTTGGGACATCGGTGAGTCAGGGTTTCGCTAGGCCTTCTTCTCTAAAATACCCTCGATGATTTCACCGCCGTCCACAATTTCGACAGGACGTTCGCCGGGAGCCATCAGCTCTTTGTCGGCAGTGATGCCGAGTTGGTGGTAAACGGTCGTCATCAGGTCGGCGGCGCTGACCGCGTTTTCTTCAGGTTCACCGCCTAGTGAGTCGGAGGAACCATAAATAAGACCTTTCTTGACCCCGCCCCCTGCCAGCATCACCGAGAAGACTCGGGGCCAATGGTCACGTCCGCCGTCTTTGTTGATTTTGGGAGTGCGTCCGAATTCAGTGGTCAGCATCACAAGGGTGTTGTCAAGCAGGCCGCGATTTCCCAAGTCCGAGAGGAGGGCCGCGACCGCGTGGTCCACGTTGGGCATCGTTCGCTGAAACTGGTCCTTTATTTTTTGATGATGGTCCCAACCCCCGGCAGTGAGCGAAACGAATCGGGTTCCGGCTTCTACGAGACGGCGTGCAAGCAACATTCGTTGCCCCGGAGCATGATTACCATAAAAGTCGCGGACCTTCTGCGGCTCCTGTTTGATGTCGAAGGCTTCTCGCGCCTTCTGCGATGAAATTAGTTTGTAGGCATGGTCATAAAAGGCATCAACAGAAGCAATCTGGTCAGAGTTCTCGAGGTCTCGAAAGTGGGCATCCACCGTTTGCAAAAGCGAGCGCCGTCGTTCGAAGCGCTCCTTCGAAACACCCTTGGGCAAGTTGAGGTCGCGCACCTGAAAGTTCTTATTCGATGGCTCCGAGCCAATGGCGAACGGCCCGTGCGCGGAGGAAAGGTAGCCCGAGTTCGCGAACTCGTTAGGCACTTGCGGGATGCAGACGTAGGGCGGGAGATTTTCGCGCGGGCCAAGCTCGTGAGAAACGACCGAACCCACCGAAGGATACTGCAGCGCGGGCGAAGGACGGTAACCAGTGAACATGTTGTGGGTGCCGCGCTCATGGGCTGCCTCACCGTGAGCCATGGAGCGAATGACCGTGAATTGGTCCGCCAGTTTGGCCAACTTGGGGATTTTTTCTCCAAAGCGGATGCCGGGTAAGGCTGTCTCAATCGAGCGATAGGGCCCGCGATACTCGGAAGGAGCATAGGGTTTGGGGTCAAAGGACTCTTGGTGCGCCATCCCGCCGGGGAGGAAGATATTGATGACTGATTGTGCCACCGGTTGGTGCAAATCGTAGTGCTTGAGTGCCGCCCCGGCCTGCTGGCGCAGAAAAGTGGGAAGAGTCAGGCCAATGGAACCAACAAGGCCAACATAGAGAAACTCTCTGCGGGAGGCCTGATGGACGAGCGGATTGCCGGGGCAGGAGTGTTCTTTCATGACAAGCGGGAGCTGGGATGCACGGGCGCGAGATTGACGCCAACAAGAATTACGGCAAAGCTACCAGATACCTTTCATGGAGAGGTCTCTCTTTCGAAAATGAAGCCTTCCTTACCTGGATACCAAATTGGCGAACTGATCGGCGAAGGGGTTTGTGGCCGCGTATGGGCGGCTGAGGACCCGGTGGGAAACGCGGTCGCGGTGCGAACCCTGAATGCTCTCTCGGTAAACATTGATTTGGTGCGCGAGGTGGGTCGGCGTTTACAGGGAGTGACCATCGAGGGGCACGGGCCAATTCCAATTTGGTTGCAAGCTCTGGACCTCAAGCCTGCGATGGAGGTCACTCCCCTCATTGCCGATGTGCTGGAGGATAAGATCGTGCCGCGCAATCTGCAGGCCCGTCTTTCGGAATACCTCGCGACCGGGGAATCAGAGTCGGTGGTCAAGTGCCTCGCGAAGGCGCTTGCCGCTCTCCATCGTCACCAAGTGGTGCATGGCAATCTCAAGCCAGCTAACGTTTTTGTCAGCGAGGAGGGCCGTATTCTCGTGGGCGATTATGGCTTGGGTTGGATGCCGGGAATCGACGTCTTTGGCTTCAGCGATGCTTTGCTCTACATGGCTCCCGAGCAGTTGCAAGACCCTACTGGCCTTCATCGCGAGGCTGGTTATCGGTGGGATGTTTTTGCTTTCGGTGTTCTCGCTTACCGTCTGTTAGAAGGGGAGTTCCCGCGCTGCCACGAGAGTTTTGAGGACGTCGCTCCTGCTGCCGGGGTCTTGCACAAAGAAGGGATTGAAGCGGATGTGGGAGGAGTCGCGGAAGAGCTTATCAAGGCAGAGATTCGTCCTTGGGAAGGTGACCACGATCAGGCTCTCAAGACCATTATCGAGCGTTGCCTGAGCCTCGAACCTAGCGAGCGCTTTCGTGACATGGTGGAATTGTGCGAAGTGTGGGAGCGCGAAACCCTCACCGCCCGGCATGCGGTCGAGATGGAGGTCGTTGCTCACAAGCTACGCAAGGGGCGCCGCTGGAAGCGAGGCTTAGGTTGGGGCTTAGCAGCTAGTTTGTTGTTAGCAACCGCAGCCGGGACAGGGTGGTTGACTCGCGAACATCTGCTCGCCAACAAAATCGAACGCGCGGGCATCGAAAGAGCAGCCGCTGAGAAAGCTGAAGGCGATGCGCTGGCAGCTCGGGAAGAGGCTATCAAGAGCCAAGCCACTGCCGAGTCGGATTTGAAAGAAGCCCTCATTGATATCGACCAGTTGGGAGCCAGTCGTGAGATGCTTTTGGATTGGGTGTTTGCCGAAGGAGGTGATGGTCTACCCGTCTTGTTAGGAAGGGAAGGCCGCTTGGATTTACTAGACCAGCAGTATCAGCGTCTCATCCGCTCGGAGAGTGTGAGTAGTCCCGACTGGAAACGGCAGTGGCAGACTGAGCGAGCCCTCTTGGCCCTGACGCGCGACGAGCCCGAGGAGGCGCGAGATTTTGTAGAAGATGAGGTGAGCCGCCTCGGAGGCTGGGGGCTGACGCGTCTTTTACTGAAAGAATCGGAGAAGGAGGAAGTCTCGCGAGAAGACTTGGCCTTGGCGCGTACCTTGTCGAAACGAACGCGCAGTTATCAGGAGCCTTGGCTGCAGTCGGCCTTGGATTTAGTGGAAGTGAGGAACTTGGAAAAGTCGGGTCAAAAAGACCGGGCCCTGCGACTTCTATCGGAGATTGGAACGCGCATCGGAGAGCTACCCTCGGTAGAGCCAGGGACCATTTCCCTGTGGCGGACGCGATTGCAGCGCGAGGCGGCCGAAGTCGCGGAAGGAGCCGGACGCGAGGAGCTGGCGATTGAATTTCGAGAGGGCATTGTCAACGCCCTTCGCAACGAGTTAGGGGCGGATGGATTGACGGAGGCCATCGCGCAAAAATTGAGCGAGCAATTCGTGATTACTTCCGAGGGCTTGGCCGAGCAGTGGTATGCCCAAGGCAAGATTGCACAAGCTCGTGCGCTCTCCGAGGAGGTCTTGCGCAAAATGCCTGAAAGCGCGGAACCCCAAGTGCAGATTTCCCTAGCGGTCCACAAGGCAGTCCTTGGAGGTTGCGATCGGGAGAAGGGCAAAACAAAGGAAGCTCGGGCCTACTTGGAGGAAGGCTTGGCTCTGTTGGAAGACCCTCTCGAAAACAAGGCTCTTGACCGTTGGCGCCAGTATCGTCAGGGCATGTTGCAGTGGCAGCTATCTGGGGTTCTTGGGCAAGCTGGCGAAGCCGAACAGGAACGAGTGGAGGGACAGAAGGCCCTCGCGACCATGCGAGAGCTCTTGGAAGATGAGGGAGTGCGGCCTAGTCCCATTCAGATCCATCATGTCGTGGGCTACCTGTCGAGTGACTTGGCGCAGAGCTATCGCTCGAGCGAAGAGAAGGAAACGCGCGACGAACTCCTCGACGAGGCCATCGAATCATGGAAATTCCTGCGTGCGGCCAATCCCAAAGAACCCGAGTATGTTGCGGGCTTGGCTTGGTGCGAGAAACTGAAGGAGCAATAGCGCACCCTCGTTGAAGTACTCTTTGCCGCCTTTTTGCCGTGAGTAAGAAAAGCGTAGCTCTCGCTTGAATTTAGCAGTCGCGAGGGTTCAAGTGGGGGTCTCATGAATTGGTCACACCACCATCACTTGGCCTACTGCACCAATGTTCATCCTGCCGAAAGTTGGGAGAAGACGAGGGAGGTTTTGCAGCGCGATGTTTTGGCGGTGCGGGATCGTCTTGGGCAGGAGGGGCATTGCGAGGGACCATTCGCGATCGGTTTGCGTCTCTCCGCGCAAGCTGCCGAGGATTTATTAAAGGGGGACCATTTGGCGGAGTTTGCGGCCTGGTTGCGGGAGACCAATACTTACGTCTTTACGATCAATGGTTTTCCCTACGGCGATTTCCATGGCACGCGGGTGAAGGAGAAGGTCTATCAACCGGACTGGACGACGCCCGAACGATTCAATTATACGCTGAGGCTTTTCGAAATCATGGCAGAGTTAGCTCCTCCGGCTTGTGGAGGTTCGGTTTCCACTTTGCCCGGGTCTTTCAAGGAGTTTCGAGCAGACGAAGCCCTTATTTTTTCACAGCTAGAAGCCTGTGCGATCTCGATTGAAGCTTTGGCGGAAAAAAGCGGCAAGGACCTGCACCTTGGATTGGAGCCGGAGCCGCTCGGGCATTTTGAAAACACGGAAGAGACGCTCGCGTTTTTTGAGCGTTTTTTGGCCTCGGTGAAAGATAAAGCGTTGGTGCGCCGACGCATCGGACTCAATTACGATTGTTGCCACTTCGCGATTGAGTTTGATGACTGTCGACCCTCGTTGGAGGCCTTTCGTGAAGCCGGAATCCGAATTTCTAAAGTTCATCTTTCATCAGCTTTGGAGTTCGACCCCAATCAAGAGACTTCGCTCGAATCTCTGCGCCGCTTCGAGGAACCGACTTACCTTCATCAAGTCATCATTGCTGGCGATGCGGGCCTCGTTCGCAAGCGCGATCTGCCTGAGTTCTTTGCAAGTTTACAAGAGGGGAGTCTAACGATTGCTCCAGAGGACCGTGCGCGGTGTCACTTTCATGTTCCTCTCTATGCCGAAGCTGCCGCTCCCTTGGGCACCACTCAGTCTCATGTTCGCGAGATGCTGGATTATCGGAAAGAGTATCCCGAGTTTTGCCAACATTTCGAGATTGAGACTTACACTTGGGGAGTTCTACCGGAAGAACTGCAAGAGGGTTTAGTTGCTCAAATTGTGAAGGAGTTCCAATGGGTGCTAGGTCAATAGAATTGTTATGAAGCACCAGGCCATCATCGACCTCCTCGCCGCCGGGCGAGTTGCCAACTTACCTTCGGTGGTGAGTAATGTGGTTCTAGGATGTGGCTTGGGGCTGTTGACCCGAAATTTTTTTGAGAGTGATGCTGTCTTTTTCCTCCCCGTCTTGGCTGGCTGTCTTTTCTACCTCGGAGGTTGTTTTTTGAACGATTGGAAGGACCGCGATTGGGACGCCAAAAATCGCCCAGAACGAGCACTTCCTTCAGGAAGGCTTTCTTCTCGGCTGCTACTGACGCTCGGAACAGGTTGTTCATTGGTTGGCCTTGGGTTGACGACTTTGTTAGGTCACCTTGTCTTTTTCATCGGGGTCGCTCTTTTAGCCTGTATTTTAATTTATACTTGGCTGCACAAAAAGACCGCGTGGGGGGTGCTGCCGATGGGGTTGGCGCGGGCGCTTCTCTATCCTTTGGGTTTCTTTTCCCAAGTTCCAATTTTGCTGAGCGAGGATATTCCTTGGCTCTTCTCAGCCCCTGAAGTTGAGCAGATTTTGTTAGCGGATAAGCTGAATCAGGCAGAGGTTATAGGCGTGGTCATTCTAGGCCTGCTTTCTTACATCGCGGGTCTTTCTCTTTTCGCGCGGGCGGAGTCTCAAGCAGTCGTTCCGCGAACGAATCGGGTGTTAGGGCTCCTGTTTTTGGTATTGCCTGCCTTGACTCATTCCTTCCATTGGATGCCGTTCTATCCTATCTGGAATTTGATTTCTCTGGCTCCTTTTGTGTTCTTTCTAATGTTAGGAATTCGTCGCACCAGAAGCTCCGTGCCAAAGGGGGTGACGACATTTCTAGCCTCGATTTGCTTGCTTGATTTCATCGTAGCCTTACCTCTTGCGGTAGCATTTCTGAGTCACGAGACCGTTGCCTCCACTTTTTGGCAGGCGATTTGTTTCCCCCTTGTTTCGATAGCTGCGTTTCTGCTCGCTCTTCTCCTCCAGCGAATCGCTCCCGCCACTTAGGAAGAGGGGGGCTCGGGGTTCCGAATGACGGCCTCTAGTTCCGTAAGAAAATCCTCGGTTTCGACCGGGGGGTGGAGAAGGCGAAGATGTAAGATACTCTGTCCACCCTCCACTGGCGTTTGTGCCAAGATTAGGCGAATGGGGCCGCGTGCGAGGTCGGCTTCGGATTCGTCGATGGCAATACTCCAACCGTTTTCGAGAAGCTGCTGGAGAACCCTCGAGCGAGGGTCTGGTTCCGTCAGTGGAAAATTCCTTCGAGTGCACTTCTCTTCCGATTTGTGGAAGGGTGTCGGAACTTGCCAGCTCGCGGCGGGGCCCCCGTGCTTTCTACGAGTTTTCCGACGTTGGTATCTCGCACGCCACTCCACGAAACGCACAAACAGTCGATTCCACTTCGTGTCGAATCGACGGGCCAGCGGGCGCACTGGCATGTGGGTGAGGTGCAGCATTTGAAAAGGAGCTTCGCCCATGGGGCCATGATAAATGACTGAATTGAGGTCCACCGTCAGGGGCGCGCCGGAATAGATGAAGCCTTGCCAGCGAATGCCGTCCTTCCCGAATCGATCAGGGTGTTTGTGGTAGAGCAGGGCTTCAGCTTCGCCATAGCCACGCTGTTGTCTCAGAAAGCCCTTAATGGTGGCGCGTCGGTCGTGGAAGACGCAGGCAGCAGGGTGGAAGGCGAGTTCATGTCCGGCATCCAGCAGGCGCCAACAGACATCGACATCATCACCTGCCGCATGAAAGCGCTTATCGAATCCGCCTAGCTCTAACAAGAGTTCGCGGCGGAGGGCAAAATTGCAACCGGGAAGATGCTCGGCGGTGGTATCATTGAAAAGTATATGGGAAGCATTGCCCGCGCAGGCGGTGACCACCGCGTTCTGGAGCGAAGTAGGCGCGGGGGCCAGATTGGGACCTCCTGCCGCTGCGGCCTTCGGATTCTCGGCAAAGGCACGCCTGAGATAATGCAACCATTGGGGGTGGGGACGCGCGTCGTCGTCGATGTAGACGATGAACTCGCCCTTGCCTGCGCGGGCGGCATGGTTGCGAGCGGCGGAGAGCCCAGAAGGGTTTTGGCTCAGTAGGCGAGCCTCTAGCTTCGTTTTTTGGCAAAAGCGATTGACGATTTGGGCAGTGTCATCACTTGAGCCGTCGTCCACGATCAGAAGTTCGAAATTGGGGTCAGCCATTTGTTCGAAGTGAGGCAGGTTCTCCTGCAGACGTTGGCCGCCGTTGCGTGTGCAGACGGCGACCGTCACGCATGCAACCTCATCAGCAGTCGTGATAGGTTTTTTGATTTGTTCGCTCAATGCTGCCAGTGCAGGTTTGGCAGTGCCATCCCGGCGAGTCAGACCAAAGGACCAGTCCCAAACTTCCGCTCCTCCGTTGAACCAAAGGTCGCTCCAGGAATAAACGGTAAAGCCCGCGGCTGCTTCCTCCCGAGCAATGCGGTGGGCCCAGAGTAACATCTCAGCCTGCTTCGTTTCCAAGGTTTGGTCGGAGTGTCCAGGTGCCTCCGGCTTCCAAGTGCTGTAGCCAAACTCGGTCAAAAGCAGCGGTCGATCCCCAGCAACGTTGGGAAGTCGTCGCAGGTAGGAGCGGAAGTCGTCTGGCGATTCAAGATAAACATTGAAGGCCGTAAAGTCGGCATTCCGTGGTTCGAGGTATTCGGTGGTCGGGAAGTTGGCGTAAGCAACAGGGAGGTTAGGGGCGTTCTGATGACAATGCGCGATGAGTTCTTCGAGCGTCTCCCTTACCTTGACGGGGCCCATGAAACGAGCGAGGTCGGGACGAATTTCGTTTGCGATGAGGAGCGCGCCGAGGCCGGGGTGTTCGCCGTATTTAGCGAGAAAAAGGGCGAGGTCGCGTTTGGCATCACCGACGGTGTCGGCGTGTTCGGTGAAGAGGGAGTCCCAATGCCAAGGAATGATGGGCAGAAGGAGTAGCTGATTCTCGACAGCGAGTTCGAGTTCTTTGTGGGTGGGAGTTTGGTAGAGACGAAGGGCATTGAACCCCGACTGGGCGATACGAGGGAATTCGACGGCTGGGTCTAGTTTGCTCGCGGGCGGGAAGGGCCCATAGGTGACCGCGTTGACGAAAAATGGTTCGCCTCCACGTTCAAAGAAACGCCCGTTGATTGATAATGCCACTGAGGAGAGATTGGGAAAAATCTATGGAGGAGGCGAGGGTAAGGGAGGTCATGAGCATCTGCCCCCGCTCACCATATTTATGAATGGTAGCAGGCGGCGCGAAGCGGGGTGGTCCCGGGAGGAATCTCGACAAAACCAGTGGCAGAAAGCGGGGTGGTGAGGTCGCCTGAATTTTGAGGTTTGGCGAGGTGAACCCTACCATCGGGCTGCAAGGTAGCGGGGAGAAAGAGGGTGAGCTTAGGATGAGCTTCTTGGGTGTGGGAAAGCGGAAGCTCAATTGGCTGAGAGAGCGCGCTGCCAGCCAATAATTGCAAGGCTGGGCGCACGTAGCGTAGGAACGTGGTATGGGTGGAATTGGGGTTGCCGGGTAGGGCAAAGACCGGCGGTTGCGAGCTACTAGATTTCCAGTAAGCGAGAGGTTTCCCAGGCCGCTGGGCAATTCCGTGAAAGGTTGGTGAACCCACAAGAGCTTCCAGTGCGGGACGAATGAAGTCCTTTTTCCCCTTCGAGATTCCACCCGAAAGGAGAATGAGATCGGAGCAGGTCAGGGCCGTGGCCAAAGCTTCCGTAGTGAGGTCGAGGTCGTCGGGCAAATGTCGGTGGGAGACCGCATCGTCCAATCCTAGAGCGGCAAGGCTAGCCTGTAGGACGGTGCCATTGGACCGTCGTAATTGATGGGGCAGCGGATTCTCTTCGATGGGAACGAGCTCGTCGCCAGTGGTAAGAATGGTGATGCGAGGCAGGCGAGTCACTTCCAGATGGGATGCTCCAACGGTTGCGGCAAGTCCCAAGTGGGCAGGACGGAGCACGGTGCCGGGGGTGA
>CAZGXV010000016.1:30384-31950 GCA_964529725.1 uncultured Roseibacillus sp.
CCAACGGTTGCGGCAAGTCCCAAGTGGGCAGGACGGAGCACGGTGCCGGGGGTGAGGAACTCGCTTCCGCGAAGGCAATCCGAACCCTGACGGTGGATGAATTGTCCGGACTTGGGGACGAAGCTCGCGGCTACAGTAACGTGGGTTTCACTAAAGGTGAGCTCTTCTACTGGAATGATAGTATCGCAGTCCGGAGGGAGGACTGCTCCCGTCATGCTCTGCCAACAGTGGGCCGGCTTGAGCGCCTCCGGAAGCGGTGAGCCTGCGGGGTGGAGGCCTTGGATAGTGAGGGGGCCCAAGGAGAGGTCACTGGCCCGACAGGCGATGCCATCCATAGTAATGCGGTCGAAGGGTGGGAAATCCCGGTCCGCAGACAAGGACTGTCGCAGCGTTCGACCAAGAGCTGACGGCAGCGCTACATTCTCCGCCTCAAGAGGAGCGATGCTTTCGGCAATAAGTGCATCGGCTTGGCGCGGGGTAATCAGAGGGTTCACTGGAGAAAATAGGAAAACTGTTGAAGGTGGAAGAGGTTGTTAGTCCGGTCTTTCGATTTCAAAAAGTTCCTTGGTGTGGGTATACCAGTCGGGTGAAGCCATCCGCCCGATGGGAGTCCAGTCTTTTTGGTCCAAACGATAGTTCGTCGGGTCGAGAAGGCCGTCTTGAGCAAAGATGTGTTTCACGATTCCGATGACCAGACGGTTGGCTCCAATTTCGATGGTCTGATGCTCCTCGCATTCAAGTGCGACGGGGCACTCCGCAATTCGCGGTGGTTTGATTGTGAGCGAAGGGGCAGTGCTAAGCCCAGCCGCCTCCAATTCGCTGACTCCTTCAGGAAGAGAAGCGGAAGTAGCCACCATTGCTTCGGCCAGATTTCCGGGAACCAGATGGATTACGAATTCACCATTCTCACGGATATTGCGTGCTGTGTCTTTGGCGATGGCGGCGTGCCCATCTCTCGCTGATTCTTTGTTCCCGGGCGCGAAGGCAACGAGCGGAGGGTTAGAGCCGAAGACGTTGAAGAACGAATAGGGTGCTGCATTTACGCGACCGAGACCGTCGATGGTGGTCACCCAAGCAATGGGCTGGGGGGTGATAAGCGATGCCAGAATCTTATAGCGGTCGGAGGGTTTGAGCTTTTCGAGGTCAATGTCCATAGCGCGAAATTAAAGAAGCTGACTCCAATTGCACCTCCAAAGTCTCGTTGCAGGCGTGTTCTATCTCCCACACTGGATCGATGGCCCGTCTTGTGACAAAAGTGTCACCTACCGAGGCGCGTTTTTTGAGGAGGGGTCGGTTTCTATCTCGGCCATTTTATGCATCAAAGAGTGCCCGAAAGGGAGCCGACATCCTTACTGCCTTTGTCTCGTTCTCGCTTGGGAAAATGGAATTGAGTCGATTGAAGAGAAGCTGGCAGTTGAGGCACCAGCGCGCAAGGCCACGGTCGCCAGCAAGAATTTGGCAGCGAGCGACGAATCGGGCTCACAAAACGCTCTTCAACCGAGCAGTGAGCTTCTCGATGACTGATTCTCCCTCTCTCTCTGGTGACCTTGGAGGAGCAGTCATTGA
>CAZGXV010000016.1:32050-45697 GCA_964529725.1 uncultured Roseibacillus sp.
GAAGTCTTTCCCAGATGAAAGCTATATCAGCAAAAAGCCGTTGGTTTCCCAACGGCTTTTTGGTTGTGAAGAGGAATAGGTTAAGACCTAGAAATAAGTTCGGAATGCGAGCCACCAAGTCAAGGCATCGACGTCGCCACCAGGTGTGGTGAGGTCGTCATATTCGACACCAGCCATGATTTTGGCGTTGTGACCGCAGATGTGGTAGTTGAGGCCTGCATAGTAGGAGTGATGCTCGTCACCACGACCGCTATTGATGTTGGCACCCGTGGCATCGCCAGCGCGACGAACGTAGCGACTGTTGAGACGAATGCCCGACTCAGCATCGGAGCCTTGGTATTGATAGCGAGCCACTGCTTGCAGCTTGTCTTTCACCAACCAGTAGTGAGGCAAGACGACCACGCCCCAGAAGTTGTCAGTCCGGCTGGCGTTCTGGCCGTCGCTCACGTCACCATTGTCACCGTAGATGAAGTCGACCATCAGGCCCCACTGCTCTTGGGTGTATTCGGCGCTCAGAGACGTGGCCCACTTGTATTGCCAGGTATCGGCAATATCAGCATCGTTGTAGACGAAATCGGCAAGGAGATAGAGGTCGTCGGTGGCTTGGTAACCGAGGCTAAACTGATAGGCCTCTCCGTCACCCCAACCATCAACGAATTCACTTTCCTGCTCGACACTGTAAAGAGCGAGGAGGGTATCCCATGGTCCTTTTTCAGCTTTCAATTTGAAACCGGTGGGGCGGAAGGAACCAAAGACTTTGTTCGCAATTGCAGAGCGCTCAACAGTGAGGATCTTTTTTGAGGACTCGTTAGCTTCCTGCGAAATCGCAAACTTGTGGCGACCGTAGCTAAGGTGAAGTTTGTCGAGCTGATCGATGCCGAATGCTTTCTTGATGTCGAAGCCGATGAGAGCCTCGTCGAAGTCGGTGTATTCGAGGTCAAGATCGCCCCCTTGCGGACGACGATCATTTTCCAGATTGATTCGTCCGAGGATGTCGAAGTAGGTGAAGAGTTTGGCCTTGGCTCCGACCCGAACGCGACGGAACTCATCAAAGGAATCGTTGAAGCCATCGCCGTTGGCATCATCGCCATCGACCCAAGCACCTTGATAGTGGAGCCGACCGAAGACGGTAAAATCCTGAATGATGGGGTTCTCGGGGATGAAGTCGATTTTCCCAATAGACTTGAGCGCATCGCACCAGCCTGCAGGAGCGTCGTCCATGAGGGGTGCGGGGTCGTCCAGTATTGGAGCGAAGTTTTCGCCAGCCGAGGCATAACCGCCCAATCCGAGGGCGAGAACGCCCATTGTCTTGATGTTGTTTTGGAGTTGCATGGTCTAGTTTTTGTCGAGCCCTCCCTGCAGAAGGCTCTGCAAAATGGAAGCACCGTGTGTGTGTGACGCAATGGTCACAGGAGGGCTTATTACAGAGTATTTGTGAGAACAAGTGTCGATTTTTGTGACAATTCTGTCACAGAAAAGGTGGCGCATCAGGAACGATTCCGATCATCTTGACGGTGTGTTCGGTCGAGTTCATATCTGTCCGGACCCCAACTCATCATACTATGAAATTAAAAACTGTTATCGCTACCCTCGCAGCGGGCATCTTCCTTGGTGGAACGGCTATCGCCCAGACCAAGGTTGTCATCAAGGGCTCGGACACCCTTGGAGCCAAGATGGTTCCGCAGCTCACCGCAGTCTATAAGGCAATGGGAAATGCGGTTGATTTTGAAATTGCGGCTGAGGGTTCCTCGACAGCCTTTACTTCACTTTTAGAGGGGACCGCTGATGTCGGGATGAGTTCCCGTGGCGCCAAGGAAGGGGAGAAAGACTCCTTCACCGCCAAAGGTAAGGAGCTCGTCGAGCACGTAGCCGGGATTGATATGATTGCGGTGGTGGTGAACGAGGGGAACTCTGTCAAAAGCCTCACCAAGAAGCAAATTGAGGGAATTTTTACGGGAGAAATTACGGACTGGAGCGAGCTGGGCGGCAAGCAAGGCCCCATCTCTGTCTACACTCGTAACACCTCTTCCGGCACCTACAAGAGCTTCCAAGAGCTGGCGATGAACAAGCGTGATTATGGTTCTTCTACTCAGAAGATGGCTGGCAACGAGGCGATTGCTTCCGAGGTCGGCAAGAATCCCAACGGCATTGGCTATGTCGGACTGGCCTACGCCAAAAACGACGGTCTCGTTTCCGTGACGGTTGATGGTAAGGGTCTTGATGATGCGGCTGAGTATCCTCTTTCTCGCAATCTCTTCTACTACACCGTTGGCGAGCCTGATGGCGTTGTCGCTCACTTTCTCACTTGGGCCAAGACTGACCCTACCGCTCACAAGGTGATTGAGAAGGTTGGCTTTAAGGCCGCCAAGTAAGCGTCACTTAGCTCTTTCAGGGCGCATCTCTCCAAACGGGGGATGCGCCCCTCTTTTTTTGGTTTAAAAAATACGTTTCCAAACGAGCTTTCGGGGTCTCTCCCTCATGGAGCAAAGTCCGTTCTTTACAACCTGCTTTCAGGCAGACTAATTCAACTTCAACGATGTCGAAAGCCACTGCGAAAGGTGAGGCCAAGGCCTTCCGCAAGAAAGCGGGATTCCGTTTTTTGGGAATGGATCTTCAGGATATCATTCGCCACTTCTTCGGAGGCAACGCGATGGTTGCTATCATCGTTCTTATCTTGATTTCGGCCTTTTTGGCCAAAGAGGCCTTTTTCTTTTTCCCTCGTCACTTGGAGGAACTGCGAGCCTATCGCAACACAGGCCAAGAGTACGTCGGCTACCTAGACGCCGAAGTCAAAGCTCATCGCAAAATCACCTCGCAAGCAACACAGGCCTACAATTTGCAATTGCGGGAAGCGGTGGGTAAGGAACTCGCTCTGCAAGAGGCGGCTCAGGAGCTGAAAGGAATTTTCCGGGAACAGGTTGAGGACGAGCGCCGGGCAGTGAAAGCGGCTGCAGAAAAAGCGGGCGTTCTTGAGTTTGTGGGAGGAGAGGCCTTTGAGGTTGCGAAGAAGGAGCTAGCGGTCGAACAAAAGGCACTTAAGGAGGCGATTTCACAAGCTGGCGAGGGTCTCTTCCTCGATAGCATCGTTCGCACCGAGATGAAGCCTTCCGCCAGCGAGTTCAATGCCCTCAAGAAGGCAGTGATGAGGGTGTTGTCCGATGAGGACTCGCCTTATTTGGAGGAGTTAGAGGCCACCATTGCGAGTAAACGTCAGTTGGCAGAAGAGAAATACCGTGATTTTGGCAGGGCCATCGAAGAGTTGGTCGCAGCCCAGACGCCCTTGGAGAACTTGTGGGGCGATCTCCGTACCATTACTTCCGAGAATCGCGATCATGTCGAAAAAGCCCGCACCGCGCCTCGACGCAAGAAGGCGCTCGAAGATGGGGCCCGGCTCACCGACGATCCTGAGAAAAAGGCAGCCATGCTTGCCCAAGCTGAAGTAGTGGATCTCAGCGAGCCCGACCCTGACGAGATGACCACCGAGGTCTACGCTGCCCGCGATGAGCACCTCGCGATTCGACAGCAGTTGTTGGCTCGAACTGGCACGTTGGTGGAGAAGTTTCCCCGCAAGCTTTCAGCCCCTCAATCTAACGAGATTTTAAAGAATTTACCCAAGGTGGAGGCTACTTTTGAGAAAAAGTTTGCCCATCTCGGCGAGCAAGCCAAGTCGTGGTCGCACGAAAATGAAATCGGGATGTGGCACTCGGTGGTGACATTCTTCCTGGGCACCGAGTGGGTTACAAATTCCAGTTGGAACGACGTCTACGGATTGATGCCTCTCTTCTCCGGGTCTTGTATGATTGCGCTCATCGCCATCTTCATCGCGGTCCCGTTTTCCGTCGCGTCGGCAATTTACGTCAATCAAATCGCGGGGCCACTGGAGCAGAATCTTATCAAACCCACCATCGAGTTCATTCAAGCGATTCCTTCCATTGTCCTTGGTTTCTTCGGCATTGTTGTTCTGGGAGATTTCTTACGCGATGTCAGTCAATGGGAGTTTCTCGCCTGGATACCAGGGTTCCCGATGCAGGAGCGCCTCAATGCCCTCAACGCCGGCTTATTGCTCGCCTTCATGTCCATCCCCACCATCTTTACGCTGGCGGAGGATGCGCTCAATAATGTTCCGAAGGCCTATCGTGATGCGTCGCTGGCTCTGGGTAGCACGCGCTTGCAGACCATTCTCAAGGTCATCGTGCCGACCGCTCTTTCTGGGATTGTGGCCGCCGTCTTGTTAGGGTTTGGCCGTATTATCGGTGAGACAATGGTGGTGTTGTTGGTCGCTGGAAATAAGATTGCGATGCCCGAGTTTGCAGAAGGCTTGGGCATCATTGCTCAGCCGACCCACACCATGACTGGTATCATCGCGCAGGAAACCGGGGAGGTGGAGCAGGGCTCACTCCATTGGCGCGCTCTTTTCATGGTTGGGATGGTGCTCTTTACCATCTCTCTTCTTCTTAATTCACTGGCCCAAGGGGTTCTTAAAAAATTCGGCGATAAGTCATGAAGGACAATCAGTCATCCACTTCTGCTTCGGAATCAGATGCGCAAAGGGGCAACCCCTTCGAGGTTGTCGAGCAAAGCTCCTTGCGTAAAAAGGAGAAGGTGCAGCGTGGCATCCTTTGGTTCTCTACCTGGTTCGTGCTCCTGATTGCGGGGATTATCTTTGGCACTATTGCCGTGCGAGGAGTTCCCGTGCTGATGAAGTATGGCACCAGCTTCCTCACGGAAAGTCCCGAGACTCTGTTTGTCTTCAAGGTGTGTGCTGACCGAGAGATGCAGTTGTCTCCCGATGACTTTAGAACCCTCAAGCGTTCCAACCCTGGGGCCCAGTTTGTAGGAATCAAAGACACCGACGTCGAGCGTTCCCAAACCTCGTTCGTCGTGCCAGAGGGTGACTATCAGATGCCCTTGGCATTGGTTCGCGACTTGGAAGAAGTCACCGGAACCAAGTTCAAATATCTTAAGCAGCATGAAAACGGCGAAGTCACCATCAAGGTGCGAAAGACTTTGGCAGGAATCATGGATGGGGAGGCCTTTGAGGGCTTCGTCGCTGGTGCTCCGCAGCTTAAGGTAAGCGATATCCAGCCTTTGACTGTTTCCGATCCTCGCAAGGCCTTCTCGTTGGCCGAAAGTTTTTCTCTGGAGATGCCTTCCTCCGTTGCTTTTCGCATCAAGGACATCAATCCCGATGTCTTTAAGAATGCGCAGGAAGAGACTCACTCGTACTCCGCTGGCGGAGTGCTGGGCCCGTTGGTGGGTACCGCTCTGTTAGTCATTATTTGTATGATTGTGGCCCTCTTTGTAGGAGTAGCTGCCAGCGTCTATCTCAGCGAGTATGCGAGGCAGGGTTCGCTCATGAACGCCATCCGGCTCGCTATCCTCAATCTCGCGGGAGTGCCTTCCATCGTTTTCGGTTTGTTCGGGCTCATGCTTTTCGTGTTCCTCGCTCCCAAAGTGACCAATGTCGTGGCGGTGCGAGATGCCATCCGGATTCCGTTATGGCCTTCTTTCTCCGAGCCCTCCGTGCGGCAACAGATTGAACGCGATATTTTGGTGGTCAAAGGCGAGCCCGTCAACGACGCCATCCGCATGGGCAATGCCAATCGCTCCAAGGCGGTTTGGAACGGTCGCTGGTATCTCAGTTTTGAAGGGTGGGGGACTTGTATGCTCGCAGGTGGCTTCACGCTCGCAGTCATGGTGCTGCCAGTGATTATCACTGCCTGCGAGGAATCCTTGCGAGCGGTTCCGAAGGGCTATCGCGAGGCCTCTCTCGCCTTGGGAGCTACCAAATGGCAGTCGATTCGAACGGCTGTGCTGCCCTACGCCTTGCCCGGGATTTTGACAGCTTCAGTTTTGGGAATCACGCGAGTAGCAGGGGAGACAGCTCCTATTATGTTCACTGCCGCGTTAGCCGAGCGTTCGCTCCTTCCTTGGGAGGGCATCAACCGGGCCGGCTTGGGCTGGCTTTTCGACTTTCTCTCTCAATCCGTGCAGGCTTTGCCCTACCACATCTACACCGTGGCGGCGCGTATCCCGCAATCGGAATACACCCGCCCCATGCAGGATGGCGCGGTGCTCGTCTTTATGTTGTTCGTGATGTCCTTCGCAGCCCTTTCGGTGTGGTTGCGAATCCGGATGCGCAGTAAATTGAAATGGTAATCGAGATGAATCAGGAAACCTCCACCTTGGGCAAAGATATGCCCGACCAACCCGCAGTGGGCAAGATTGCGGGAAAGACCATGATCGAGTGTGAAGACTTGAGCTTCAGTTACGACTTGGGAAAGACGAATACCCTCGATCACATCACCCTCGATATCCCCGAGAAGCAAGTGACCGCCTTCATCGGGCCGTCCGGTTGTGGTAAGTCAACTTTCTTGCGCTGCTTTAACCGCATGAATGACCTCATCGACACCGCCAAAATCACGAGCGGTTCCATCAAGATCATGGGGCAGGATATTCATGCTGCCGACGTCGACGCGATTGAGTTGCGCAAGCGAGTGGGGATGGTTTTTCAAAAGTATAACCCGTTTCCCAAAAGTATTTTCGAGAACGTGTCCTACGGCCCGCGCATTCAGGGCATTAAGGATAAGAAAGCACTGGAAGAGCTTGTGGAGAAGAGCTTGAAGGGTGCCGCGTTGTGGGACGAGGTCAAAGACCGGCTCAACACTAGCGCCTTCGGTCTGTCTGGCGGGCAACAGCAACGACTTTGCATCGCACGTGCCATTGCCGTTCAACCCGAGGTCATTCTGATGGACGAGCCTTGCTCCGCTCTCGATCCCATTGCCACTGCCAAGGTGGAAGAACTCATCCTGGAGCTTCGCGAAAAATACACCATCGTGATCGTGACTCACAGCATGCAGCAGGCTTCCCGTATCTCAGATAACACTGCCTTCTTTTATCTCGGCAAACTCATCGAATACGACACCACCGCCACTCTCTTCAGTTCCCCTCAGCAAAAGCAAACCGAGGATTACATCTCCGGTCGTTTTGGTTAGTAGCTTACTGGCAAATTGAGTTGCAACGCTTTCACATTGAACTTCTTCTCCATCTTACCCATCCTACCCCTTACCCGTTATGCCCGGAAAACATATTCTCGCTAGCTTTGATGAAGCACTTGGTGGCCTTAAGGAAGATGTCATCGAGCTGGGCGTCCTCTGTCGAAGCAATCTTGGTCTCTCTGTCAAAGCGCTTTTGAACCGTGAACTCGAGCACGTGGCCCAGGTCCTCGCGAGCCAGGATGAGATGGTCGCCTTGGCTAACAGCATCGACGAAGACGCCATGAACCTCATCGTTCGCTTCCAACCGGTCGCTTCCGATCTTCGCTTCGTTTTGGCCTCCATGAAGGTCGGAGCCAACTTAGAGCGCATTTCCAGTCACGTCGTCAAAATTGCCAAACGGACTCCTAAGATTCTCAGCATCGAAGAAGTAGTCGAAGTGAACTTGTTAGAGCCAATCTTCCTGCGCGCCGACGGAGCTCTGGGTCAGGCCATCGTAGCCTATAGCGATAGCAACCCCGATTTGGTCTCGGAGTTGGGTGATGAGGATGATGAAATCGACAAGCTCTACAAAAAGGCGCGCAAGACCTACACCTCCGCCATTGAGGATAATCCCGAGAACTACAAGGAGCTGATCCACCTTATGTTCGTGGCTCGTTCCCTCGAGCGCATCGGCGATCATGCGGTCCATATCGCCGAAAACTTAGGGGATTAGACGGAGAGGCAAGCACTGCCATCGAGCCCTGAGCCGGCAAGTTCAGAGTGGATGGAACGCGAGCATTGATGGCAAGGAAGGCGTCAATTTGGGTGGCTGCTGTCAATTTCTGCGATTCCAGCCTCTTTTTTCCCGAAGAATGCCTTCATCAGTCAGGGAGAACTTGAAAAACTCGCGTCTCTCGGTCACATTCCCGCCCCCGCGAGAAGCGGTCGAAAGAAGATGGCAAAGACCTTGTATCAAAAAGTTTGGGATGCTCACACCGTGGGCAAATTGGGTGACGGACGGACTCAGCTGTTCATTGGCACCCACCTCATTCACGAGGTGACCTCGCCGCAAGCCTTCGGGATGCTTCGGGACTTGGGCCTCAAGGTCAAGTATCCCCACCGCACCTTTGCAACGATTGACCACATCGTCCCAACCGAGAATCAGGACCAGCCTGCCGATCCGCTCGCCGCTGATATGATCAACGCGATTCGCGCCAACTGTGATGACTTCGGCGTGACTTATTTTGACCTCAAGTCCGGCAAGCAAGGGATCGTTCATGTCGTGGGACCGGAGCAGGGGATCACCCAGCCCGGAACGACCATTGCCTGCGGCGACTCCCACACCGCGACTCACGGAGCCTTTGGTGCGATTGCTTTTGGAATCGGCACGACTCAGGTCCGCGATGTTCTTGCGACCCAAACGCTCGCTATGGAGTCGCTGAAGGTGCGACGCATCGAAGTGAACGGTGAACTTCCTCCCGGGGTCTATGCCAAGGATGTGACGCTGCACATCATCAAACTACTCGGTGCCAAAGGCGGCATTGGCTACGCCTACGAATATGCGGGTAGCACCTTCGACAACTTCACCATGGAAGAGCGTATGACGGTCTGTAACATGGCTATCGAAGGGGGAGCCCGTTGCGGGTATGTCAACCCAGACGAAAAGACGTTCGAGTTTCTCAAGGATAAACCTTATGCACCTAAAGAAGAAGAGTGGGACGAAGCGGTCACCCGTTGGAAGTCCTTTGCGTCCGATGCCGATGCTAAATACGATGACCTTGTCGTGATTGATGCCGCCGATATTGAGCCCACCGTCACTTGGGGGATTTCACCCGACCATGCACTCTTCATCTCCGAGAATGTGCCTCAGCGCAACGAGGAAACTGCCGAAGCTCTCGACTACATGAAGCTTGAGCCTGGCTCAGCCATCAAAGGCACCAAGATCGACGTCGCCTTCATGGGGTCGTGCACCAACGGCCGTCTTTCTGATTTCCGCGAAGCAGCTAAGTATCTCAAAGGCCGTAAGGTCGCTGCCGGAGTGCAGGCCATTGCGGTGCCGGGTTCGCAAATTACGGCTGTCCTTTGTAAACAAGAAGGACTTGATAAAATCTTTGAAGAAGCCGGATTCGAGTGGCGTGAAGCGGGGTGTTCGATGTGCCTCGCCATGAATCCCGACAAGCTCGTCGGTGATCAGATTTGTGCCTCTTCGAGTAATCGGAATTTCAAAGGACGCCAAGGTTCACCGATTGGTCGCACCGTTCTCATGTCGCCAGTGATGGTCGCAGCCGCTGCCGTCGAAGGCGCGGTCGCGGATGCTCGCGAGACTTTCAGCTTCAGCGATGAAGCTGCCGTCGCCTAGACCGGAGGCCGACTACTTGAGTTCGTCCTCGATGAACTCGAGGACAACATCGACGAGTTCCTCCATGCCGGTGGGGAGTTCTTCCTCGATACTCGTCAAATAGTCGGCTTCGCTCGCGCTATAGTCGCCACGTTCTTGAGTGCGCGTGCCACACCAACGGCTGGCATTGAGGGGATCGACAATGGAAGAGGCCCCGACAATATCAAATGATTTAATAATGCGTTGGTGGTCGATTTCGCTTTGCCAAAACTCGTGCAAGCAGTCCTCACTTTCGAGGATTGGGACGGTCTCGTAGACATCGACGAGGGCGCGTTCCTCGCGGGTCAAGGCCCTCTCCGCAGACTCGCTCTCCAGGCGGTCAATCAGAAGTTCAATCTCATCCGGCCACTCAATCGATTCCAAAAACTGCATCGCGACAGGGTCTAAAACAGGGGGAGGGAACTTGCCAAGAAAATCTGAACCTTCTTGAAAGGAATGGACCGCGAGTCTTTAGCTCGCCCCAGAGCCAGCATCCGAAAGCAGTGGGGCGGTTTGATTAGAGAGACTCTGATTTCAGTGTTGGGGGAGAGGCCAACCATAGCCAAGGGAAGAGAATGACCACTCCTCTGACTTGTTCACGAGCCCTGCCCTAATTGGATTGCAATGGATGTAGGAAATCGCATTCCAGAAGTGATCTTCGTCACGTATCACGCGATCAAAGTAGTCTTTGGCCCAGAGCGGACCTTTTTTTTCTAAAGCCAAGTTGATTCGCCGGGCACTGCGACCTTTCCATCGTTGAACAATCTTTCCGAGAGATTGCTCCTTGTTTTGCTTGATGAGGACGTGAACGTGGTTCGGCATAATGCACCAAGCGATGAGCTGGTATTTCACTTGATGACCGTCGAGGAGGCAGTCTTGCACGATTTCAGCAAACTCAGCACGACGAAGGAGACAGGTGCCGTGTCCGGCGTCTTCATAGCGTGCGATGCGGTGAGCGAGTTTCTTCTTGGCTTTGGTTTGGATTTCTTCGTGGGGAGATTCGAGAAGTTGCTGAAGTTCAGTTTTCCAACCGTCAACAACGTGTTTAGGCAGGCAATCAGTCTCTCGAAAAGTAAGTGCTTGTAAAGCGGACCCATAGTCCCTGTGGGGTAGATATCCGCGCTGGTGGCGACCCTTCGGTTCCATCCTCTCACCCTAATCTGCTCACCAACCGGACCGCGAGTCTTTAGCTCGCCCCAGAGCCAGAGCTAGCATCCGAAGGCAGTGGGGCGGGCTAAAGCCCCGCGGTCCGATTGAGTGGAAAGCCGGAATGTCAGTTTGAGAGCCAAAGAACAGAATCGTTTTATCGCCAAAGGTCCAAAATGTTCAGCTGACGAGCGTGGTCCTCAGTGTCGCCTTTGAAAGGAAGCGCACACTTCGAAAGTCATCTTTGGCAAAATCAGAATTTTCGTCTCTCCTTATTCGGCTTCCATTGCCTTCAACATGATTTCGAGAGCACCGCCGCTCATTTTGATTTCCTTGACGAGGCAGGCGAGCGAGCCCGCCATCAGGATGAGAGCGATCGCAAAAGAGATCGTCGCCACTGGTTGCCAACTGGCTAGAACGGTCAGCATCGCCACCACGCACAGGAACAAGCTGATGGCCCCTAAAAGTTGCATCCAACGAATGAGGACCAAGCGGCGACGTAAGTTCTCAATCTGGGCGCGAAGAAGCTCATCCTGATTGTCCTTCCAACTGGAATGGAGATTCCGAACAAGGGCCGACAGATGAAGAAAGCGATTGGTAAATGAGAGAAACAGAAGGCTGATCGCTGGGAAGAGAAGAGCCGGTGTGGAGACATCGAGGGTCATGCTGTCGTAACTTTAGCCCAATCGGTTCTTGGATCCGATTGTAGAATGAAAAAGTGTGCGTTAGCTTTTTCCGATGAAGCTGCCAATGTTGCTTACGTTCTTTTTGGTCTTTTGCGGCCCCTTGCTTTCCGGAGAAGAAAAGCCACCCACGAGAGTTGTGGAAGTGAGCGTCCTAGAGGCGAACAAGCTCCTGTCTGAGAAAGGGTCTCCCGTCGTCATTGATATTCGAACTCCCAGCGAATTTTACAAAGGGCATCTCGAAGGAGCTCTAATTTTTGATTTTCAGAACAAAGATTTTCGCAAAAAACTCGCCTCTTTGGACCGAAGTAAATCCTATTTGTTTTACTGCAAAAGCGGAGGCCGCAGCACCAAAGCCTTGACCATCTGGCGCGAGTTGGGCTTTGAGAAAGTTTATCATCTCAAGGACGGGTTTCTTGGCTGGAAGAAACAGGGAGGGAGGGTGGTCAGGTGAAGAGCAGTGACTCTCCTACTAGATTTTTCGTGTTGAGCTCACTTTCGAGCTTGTGCTGAGCTGGCAACAGGGCTTCTTAGGACGATGAATCATCGCCTCTTAGTTGTTTTTCTCCTTAGTTTTCCTCTTTTCGGGGAGGAAGAAAAAGACGCTCAACCATCCGAACCGCAGCCACTTGAGCGATTAGTTTTCGTGTCCTGCTTCAAAGAGTCGCGCAAGTCGGAGGCCTTGAAGACAATTGTAGATTGGAGGCCAGACGTCTTTGTCTGGATGGGAGACAATATCTATGGCGATAGCGAGGACATGAGGGTTCTTCGCGACAAGTGGAATACTGTTTTGAACAATGCCGAGTATCTAAAAATTCGCAAGGCCAGCGCGGTGCTCGGCACGTGGGACGACCACGACTACGGCGCGAACGATGTCGGAAAAGAATTCGGTCCCAAGGCAGAGTCCCAAAAGGAGTTTTTGGATTTCTTAGGAGTGGCTCCCGATAGTCCGCGTCGAAGGAGGGAAGGAGTTTATCATTATGAGGATTTCGGCCCCGAGAATCAGTTAGTACGCGTGATTCTGCTCGATACCCGTTATCACCGCGATGCCTTGGAAAGCAATGGTACGATTTTGGGTGAGGAACAATGGCAGTGGTTAGAGAAGGCCTTGCGGGAGAGTCCTGCTCAAGTGAATTTGCTCGTTTCATCGATTCAAGTCCTTCCTCATGAGCATCGGTTTGAGAAGTGGGCCAATTTTCCCAAAGAACAAGAGCGACTGTTCGCTCTCTTGGCTGAGAGCGAGGTGCCGCCCGTCCTTCTCTTAAGTGGTGATCGGCATCTCGCCGAAATATCGCTTGATGAGACCAATTGCGGCTATCCGCTCTATGAAGTGACCTCCAGCAGTCTCAACCATAGCTTTGGGGGAAGTCCGAATGAGGTGAATCAACTTCGGGTGGGAAAAAATTATGGCCGCAATAACTTCGGTGGGCTGATTTTCGATTGGGCGGGCGATTTTCCGAAAATTGAGGCTGCGGTTTTTGACGAAAACGGCCAAATTCAGTTAAAAGCTGAGATTTCACTCAAGAAAAGCGAAGGAAAAGAGGGTTGAATGAGAATGAATCAAAATTTCGGGCAAAAAGAAGACTCTTTTCGGGCTGGCATTCTCACAATCCATCCGTAAGGTCGCGGAGCAGTTCGGCGTAGTCGGAAAGCGCGTTGAAGACTCCGGCTAGGTTCTTCAGCAACAAACCAAACACCATCCACATGGCATTAAATATACCGTTTCATCGGGTCAATTGGGTCAATACTATCTTCTTACTTGGAATCAGCTTTCTGGCGATTGTAGGAGCTCCCATCTATCTCATCGTCAACGGAGGAACTGATTGGGTGACGGCAGGTCTTTTCTTGTTCTATTTGGTATCGACCGGGCTGAGCATCACCTTGGGTTATCATCGGCTCTTCTCCCATCTCTCGTTCAAGGCCAAATGGCCGGTCCGTCTTTTCACCCTCATCTTTGGCTCCTGCGCGTTTGAGAACTCTGCTCTGAACTGGTGTTCCGACCACCGCCGCCACCATAAGCATGTCGATGATGACGACGACCCTTATAATATCCACAATGGTTTTCTTTGGGCACACATGGGTTGGATTCTTTTTAAGGTGAATCCCGAGCCGCCGCTCGACAATGTGGCTGACCTTCGCAAGGACAAGTTGGTGATGTGGCAGCACAAATACGACAAGGCTATTGCGGGAATCGTCGGCCTTCTTCTTCCTGCCGTCATCGGGTACTTTACCGGTGGCTGGATGGGTGCCCTTGGAGGTCTTCTTCTGGTTGGCGCGCTGCGGGTGTTCCTCGTTCAGCAAAGTACCTTCTTCATCAATAGCCTTTGCCATTGTGTGGGCAAGCGTCCTTACTCGAGCCGTTGCAGTGCTCGCGACAGTTTCATCATGTCTCTCTTCACGTATGGTGAAGGTTATCATAACTACCACCACGAGTTTCAGCACGACTACCGCAACGGAGTGAAGC
>CAZGXV010000016.1:45707-48900 GCA_964529725.1 uncultured Roseibacillus sp.
CCTTGGAACTATGATCCCACCAAGTGGGCTATCTGGCTCCTGACTAAGGTTGGTCTCGCCTCCAACTTGCGCCGCGTCTCCCAGACCCGAATCCTGCTGGCAGAAATGGCAGAAGCCCGTCGTCACACCGAGAACCGCCTCGCCTTCTTAGAAGAATCGGGAGCGAAAATCTGCGAGCAGACTCTCAAGACGGTAAAGGAAATGCAGGAGAAATTGACGACTGCTTATCACGAACTGGAAGAGCAGGCCACTCATCGTGCCGAGGCTTCTCGCGAGACCATTGCCCGTTGGCGCAGTGAGACGCAGAACCTGATGGAGCGTCTCTCACAGCTTCGTCCTCTTCCCTCATAGGGACAAGTTTGGAACGATTTTGAAAAAGCTCGGGGACTCAGGTCTCCGAGCTTTTTTGTGCAAAGTCGATCCGTGAGAAAAGAAGGATTTGAGGATGCTCGATCCTCAAGTCTCTCGCTTTCGAAAGGCCTGAATTCTATTTGGGCAGGTCGAGATACTTCTCGGCATTCTGGTAGCAAAGACCACGAATGAGGGGTTCGAGAAGAGTGGGGTCGTTGGGGATTTCTCCGTTTTCGGCTTCGGTTCCAATCAGATTGCAGAGAATACGACGGAAATACTCGTGGCGGGGATAAGAGAGGAAGCTGCGACTATCCGTAAGGAAACCGACAAAATGGGAAAGCAAACCCATCGATGAGACCGCGTCCAGATGCTCGAGGATGCCTTGCTTGGTATCATTGAACCACCAGGCCGCACCGAACTGGACTTTGCCCGGAGTGGGAGCTTCGCAGAAGGAACCGACGATATTGGCGAAGAAAGAGTTCTCGCGAGGATTGAGGGTGTAGAGAATCGTTTTAGGTAGCTTCTGCTCACGGTCGAGCAGATCGAGAAACTCGACAATTGCTCCCTGCGAATCGTCGCCCATGGTGTCGAAGCCACTATCGGGTCCAAGTTGATCGAAGAGGCGGGTATTCGGGTTACGAAGTGGATTGAGATGAAGCTGCATCGTCCAATTGCGTTCTGCATTCCAACGTGCGGCGTTCTGCATGATCAGAGCAGAAAAAGCGGCATGCTCTCTGCGCGAGGCCGCTTTTCCCGAGAGAGTGTTGCTCAAAATTCGGTCAGCCTCTTTCAGCGAGCAAGGATTGCCATGGAGAGAGCTTAAGCCGTGGTCGGAGAGCCGGCAATTGAGACGATGGAACTCATCATGGCGTTCTTTAAGCGCGTCCAGAAGGTCCTGTGCGGTAGTCAGACTGCGTCCAACGACGGAGGACAGCCCCTGCAGCCATTCTTGAAAGAACTCGGGACGATTGACTGCCAAGGCCTTATCGGGGCGGAAAGTGGGGTAGATTTTGGTCGGATGATCGCTCGCATTATGGGCGGCATGGTGCTCGAGAGAATCATTGGCATCGTCGGTCGTTCCCACCGCTGCCACTTGGAATTTTTTCAGAAGGCCTTGGGCTGAGAAGTCAGGATCTTGCAGGCGTTCATTGGCAGTATTCCAGATGTGGTCAGCGGTTTCAGGGGATAGGAGAGTCTCAATTCCAAAGGCCCGACGAAGCTCGAGGTGGGTCCAATCGTAGAGGGGATTCCGCAAGGTATGGGGGACGGTAGCCGCCCACGCATCAAACTTCTCACGGTCACTTGCGTTGCCCGTGATGTGGCTTTCGGGCACCCCATTGGCCCGCATCGCTCGCCACTTGTAGTGGTCGTGATGAAGCCAAATCTCGGTGATATTTTGCCAGCGTTTGTCGTGATGAATCTCGTCAGGGGGCAGGTGGGTGTGATAGTCCAGAATGGGCTGGGGAGCCGCAATTTCGTGGTAAAGCTGGCGGGAAGTTTCGTTGCTCAGGAGGAAGTGTTCGTCGAGATAGCTCACGCGCGAAAGCGTGCCTGTATTTGTCGGTTTTTCGCAAGAGGGAAAGCAGCAATCAGCGTGAGAAATCGTTGATGAAATTGTGAATGGAGAAGGAATGGGGACAACTTGACCCCCAAAAGGGAACACCTGCTTGGCCATCTTGACCCAATGCGCGGGTTCAGTGAGAAAGTTCTTCTCATGAATTGGCCGTAAATTCGTGATAGAATCGTTCCATTTGTCAGTAATTAGAATAATTCTAATTCCAAACTTGCTCTTGGAACAGGAATTGCAAAGATACCTCGAACGAAAAACGAATTGTCATGATTCAGGGAATAAAAGGAGTCTCCCCAGAGTCCTATCTCACATGAACGAGGACATTTTTCAGAGAAAGAAAGAACTTATGTCGAATTACGATTCAGATAGCAGCTTACGCGTTTATATGCGGGAGATTTCCAAGACACCTTTGCTGACTCCTGCTGAGGAAATCGAGCTCGCTGAGCGCATCAAAAAGGGTGACAAAGCGGCCCGGACTCACATGATCAAAGCCAACCTTCGCCTCGTGGTGAAAATTGCTCAGGATTACTCGGGTTACGGCCTTCCGCTCTCTGACCTGATTTCCGAAGGTAACATTGGCCTCATGAAGGCCGTCGAACGTTTTGACCCCAACAAAGGCGGTAAGCTCAGCACCTATGGCTCTTGGTGGATCAAGCAGTCGATCAAAAGGGCTTTGGCCAACCAGAGCAAGACCATCCGTCTTCCCGTCCACATGGTGGACAAAATTGCCCGCATGCGCCGTATCTCGGCCATGCTTGCCGAAGCCTTAGGACGTGACCCAACCGACGAAGAGTTGGCTGACGAACTCGGTTTGCCTCGCCGCAAATTGGCCATGTTGAAGCGCGCTTCCCAGCGTCCCACTTCTCTCGATGAGCCTTTCGGTGACGAGGAAAAAGGAAGCTTCAGCGATGTCATCGGCGACGAGCGCGCAGTGAACCCCTTCGACGCTTTGGCCGACAAGAACATGCATGGCCATCTCGATGACCTCTTGGAAGTCTTGGACGAGCGTGAGTCTAAAATCATCGATGCTCGCTTTGGTCTCAATGGTCGCACTCCAATGACTTTGGAAGAAGTTGGTCGCGAGTTTGGAGTCACCCGTGAGCGCATTCGCCAGTTGCAAAATGTGGCTCTCGAGAAAATGCGCCGTGCTTTGAGCAAGAAAGAAAAGCCTCTTCCCAAGCCGGTCTAGAGGCACCTGAAAACGACTTTTAAAAAGAGCGGTCCTTGGACCGCTCTTTTTTCGTTCTGTCGGCAGTCTATTTTCTCGCAGTG
>CAZGXV010000017.1:0-47709 GCA_964529725.1 uncultured Roseibacillus sp.
CGGAAAGCGGAGTGTCTCCCATTCCGTCGCCAGTGGTATCAGCGAGCACAGTTCCACTGATAGCTCCGAGGTTTTCCAAGAAGTCGTTTCCTGAATTGGTCGCTCCAGGGGTGACTGTCACAGGCATTTCATCACCAATGACATTGTTGTTCGCTCCATCAACATCACTCAGTGAACCAAAGTCGGAAGGTTGAGTTTGCACGACCTGATAGTCGTCAGGTGTGAGGCCCGTGAAGACGTAATTGCCACTGCCGTCAGTGCTGGTTGTCGTGGGCTGAACTCCGGTCGTAGTCGGGTCGCTGTCGATGTCGTTGCCAGAGGAATCTTTCAAAGTCAGTTCCACGCCAGAAAGTGGAGTGTCTCCCATTCCGTCGCCAGTGGTGTCGGCGAGCACAGTTCCACTGATAGCTCCGAGATTCTCCAGAAAATCGTTCCCAGAGTTAGTTTGTCCCACAGCCACCGTGAGAGGGGCTTCATCACCAATGATATTATTATTAGCGCCATCGACATCACTCAGTGAACCAAAGCCGGAGGGCTGGGTTTGTACGACCTGATAGTCGTCTGGCGTGAGGCCTGTGAAGACGTAATTTCCACTGCCGTCGGTGGTGGTCGTCGTGGGCTGAACACCAGCGGTATTCGGATCACTGTCGATGTCGTCTCCGGAAGAATCCTTCAAAGTGAGAACCACTCCCGAAATAGGAGTATCGCCCATCCCGTTCCCGGTGGTATCAGCTAATACGGTTCCAGAAATATCTCCAAAGCCTCCTTCAACAAAGTTGTTTCCGGGCGTGTTCTGGTTACCCACGACTGCAATCAAGGTCTGATCGCCAATCACGTCCAAGTCTCCTCCGTCCAAATCAGAAACCGACTCATAAATTGCTGGCTGCGTTTCAACGACGCGGTAATCACCCGGTGGCAGATTGTCAAAAGAGTAGGCTCCGCTCGAGTCTGTCACCGTGGTCGTGGGCTGGACTCCAGCGGTATCTGGGTCGGAGTCGATATCCGCTCCCGAAGAATCCTTCAGGGTTAACACCACTCCACCCAAACCGATATCTCCAAGGTCATCGCCCGTGGTATCCACGGAAACAACTCCGCTCAATGACCCAAAGAATTCCTCTACGAAGTCATTTCCTCCGCTATCCGCTCCTCCTGCTACCGCAATCAGATTCTCATCACCGATAACGTTATTGTTCACCCCATCGACATCCGAGACAGAGGCCAGCGACGAGGGCTGAGTCTGAACAACTTGATAGTTGCCAGGGGTCAATCCCGAGAAGCTGTAGCTTCCATCGGTTCCAGTAGTGGTCTGAGTGGGCTCGATAGCAGGAGTGCTCGGGTCGCTGTCAATATCAGCACCACTTTCGTCCTTCAAAGTCAGGACCACCCCCGAGATACCCGAGTCGCCAATGTCATCATTATTGGCATCTAGTAGTACTGTTCCACTCAACGAACCAGTCGTCGCACCTGCCGCTCGCTCGACAAAATCATTTCCTGTATCGTTCTCGCCCTCAACAATACTAACAGGGATTTGGTTATCAAAGAGCGAAGTATTGGAAGCATCGTCTCCTCCCAAAGTCGAGTCACCATCAGAGACAGTGACGAAACCAGCGGGTTGACTTTGTTGCACAATATAGTCCCCCGGCGGCAAGTTCGGAAACTCGTAAGCACCATTGAAGGTCGTCACAGTGTAAGGCTCGATCGCTGGAGTCGCGGGATTGAAGTCAACAGGGTTGCCCGCGCCATCTAGCAGAGTAATCTGCACCTCATCCATTGTGACATCTCCAAAGTCATCTCCATCAGTGTCTTCAAAAACAGATCCCGAGATACTTGCTGTCGGGAAAGGCACACCCTCGGTGGAGGTAATCTCAGTCGTGCCATCGCTGGCGCGCGCAGTATTCTGAGTGAGACCAGTGCCGTCCGCCGGCAAAGAAGTAACAGTGGCCTCAAAAGCCAATTCAAAACTTCCACCTGCATTAAGGGCTGTATTGTAATTGAAACCTTGAAAATCCGAGTCCACTGGAAAAGGCGTTCCCGATCCATTGTCCGCGACGATAGTGGTTCCATTTTCATCAGTGAGTTCGGTTGTTCCGGTGGTGTAGGTGAGGAAATTATTGAGGTCGTCCAACACTGTAATCTGGTTGGGGCTGAAAGGAGCAATTCCGCTATTCTCCACGACGATGGTGTAGCGCAAAGTATCGCCAACATCCGGGAAACCATTTGCGTTTACGTCATTGGTCAGCTGAGCATCCTTAGCAAGTGAGAGCACGGGCACCCCTGGAACAGTCGTTCCGAGGTCAACTGCAGGCGTTCCTTGTGAGGCAGTATTGGGATCCTGTCCGTAGGCGACAGCCAACAATCCCGAAGAGCCATCACAAACCCAGACCTTCGTTCCCGTCTGGTCTCCGCCTGGATCAGGAATGCCGTCTCCATTGGTATCCACGTAGAGAACGAGCTGTTCCATTTCGTCGAGAGTAAATTGGCGATCATATTCGAAGCCTGAGTCTGGATCCGTCCCCCCAGTCGCAAGCCCGTCAACGTTTCCGTTTCCGTTGTAATCGACACAGATTGTGATTTGGACATCATTGTTCGGATCGACATCCCGATTGGCAACGAACTCAGGAGAATTGCGTGGGAATACGGGAGTCACCCACAGTGGAGCCGAGTTTTCGGGCGTCCCAAAGAAGGTCGGATCATCGCCGGGAGCTAAGCCCGCCACTGCCAATTGGGTCAAAAAGCGTTCCGCCACCAGAGAATATCCCCAGTCGTTGGTTTGGTTGAGGTTGGTGGCCGCATTATCAGAGTCCACAGTGGCCAATGCAAAAAAGACTTCACCGCTGGCAGTATTGAAGCGAGCCGCTTCCCCGTTGGTCAACTCGAAGGAAATGAGGTCACTGGCAGGAATACTCAGAACCTGGTTCGTCTGACCGGGAACCTCAACGGTGACGTCGATTGCAGTTGCAGCCGGATTATAGAGCCACACCAGCGTAGCGTTTCCATCGGGCGTGCTCGTAGGTGCCACGTAGGCATTCGAGAATTGGGAATCAGGCGGAAGAGTATACCAGCGAGACTCATAACTTGATGCCACGTCACCAGTAATGAGGTGAACTTGAGTCGGACGCGTAGAGGTCAGAACGTCTCCCACTTGGCGACCGCCATTCCAAGCAAAAGTCTCACCTTCCTCCAAAATCGCAACGAGATCTCCATTCAACCGAATCTCATTACCATCACTTCCAGAAAGGATGGAGGCTCCCACAAACTCGAAAATCTGAGCATCAACTGCATCCGGAATATCCTCCCCGATAGGCAAAGTGTGCGAAGTGCCCCAAAGGATACTAGGATACAATTCCCAAGCACCTGCGAGGAGAGTTTCTGACCCATCGGCCCAAGAGGCACGGGTGATAGACACATACTTAGAAGCCGAGATTTTATCGCGAGCATCAAAGAGAATCTCGTTCCCCGAAGTCAACGCTGTCACCTCATCAACCAACGGGATGATATCTCCAGAATTGAGCAAATCGTCAGTGCTTCCCGGTGCGACGCCATTGAGCAAGTTACCATCACCCCAGACTTGGGTATGGGGTTGGGTAGGCTCAGCGGGAAAAGCCTCGTAGCCATCCGGGCCATTGTCTTCCCAATGATCGTAAAGAATAATGGTGCCGTCGTAGGCGATGGAAATAGAATTGAAGCTCTCGATTGGCTCATTAGCAGCACTATTAATCGTATCAAGAGCAGCTAGAATATCGCTCTCTTCGTAAGGAAAATAGTAAGTCGCTGCCGTAGTCACTAATCCGGGGGCATCTGTCGTATCGAGAAAAACTAAATCAGAAACTTGAGTTCCCGAAAACGCTACCGCGATTACTCCATCGGCCGTGCCGTCACTCTCTCCAGTCGAAGTCCCGTCTGCTAAATCAGAGGCGACAACTACGTAGTTGCCATTGGCCAAATCCTGAAAACGAAAAACTCCATCTTCATCTGTTAGAACAACGTCGAGGGCAGCTCCAGTTGGGCCGCCATTGCCGTCGTCAGCAAAGAGCTCCACCGTTACTCCCGACAGCGGACGATCTTCGGTTTGAGTTGCGGCCAAGTCGCCATCCCCGTCAATATCGTAGCGGACCTGCCCGGAGATTCCTGGCAAAGCAACTGTGACGCGGACGTCGTCAAAACCTGCTTCGACCAGGTTCCCGCCGCCTGCATCAGCCGCTTCAATCAGGAACGTGACCGTCTGACCAATGTAGGGAGTCAGGTCTAGCACGAGAGGCGCAAACCCCTCTGAAACTGCAGTTCCATTAGGCCGCTGGATCTGAAATAAAACGTCGGTTGTGGCGGCTTGAGCCGTGATGCGGAAGAAGTCACCTCCATTTGCTGCACTGTGTGAAAGGTAATATTGTAAGTCCAACTCCGCGGAAACCGCATTGGCCGGAATCGTGATTTCAGGAGATCGCACCGAGGTGACACCGCCATCAATATCGAGGTCGAAGTCACTGGTATTTGAGCCGTCTGTCACAAAACAGAAATCTCCGCTAGGGGTAGTAGCTACTTGGTAGGTAGTGCCCGTAGGATCGGCCCGCTCCCAAGCACCCGTCGTGGCGGTATCAGTCGCAGAAGGATTCACCCGCCACTCGCTCGCTAACGTCCCAACAGCATTATCTCCGGTAGTTGATTCAAAATCTGCGTTGAAGATCTCCACGGCGGGCACCGATGCAGCTAGCGCGCGAAGGGTAATCAGGGTGATGCAGAAGGAGGATGGGAGACGGGCCCATTCGGGGAAACGAGCCCGCAAATTTTTAGAGTCTTTACTCTGAATTTTCATAAGTTGGGTAGAAGCAGCAAGGCTAGATTAACTTAAATAAATCTTTAATTAAACCTAATTATTTAAAAAAATTAATCCTTCCGCTGAATTATGCCTAGACCTGCTGTCTTCTTGCCTCTTCGAAACCCCTTCGAAAAATTCTCTCCTTCGCCAAGCCAGCGGGTCGAGAATAACGAAACCAGCGCGGTAATGCTCCCTTCTAGCAAACGGATTGATGGTAGAAGCAAGGCTCCTAAGCGGCTTCAGACAAACATTTTAGGAGAACCGAATGATGGCTTTTCATCACGAGCCAGCCCTTCTAATTGGCAGAGACCCGGTGATTGATGCTACCGCTTGCGCGCAAAGGCGAGACCTGCTGCCATCAAGAGGAGAGCAGCCACCGAAGGCTCGGGGACGAAGGTGTGAGTTCGCAACAGGAAGTCAGACGAACCATCGGTAAACTCACCAGCCCCCACTTGTGAGCCATTGATAGCCCCCCAAAGAGCCGTGTCGGCATCGTTTGCCGACCAGATTTCCGGCAAATTCAATTCAGTCTCAGAGGCACCCGGATAAGTCCATCCGTCGGTGCCAGTTTTAGTATAGAGTAGCCACTCTACCCCATTGTCCGTGGCGTTCGAGAACTCTCCATTCCGGATAAAAACATAGGCTTGCTGGCCAATCTCAAAGGCATCGAGCCCATTGGCATCTTCCGAAGCTGAAGTCTGATCGACTTGCAGGTGCGCGCTTCCTGCGAAGAGAGCGTCGGTGCCACTTCCACTCAGGTAGCCATCAGCCGACGACCCCCCAATGCCGTTGGTATCGGTATCAGAGGCGGTAACGGCATCGAAGATTCGCCACTTCGACGTCCATTGACTAACATTGCTGCTGGTCGGCACAAAGCCGTCGGCAAAGCCTCCTAGCTCCACCGTAAATTCTGCCAGCGAGATCGCACTGCCATCACTGGTGATGATTTTATCGACAATGGCTGAACTTCCCCAATCAATCCGAACTTCCTGGGCTCCGCAAGGCAAGAGCAACCAAAGAGCCGAACAAATCAAAAGATGTAATTTCTTAAAAACCATCAGAGATACCTAGAAAGCAGGCTGCGGATAGAAGTGGGGCTTTTTCTGATCCGAGGTCAGAAGCTTGAGAACGGTTGCTCGATGGGATTCGAGCACCAACAATTCGTCCTGATTGGTGAGAGTCAGGTCATTAATATCGATCCAATTCTGCATTCCTCCTCCATCGAGAAGCATGTAATTGGTATAGCCCTCGCTGTAGCTGGTGACGGTGATATCATCGTTCACAAGGTCTCCATTCCAGAAGAAAAGTTCCGTCGCATTGTTCGGGGAGGTGCCACCTTGGAAGCCCGCTGCCACGGTTAGGTCTCGGCCATTCGTCCCGGCGGGAGATTGGTCAAAGGGCCACATCGCTCCCAGCAGATTGAAGCCTTCGTTCATCGCACAGGCTTGGTCGTGAGCCGCAACCATCCCGAAGGAGGTCTGGCGAATGGGCGGCAACACACTTGGATTCTCAGAGTCTCCTGAACTCTTGGGCTGAATCCAATTTCCCTGGCCCGGTTCCAACCGTAGCGACCCACGGTCAACCTGCCAAAGCAAGTCGTTCGAAAAGACCCACTTGGAATCCGTCGGTTGGGTTCCGATGAGAATAAGCGAGTCAAATCCCGGTTCGTCCCGTCGAGTGTTAAAGAACAGGAGCCGGGTGGCATCACCGGGATTGATGGTTTCCTCACCACTGTATGTTGTGAGACGAGGGAAAATTTCATCAAGAGTCTGATAGAAAATCACCTCATAGCTTGCACCGTACAGGACGCTATCAGAAGGCAAGCTATCGCTCGTATTAAGACTCTCCACACCGTCGTTTTCCGAAAAAATATTGGGGTCATTGACCAGCGTCAGACTATCGACTGCCCCGCTTAGAATATCGAATCTCTCTCCTTCCAAGGTGCCACTGGTGATTTGAAGAAAAGCCTCTCCCCCGCTGCCAACGACTGGCCCAAGGTCAGCTCCTGCCGCAGAGCTGGAAACGTCCAGAGCCCGGTTGCCACTGCCATCAGAGGATAAAGTCAGCGTTCCACTGGCCGGAAAAGTACCACTGAAGACTGGTGTCTTGCTAAAGGGATGGCTGAAGGTTGCCAGCTGGTAATCGTTATAGTCTTGGCACTGCCATCCGTAGACGCTGGTCGAAAAGTCCTGTCCACCGATGGTAACAGTGAGCCTCACCACTCCTCGCTCAGCTCCATCAGAAAACTCGCTTGCCGCCTCTAGGCTGGAAAATGTCACCTTCTCAGCTCCCTCGGGAATCCCGGAAGCAGAGCCATCGACAGTCGGACTAACACTTGCGATCGTCACCCAATTGGTGGGCGTGTCGAGAGTGTCTGCTGCCTGCAAAGTATAGGTCACGTCGGTATTGCCAATGGGGCGCGAGTACTCGGCGGTCACCTCTCCGGTGGCGTCATCCTTGTTCACGATGAACCCACTGTTACTCTCGAGACCTGTTCCCGGATGCAAACAGAGAGCATACTCAAGCGCATTCGGATGCCGATCACCGTCTGGATTGTCGCTCAGTTCATCTTCGCTCCCTAGGGCAGTAGCGAAGGTGACTTGCCATTCGCCGTAGGTGTCAGGCTTACCTTCTTCCTCCACAAAAACGTTTCCAGTGGCAGTCTGATTGCCGAGAACACTCACCAAGATCACATTATCATTCAAGCCCTCACTATCACTTACGGAATCATAGCCCAGAGGTTGGCTCTGCACGATCTGGTAGCTGCCCGGCCGCAAATCCCCGAAGTAGAAATCACCCACCGCATCGACGACGGTGTCTCCATCGACATCGGTCGCTCCGTCACTCGTCAGCTCAGTCGTCGGCTGAGTGCCCGGCGTTCCCACATCACTATCAATATCTAGTCCCGCTCCGGTCTTAAGGGTGAGAGTAACGCCAGCTAGGCCAGAATCTCCGCTCCCATTACCATCAATATCGACCAAAACCATGCCCGCAATGGCCCCGGGCTGTTCTTCGAGAAAATTTTGTCCGGAGGTATTGGACCCAGCAGAAACCACCAATGGGTTCTCATCACCAATGACATTGTCGTTCTCGCCATCAACATCGCTCACCGACAGGAAGCCCTCGGGTTGGGTTTGCACAACACGATAGTTACCCGGCGACAAATTGGCGAAAGAGTAGCTACCTCCCGAGTCCGTTGTTGTGGTCGTCGGCTGGACCCCGGCTGTGAGTTCATCACTATCGAGATCATCTCCCGAACTGTTCTTTAACGTCAGAAGAACAGCCCCGATCGGAGCGTCACCTGCGCCGTTGTTATTGACATCAAGCTGCACCAGCCCGGACAACGAACCAGGTGCCTCTTCCACAAAATTGTTACCCGCTGCCTCGGTGCCGGCAAAGACTTCAATCTCCAGTTCGTCCCCAATGATGTTGTTGTTTTCCCCGTCAGTATCACTCACGGAATCAAATCCCGCAGGCTGCGTCTGATGAACCTGATAGAAATTGGGAATCAGATTACCGAAAACGTAGGCTCCGTTCCCAATGGTCATGGTGGTGGTAGGCTGAACGCCAGGAGTCATCGGATCACTATCGATATCCTCCCCGAAATCAGTCTTGAGAGTCAGAACCACATCCTCGATCCCCTCATCGCCAAAATTGTCGTTATCGGTATCAGCCAAGACAAAACCCGTGATTGAGCCCGGCTCCACCTCTTCAAAATCGTTCCCGGAATTGGTAGCTCCCGGAAAGACTGAGATATTGGTGCGATTAGGATCACCACCGTCGGCATCACCAAGACTCACAAATCCCGTCGGCTGGGTCTGCACCACTTCGTAGTCTGCCGGCAAAAGATTTGAGAAGGAATAGTCACCATTAGAATCAGTGAATACCGTAGTCGGCTGCACACCTGGAGTCAGTTCATCACTATCGATATCATCGCCAGCCGAGTCCTTGAGCGTCAACAACACCGTCTCCAAACCAAGGTCACCGTCTCCATCGTTGTCGGTATCCACCAGAACACTGCCGCTCAGAGCGCCAGCTAGGGCCTCCACGAAGTCATTGCCATCATCCCTCTCCGACAACGCCACCGAAACCGGGATGAAGTCATCAAAGGCACTGACGTTGATCGCATCATCCTCTCCATCGATGGAATCCCCGTCACTGGAGGTGAGATAGCCCGCTGGCTGCGTTTGCGCCACCACATAGTCCCCGGCGGCCAGTCCCACAAATTCATAGCCCCCATCAAGTCCGGTCATGACCACATAGTCCTGGACCCCCGGGAGATCAGGATGATCGACCGGGGCCCCATCCGTTGGATCCCCATCGCCATCGGGGTCCGAAAAGAGAGTCAACGAAACTTCAGAAATGCCAGAATCTCCTGAACCATCACGATTACCATCCGCCAGCACGAATCCGGCGATACTGGCATCATCCGCTACCAAGAGGTCAAACCCGCTGATACGAACACCCTGATCGTCGGAGGCACCATAGGTCGGCCCATTGCTATCTGACCAATAGGTATAAAGACTTGTTTGTTCACGCTCGTTTACGGCATCATCATTACCATTGGAGTAAAAAATCTCCAATTCGGTAATCGCATTCACCGAACTCACAGTAGCGATTCCCTCTGATGCCGGGATGGCTAAAACTCCAGAAACCTCGGTATCATAATCATGAAATACCGCACCACCTCCAGAAATTAGTTCACTACCAGACACGATAGTCAGCGCGACTGGCTCGTCCCCATTGCGGCCGTAGAACTCCACCCGGTCCTGATAGGAGTCACCTACTGTTTCGAAGGTGGACAGACTGTTCGCAAAGTTGACCCCTAAGCTATCGATACCGGCTACCTCCAGATTCGAAAGTTCGACTGGTTTGGAAAAGGAGAAACGATAACCCACCCTCTCCCGCGAGTCCGCCACCTTGATGCCCATGGTAAGAAATCCAGCACCATACTCACCACTGGTTTCAGTGAGAATCGGATCCAAATCCGAGTCCCAAGGGTCTACTACAGAACCGTCTCCCGGCACGAGGTCAGTCTCCGTGCTTCCCGGATAAGGGGCTGCACCACCTGCAGGATCGAAAGGATGGGTAGTAGCCCCGTGCAAATCGGCAGCCGTATCTCCATTGCGATTGTTAGGGTCGATTAAAGACAGCGTCACCGTCACCGTGCGGGTGTTGCCTTGGGAATCAGTATAGCTGATATCATGCGTTTTGCTGGTATCGGTCGGTGCCCAAGTCACCCCGGAAGAACCGTCAAACCAATCGAAGCTGGGAGCAGAATTCAAGACGTAGCTCTCTACCACCGACGGCACAAATCCAAAGTCCACCGTGCTATCAACTTCGGTCCCAGTGAGAACGATGACTGGTGAGATGACTTCACCCCCGTTTTCACTCTGGATTCCGTTGTCATCATCCGCTTGCTGATCATCGAGATTATTCGTAACTGGTGACGAGGTGCCATGACTTCCCTCGGGAGCTGCAATCCTCACCTGATAGGAATCCGGAATGAGATGAGCAAAAGAGTATTCTCCCATCGGCCCCGACAATACAGTGTAGGCTTGATAGCCACCAACACCGGGGTCGTCAACCGCATGCCCATTGACATCCACAAGCTCAAGCAAAAATCCAGCTAAACCATTTTCTCCCGGTTCTTTGGCACCGTCTGCGTCCAGATCGGACCAGACCGAGCCCTCCAGAGTTGCTCCTCCAGAAACTGATATCTCGGCGACCCAGCCAGAGGCAGGAACGATGAAGTCAGACTCGAAGCGAAAAGTAAGAGTATTGCCAGTCGCGATAACGGTTCCAATATTAGCATTCCCAGTAAAACCATCCGGTGAACCTATGGATGGCGACGCAACGGTAGGCCCATCAAAAATCTTCAGAAAATCAAATCCATCCTCCGTGAAGAAACTGGTAAAATTCGCCGAGATGTTCAACCCGGCTGGGACTGCGAAGGTGATGATTCGATCCTCGTCGTTCTCATAGAACGCGCCGGGGCCGCCCGAATCTGTAAAAACATCCCCGTTTCCGACCAGAAAAGTCTGTCCCGCATTGGCTGCCGTTAAAGGAAAGCTTTCTCCCTCCAAGGGGCACTGCGACGCCAACAGTGAGCCAAGAGCAAGCACCGACACACGGCGAAGCCCAGTATTGCCGATTATTGGCAATTCCACAGTTCTCATATTGCAGTCCCACACAAAGGTGACGGCACAGTAATCATTGATGATAGAACTCATCAATAACCTTTTAAGTAATCCTAATTAAAAGTGACTTTTCTTCCTTTGGGACCGTCACACTCACCCTGACAACCAACTCACTCGCTTTTGCACCCCAGTCTGGGACTTTCATCTCTTTCACGATGACTGTTTCTACTCCTGCCCTTTTCGCTGTTTTTATGCTTTGGATTGTTCTCCCATTGGGTTTACCCGCCGAAGAAATCGCTCCCAATCCGCCCATACGCAATACCACGACCGGAAAGGACTTCGAAAAGGTGGTCAAAATCGCCCTCGAGGCAGAGGGATATCTGCTGGAAAAACAAGTGCAAGTCGGCACCCGCCCCAATGGCCGCAAACACATGATTGACCTCGTCGCCAAGAAGAAAGGTCGCTCGATTCTTGTCTCCCTCAAGTGGCAGCAGACTTCCGGCACCGCCGAGCAGAAAGTGCCTTACGAAATTATCTGCCTCTCGGAAGCACTGAAACAAGCCCGCGGCAAGCATCAGGCCGCCTATCTCGTGTTGGGCGGCGAGGGATGGACTTTGAAACAATTTTACCTAAACGGTGGTCTCGACCGCCATCTCAGCCTTGACCAACCAGTCAAAGTCATCGCACCCGAAACGCTCTTGAAACTCGCTAAGAAAGGCCAGCTCTAGCCTACCTCAGCTCTCCTGCAACCAACCCAACTCACGAAAGAAGAGTTCAACGCTCGCCATCGTTTTCGTAAACCAAGGGTCGCGGTAGTGGAACGCGTGGGGCATGAGCCGAGCCTCTAACAATTCGCAAACTACTCCCTTTGCTTTCATGTGGTCTCGAAACGCCTTTGTAGTTTTGATGGGAACCACTCCATCCATGCTTCCGTGAGCAATCCAGGTAGGAGGAGCCGCCTCGCTGACGTGATGCATGGGCGACACCAACTCCGGATCCGCGCCCGCGACCGCTGCTGTTAGCCGTTGCTTGACCCCAAAATCCTCGCCTTCGAAGGGGGATAAAATCAAAGGTGGATTAAAAAGCATGAGCGCATTCGGCCTTTCTTCGCTACCGAAACCCGGCACCAAGGCCGCGCAAGCCGCGAGATGGCCGCCGGCCGAAGCCCCTCCTGCCGCTATTCTTTGAGGGTCGATGCCCAAGCGCTCCGCATTCTCGCGCGTCCAAGCCACCGCAGCCTTGGCATCGGTGACACAGTCCGCAATTTTCGCCCCATGGCGATTGGCGACCCGATAATCCGCCAATAAACAAACCAATCCTCGCTTCGAAAGATAGCGCGCATGTCGCACCAAACTATCCGGAGAACCAAATCGCCATCCTCCTCCAAAGAACAAAACAACCGCAGGCTTGGGCGCCGCAGCATCACCTGCTCCCACAATCCACATCTTGAGCTCCACCTCGTCAACCTCGCGATAGACCTCCACCTGCGCCCCTTTGATGTTAGGCGGATAGGCGGCACCTAACGACAACGTCCAGAGGAGAAAAAGCAGCAACACTCGCATCACCTCACCATTTCAAAAGGAATGAAGGCAGGTGGCGAGCCTCTTTTTCAAATCACCAAAGCTAGCGTCCCAGCGAAGATTACAGGCTCCCGAGAAGATACAAAAGGCGCTCCCCGGACTTGGACACCTTTCGCTCCTCGATAGTCACCTTGGTCGCCAAGAGTTGTTCCATCATATGAACCTCAAATCGGCGTGCCGAGGGATAGGCTTCAAAAATGATACCCAAGGGATTGTGGAACTCTTCCAATCGTAAGCCTTCACCCGACTCATGGTGCACTCGTGCCGAGGCTCCGTGCTTCTCCCAAAGGTCCACATAGCGCGTGCACCGCTCAACCAACGACTTACCTAGTAGCACTCGCTTTTGCCACTCTTCGCGTCGCTTCTGATAAAAACGAAACAACAGCTTCTCGGGCGCAGTTTCGCCAAATTGCTCCCCCACCGCCTGCATAAAGTTGAGCGTCAGCTCCACCCCAGCCTGTGGAAACAAGGGGTCTGTTTTCTCGGTCAAACGATAGAGTTTTTCCGGACGGCCGACACCCACCTCCGAACGCGGCACCCGCCAGCACTCCAGATAACCTTTCTTTTCCAACGTCACGCAATGCTGCTTCACGCCCATGTAACTCATTCCTACTGCGCGCGCTAGGTCAGAAATGGGCATCCCCTCCGACTTCTTCAGGGCCTCAAGAATCTCTGTCTGAGATGGCCGCGCGATGTCACGTAAAGCTTGTGAAAACATACTAAACGTCCTCTCGGACAAGGAGTTACTCTAAACTCAAAATAGTAATTCCAAATCCCACTCTTTGACATAATGGCACAACGACCTAGAATCCCTCATTATCTAAGCATGACTCACGACCCCATTTACCAACGGGAAATTCAATTCCGAAGCTCGGCTCCCGGCCGCTTTCCCGATGTCGCGCCCGAGGACTGGAACTCGCACACTTGGCAGCTTAAAAATTCTCTCAAGACTCTTCCTCAGCTCGAAGAACATCTCACTCTTTCCGAAGAGGAGCGTGCGGGACTCCTCCTCACCGGCACTAAACTCGCAACCGCGATCACGCCCCACTTTTTCAACCTTCTGCATTCCACCGACGCCGATGATCCTATCCGGCGCCAAGTTATTCCTCGTATCGAGGAGTCCCTCACTGATCCCACCGAAATGTCCGACCCTTGCGGCGAGGATTCGCACATGCCCGTGCCCGGATTGGTCCACCGCTATCCGGATCGTGTTCTCTTTCTAGTGACAGACCGATGCGCATCCTACTGCCGCTACTGCACCCGCTCCCGCGTCGTTTCCGGAGTCTCTGATCAAAAGCTCGAGACCCAATGGGAAGCTGCCTTCGACTACCTCGAGCGTACCCCCACCGTCCGCGATGTTCTCCTGTCCGGCGGCGATCCACTTTTGCTGTCCGACAACCGCTTGGATAAGATTCTCACCCGTCTTCGACAAATCCCACACATTCAGTTCGTGCGTATCGGCTCTCGTATTCCCATCTTTTTGCCTCAGCGCATCACCCCAGAGCTTTGCGATATGTTAGAGAAGCACCATCCTCTCTTTGTCTCGGTCCACACCAACCATCCGCGCGAGCTCACGACCGAGGTTCGCGATGGCCTCCAGCGACTCGCAAAGGCAGGCATCCAGCTCGGTAACCAATCCGTGTTGCTGCGTGGCGTTAATGACAGCCTCCCCGTTCACGCGGCTCTCTTGCACAAACTTCTCATGTGCCACGTCAAGCCCTACTACCTCTATCAGTGCGATCTCATCCAAGGCTCTTCCCACCTTCGCACTTCGGTACAAACCGGGCTCGATCTCATCGAAGGACTGCGTGGTCACACCACTGGATACGCCCTTCCCCAATACGTTCTCGATGCTCCTGGTGGCGGTGGGAAAATTCCGCTCAATCCCAACTACGTTGTTTCCAAGACCGACCAAGAAGTCGTGCTTCGGAACTACGAGGGGAAAAAGTTCGTTTACCCCGAGGTCAACGAACAAGCAGTTCTACCTACAGCCTAAAATCAGGTTCACTACTCCACCATTCCTTCTTTGCGCGCCTGATTCCAATACGCGTATTCAGAACGATTGAAGTCAATATACTCCGGCGAAAGGTCGGAGGAGTAGACTTGGTAGCCGGCCTTTCCTAAATTGAGGTCAATGGTAATTTTGAACGAGGCCTTTTTGGCTATGGCTCGCAACTTCCCTAGTGGAGTGTCCGCCACCAGCCCGCCGATACACGCTGGAAGGTCTTCGTAAAAAATATCGATTAATTCTTCTCTAATGGGAGCCCGCGAGTAACCCACCGCATGAATCACGCGCCCCCAATTGGGATCGTTCCCATTCCAAGATGACTTCACCAGCTGCGAGTTGGCCACCGCCTCGGCCACCTTTTTGGCATCAAGGTAAGTTCGCGCCCCTTTCACATCGACAGTGACAAACTTGGTGACGCGCTCGCCATCCTTCACGATTTCTTTCGCAAGATTGACCAACAGCCATTCCAAGGCATCACCGAAAAGGCGGCACGCTTCCGACGAACGGTTAATGACTTTTCCACCCGCGCACCCATTCGCCAAAGCCAGCACGGTATCGTTCGTCGACATGTCACCATCAATGGTGATGCGATTGAAGGATGCCTCCACCGCCTCAAGAAGAGACTTCTCCAAACACTCTCGGGAAATATTCGCATCAGTCGTCACGAAGCACAGCATTGTCGCCATCGACGGGCAAATCATACCCGCGCCCTTGACGCAGGCGCCAATAGTAATATCGCGGCCATCCAACTTGATCGTGACCGCCATCTGTTTGTGCCTCGTGTCGGAAGTCATAATCGCCTTGGCAACCTTGGTTCCTCCATTGGGCTTCAGCTTTTTCACCAAAGCCGCTCCGTGGGGCTGCAAGCGCTCCATGGGAAGCGGCAGGCCGATCACACCAGTCGAACACACTCCCACTTCTCTCCGTCGGATTTTCAAGGGCTTGGCAACCAAGTCTGCCATTGCACGAGCATCCTCCAAGCCGCGGATGCCGGTGCAGGCATTTGCGTTTCCGGAGTTTGCGATGATTGCGCGAATTTCATTATTCCGTAAATTGGATTGGCAGACCCGCACTGGCGCGGCCTTCACTCGATTGGTGGTGAATGTTCCCGCAGACGTGCAGGGGTGTTCGGAGTAGATGAGCGCGAGGTCCAAGCGGTCGGCATCCGGATTCTTAATACCGGCGGAGAGTGCGCTGGCAAGAAATCCCTGGGGGGCACAAACTCCTCCTTTCACTGGTTTGTAGGGCATCGGTTTTTTGAGGTTTTTTAAAGGTTCATGAGGCCGGTTGTGGCGGGAAGTTTGTGTAGCAGATTGAATGCCTGCACTGCTTGGCCGGAGGCTCCCTTGGTGAGATTATCTTCCGCCGAGGTCAGCACCAGTCGTCCCGTTCGGCTGTCGTGATGCCAACCCACATCAACAAAGTTTGTCCGCGTGACGTGGGCAGTATCGGCAGCGACCCCTTCCCCCAACAAGCGGACGAACGGCTCATCACCATAAGCGGCCTCCAAAGCCGGGCCCACTTCGGCAAAACTTCCCTTCAGAGTAGCCGTAATCGTGGAGTGGATGCCTCTGGTCACTGGCACAAGGTGAGGGGTAAAGGTGATGGTCACTTTCTTACCTGCAGCCAGCGAAAGCTCCTGCTCAATCTCGGAAAGATGGCGATGCTTTGGCAAACCATAGGCTCTTAGGGACTCATTGACTTCCGAGAAAATAATGGGCAGTGAGGCCGTTCTCCCCGCTCCCGAGACTCCGCTCAGCGAGGACACCACAATGGTCGCGGCATCCACCAAATTGGCGCGCAACAAAGGAACGAGCGGGAGGATAATCGAAGTGGGATAACAACCCGGCGAAGCTATTAATTGTGACTGCTCGATTTCCTCCCGATAAAGTTCCGGCATTCCATAAACAGCCTTGGACAACCACTCTGGAGCAGGATGCTCTTGGCCGTAAAATTCCTCGTATACTGCTGCCTCATTGAGACGAAAGTCCGCGGAGAGATCGATGACCTTGAGGCCACGCTCGAGAAGCGGCAGCGCATACTCAGCGGCCTTGCCATGAGGAAGCGCAAGCAAGGCGGTAGAGGCTCCCGAAGCCACCACAGCCTCCATGTCTGGCTCGATGAAAGCAATCTCCGCTCCTGCCAAACCCGAAAAGCGAGGCAAAACAGATGCGAGTGACCTCCCTGCATTGGCACGCGAAGTGATGGCTGTGACCTCCACAGCCGGATGTGCCAAAAGCAAACGAAGGAGCTCGATTCCCGTGTAACCCGAGGCTCCAAGCACGGCGGTTTTGATGGTTTCCATAACGGTTTAGCAGCGAAAGAGGCCGGGAGGGTGACAGACAGGAGAGCCTTTGTCAGTTGTGAGTTTGCACGAATTTGAAATGAAAAACGACTGCTCAAAAACAATTGAAATCGCCTCTTGCCAAAGTAGGCCCACAGAGGTTAAGACCGCCGCCGCAAGTCGGGATGTGGCGCAGCTTGGTAGCGCGCTTCGCTGGGGGTGAAGAGGTCGCAGGTTCGAATCCTGTCATCCCGACCATTGCTTGCCTTTCGCTCCGGAGCGCGGAGCACCAGCTCCGCCAATCCTACCATGGGCGAACATCGTTGCGGAGCTGGTGCTCCGCGCTCCCATCGAGGTAGCGTCGTTTTTTCGGGGCTAGTGCTCCGTGCTCCCAGAATACTCTGGCAGACGATGCGAAAACTGAATTCGGCATTTCGATTCTTGGTTTGACCACTGTATCACACACATTGGAAAATTGTGATTACACGCAGACCATTAGAAATGACTGGAACTCAAACCACACTCGCCTGGAGCAACTTGCGCGGAAAGATGTTACTCGCTGCCTTGGCTATACTCGGCAGTAGTCCCATCCATGCCAACGATACCATGAACGAAATCAATTTAGCAGGCGAGTGGGCCTTCGCAACCGACGCGGAGGACGTCGGCTTAGAAGAGAAATGGTTTCGGAAGCACTTCGACGACTCTATCCAACTGCCAGGCTCGATGCCGGAGCAAAAAAAGGGAAGCCCGGTGGGATACGATACCAAATTCACCGGGAGCATTTGGAAAACCTATCCGGAAGGCAAGACCTGGGCCGACGACGAAAACTATCAGCCCTTTCTTAAAGAGGACGAATTTCGATTTCCCTTCTGGCTCATCTCAGAATTTCACTACATCGGACCTGCTTGGTATCAGAAAGAAGTCGAAGTTCCCGCCGATTGGGAGAAAGGCAACGTTGAGCTTTCGCTTGAGCGTCCTCATTGGGAAACCCAAGTGTGGGTGAACGACGAGGCTCTCGGTTCTCAGGATGCGCTCGGTGTTCCCCATCGCTACCAGGTTGGCAAGCACCTCAAGAGCGGAAAAAACATTCTCACCATCCGCGTTGACAATCGCCTCAAGGAGATTGGGGTCGGACGCGATGCACATAGCATCTCGGACAACACCCAAAGCAACTGGAATGGAATCGTGGGCGATATCAAGATGGTCCGAAACGAACAAGTCGCTGTCTCTCAGGTTGGAATTTTTCCCGATATCGCTAACAAGTCAGTGCGCCTGGAAGTCAGCCTCGAAAACACGACCACAACCGTGCAAGCCGGCACCCTGAAAGTCTCGGCTAAGCTGAAGAATGCGGAAAACGAGCACCAAATCGAAGAACTCACAACCGAGTTCGAAGCAAAGACTGCTCACAATGCCGTAACTCTCACCTACCCGCTAGGAGAGCAGATTTGGCTTTGGGACGAATTCAATCCTCATCTCTACGAACTCACGGTTTCTCTTTCCTCACCAAAGGGCGAGAACGTATGGAAAGGTGACTTCGGTTTACGCGACCTTGTTGCGACCAAGGATGGCCTGCAAATCAATGGCCGTCCGCTCTACCTTCGTGGCACGCTGGAGTGCGCCATCTTTCCGAAGACCGGCTATCCCCCCACGACAGTTGAGCCTTGGGAACGCATTATTAGAATTGCCCAAGAGCACGGGCTCAACCACATCCGCTTTCACTCATGGTGCCCTCCCAAGGCGGCCTTTATCGCGGCTGATCGAATGGGCTTCTATTACCAAGTCGAGTCCTCTGCTTGGGCGACTGACTTGGGTTCGGGAAAGCCAATTGACAAATGGATCTATCAAGAAAGCGAACGGATGGTTGCCGAATATGGCAATCACCCTTCCTTTTGTCTCATGCCTTATGGCAATGAACCGCACGGAGAAAACCACAAGGCCTACCTCACCGAGTTCGTCAAATACTGGCAGGCGAAAGACTCTCGCCACCTCCATACAACAGGAGCCGGTTGGCCCGTCATTCCCGAGAACGACTTCCACAACATCTATCACCACGTCCGCATTCAGGGTTGGAATCAAAACCTCAAGAGCGTGATTAACGCGGAGCCTCCTCGCTCCGATTATGACTGGAGTAAAGCCCTCACCACTTTCGCTTCGCCAGTTGTTAGTCACGAAATCGGTCAATGGTGCGTCTACCCAAACTTCAACGAGATTCCCAAATACGATGGCGTGTTGAAGCCTACCAACTTTAAAATCTTTCGCGACAGCTTGGAAGCGCGCGGACTTCTTCATCTTGCTGATGACTATGTGCAAGCCTCCGGCAAACTGCAGGCTCTCTGCTACAAGGCAGACATCGAGGCCGCGTTGCGGACCAAGGGCTTTGGCGGTTTCCAACTGCTGGACCTTCGCGATTTCCCCGGACAAGGAACAGCCTTGGTAGGAATTTTGGATCCGTTCTGGGATTCCAAAGACTATATCTCCGCAAAGGAATTTCGTCAGTTCTGCGACGAAACCGTGCCGCTCGCCCGCTTTACGAAACGAGTTTTTACCAGCAACGAAAAGGTATCGTGTCGTATTGAGGTCGCCCATTATGGAGAGCAGGAGCTCGCTGAAGTGACTCCGAAGTGGAAGTTCGTTGACGCCGACGGCCGCATCGTCCGCGAAGGTGAACTCGCGGCACGCCCTCTGCCCTGGGGCAGTGGCCACCAACTAGGCGAGATTAACGAGGTTCTGCCAGTCGAGGAAGCAAGCCAATTTCAGCTTCAAGTCGATGTCGCTGGATTTGTGAACACCTGGAACTTCTGGGTCTATCCCGCCCAGTTGCCAGAAACCGGAGAGGAGATTCTTCTCACTCGCACTCTCGACGAAAAAGCGAACAAGGCTCTGGCACAAGGCGGTAAAGTTCTTCTTTCGATTGAAAAAGGCAGCATCCGCAACGGACAAGGGGGCGAGGTTGGAGTGGGCTTCTCAAGCATCTTCTGGAACACCGCTTGGACGAATGGTCAGCTCCCTCACACCCTAGGCATCCTGTGCGATCCTGCTCATCCCGCTTTAGCTCGGTTCCCCACAGCCTCTCACTCCGATTGGCAATGGTGGGATGCCATGAGTCACTCCAATGCCATCTCTTTAGAAGGCTTTGCCGAAAAGCCTCAACCTATTGTGCGCATCATTGATGATTGGGTCACCAATCGCAATCTGGCCATGCTCTTCGAGATGAAGGTTGGCGAAGGGAGCCTTCTGATTTCAGGCGTTGACCTGGTTTCAAACCTCGAAACACGGCCCGAAGCACGTCAACTGCTTCACAGCCTAGAAAGCTATATGGCCAGTGATGACTTCGCTCCCAAAACTCAAACCTCGGTCGAAACCATCCGCGACCTCTTCAAGCCACCCACGGCCCTGCTTAAGCAGACCGCACAAGCAAACGCCGACAACTTCGAGAAGGGGTTCGAAGCTCAAAATGTACTCGATGGCGATCCCAACACAATGTGGCACACCAATTGGACGGCCGCGCCGCAACCTCATCCCCATCACCTCAAAATCGACCTCGGCAAAGAGGTGGCCCTGAAAGGAATCACCGTCCTCCCCCGCCAAGATGGGAATCGCAATGGCTTGATTTCGGATTTCGAGATTCATCTCAGCAACGCCCCGGAAGCCCTTGGAACTCTTCTCAAAGAAGGAACCTTTCCCACCACCACCAACGAACATCAAGTGTTATTCGAACAAGCTGCTACCGGACGCTACCTCACGTTCATTTCCAAAAAGGGATTGAGTGAAAATCCCCTGTCCTCGCTGGCAGAAATCGGTTTTCTGTTAGATTGAGAAAATTGCCAACGAAACTCTCCAACCTCCTCAGTGTGAATTTAAGTTGGTGCACGGGCTACTCCCGCTTCGCTAGTCGAAGAGGCCTACGGAGGGTTTAGGCAGCGAACGGACACCCAATTGAGGACGCAAAATCAGCCTTCAAACGAAAGCGTCGTTCTCTGCCCAGCGCAGCAAGCCGACTCAAGATAACTTGAGGAAGTTCGGCCAACCTTCCAACCTTCAGCACGCTCGCGCAACCGGAAGCCCGGCAACTGATCGAGACAAAGACGACGTTGGACCTCCCGATTCTTAGGCGGCGACCGTGTTACCAACAAAAAATCTAAAAGACCATTTCCCCGCGCTCAAACAAAAGAACATTATCTCAGAATCATCACTCAAAATTCAAAATATTACAGCGCGAGTCCTGACCCTGACGAGATTTACCGAAAGGAACGAAAATGGCAGATTTGGTGACTTCGCCAGCAGGAGTTCTCTCGTGTCAGAGATTGAGGAGAGAAATTCCTGCTCGTTGATTTTCCAAACTTTCGAATTTCAACTCATACCCTGGCTCAAGTTAGACATTAAGGATGTGTCCAAATTCCGAGAATTACTGATTGCTTGCTCGTTTTGCCTCATTGAGCTCGAACTCTTGCCCAACCTCTTTGAGTTGCTTGCGCATCGCCTTAGCAAAGGACTATCGTTCTGCGCGTCGTTTGAGTTCAGGGGATGGTTAAGGCGGGGACCAGAGATGGAAGAATCCTCCAATAGTGGCTATCTGTTTCCGAAACCACCTGAGAAAACGAGGTTTGATTGTAATATTTAAAACATGGTTTCACGTTCGAGATAAATGGCCAGTATCTCTTGTGAGAAGCCGAGAGAATAGATTTACTATCCTCAATAACTTGTCGGCCTGACTTCGACAAGGCGGACAAGGACTTCTTCTAAAAGAAGACTCAAGGACAATTCCGATGCGCTGCTATCAGAGATTTTGTCCTGACTTGACTTCTTCTTCTCGATCGAAAGAGTAGCTTTATGTTGTGTGGGAACAATATTAAGATATGGAAGCTCGCTTGTTGGGCGGTTGTTTGTAGTGGAGCTCCGCAGGCTTTTGCGACGGTAACATTCTTCACGAGCTCAGGGGATGATGTGAATGGTGACCTTCTATTCCAATCGTCCGTGAGCAGTTTGGTAGAAGAGGACTTCAACGGGTATGCGAATGGAGGAGTGGTCACGGATTTAGTTCTGAATGGAATCACTATCGATGTCTCTTTGCCGAACGAGGGGATTGATGAAGGGCAGGTCTTTTTCGGCTCATATGCTCCGGCTGGTGGAGTCTATGGAACCGTCTCGGGTGGAGCTCTCGCCTCGTTTGCGCAGAGCACGGCGGACCATCAACTTCAGTTGGATTTCTCTACTCCGGAATCTGTTCAAGGCTTCGGGCTTTGGGTCTTTGACGACGGTGTCTCTTTCCCGGGCAGTTTCACAATGACGGTGATTGACGGCAATGGGGCCTCGTTTACTTCTCCAGTCATCGACGGAAATCCAGGTTCTGCGACGCATGCCGTTGATGGTTTTCTCGGCGCGGCGACAAAGGATGGCATTCAACGAGTGACGATTACTCAACTTGAAGGGCTCACAGCTTTCGAGGTCGATCATTTCCAACTTGCAACGCAAACCTCAGTGCCCGAACCGGGAGTGGCGGTCTTGGCTTTGTTGAGCGGGCTTGCATTGTTGGGACGCCGTCGTTGATAGATGTTTGAACTTTGTCGGAGTCTCAAGGTTTTCTTTTGTTCTTCAATTAATCAATGTTTGAGGCCTTCGCGATGAGAAGGAAAAGGCATATCTTTTAAAATCTCTCCTTTGCCTGTGTCCTTTACGAGCCGTTCTTGAAAATCGGGTTCAATTGATGCGGTAAGTGATGTCGGAAGTCAGACCAGTCACGCTTTTATTTCTCATCTCGATATGAAAACAACCACCAACATCCTCGGCAGCCTCTGCTTCATTCTTGCCATTTTTCTAACTGTCCGAGGAAGCGCCCAAAACCTGAGCGACTATCGTATCCAGCCAGGGAGTGTTTCACTCGAGAATTCGCTTCTGCGACGAGAAGTCTCGCGAAACCATGAGGAAGCCTCGCCACGCACCCGAGCCTCCTTCCGCATTCAGCAGGTCGGCTCCACCCCGGGAGGATTCATCACGAGTTATCCTTGGCGTTTTCGCTTCACAAGTAATTCCAATGGCCAGAGTTATCTCGGCCCTTACCGTCAAACCAGTATCAGTACGAACACCAATGCCACCGCGCTCGTGGAGGTGGATGTCTTCCCCCCTAACGGAATGCCACTGGGAGGTTACACTCTGGAGGTGCTCCTTGATCCTGATCAGAGCCGCACCGACCTAAATCGGAATAACGATACCGCCGTTATTTCTTCGGGAATCACTTATGTCTCCACCCTCGAACTCACAATCCGCGATATTTACAATACTGGTCCTGACGAAGAGGAGATCGATGCGGGCGAGAATGTCTCCTTTCGCTTCTTGGTCACGAATAGTGGTGAACCCGTTCCGTTCACCATTGCAGTTCCGGTAGACCTCTATCTCGCGCCCATCAATCGTGGCTTCCTAAACACCCGCCCCTCACGGTCACAAGTTCTCTCCTCTCCGCATGCTCGCTATTGGACCACCGTCACCGGTTATGTTTCCCAAAACTTTGTCGACTACTCAGTGCCGCTCCCTGCCGACCTTGATCTTCTCAATTATGGAATTGCGGCTATTCCCAATCCAGACCTGACTCTTACCGAATCATCTCCTCGCAACCCTTCTGATATCGGCAGCAGCTTTATTAATTTCATCAAGGTGGAGTATGTTTACGAGCGACCTGACCTCGCAGTGGATCTCATCACTTCGGTCAGCCCACTTTCCCTTGCCCCGGGCGACACCATTTCGGTCAGCGGTCGCTACGGGAACTATACCGAGTTCGCCTCCCCGCAACCCTCCACTCTCACACATTATCTCATTGATGATGCAGACCGTGACCTTCGCTACTTCCTGGGCAGCACTCCAACCCTCCCGCTCATCGCGGCTCCCATTGGAGGATCGGCAACCCGCACCTATGCGGAAAACTTCACCGTCCCCGCCAATATCCCCCAAGGCCGCAGTTATCGCTATCAAGTCGTTATCGACGAGCTCGACCTTATCCCCGAGCGCTTCAATTACAACGCCAGCAACTCAGAAGATGCTGACAATATCGATCACTTCGCGACCTCCGAAGACTATGAGGTCTTCATCACACGCATTCCTCTTCCCGATCTCGCGCCGAATTCCTCCAATCGTTTCACGAGTAGCAGTCGCAGCTCAGGCGAAGTGGGCCAATCACTCACCCTCAACGCCTCCATTCGGAATTTACCCGCCGGCGGAAGTCAACTTGGTGGCCCTGCTAGCTCCTTCCAAGTTCAGTTTTTTCTCCAACCTGCCAACACACCTAACTCGGAAAATTTGCGTTTCGGTCTCCCTGTTGTTCTGTCGACCGGATCACTGGCTGAAGGGGCCACCACCACTGTGACCCTCAATACCAGCATCCCCGATCTTCCGCCCGGAAATTATCGCCTCGGTTACGAAATCGATCCTAATGGCCTCATTGAAGAGCGCCCCTTTGAGGCCCCGAATCTCTCTCTCAACGAGCCCGACAACCTCTTCACCATTCTTCCCACTATACCTCTCCTTCCCGACCTCGCGATCCTCGAAGTGGAAGCCCTTCCGGAGGAAGCTGATTACGATAAGGACATCACCGTCTCCTTTCCTGTCAACAACCTCGGCGATGGGTTGGCCAACCTTTCTGAAGCCGAAATCTCGCTCCGCGCGATCGCAGACGACGCCTCCTCCGCCATCTTCGTGCAGCGCGTAGACGTCGCAGCTATCGACCCGGGAAAGAGCGGTCAGGTCAGCGTCACCTTCTCGATCCCCGAACCGAATGAAGACGGCTCTACCCCAGTGGGCAGCTTCTATTGGGCTTTAGAAGTCGGCCGCAATCTTTCCGAGAGCGATGAGACTAACAACTTTGCCAACCTAGAAGGCAGCCGTCTCCGGCTCATTCCCTCTGATGAAAGCCTCTTGCCCGACTTCGAGGTCAAAGCCGCCCGCGTTAACCCTCTGAGCGTTCTCGCCGGCGACGAGGTTACCACTTACTTCGAACTCCGAAACGCGGGATTTTATACCGCCAGTCAGGTCCAAGTGGAGCTCTATCTTTCCACCACCACCAACTTCACCCCGAGCAGCGATATCCTCCTCGCAAGTCCAACGCCCTTCGACCTCACAGGAGAGACCGGTGCTCACATTCTTTCTCCTCGAGTCTCCCTATCGTCCAGCATTGCCTCAGGCGACTACCACGTCTTATGGGTCATCGACCGTGAGAACGCCATTCCCCGCATGAACCAGGACGGTCCCCTCGTCGTCTCGGAACCCCTCACCATTCGTCAGCGCGACACCCGCTTGGAAATTCTCGAAATTTTGGAAGAGAGTGTCCTCCTCGCCCTTTACGATCCCGTCCCCGATACCGTTTACACCATTCACCACGGGACAGATGCTGAGAAGCTGGAGCCTAATTTCGACACCGAGGGCACGAGCTTTGACAACGCTCCTCTCTTTTACGAAATCCCCATTGAGTCTGGCGAAGAATCACGACATTTCTTTCGACCTTTCCAAAAGTAAGTCCCTTTCCAAAAGTCTCTGCGAGGCGAGCCCAAGCTCCTTCACGTAACCCAAGACTCCACTGAAGAAAGCCCTCGCTCGCATTCTCGCGTTAGCTCTTGTCTTTGGAGACCACTTCTCCTGGAAGAGTCGTGGTATGCGGCCCTAGCTTACGACCCGGATAGAGACTGGTATGAATGCCGGTGTGGACGTTGTCCCCAACGATGGTTCCAAACTTGCGACGCCCGGTGTCGACGATTTGACCCGCGACTTGCGACCGGTGGTTCTTGCCATCGTGTCTGAGATTGGAGGTGATGGTCCCTGCTCCGAGGTTGACCTTGTTGGCCAAAATGCTGTCGCCGATGTAGCTCAGATGACCGACATTAGTGCCATTGCCAAGAATCGTATTCTTCAATTCCACCCCTTGCCCAACGTGACAATGATCGCCGATTGAGATGGGCCCACGGAGATAACAGTTGGGTCCAATCTTACAGTCCTTGCCGACGACAACCACTCCCTCCACATATACTCCAGGTAAGACCTGTGTCCCTTCGCCTACGAATAAGCGGGCACCCTCGGCGAGTTGCGCCACCCGGTCTTCGCGAAAATCTGAGGCCCCCTCCAGCACCTGCTGTAAAAGTCGCTCATGAAAGTCGAGCAACTCCCAAGGGTAGACGATCGCCTCCAGTTCTTGCTCACTCAGAACACCTTCTTGCACCCAAGAAGAGAGAGCCTTACCTGCAATAGGAAGGGTCGAGAGCGCGCTTTCTATCGGCCAAAGATTTTTCATATTAGGCTCCAATCTCCTTGCTCACCAAATGAACTAACTGCTCACACCAGTTCTCCATCTCAGCTTGTTCGCGGGCCTCGACCATGACGCGAATCTTCTTTTCTGTGCCCGAGTAGCGAACGAGCACTCGTCCATTCTGTCCCATCTCTGTCTCGGCAGTGGCAATGAGTGCGCTCAAACCTGCAATCTCTTCGAGAGGAGGCTTATCGTTCACTGCCAAATTCACCAACTTTTGCGGGAACACCTCCATGCAATCGGCGAGTTCCGCGAGAGATTTTCCGGTTGCCTTCATCTCTGCGAGGATTTGCAAAGCACCCATAATCCCGTCACCCGTGGTGGCATGATTGGCGAAGATAACGTGCCCGGAATTTTCTCCTCCTAGGCTGTAGCCTTTCTCTCTCATTCGCTCCAAGACATTGCGGTCTCCAACCGCCGTAGTTTCCAGTGCGATCCCATTTTTAGCGAGGGCCTCTTTGAGACCTAAGTTCGACATCACCGTGGCCACTAAGGTGTCGCCATCGAGCTGCCCCCTACGCTGGAGTGCCAGCGCGGAAAGACAAAGCAAGCAATCGCCATCTACTATCGCTCCCGTAGCATCGACAAGCGCGAGACGGTCAGCATCACCGTCCAAACAAATCCCGAGGTCCGCACCCACTTCTTTCACCTTCGCCGCTGCCAGCTCGGGATGCAGTGAGCCACAATCCAGATTAATGTTTCGACCATCAGGTGCGACTCCTATTGAAAAAACTTCCGCGCCTAGTTCCTCAAGGATGCGTGGACCCACCTCGTAGCCAGCTCCGTTCGCACCGTCGAAGACCACCTTTAAGTCCTCCAAGCGAGTAGAACCAATGGCGCTCTTCGCAAAAGCGAGATAATGCGCCGCAGCCTCTGCAACGGTTTGCAGGCTACCCACCTCCGTTCCGAGTTGAGGCTTGGTCAGTGAACCCTCTGCAATGAGAGTTTCGATTTGGGCTTCCAGCCCATCACCCAACTTGAAGCCATCAGGCCCGAAAATCTTGATACCATTGTCTCGAAAAGGATTGTGAGAGGCCGTTAACATGATGCCCGCATCGCAGGAAAGCTTCTGCGTCAAGTAGGCCACCGCGGGAGTTGGTAGAGGTCCGGCGAGATGAACCTCTACGCCCTCACTCATGAGCCCCGCAGTCAGGGCCGATTCCAGCATCTGGCCCGAGACCCGAGTATCTTTGCCAATCACTACCCGATGGCGATGAGCGCTCTGCGCGGGCAAAACTCGAGCAATGGCGCGACCAACTTGCAGAGCAAGCTCGGGGGTAATGGGAAATTCATTCGCGGTGCCACGAATTCCGTCAGTGCCGAAAAGTTTCATAAGAGGGAGGCGGCTCAATAGGCTAAATCGGGCAAAAGGTCACGACTGAACTGCAAGGGTTTATCGGTCCTCGCTATGCTGCTTGGCTGCTTCGCTCCCTGGCCCCCCGAAGCGAGTGCGAGTAACACTCATCGCAACATCTTCCGCGACTCCGGCAATCTCGAGCAGTCAAACAAAGAAGCTGGGACTTTCCTGTCGTTGGCTTAACCCAAAAAACCGAGACCGCCAAAGTCCTTGCCCAGAATCTTCTGCGAATCTGTCTGTAACCACCCGTCGAGGAGGGTGGCGTAGACCTTACGAAAATCGGTGGTGAACTTGAGATCGCCTTTGCTCAAATCGGTCAAACTTGGATATTCGCCGTAGAGCCCGCCCTTCACTCCCCCACCTGCGACGAAGAGACAGGAACCTTGTCCGTGGTCAGTGCCACCACTCGCGTTCTGGCCCACGCGACGTCCAAACTCCGAGAAGGTCATCACCGTCACGCGCTTGTAGTTGCCCTGCGCCTTTAAGTCCGCGAAGAAGGACTTGAGGGCGGCATCCATCTGACCAAGCAGTTGGTCATGTCTCCCCTCTTGCTGACGATGGGTGTCGAAGCCTCCATGATTCACATAGTAGACCCGGGTCGGCATCCCGCCCGCAATCATGCGACCGACGAGACTGAGACTTTGCCCCAACTGCGTGCCTGGGTAATTCGTCTTGGCATTGTGCTTGCGCGCCAGCTTGACGACTTCATCAGAACTCACCTGCGCGTTCAGCGCCACTCGCTCGAGGTAGGAGGCATTGTCCTCGCCCACGATTTCCCCCATTTGACCGACTTCCTTAATGGAGTCCCCCGCTGCGGCATCGGACATGGTATCCATGCCAACCATAGGTGAGTTCAACCCTGCAAAGACTTCCTCAGCTTCCGACAATTGGTCGCCGCCGTGGATCCAGCGATACAACTCCGGAGCGGAAAGACTAATACCTGAGTTTCGCTCGGCACCAAAAGACTCTGGCTGCGTTTTGCGTAAGCTCACCCCTACCATGGGGTCGCTTCCTTCACACTGGTTGTCGAAGTAGCGGCCTAGCCAACCAGTATTCGAGCGGTTACTTGGATCAGCAGTCTCCCAGATGGAGGTCGAGACGAAGTGAGACCGATTCGGATTGGGATAACCCACCCCTTGCACGACCGCGAGTTCGCCCTCGTCGTAAAGACCGCCGAGGGTCTTTAAATTGTCGTTTAACCCCAGCCCATCCTTCAGTTTGATGAGGTCTTTCTCCTTCTTGGCCAAAGTTGGGCGAGCTTTCTGGTAGGCCTCATCAGCATAGGGAACCACAGTATTGAGCCCGTCATTGCCACCCGCCATCTGGAGCACGACGAGAATCTCATCGTCTTTTCCACTAGCAGCTTGGACGGCAAGGTCGCGCGCAGCGGCATCAATCTCGCCGAAGGTTCGCTGCAAGAACAAAGGCATGGTCCAAGTCGCGGATGCGCCCCAGATACCGGTGCGAAGAAACTCCCGTCTTGTTTTGAAAAAATCACTCATATTGTTTTGCTACTAGAGATTACGTAAGTTGATAGCTTGGGGTTGACATCATGAGGTGGACTAACTCAGCGACCTCAGTATTGGTGAAGACCACTCCCTTCTTGGCCCGGGCATAGCTCTCGAAAGCGACCCGGTCTTTCTCGGAGAGAGGAGATTGAAAAAGCCGGAAACCCAGAGCCTCGACCAGCTTGGAAACATCTTCCCGCAGTTCTCGCGGAACCAAGGTCTCGAAGTTTGGCTTCGCTAGCTTTCGCTGCAGGGATCGGTTGATCAGAGCCGCACCTTGGCCCTTGCCACCCACAATCATCTTGGGGTCGCCGCCTGCTCCGGTGATGAGCCCCGCGTAGTGGTAGCGTGTGATGAGGGTGTTGGTATTGACCCAAGCCTTGCCCCAGTCCCATCCCGCGACATTGGGCGGTAAGAAGGGAACCTGACCGAGCTGAGTCAAGACCCCCAGCACGACTCCATCTGGCAGACGGCCGGATTCGAGTTGTCGGCTCATCATCACCACAAACTCGAGCGGGCTTTTGATTTGTGAACGCATGGCCTGCGAGGAGTAGAATTCTTCGCTCAAGAAGATTTCGCGCAGAAGGGGTTTGACCTCGTAATTCACTTTTGAAAAGCCTCTCCCAAGTCGGCTCACCAACTCCGGCTCTGGACTTTCGTAGCCAAAGTACTCCCAGATTTTCTTCGCAATATGGTCACCGCATTCCGGCTTCGCGAGGGCCAAATCCACGACCTCGAGGGCATCAAAGGCACCGGTCTTGCCGAGTATTGTTTTCTCTCCCTCATCCCACTGACGTTTATTTAAAGTCACCTCGCCATTCCGCCGATCCAAGCGATAACCACTGAAAGCTCGGGCGGCTTCCTTGACGTCATCCTCGGTATAATTCCCTTCCCCGAGAGTGAACAACTCAAGAAGCTCGCGAGCAAAGTTCTCATTTGGTTTCGTCTTACTTGATTGCGCGGAATCCAGATAAAGCATCATCGCCGGGTCGAGGACGATTGACTTGGTGAGGCGGCCAAAGTTGCCCAACGACTCCTTCCTAAAAAGCTCGTTCTGATTCAACATCAGCCCCGGCTGCCGAACCTTTTGAGTGCTGCTTGGAAAGTGGTCGTGCCAGAAGAGGGTCATTTTCTCCTGCAAAGGCGCGTCCGTCGTGCGCATCCGCTCCACCCACCAGCCCAATAGAGAAAGCCCTTGCTGACGACGCTCACGTTGCTGCGCCTGACGAAATTCCCGCTGCTTTTTGGCCCGCTCGGTTGCGCTCAGGCCAGCTAGCTCCTTGCGCTTGTTAAAAAATTCCCGAACGCCGTTCGCAGCCGAGGCCGCCCACTCGGGGGGAGCAGGAGGGACGCTTTCCTTTCCCGTCAACAGCCAGTCCACTGCGTCCTGACGCCCACGCTGGTGGAAGGCCGCAATCTCAGCTGGACTGCCACCAAATCCTGCCCGGTTTAGCAAATGCGCTGCTTCGTAAATCGTCCATTCGTCGGAAACCATAGCCATCAACCGCATTGAACTCGAATGCCCGTCGGAAGTTGCGAAATTTCTCATAAAAATATCGCCAGCGACACTCGTGAAAGATTCGAGCATCACCCCTCCCCGCCCGCCAGAGCGTCCTGGCAAGAGAGCTCCTGCAATCAAGCTCCTCTTTAAAGTAACCTTGGCACGCTGTTTTCTTGGATTTTCATTCGGAGAGATTGCGCGTATAAACTGTGGTCATGAGCGCCGCTCCCATTATCTTCCAACCACTCTACAAGACGCGCGTCTGGGGTGGCCGCGTCTTGGAATCCCGCTATCACCGTACCTTGCCCGACGATCAACCCTATGGGGAGGCTTGGGAGCTGGTTGATCGGGAAGACGACCAAAGCGTTGTGAAGTCCGGGGCCTTCGAGGGTAAAACACTGCACGACCTTTGGACCCAGCACCGCAACGAGGTCTTTGGGAGCAATCTCCCCGACTGCGAGCGCTTCCCGATCCTTATCAAAATCCTCGACTGCCAAGATGACTTGTCCATCCAGGTCCACCCTCCAGCAGACCTGGCTCCCTCTCTAGACGGCGAACCTAAAACCGAGATGTGGTATCTCGCAGGGGTGGAAGAGCGAGCCAGCCTTTACATCGGCTTCAAGGACGGAGTAACCCGCGAACAGTTCGAGAAATCTATCCACGAGGGCACCGTAGCAGATTACGTTCACCGCATCGTTCCCAAAGAAGGCGAATCCATCTTCATCCCCTCGGGTCGGTTGCACGCCATCGGAGGTGGCAACCTCATCTTTGAGATTCAACAAAACTCGGACACAACCTACCGGGTCTTTGACTGGAATCGGGTGGGTCTCGATGGTCAACCGCGCGACCTTCATATCGCGGAGTCACTCGCCTCGATAGATTTCGACGACTTCGAACCCGCAATGGATATCCCCGATGGCAACACTCTCGCCAGCTGCGCCTACTTCCGGACCGACGAGTTCCAGCTTGCAGACGGGGCGGCTATTGCCAATCCCAGCAGTGAGGCCTTCTCGGTGATTGCGGTCGTTTCTGGCGAAGTGGTATCCTCGCAAGGCACCCACCCTGCGGGAGACTTTTTATTGTTACCCAAAGGAGCCGAGCCTTTGCAGGCGAAAGGCGCCACCACGGTTTTGCAAGTCACGTTACCTGCGTAAAGAGAAAAGACTTTTCCCAAGTTCGCGTCTCTCTAGGAGGTCATCGCATTGTTAGCGCTTAGCTCTTAGCGCAAACCGACTGCTTGCCGCACCCGAGTGAGAACCTTATCCGCCTCCTCGCGTGCCCGGGCGGCACCGTCGGCGAGCACTTTTTCCACAAAAGCCCCATCGCCGGCCAACTCTTCCCGACGCTCGCGCATGGGGGCAAAGTGGTCCCAGTAGGCATCGAAGAGCCTCTGCTTAAGGTCGCCGTAACCGAAACCGCCAGCTTCGAAATCGGCCTTCATTTGCGCCTGATCGCCTTCGTTGGCAAAGAAGCGGTAGAGGTCGAGGATGATCGAGTTTTCGGTCGGCTTGGGTGCTTCTACCGGAGTGGAATCGGTCTCAATCTTCATCACCAGTTTGCGCATTTTTTTCTGCGGCCCAAAAAGAGGAATGGTGTTGTGGTAGCTCTTGGACATCTTTTGCCCGTCTAGTCCCGGCACCTTGGCCACCTCGTCGCGAATCCGCGCCTCTGGCAAAACCAGAGTTCCTTCTCCAAACTGATCGTTCACCTTGCCGACTAGGTCACGGGTCACCTCGAGATGCTGCTTCTGGTCTTCGCCCACTGGCACCAGATTGGCGTCGTAGAGCAAGATATCGGCGGCCATCAGCACCGGGTAAGCGAACAAGGCATGATTGGCGGAAAGGCCTTTCGCAATCTTATCCTTATAGGAATGACAACGCTCCAGTAAACCCATGGGACAAACGGTGGAAAGAATCCAGGCCAGCTCATTGACCTCCGGGACATCGGATTGGCGGAAGAAAAAGGCCTTGGCCGGATCGAGACCACAAGCCAGAAAGTCGATAGCGAGTTCCTTGACGTTTTCGCGTAAGTCAGCGGGATTGCCCGTGGAAGTCATGGCGTGGTAATCCGCGATAAAGTAAAAGGCCTCGCCCTCCTCCTGCAATCTGACTGCAGGCTCCATGGCCCCGAAGTAATTGCCGATGTGGAGTTTGCCCGAGGGCTGAAGTCCGGTGAGAATACGCATGGGCGTTTTCATAACGAGGGAACTCGTTGGGGGAAAGCCCGAAGGTGACCCGTTTTTCGAAGTGGGCTCAGGCTGCCCCTTGCGAGCCGACGAACAACCGCCAATGCTTGCGGCTTTTACCGAAAAAAGAAAAACCAGGGGACCACGGCAATGGGGGACAAGCTACGGCTGCTACGTTTCCGTCCTGACCGGGTTCACTAGCCCACACTCCGCGGCCCCTGGCAGGGAAAGCCGTAAACGCAAACGGTCTTCCCTGAAAGCCGTTTTTTGCTCTTTTTCCAAATACGTCCTCCCCGTTTGCGCCCCCGTCCAGCCTTTGCTATTGTCGCGACCATGTCCCGAGGCTCAACCATCGTCCTCCACCTGTTGCGTGTCGCACTCGGACTCTTTTTCCTGTTCGTCGGCCTCCTCAAGCTTCGCGACCTCGACGCCTTCACGGAGGACATCTTCAATTATCAAATCCTGTTCCCTCCTTATGATGGCTACGCAGCCTATTTTGTCGCTTGGTTGGAGGTCTGGGCTGGCCTTGCGGTCTTAGTGGGACGCCGTGGACTTTTGGGTGGTCTCATCCTCGTCGCAGGTATGTTGGCCACCTTCATCACCGCTCTCTCCATCGCAGCGGCCAAGGGGCTCAACATCAACTGCGGCTGCTTCGGCTCCTCAGACGAACCGACCAACTTTCCCCTCCACATCGGCATGAACGCAGCCCTGCTTGCGGTGACGGCCCTTCTTGTTTGTTATCAAGTCAGAACGGGGCAGTCTTCCCTTGGTCCAAAAATTCATGCTCAAAAACTGAAAAACTAAAGCTTGGGGCTGAAAGCTCCCACTTCGCAGCAAACGAGAGAGTTCTGACTTTGTCTCATCAAAGACTTCCCAATAGCCTGAGGGCTGCGACGACCTAGTTTTTGGTTTTTGAGTTTTTGAACATTAGGTTTTTCATCCTGCCCATCGTCGTCCAAATTCACTCCTCGCAACTATTCATGACTTTCCTCGAAAAACTGACCGCCCGCACCGCTGCCGTCGGCAATCTCTGCATTGGTCTCGATCCTCGGGTCGAGAATCATCACAACCGCCTCTCTCAAGTCGAGGACTACTTGGTTCGGCTGGTTGAAGAAACCGCTCCTCATGCCGCAGCCTTCAAGCCCAATAGCGCCTACTTCGAGAGTCTCGGCAGCGAAGGCTTCGCTCTTTTGGAGAGAACTGTGGCTCGCATCCCAAACGACATCCCTATCGTCCTCGATGTCAAACGCTCCGACATTGGCGAGACCCAACGCCGCTACGCCATCGCTTGCTTCGAGCACTTGCGGGCCGATGCGGTGACGCTCAATCCCTTCATGGGCTACGATTCCCTCGAGCCCTTTCTCGACTACCCCGGCGGCAAGGGGCTTTACCTACTCGCCCTCACTTCTAACAGTGGCAGTGCTGACTTTCAGCGACAGCTTCTTGACGACAGACCTATCTATCAGCGCGTGGCCGATTACGCTCAACGCGCAGCTTCCCAGAACCGCCCTTCCACCGTGGGTCTCGTCGTCGGGCTCACCAACGCCGGACCCGATGTCCTCGAGCGCATCCCCGACATCCCCCTCCTCATCCCGGGCCTCGGGGCGCAAGGGGGCGACCTCGCCAGTCTCGCCAAGAGCGGACGCCAAGCACCCAACCTCATTAACGTTTCGCGCGGCATTATCTATCCGGGCGATGAACAACAACCCGCGACCCTCGCCAAACACTATCAAGAGCAGATTCACCATGCCCTCTGCCCTTCGTAAAAACGAAAAACGAAAAACTTAAAAACTAAATCCTGAGCAAGACGCATTTAAAAAATACTAAAGCTCTGCTCTTCCCATTTACGCCTGTTCATTCTGTAAAAAAAAGCCGTCTCAAGCATTTCGTTAAAACACCGCCCTGCTTCAAACTTTTCCATGTCTCAACCTGATAGAACATCTTACTCCGGACTTTCCCCTAGGAAAGGCTGGGCCCAACGTTCCTATCGCTTTTGGCGACACCGCATCATTCCCCAGATGTTTCGCCAACCCGAAGGCGAGACCCTGCATGCGAATCACGAACCACCCGAAGAAGATAAAGTTCGCATCACGTGGATTGGTCACGCCTCCTTTCTTGTCCAATTCGAAAATCACTCCGTCATCTTCGACCCCAACTGGGCTACTTGGATGGGCCCAGTGAAACGCCAGCGCCATCCGGGACTCCATCTTTCCTCGCTGCCCGAAGTCGACCTCGTCTGTGTCTCCCACGCCCACTTCGACCACATGCACAAGGCCGCCTTGCGGAGCATCCAGAGCAAGCAGGGCATCATGGTCCCCAAAGGTTCGGGTTCGCTGGTGCGCAAGCTGGGCTTTCGACGTGTCGAGGAGATGGCAGTCTGGCAAGAGCACATCCTAGACGGCATCAATGTCGTCCACACCCCCTCCCACCATTGGGGTGCGCGTTTCGGCCACGACACCCACCGGGACTACGGCGGCTTCATCGTCAAGACCCCCAAACGCAACGTCTATCATGCTGGTGACAGCGCCTACTTCGAGGGCTTCCAAGAGATTGGTAAACGCTTCGACATCGACATCGCTCTCATGCCCATCGGAGCCTACGAAGCCCCCAGCGGACGCGACGTCCACCTCAATCCTGAAGAAGCCTTGCAGGCCTACCTCGACATCGGGGCCAAGAAGCTCATCCCGATGCACTACGCCACCTTCCCCCTCGGTAACGAGGAACCCCACGAACCGGAAGAACGCTTACTGAAAGAAGCCGACCGCCTTGGCGTTCTCGACCAGATTCTGATTCTCGACCCTGGAGAGGGCGTGGAAATCTAACAAAATGAGAGACCAAAGAGAAAAATGAGCCTCGACGAACAGCATCCTATTCTTGCCATTGACCACGGCGAGGCTCGTATTGGTCTCGCTGCCACAGATGATTTCGGGATAGCGGCCCACCCTGTGGAGACCATTCATCGTGCTACTACTGATGCCGTAGGACGCATTGCGGAAATCGTCGCGCGACGAAATATCAAGACCTTGCTTCTTGGCCTTCCTCTCAAAACTGACGGCCGCGAAGGCGATGCTGCGCAGAAAATCCGCCTCTTTGGTGATGAGCTTCGCGAGGCCTTTCCCTCATTGCCCCTCTACTTTCACGACGAATCCTTCACCACCATTCAAGCCTCCGAGAAACTCCGTCTGGCGGGCAAAAAGGCCAAGGACCAGAAGGACATCATCGACCAGGCGGCCGCGCTTCAGATTCTCCAAAACTACTTGGATTGGTAACCGCTCCCACCGCCCTTCCGAAGGTCTACTTGTCGAACTTGAAACTGATTACAATCAGTCGCGACCGAACTGATAAACTCTCTTTTAGAACTTGAGCTGACTGCCGAACTTCGTAAAAAGCACGCAGTGGGAACTCTTCAGGTCAGCGCCGTTCGAGTCTGTGCTCTTTGCTATCTGTTGGCAGGGCTTCGGTTACTTTTGGCGGCACCCTTTCAGGTCAACGCAGCCGCCGACATTCGTGCCGACTATACCATATCTTGGTCAGAGTTCAGCACGGTGCATGGAACGGTAGTTCCCGATGCCACTGACTTTACCGCCTCTGATGGTGGCACCGACACAACTATCTTTGCCAACAGCACCGATGAGATGACGATTTGGAGCAACGGCGGCTTGTTTACCTCTGGGGTTCTCCTCGCTAATCCCGGGCCAGAGGTGTTGCTCATTTATCCTCTACGCAAAGTGCAAGGGTTCGGCCTTACTATCGAGCACCTCCAGTCGGTTCCAGCCACTTATGAGATGGAGTTTTACACCATCACCTCCGAGTTCATTGGCAAGGTCACAGCCGAGAGTCCTGGTAACGCTGGCAACCCTGTCTTTCTAGGCATGATCGACCCAGAGGCGCGTATTGAGATCATCATCGTCCGCGCCTTACCGGGAAACATCTTCGCCTTGTCCGACCCAGTTTTCCAACTTCCGCAAGAAAGCGATATCCCGATTCCTCTTCTCCCGATAGCCACTACGCTAGAGATGAACGTCGATGGAGCTGCCAGTTACCTGCATGAAGGTCGGGGAGGCCGCGAAAAACGCACTAAGATTACCACTAATGCCAGCGAAGAGAACGAGAACGTCTGCGAGCTGAGCACCGACTTCCCCGGTATTCGCGGAGGCGATTACATCCACTTCGAACGGATAGGGAGCTCGAAAACCAACAGCCGCTATAACAATTTGTTGGCGGTCTTCAGTAGTAACGAAACCATCCTCGACGGCAAAAAGCTGAAAAGAGTCCCGGGCGCCTTACAAGCTGGGATCGGGTATCGCACCCGCAAGGTCTCCGGTGGTGCGATTTCCACCCCCACCAATATCCCGGAGGATTTTGTCGTGGGCAATTCTTCCTATGTGAAGGTCCCATCCGGAGCAAACTACCTCTTCTTTTCCTTGGATGTGCCTTCTGAAGAGGCCTCAGATGCCCAGGTGCGGCTCAATCACATTCCGGCCACCTTGTTTCTGGATTGGGTCAATTCCTTTGGCTTGGTAGGTGCGAACGCCGACCTCGAGAGCGACCTCGATAGGGACGGGCTCACCCTTTTGGAGGAGTTTGCCTTTCGCAAAAATCCCACCGTGGCCGACCGATACCAGGTCGCCGAGAATTCATACCTTCCAGTGGGCGATCAAGAGGTTGGCGAGAACGAGAATCAATTTGCACTTCGCTTCGGAGGCCGTCTGTTTGGTCCCCTCACCTACCGCGCGGAATTTTCCTCCGATTTGCAGAATTGGGATGAAGTTGGCCCCGAATCTATTGAGCTCCTCAACTTCGACGGTGAGGGCGGAACTTTTCGATTTTTGGACCGACAGGAAGACCAGGTAAAACGCTTTGGTCGAATCTTAATCGACCTCCAGGAGATCCAAACCAACTAAAAATCCTAAACTACTAGAGAGACCATCACATGAGGAATTTAATCAGAAAGATGAGAGCGGCTATGGCACTGGTATTCACCCTCGCCTTGTTGCCGGCAAACGGAGACCAGTTTTTCCTTAAAATCGAAGGCATGATCGGCTCAGTAGATTCGGACCTGAGCGAAATCGACGGTTCTATGAGAATCCAAGATTATGAGTATTCCTTCGATATCCCTGAATCCGGTGCCGCGAGAGTCACTGAATTCGCGGTCGCAATGCCGATAGATATCGCGACCTACGTACTCCTCTTCGAAAAGGCAAAAACCAGAGTTCCTTTTCGAGACGATGAATTCGAGATTATCGGAACCCGCCTCAACGAAACCGGAGTCGACGAAGTGTTTATCTCCATCAAAGTAGCAGGCGGGATTCGGGCCCTTTACCAAGAAGGAACGACCGGAGACCAGCCCTTTCTTTTCTTAATCATTGAGCCTTTTTCCCTCGAAATTTTGACTCACGAAAACGGTAATGTTGCCACTTGGTCCAATGGACCCACCCCTTAATCATTACGGCCGCTTTTTACTGGGGCAAAGGTGGCGCGATGAGCTGAATACGGTCCTCTTGCATTGCTTGTAAACTTTTCAAATGACGGGTAATCGCGAGACGCTTATCGGCTGGCAGCAGGCTCAAAGTAGCCTCGTGCTGCAACCAGTCTCCTAACAAAGTGAGTGGTTTTTCTTCCGCTTGCATCGAAATGAAATCGTCATTACCGCTCTCAGTTTCTTGTTGGAAGAGTGAGTCAAAGGGACTCTTCGGCTTCGGGAACATCAGGGGATTGGGGTTCTCCATTTCGGCCAATTCCGCAGCCTTGGCAATGGCTTCTCCGAGGCCTCCCATCTCATCGACCAAACCGAACTGCAAGGCATCGCGTCCGGAATAAACGCGACCTCCAGCCAGCTTTTCAAGGTCACTTGACAAACGCTCGCCGCGACCATTATTGATGCGCTGCTTGAAGGTGCGGTAAACACTCAACATAGATTTTCGAATCATTCGGCGTTCCTTTTTCGAAAAGGGTCGAGAGGTGTTAGAGAGGTCGGCATGCTCACCACGCTTCATCTCGTGGGTCGTGATGCCGAGCTTGGCCATTACCTCTCCCACTGCAAACTTCATACCCACCACGCCGATGCTCCCGGTGATGGTTGCAGGCTCGGCAAAGATGAAATCCGCTCCACTAGAGATGTAGTATCCCCCACTGGCTGCGACCGCTCCCATGGAAACCACGAACGGGCGTTCGGTTTGGGCAAACTCATCCAAAGCCTCCCAAAGAATTTCTGAGGCCAAGGCCGACCCACCCGGCGAGTTTACCCGCAGCACCAACGCCTGACATTTCTCGTCATCGACGAGTCGCAAGACTTCGTCTCGCACCGGAACAATGCTGCCAAAGTCAATCGCGCCTTCGAAGACGACTACGGCCACATAATCTTCCTTCGGGCCCCTATTTTTGCCAGAGGAAAACATTAACTTCATCAGGTCAAAGAAGCCATCAATCTCAGGTTCTTTCTCTCCATTGCGCACATACTCGCGGTCGAAGAACGCTTCTTCGCCGAATCTCTCTTCCAGCTCAGCTACCAAATCCGTGCGGTACTGAAGGCGGTCGACCAGCCCCCATTTTTTAGCTGCGCGGGCAGTGGACACGCCGCGATCAATAAAGTCGTGCACCGAGTCGCGGGTGATTTCACGTCCAGTCGCGATTTCGGTGACGATAGTGTTGAAAAGTGAATCTAGGAGAAGGCGACTTTGCTTCAAGGCGGGCTCCGAGGGAGCGGTGCGGTAAAAATTTTCACCTGCGGATTTGAAGTCACCAATGTGCACGACATCAACCTGCACGCCCACTTTGTCGAGCAGGCCTTTGAAGTAAAGGTTCTCGACATAGAGTCCACTCATTGAAACATCGCCTTCGGGATTGAGCACAAACTTGCTCGCTGCTGCACCTAAAAGAGCAGTTTGAATATTCAAGCCGTCTGAGTAGAGCCAAACTTCTTTTCCCGATTCCTTCACTGCCTCCATGCCGCGCTTAATTTCCTGCAGTTGGGCCAAGGAGAAACCAGCCTGATCGACCTCCACGACAATCGCTTCGATATTCTCTGCGGCCGCCGCCCGCGCCATCGAGGTTACGACATCAAAGTGCGTGATCGGCTTGCGAGGATTGGGGTCAAAGTTGAGCAATCCCGACTCAACGGCTCCGCTCTCGGTCATCATTCCTGTCAAATCGTAAACCGGGATGGAAAGGGCTGTTTCGGAGGCACTGATCTGCCCGCAAAACAGGGAAGCGATGACGAAGGGGATGCAGAGTTTTCTCATAGTTGCTCTGACTAAATCTTGGGAATCGCCATCCGTCCAAGAAAAAGCCCTTTGAATGAACAAAGGGTCCGGCAGAGAAAGCCGCTTTCGGTTCGTATTAATCCCCACCTTGTTGTGAACCTGAAAGTAGAGCACAACAGCGCGGTTGTGCTCGATGCAATGCAAGGAACTTTGGAAAGATCGTTTTTCGGTAGGGACCATTTGATAAATGGTCCGCGATAGGTAGGAGGCGTGGTTTAAGGGGGGAGGCGTCGTTTGGGGTGGGAAGCGTCGTTTAAGGAGAGGTTGGTGATTGGAGGGTTTTGAACGGGCTTGGGGGTTGGCCTTGGGTTGCGGTCGTTTTGTCAAAACGACCCTACCGACGTCTTGTTAGAATTCACTGTGCCCGCAGACTTAGATGAAGCAAGTGGGGCCTTCCTACGCGAGCCCACTTCGCACCATGAGAGCGGTGAGGTCCGGGTCGCGACCCATGAACTCCCGGAAAGACTCGTCGACTGGTCGCGAATTTCCTTTTGAAAGAACACTCTCGCGGAAAGCTCGTCCCGTGGCCTCGTTCATCACCCCTTCATTCTGAAAGCGGGTGAAGGCATCGGCATCTAACACCTCAGCCCACTTGTAAGAGTAGTAACCAGCGGCGTAACCAGTCGGGGAGGAGAACAAGTGGCTAAAGCTACGCGCCCGACTAGGAACCTCGCTCGCCAATGCGGGACGATAGCCTGCGAGTATCTCTCCATCCACCTCATCGAGATCGCGCCCGAGGTATTGGGGAGTATTGACGTGCAGCTCGAGGTCCAATTTCCCGAAGGCCAACTGGCGCATGCACGCGCTTGCCGACATATAATTTCGGGCAGCCACTAACTTCTGGAACAATTCCTCGGGAATAGGCTCGTTGCTCTCGTAGTGACGGGCGAACAAATCCAAGGACTCACGGTCCCAGCAAAAGTTCTCCATAATCTGGGAGGGAAGCTCGACAAAATCCCAAGGCACGTTCGTTCCGGACAGAGATTTTACTGGCACCTCGGAAAGGAGTTGGTGGAGGAGATGGCCAAACTCGTGGAAAACAGTTTCGACCTCACGATGATTGAGCAAAGCAGGCTTCTCCCCCACTGGCTTGGTCATGTTGCCCATGATGAGGCCCAAGTGCGGTTGCCGTGGTTGTCCTTCTTGGGCAGGGAGACCTGCTTCGAGGCAATTCATCCAGGCTCCACCTCGCTTTGACTCACGCGGATGCCAATCGGCATAGAAAGACCCCAGATGCTCGTCGCTTCCGGCATCGCGAATCTCGTAAAACTTGCACTCGGGGTGCCAAACCTCCGCCGCTTCAGTAGCGCCGTCACTAGCTTGCTCGAAGTAGACCGACTCTTTCTCGGTAATTTGAATGCCAAAAAGCTTGGATGTGATCTCGAACATGCCGCTCATCACGTTTTCTACCGGGAAGTAAGGCCTGAGCACTTCATCATCGAAGTCGTAGAGCTCTTGGCGCTGCTTCTCGGCCCAATAGCCCACTTCCCACGGTTGCAGGGGCCCGCTTTCGCTTTCAGTCTTGCTCGCCTTGTAGTCTTCGAGTTCTTTGCTTTCTTTTTGGAAGGCATCGGCAATGCGGTGGTGCAAGTCTTCGACGAAGGCGAGTGCCTTTGCCCCATCCTTAGCCATGCGTCGTTGCAGGGTGAGGTCGGCAAAGTTGGTAAAACCTAACAGAGCAGCCTTCTCTTGCCGCAACTTGATGATATCCCAGATGAGTTTGGTGTTATCATGCTCACCTTCGGAAGCGATGCGAGAAGAAGCGGCCCACAAGTCCCGGCGCAACTTGTCGTCATCGGCATGTTGGAGCACGGGCAACAATGAGGGCATCTGAAGGGTGAAGCGCCACTCGCCTTCCCTACCCTTCGACTTCGCTTCTTCGGCAGCGGCAGCCTTGGCACTCTCAGGCAATCCTGTTAGGCGACTCTCTTCCGCGATAAAAAGCTCGAAGGCATTGGTGGAATCCAGAACATGCTCCGAAAATTTCTGGGTGAGCAGGGCCAACTCGGAAGAGACTTCTGCCATCCGCTTTTTGTCTTCCGCAGGCAAGTCTGCGCCCGAGGAAATAAAATCATGACACGTTTCCACCACGAAACGTTGCTGGACTTCCGAGAGATTTTTAGCCTCCGCTGACTCAGAAAACGCCTTCAATTTTTCCCACAAATCCCCGTCGAGCGAGATGGAAGAAAAGAAGGTCGAGACCGCTGGCAAAAGTTCATTGAGGGCCGCTCGCTGCGCCTCATTGTTAGAAACTGAATCGAGATGATTGAGTCGTCCCCAAGCTCTCTCAAGAGGTTCGGTAGCCTCCTCCAAGGCCCTGAAAGTGTTGTCATAGCTGACTTCAGCGTTCGGGACGACCTTGATGGCATCGAGCGCGGACTGGGCTTGAGTGATAGCGTGGTTGACGTCAGGAGCCACCCGGTCAGCAGTGAGGGTGGACCAGCGGATACAAAAGTCGGTTGCGAGAAAAGGATGCTCTTGGGACATGTAAGACGATCTAAAGCGGCTGCACTTTTTAACAAGTTTAGAAGGCCCTAAAGCTTCACTTCAATATGGCAACAGCTGAAATGTATGAACCTATTGAAGCTTGTCCGAACTTAACCATTTCAGTCTAAATGCGTCTTTGAACCCCCTCTAGATGACGAACGCGAGCTGTGCCGACTGCGGGCGAATTGTAGCCTTTCGAACCCACGATCCTTCCGAGATCGCGGAGTGTCGGAACTGTGGCACATGGGTTAAGCGTTCGGCAGAGATGCCAGGCGTGGCAGTCTCGGTGAAAAAAGACGGCCCAGTCGCTCGCAAAACCGCGATCCCTCCTCGCAAGGACGAGATTAAGGACCCGCAAGCCAATCCGAACATCAACACCACCCGCAGTGCCACCAAGAGAACAACGGTTCGAGCTACGCCGGGTGCTGGCAATGGTGGCTCCGGTAACGGGAATGGGAATGGTCGAAACGATTCTATGAGTGCTGCCGCCGTCTATGCGGCCATTCGGGATTTACAAAAATCGGTCCACAGCCTCCGCTCGGGTCAGGAGCGGATCCAAGCCAGCCAAAAAGACTTTCTAGGAAGTCAGAAATCTCTGCACGAAGGCCAAAAGGCGCTGCACTCGGGTCAGAAGCAACTTTTCGACCAATATGAGCAGCTCCGCCAAGGGCAAAACGAGCTTTTGGAACGCACCCTGCCGGTGCCGGACATGCCTGTTCCCAAAAATGCGGAATCCGTGACGGCAAGCGCGACACGGGTGGGCCCTGTCAATACTTTCCAAGAAGCAACGCCCACCGAAGGCGGCTTCTTCACCACTCCCTTTAGCTCTCTTAAAATCCCCGTCATCCCGATCAGCTTGGCCGATCTGGACATGGAGCCCCAGTTCACCGAAGAAGGGACCGCCACGACCATTCCGGCCGAAGAGCGCTCGGATCGCATTGAACTGATCGAGAAGCCGCTGCCCGAGCCTCCTCCTTACGTGGAGCCGGAGCCAGAACCCGAGGTAGTCGAGCCGACCACCACGGCTGAAGCAACACAGCCAGAGCCAACTGCCGCGACCTTCGAGGAAGCCACTTTCGACGACACCGCCTTCGAGCAAAGCTCTCCCGCCGGAGGCAGCACCCCGGAAGCCGTGGGAGAGAGCGACGTCGAACAGGCCGCAGAAAAAGAAGCCGATCCTTTCCTGACGACGGCAGCCCACGAGTCACCCTTCACCATCGAAGGCCCTCCGACCGATCCTTTCACCATCGCAACTGACGGAGAAGAAGCTGAGGCTCCGCAGGAATCTGCCCCAGCAGCGAAGGAGGATAGTCCCTTCGCACTCACCCCACAGCCTTTCGGCGCGAAGGAATACACTCACGAGCCTTGCGACATTGACGACCCCTTTGCGGAAGAACTCAGCGATATCACTTCTTCTGAGGACGATTCTGCAGGCGACTCCCCCTTCTCGGAGACACCGACCGCAGCACCCTTTCCCGACAACGAGGAAACGCCAAAGAAGGAGAAAAGCCTTTCGCAACAAATCGCGACCGCCAAGGAGAAGCAAGAATCACAAGCCAGCCCCTTCGACCCCAGTCAGAAAGACCTTCTGGCCGAGCCAAAAAAGTCCAAGGCTGGTGCTATCGTGGGAACCCTCCTCGCCCTTCTCCTTCTTTTGGGAGCCATTCTTTTCTTCTTCACCGACATTTTTAAGAAAAAGGAAACGGTTTCTACTACTACTACTTCTCTCGTAGAATTCCCTCCTTACGGCATTCCACTCCCGGAAGACGATCCCCGCCTCGCCGAGGCCAAGGAAGTGGCTCAGCTTTTCTTGGAGGCAAAGACACAAGCAGAGGTAGAGCCCCTCATTCTTCCTGTCGACAACGCCCTCTTGGTGGACTTTTGGGAGCCGATGACTGCTCCGACTATCGAACGTATCTTCCAAGGTCGCATTCTCGAGAAAGACCGTGTGGAAGTGGACTTTCTCGTGCAAGACTTCGGCCGCGACGAGCGCCTGTTGCCTTTGATCAAAGTCGGAGAAGGACCTTTCCAAATTGATTGGAAAAGCTTCGCTGAATGCGAGGAAGTCACTCTGCTAGGACTCGCGCAAGGCACCCTCATTCTCGATAGCGGAGAAGAAATCGACCAAGGGAAAATCCGCTCTTGGATGCAGAGCGGCAAGGAACTAGCGGGAGGGCTGGACCTCGGCAACTTTCAGGGCTTCAAGCTACACAACTTCACCGAAGAGGTGGTCGCTTTCGCCGTCGTGCGCAAGGACTCCCCAGAGTTCGAGATTCTGAACAACGCCTTGGCTACCACCGAGCTCAAGCACAAGGGCAAGCCCGCTATTCGGGCGGTCCTTCGCGTCAAACGCATCGAGAAAGAAGATCCTGCCAACCGGAAGCCCGCCCGCTTGGAGATCCTAGACGTGATTTCTACCGACTGGAGAACCGACGCCGGGACTGGCGATAGCATCATCAAGGAAGAACTTCCGGCCATGCCAGAAGCAGAAGGCACTTCGGAAGGAGAAGGGAACTCGGAGCCAACCGAAGAAACGGGAGCATCCAAAGACGCGGAGGAAGCAGGCGAAGCGGTAGCCGAAGAGCCCCACCAACTCCCCCCGGTCCCGAGCGAAGATGCGCCGCTTGTGAAAAGAGAGGGTGAAACGCCAATCATCCGAGTATCCATCGATTAAGGTGGTCAAGTGGTCTCTCTTTCGCCACTAATCGGGTCGCATGAAAGTTCATTTCGCGCTCCCTCTCTTTGCCTTTGCTCTCGCTCTCCCCGCTGCGGAAGTTTCTCTCGATTTCGAGATTCAGCCCGGATCGAGCACAAATCTAACCTACCGCGTGGGCAGCCAGCTCACCAATGAACACACCGAATTTCCCTTTCAGGATATTCATCAAACCACCGTTGCTTACTCGGGTAATTTACTCGCCAATGCCACCGTCAACCCCTCGGACGGTTCTATCGAAGCAATCGAGTTTACCGGCGGAAGCATCCAGACTGGTAACACGACCGCTTTTCTCTCTGTCTTTGTGAGCACGATTCGGTTCACCGTCGTTTTCTCGACCAACGGCATCACGCGCACAGCCAGCAGCACCCAGCTCGATGTTCCGGATAACGGAATTCTCGATGGCAGCCTTCATTTCACCACCCTCACCGATGGCATTCTCGAAGTGACCAACTTCAATAACAACTCGGCCAACACGACCGAAACCGAAACCGTCAACTTTGCAAACCAAACCTCCGATCTCATTGCCAACTCGTCGTTGTTTCTCGACGGTATTGGAGCCACCACCGTTGGCTCTACATTCGAGTCCAACAGTCTGTTGACCCAAAACTATTCCGCGCAACTGTTCTGCCTCATACAAGTCCCGACCCTCGCCCCCGATGCTACCATTCAGGCGGCGGGACTTCCTGCCCAACAGAGGTTCCGTCAGCGTTACTTCGAGTCCGGCAGCCTCTCGGCCCTCGCCTCCTACAGCATCCCAAGTGCCTTCGGACAGTGGGCCCTCGACCAGGGTTTGGAACTCAGTACTGGCCAGGAACAGAATGCGTCCGGCTTCCCCTACACTCTTCTTTACGCCTTGGGCTTATCTTCCGATGCCGCTAGCCTACCCCTTGAGTTCTCCGATACCACCCCGCCCGTAGCTCGAGTCATTCCGCCCGCTGGTGGACTGCGTTTCGGTATCGGAATCGAATATTCACCCAATCTTGCCACCGTCTTTGCCCCCATCAATCCTAACCAAATTGTAGGAGGAGCCAGCCGCTTGAACAAAGGCAATGTCAACCCGATCGAAATCACATTTCCATCCGATCGCACGCAAGGTTACCTTCGCTTTTTTTCAAATCCTTAGCCTCAAAGATTCATTCGCTAGAGCTGCCTCTGGGGAGCGGCAGTCTCAGCGAATTTGTGACTGGCTAGCCGGGTGCGGTCTCTGATTGGATGAACCTTGTGCTCGACCTCGCCCTGCTATCTCCGCACAGACGCTACCTCCTCGCTCTCTCTGGGGGGCGCGACTCGGTGGCCTTGCTTCATCTTCTTTTGGAGAATGGATTCGAAAAACTTCACCTTGTTCACCTCGACCACCAACTTCGCGGTTCAGAGTCCGATGGCGATGCCGAGTTCGTGGCCGCACTCGCCCAAAGCAAGCAACTCCCGTTGACGCTTGCGCAAGCTGATCTGACCGGGACTTCGGATTCCCTCGAAACTGCGGCGCGCAATGCCCGTCAAGCTCTTTTCGCGAAAGTTGCCCGCGAAAGGGACTGCTCACGAGTACTTCTCGCTCACCATGCCGACGACCAGGCCGAGACCTGCCTCTTCAATCTCCTGCGCGGCTCCTCCGGCATCAAAGGCATGGCTCGCGAACATGAGATTCAGGTGGGCGACCAAACACTGACCCTTCTGCGCCCGCTGTTGCAAACTCGCCGCTCTGAGATTGACCGCTACCTTCTCGAGAAGGGCATCGACTACCGTGAGGACTCTAGCAATCAGGATCCGGCTCACACCCGCAACCGTCTCCGGCACGAAGCACTTCCACTATTAGCTGATATCCTCAAGCGCGACCTCGCCCCGGCCCTTGTTCGGGCGGCAGAAATCAGCCGCGAGAAAGAAGAGATTATTGGTAGCCTCCTCGATACGCTCGAACTCCGCGACCCACAGGGGCGGCTTTTTCTGCCTAAAGTCCGGGAACTGGCTCCTGCCCTCCAGAAAGCCTCTCTCCAGCAATATCTGATTGAGAATGAAGTCCCCAACCTCTCCAAATCGCTCATGGAGAGGGCTCTTTTGCTAGTCTCTCCGGACGGCCCGCCATCGCTCAACCTGCCCGGCAATCGCTTTTTGCGACGCAAGGAAGCGCGCATCCTGATCACCTAGCAGAACTTTTTTCTCTTTGGAGTGACCTTTCTCCACTCGCGAGCGTCTTAAGGGATGTTGGTTAGGAACAACCACAACGAAATTAAATTATGAAAGTTATCACAATCTCCCTTCTCGCAGTTGCTGGATTCGCTCTCTCTTCTTGCAGCACAGCACGCTCCGTTGGAAATGCTGCCGGAGGTGCTGTCAAAGCAACTGGAAATGCCGTTGGCAATGTTGCCGAAGGCACTGTCAACACGACTAAGAACGTTGGCGGAGCCATCAAGGATGACGCCACCGCAATCGGCAACGCCGTCACTGGTAATTAATTCTCCCGGCCACTAAGCCGCACCCTCCCCCACCCTCCTTTCCCCACTTCCCCACCCCCCAACTTTCCCCACCGGCACATTCCCCCATTCCCAATCCCCCATTTTGGTGCGGCAATTACCCTCAGATTGTAATCT
>CAZGXV010000018.1:0-13875 GCA_964529725.1 uncultured Roseibacillus sp.
CGTTGCGGAGCTGGTGCTCCACGCTCCCATCAAGGTAGGGTCGTTTTGATAAAACAACCGTCGGCGAATGAGGTGCAGCCAAAGCTCTCCAAAGCTCCCCAAAACGGCCCGAAAGGTTGAGAGCCGAAGAGCCTCTCGCAATCGGATGACCGATTGGCGGACCATTTATCAAAGAGCCAATGGGGGTCTCCACCAAAGCTTGGGGACATCGCTCCTTTCGGTCATCACTCCGCACCGGGGCTCTCACGCGTCTTCAGGGCCTCGAAGACCGGGGCGGGAACATAGCGTTGCACGGTCTTTTCCCAGCCTTGAGGACCGATGAGGGATTCGACCATACTGGAAGAGACTTGTGCCAACTCGCGGGGAGGCATCAGAAAGCAAGTGGTGACGGTGGGGGCAAGGTCAGCATTGATGTGGCGCATCACGCGTTCGTACTCGTAATCGCCGGGAGAGCGGATGCCCCGCAGAATGTATTTCGCGTCGCGCTCTTTGGCATAATCGACCAAGTAACGGTTATCGAAATGCTCGATGATGAGATTGTCGTTGGCGGGGACGGAAGCTTTCAGAAGCTCAAGCCGGTCCGGGACGCTGAAGGTGTAGCTTTTGGAAGGATTATTGCCGATAGCAACAATGAGGCGATCAAAGAGTTCCAGTCCTTGCTCGATCATCCAAAGATGGCCGTTGGTGGGGGGATCGAAGGATCCGGCATAGACAGCGGTTTTCACGGAGGCGATTGAGCCACAGTTTTCGCGATCAAGACAGATTATCTTCTGTTGAGTTTTACGAGAAATGCACGATTGTTTGTTATGATTTGACTGATGTGCAAAGCAGCCAAGACCCGGTCGGGTCGAATTGGACTGATAGTAGGCTTCCTTGTCACTATCGCCCTCGTGGTGGCGTGGAAATCACAGGGTGCCTAATTGCGACAGCACCAGCAGCTTCCCTCATCGATTGTTCTATCAGGCGAACTGCTTGAGGAAGCGGGTGTCGTTCTCAATGAGAAGTCGGATGTCCTTGATGCCCCACTTGATCATGGCCAGACGGTCGAGCCCCATCCCAAAGGCGAAGCCTGTCACTTGAGCTGGGTCGAAGGCATCATCCCCCCGAGAAGAGCTGATCGCCGAGAAGACGGCAGGATCGACAATTCCGCAACCGGCGACCTCAATCCACTTGGGCTCCTGTCCGGCCACGTGGAGCTTGATATCGATTTCAAAGGAAGGCTCAGTGAAGGGGAAGAAGTGAGGGCGAAACTGGAGTTCGGTGTCGGCCCCAAAGAGTTCTTGGAAAAAATAGACTAGCGTTCCTTTAAGGTCCGCGAGCGAAACGTCTTTCGCCACATAGAGGCCTTCGAGTTGATTGAAAACTGAGAGGTGGGTGGCATCAATCTCATCGCGGCGATAGGCGGAGCCGGGCGCAATGATGCGCACGGGCGGAGCCTGGCCTTCCATGGTGCGAACTTGGACCGACGAGGTGTGGGTGCGCAGCAGTTTGCCGGAGTCGAAGTAGAAGGTGTCCTTCTCGTTGCGGGCGGGGTGGTCGGCGGGCGTGTTGAGAGCGTCGAAGCAGTGAAACTCGTCTTCAATTTCGGGCCCTTCCGCGAGCGCGAATCCCATGCGGCGTAGAATCTGGATCGCTTCATCCTTGATTCGTGTCAGAGGGTGAAGCCCCCCCGTGTGAATCTCCCGCCCGGGGAGCGTGATATCGATACCCGCAATGGCCTCGCGGTCGGCTTCGTTTTGCAGCGCCGATTGCTTGTTTTCCAAGGCAGTCGAGATCGCGCCACGAACCGTATTGAGAGCTTGTCCAAAGGCAGGTTTTTCCTCCTTGGAGAGAGTCTTCATCAGAGCGGAAGCAGCGGTGAGCTTTCCCTTCTTCCCCAAGAAATCAATTTTCGCCTGTTCGAGACCAGGACCATCAGAGGCAGACTCAATGGCAGCAAGGGCAGCAGTTTGGATTTCGGCGAGATCGGAGTTCATAGCGAGGCGGGAGCAATGCCGTATCCGGCGGGAAGAATCAAGGGGGAATCAATCTCGAGCAATCTCGAGCGATACTGGCTAGGCGATGGGATCCGGGCAAACGTCACGACGACCGCATTTGAGGCACGGCTCACCGAGATAGAGCTCGTCGATCCAGTCGATGAGGGGCGCGAGATGGTCCTCTTCGTCGGTGAGTAGACCCGCTTCGAAGTTGCGCCGAGTGGGGCCTTTCGCACCCATGCCGGCTCCGGTGAGATTGGCGGAGGTGATGAAGGCGGTCTTGCCGTCGATAATGATGGCCTTGGTATGGATACGGGGACAGAGGATGCGCTCGAAGAGTTCGCTTTCGAGCAGCGCGGGATAGCGGTCGAAGTCTTTGCGGAATCGGGGACCGGGCTCTTTGGCGTGAAAGAGGCGCACTGCCACACCAGCCTCCACGAGGTCAGACAGGACTTCTAGAAAAGGCACATAACGACGGCCCTTTCTGACGTGCAGATCCTTGAGGTCGGCGGTGACGATCCAGAGGTAGCGTTCCGTGCCTGGCACCAACTCCTCGATGACGCGGTGGTAGATTTGGTCATTGAGAAGGAGCTCAGTCATAGCAAACTATTAGGCGCGAGGTTTTTTGTAGTATTCGAAAGTCTGGCCTGCAAAGGGCTTGGCTTTTTCTAACAGTTCATCGCGGGTCTCGGGATCCAAGGCTGGTTCTTGCGTGAGAGTCGCGATGTTTTCTCTCACCTGAGCGGCGGACTCGCAACCGGATACCAGCGAGGCCACGGGCAGGGAATAGACGTAGCGATGCATGTCCTGAACTGTGATCCCCACCTCCTGAGTGAGAGAGGGCAAGTCGTTAGGTTTGTCGCGATCCCAAGCCGGAGGAACTCCGAACACGGTTCCGCCAGCCAGAGTTTTCATCGCGAAGATACCGTAGTTTTCCTTAAGCAGCTCGGGGAGAACATTGACGATGTAGGAGTCGTAAGCTGGGTCGATCAGGTTGATAGGCATCAGGCAGGTGTCGAGCTTCAGGCCACGCTCGCGCAGCCGCTTAAGCATGTGCAAATGGGCGTGATAGGACGAGTGACCGGTAAAGCCGATGTAGCGCACTTTGCCTTCTTCCTTGGCCTTTAGAAATTCCTCAAGCACGCCATTCTCGATTCTCCTATCGACATCCTCGGGGCTTCCGATGGCGTGGATTTGCCAAAGGTCGAGGCGGTCGGTCTTCATCGTTCGGAGAGATTCCTCGAGCTGAAGACGCACCTGAGCGGCGGTGCGATGGGAGGTCTTGGTGGTGAGAAAAATTTCGTCCCGGAAGCGAGGAGTGAGAAATTTCCCGTAGAGAACTTCCGCATTTCCTTCGCCGTAGTTGCGGGCGTTGTCAAAAGAGCGGACCCCGAGCTCGATGGCGGTCTCAATGATTTCCTGGGCCGTTTTGTCGGAATCCACGAGACTGCAGTGTGAACCACCCAAGGTGAAGGCGCAGATTCTTTCTCCGGTATGACCTAACAGGCGAGTGGGTAGGGTCGCTCCGAGTTTGTCAGACTTGCTTTCGCCTGGGGCCAAAGGAGCGGCGGCAGCCGAAGCTGCCAGAGCGCGAAGGAATGATCGACGATCAGTCATGCCCGCAGACTAGCAGGAATTTTTCGAAAAGGAAGAAGCGGAGCTGTCCATGCTAGCTCATGTCGTGGAGCACTAGCGCTTCTTCTTGCGACCTTTTTTATCGAGAGCCGCCAGTTGCTTTTCACGAGCGAGAAAGCGGGGCAGCAGTTTTTCCTCAATCCAATTGAAGCCAGCTTGGAGTCCGTTTTCTTGATAGACGCGGCCAATCTCGGCTTCCACCGAAGTGGGGTTGCCTTGCAGGCGAAGAAAGTCGTTGGAGGTGAAGCGAATAAAGGCCTGACCGTCGAGGCTTCCTCCCGTTGCGAGTAACCATTCGCGCACAAAAAGAGCGAGCACGGCGTCACCAATCCAAGCTTCTTCGCGTTCCTTGGTCAACGCGTCTTCATCCACTTTCATGAGCTCGTAGCCGGGTCCTGGGCTTCCATCTTGGACCGGAGTTTTTGCTCGGAGCGTTGGTCCCAAAAGCCGCTATCGAGTTCGATGAAGATGGAGGAGTAGGGCAGTGCGGTCTTAGTTTTGATAACCAGAACGGCGAAAGTCTTGGAGTCGTCCTCGAGCACCACTGAAAGATAGCGATACTGAAAGTCACGGATCTCATATCCACGCAAAGATTCCGTGATGGCCTTGCGATACATATCGATGCCAGGCGCGGCATCGTTTTCGACAAAGCCCAATTCGCGGGTGCGATAAAAGACCGGGCTCACATGTTGTTGGCTTTCGAGAACATCGATGACGCCGCTGAGAACTTCCGGGATTTCCTTATCGACCAAGAGGGTACGCACGCCGCGACGGGTGTGTAGGGGAAAGGATTCGTCCGCGATCACAATCCAGTTTCGATTGCCGAGAGCACGAATTTCGCGCACGAGACCGGGGTCCAGTTCCTCGTATTGCTGATTGTTGCCAGGGCCAAATACGCCGCAACCTGACAGAAGCAATCCGGTCAGGAGGGAGGCAATAAAAAGAGTCGTGCGCATCGGCAGTGGGTTGAGACTAGGCGGGGTTACCCGAAAGTCAATTCGTGTAAACGCCTTACCTCTCTCTATTTAGTGAAATCGGCGCGTGTTACATCATTTGCGCTCCCGCCTCTGCCAGCGGGCTGCGTTCGCCCCGGCTGAGGGAGACATGGGCCACGAAGGGTTGCCCCTTCAGCCGCTTCCGCGTGTATACTAATCCGTTGCTGCGACTATCTACATAGGGATTGTCGATTTGTGCAGGGTCGCCAACGAGGATCAGCTTGGAGCCGCGGGACATGCGGGTGACGATGGTTTTGGCCTCTTGGGGCGTGAGCTGCTGGGCCTCGTCGAGTACGAAAAAACGATTGGGAATGGAACGGCCACGAATGTAGGCCAGAGCCTCCACTTCGATGATGCCTTGCTCAATGAGGTGGTCGTAAGGCTTGCGCCCAGCCTCGGCGGTCGCATCCGGTTTGGTCTGCTTGCGCTTGGGCCCCTTGGTGGCTGGTGGCACCATGAGGAGGTCGAGAGCATCATAGACTGGCTGCAACCAAGGGCGCATCTTTTCCTCCAAGGTCCCGGGAAGAAAGCCCATTTGCTCACCCATTGCGACCACTGGTCGGCTCACGGTGAGACCGTTGTAGTTGCGTGCAAAGACCTCGCTCAGGCCAGCAGCAATCGCGACGAGGGTTTTTCCGGTGCCCGCTTGTCCGTAACACGTAACGAGCGAGATGTCGGGGTTGAGAAGGGCGTCAATGAGGCACTTTTGTCCGAGGTTGAGCGGCTTCAGATTGGTGCCGCCAGAGATTCGAATGCTTTCGGGGATGGCGAGGCGAACAAACTCATTCTTCTCATTGAGGCGGGCGGGCATGGTCTGCTTGGGGCCTGCCTGCAGAAGAACATACTCGTTTGTGACGACCGAATCGAGAATGTCGGGAAGCTCAACGCTGCCCGAGCTCGCAAAGCGTTGCAGGTCGTTGGGATCGATATCGATGCGACGTAGATCGTAGTTGGAGACTTCTTGGGGATCGACTTTGTCGTTGAGGTAGTCCTCGCACTCGATGCCAACCGCCTTGGCCTTGAGCTGCATATTGAGGTCTTTGGTGACGACGATGACAGGCGGGGTATTGAACTCGGCCACTAACAGGGCGGCAGCGAGAATGCGGTGATCGGCTCGGCTGCGGTCGGGAAAGACGCGGAAGAACTGTCGCATTCGCTCGGTTGTTTTTCCACAAAGATTGGGATCGAAGACCACCAGCCGAATCGAGCCTCCGCCCTCGGTCGGGACGCCCTTGGTTGGGCTTTGACCATTGACAAAAAGGGCTGTTAGATTGCGGTGGACCGCGCGCGCATTCGCTCCGCGTTCGCTTTGCTCGTTCTTAAAGCGGTCTAGCTCGGAGAGGACATCGGCAGGAAGGCAGACATGGTTGTCGGCAAAGCGGTCAATACAACCGGGATCGTGTAAGAGAACGTTGGTATCGAGGACGAAATTCTTTCCGTGGGAAGAGGGAGCGACGAAGCCGAACTCGCGGGCTTTGTTTTCGGTGAGACGAGGAGGTTTGTCGGGAGAGCCGGATGGGGTGGAAGTGGATTCTTCGTGATGGTCGAGGAGTTGGATCTGGGATCCTTTAGCGGTCTGCATAAGTGTTTTCCGAACAAGGGGTGAAGGCGGAGAAGTCTGCCAAAAACTCGCGCGCCTCTTGCCACCAGCAAGCGAGATGCCAGCTGAAGCGACTGCGATGATTTTCTTGAAAGTTTCAAGACCTATAGAGTTAGCGGGACTTGTCGCTCCGGGGCAATACGGAATCTTGTTCGTTTGCAATCTGCGTCATGACCAACTCTCGCAAGGCCTGCTGATCGGTTTTTCCCAAAGGAGTAAGAGGCCAACGAACCACAAAGTGGGGTGAGCGACATCGGGAAAAGGCAGGGAGGGTCTCGTTCCAACTCTCGATGCTTTCCCGCAGCCCTGGGTCGGCTGGTGCTTCCAAGACGGGTTGCAGGAGGTGTCCGCGCCGCGGGTCGGGAAGGGCTAATACCGTCGTGCGGTGCTTGGCGAAGGTCGCGGCAAAGCTCTTGCGAAGTTGAGCCAGGTCTACAAGTTCTCCGAGTATTTTAATCTGGTCGTCCCTGCGGCCTAACGGAGTGAGAATGTTGTTTTCGATTTTTACTAGGTCTCTAGTAGTGAAAGGTTGAGGGGCGGGTTCGATTCCGTCTTCACGGAGGTAGCCAGAAAAAAGTCCGGGCCCGCTCACTTGGAGAAGACTGGTCTCGTCGCTGGAAAGGCTCCAGCCGGGCAGAGGGTGGAGGGTTTTCTGGCCCACATCCGAGCAAGCTATCAGTCCGGCCGTTTCCGTCATTCCATAACTGACGACCAAGGGCCATCCAAGCGAGAGCGCTTTTTCAAAAATAGATTCATCAAGGTGTTCGCCTCCAATTAAGGCGATGCGCAGTTCTGGAGGAGCTTTGAGTTTGGCCTGCGCGAGGTCAAAGACCTGAGTGGGAACCAGAGACGTGATCGTGACGTTCTCCTGCCGAAGCCAATGGTGGAATTCTGTCGCATTCCACTTTCGCTCGAACTTAGCCAAGCGGCCCTTCGCGAGCCGGGCCCGGCGGGTGACTTGGAAGCCGCCAACATGAAATTCGGGGAGAGCGAGGCCCCAGACATCCTGCGAGTTGCACTGGAAGTGGGCATTGGTCGTCAGGGCACACCAGTCGAGACTTTCTTGAGTATGAATAATCCATTTCGGCTCGCCTGAGGTGCCGCTGGTGGCAAAAACATAGCCCCTTGCCTTGCGATTGTTCTCGGTAAGAAGGCGCGCTCTTTCAGCAAGATGGGGAGGGGAAAAAAGGCGCAACACGTAGTGACCTTGGAATTGAAAACCGTTATTGGCAAGAGGGAGGGGGCGACCTCTTTTGAGCTGGGTGACATCTAGGTCGCAAAAACCCATCTTTGACTGCACTGAGTTCGGCGTTTTCTCGCAGTGGCCTCAGTGATTAGCTGAATCAAATTTCATGAAATAAAAGGCGAGAGTGAAGCTTGCGCGCACGGGAAAGAAGGGTTACTAGTCACGCGATGAAGCGCCTGATATTGTTTCCCGCCGCAACGGTGATTCTGGCTACGTCGAGCTGTCGCAAACCACCGGCCGTTGTCGAAGTGAGCGAGACCCGGGAGCTGACCTCTCATGACCGGGAGCCAGCAGTCAATGCCACGAGTGCGGAACAGTTTTTGCCACCGGATATTCTGAAGCAGATTCAAGACTCCGGTCAAACCGTCCCCGGCGATGATTCGGGTGGGGGGGGCGTTTCTCCTTGGACTTATGAAATGCCGGCGAGCGATTGGAAGGTGGCGGACGACAAACCGATGCGCGAAGTCAACCTGAGCTTTGGAGAAGGAGAGAGCGAAGGTGAAATCTATCTCAGCGTCGTTGGAGGTGGGGTGAAGCCCAATGTTGATCGCTGGTTCCGCCAATTTGGAAGTGAGGTCCGGCCTCTCACGGAACTGGGTCAGCTCGATTTTATGGGAAAGAAAGGTTATCTCATCGAAGCCGCCGGTCGCTATGAGCCCGGCATGGATCGTCCCGGAAAAGACGGGCAAGCTCTGCTGGGAGCGATTGTCGAGAACGAGGGGCGCCTGGTGACGGTGAAGATGATTGGTCCCGAAGCCGAAATCGCCACCAGACGTGAACAATTCCTCAGATTCGTCGCCTCTTTGAAGCGCAATTGAACGAAAGACCCAATTTCAAGCGTAATGCAGGTCCTCGGCCTCCCATCTCATTCGTAACCACGTCCATGGAGACAACTTCTACCACCGCTCCCTCATCAAAAGGGAAACTGCAACCGAGCCTTCTCGGAAAAATCGTCAACTATCTGGCGAGCATGCAGCTGGCCACCTTTTTGCTACTCGCCTTGTTCGTTCTCACTTGGTTCGCGACTCTCGAGCAAACCGTCGTGGGCCTCAAGCCGATGATGGACAAGTATTTCAACTGGAAGCAGCTCTTCTTTTTCCCGGTCATCGGCAGACCATGGCAAGAGGACGGGGTGCTCATTCCGATGAAGATTTACTTCCCGATGTTGAGCGGATTTTGGCTCTGTGTCTTGTTCACTCTCAACCTCACCATCGGTGGTTTGATACGTTTTCGGAAGTCGCCCAAGAAGATCGGCATCTTACTCACCCACTTTTCAATCGTTTTCCTCATGGTGGGAGCAGGAGTGACGAAGTTCTTTGAAAAGAGAGGAGCACTCCAAATCTATGAAGGCAAGATGAGCGATGCCGCCCAAGATTATCACGCCGAAGTGATCGAAATCTCGGAACTCGCCGATGGCAAAGTCTCGAAGGTTCATCTGGTGGATTGGGACTATCTAGCCGACCTTCGTCCCACCGAAGAAAAACTGTTTGGACTTGTCAAGGGCACCTCCGGCAAGGAGCGAACTTTCCAGCTCAAGGAACTCCCCTTCGATTTGCGGGTGTCCAACTTTGTCGAGAATGCGCAAGTGAGTCCGGCCCAGTTCGTGCCACCTACCCAAGGACAGAAGGTGTTAGATGGATTCTATCTCACCAAGCTCCCTCGTCAGAAAGAGACCGAAGCGCATTTGGGAGGATGTCATCTCGAGATTTTGAACAAGGATGGCCAGCCTCTGAAAGAGCTCTTGGTGGCTTCCCGCAGTTTGAAGCCAGCCACCATCACCATCGACGGGCGGCCTTTTTTGTTGCGAATGCGCAAAAAGCTCTGGCCCTTGCCCTTTGGTGTCCAGCTCGACGATTTTCGAGTCGAGCGCGACCCAGGCACCCGTCGGGCCGCAGCTTACGAAAGCGACGTCACCCGGTTAGACGGAGTGGAAACCGAGGAGGTTCTGATTCAAATGAATGAGCCTATGCGTCGCGAAGGGTGGACTTTTTTCCAAGCTAACTGGGGGCCCCAAGACATCGAAGACCCCAGTGAGTATTATTCGGTCTTTGAGGTTGTTCAGAATCCGGCCGACCATTGGCCGCTTTATTCCTTGTTGATTTCGATGGTCGGTCTCATCGGCCATTTCGTCTACCGACTGATTGTCTTCCTAAAGAAACCCCGTAGAGCTGCCACCGCATGAGAATCTTTGTTGGAAAAATCATCGCCCTTATCCTTTTGGTCTCCCTCTTGTTGGGCCTTTTCCTGATGGGAGTCAAAGAGCTACGCCCCGAGAAACATCAGGTCGAAATCTCCGACTATCAGCCTTGGTCAGAGGAGGTGGTTGAACTCGCTGCCAGCCTACCCGTGCAGGAAGGCGGACGCATCAAGCCGCTGGAAACCCGAGCCAGCTACGCCATGCTCCAAATGCGGGGCGACCGTCGCATCACCATTATTGGTCAAGACGGAGAAAAGGTGAGGATCGGCCCCGTCGAGTGGATGATGGACCTCTTCTTTCGGCCTGAAGTCGCTGCCAAATTACCAAGCTTCCGCGTCGATAACTCCGAAGTGCTCAAGGCGTTGGGAATCGAGTTCGATGATCGCAAAAAGCGTGACCGCTATTCTTTCGCAGAGCTGGAACCCCATTTGCAAACGGTGATGCAAAAGGCCGGAGATGTTCAAAAGCTGAAGGAAGATGGTCAGGATTTGACTCCGGTCGAGGAGCAGACTCTCGAATTAGCAACGGCCATGCAGAACTATTTCTATCTGGCGCACCACTTTGACTTTGTCCGGGAGGGCATCGTCTTGCGCGCTGCGGAAGGAGAAGGCAAACGTGTAGACATGAGCACAGTCTTGGCTACCTCCCGCCAAATTGTGGAAGCCATTCGAGCGGGGCAGCAAGCAGGTGGGATTCCTCCTCATATCGAAGAATTGTTGGCGCAAATCGACCAGTCGGTGATGAAGTCGAAGTTCAATTTCCACCCCCTTCCTCCAACTGACCCTCAAGAGAAAAAATGGTCCTCGGTGGGAGAGCTCATCGAAGCGACATTGACTGGGCGAGTCGCGGACCCCAATCAAGCAGTCAAAGACGTCAAGCGCTTGGAAGAACTCTATGATGCCTATCGGGAGGGAGAAAAGGTCTTCGCCAAGAATCTCGCAGGCTTTCGAGCCGAGACGATGGCGCGCGCGGGAGAGGGAGCGGCTGCCTCCGTGAACAATGAGCTCTCCTTCAACCGCTTGGAGTGGTTTAAAAAGGCGCTTTATACCTTTGGGTTTGGCGCTTTGTTCTTGTTGGCCTATCTCTTCATGCCTTCGGGAAAGCCTGGGAAACTGTTGCGAGTCGTGCTCTGGGTCTTTTCTTTGTTAGGACTGCTCTTGATATTGGGGGGGATCGTTCATCGCTATCTCGTCGTGCTCAGGCCTCCGGTGACCAATCTCTATGAGACCATTCCCTATATCACGGCTGGGACCGTCATGCTTTTCCTTCTCACCGAGCTTTTCACCCGGGGGCGAATTGCTCTTCTCGCCGCGCCTGTGATTGGGATGTCGGGGATGGTTCTCGCCGTCGTCTTCGAGGTTGCTGCTGCTTCTGATTCTCTTGACCCCTTAGTGGCGGTCTTGCGCTCAAACTTTTGGTTGGTGACCCACGTTTTGACCATCACTTTTGGCTACGCTGCCGGCTTGGGGGCGGCGGTGTTGGGCTTCATCTACATCTTCTACCGGGTGCTTGGCTTGGAGGGTGATGATAAGAATTTCCGACGCTCAATCACGCGCATGGTTTACGGAATCACCTGCTTCACCCTAGTGCTCTCTCTCATCGGCACAGTCCTCGGTGGTATTTGGGCCAACTATTCTTGGGGCCGCTTCTGGGGTTGGGATCCTAAAGAAAATGGAGCCTTGATGATTGTTCTCTGGTCGCTCTTCATCCTGCATGGTCGCGCAGCGGGGCTCTTGCGCGAGTGGGGAATCAATTTCGCGGCCGCCTTTGGTGGCGTGGTGGTGACCTTCTCCTGGTTCCACGTCAACATGCTGGGCACCGGATTGCATTCCTACGGCTTCACCGATGGCAAATCAGCCATTTGGATCTTCTATGGGGCCGCAGTCTTCGTGATTGCCACGGGCTTCGCATACTCGCTTTGGGAAAGCGCTCAAAAGCGGGCCGCTAAAGAAGCTCAGACCATGAAAAATGCCGAGGTTGATTCCTCGGCATTGAAACAGGAAGAAGTTTAATTTTCTGCGCTCGTCTGGCGATGAGGTGCGTTTATTCCGCTTCCTCTTTGGTTCCAAACTTGTCTTCGAACTCGTGGAGCATTCCATGCAGTTTTTCCACTGCTTCCAGATTGGGAGACTGTTTGCACTGCATCGCGGTGACGATGATGTTGTGGCAAAGCATCAGCTTCTCGATATACTCGGGAGCCTCGGCGTCGATGGTGGTCGGCTTGAGACGTTGGGCGAGGAAGTAGTTGAGCATCTTGTCTTGGATAGCCTGCGCGTGTGACTCTTTATTATTGATCCAACGCGTCAATTGATGCGCGTTTTTGGAAGGATCCTCCTGCAGTTCGATAATCGTTTTAGTGGCCTTTTCGATGGTCACCCAATCGGTGTGCATGGAATCAATGACATTGTTGTCGTCGTAAATTCCGCAAGGAACCTGGCAGTGAGCACCCACTTGAGGGGCGGCAAGAAGGGCAAGGCTGGCAAGGGTGCAAAAGAATGTCTTTTTCATAGCGTCCTTACTCTAGAGTCAAGGCCTCAGGATGCAAGAATGAGCTTCTGAATTTCGTCAAGAGCATGACGAAGCCGCTGGCAAAATGAAACTTTAAGATACTTCACAGCCTTTTGATGAGGTTGCCAAAAAAGTCGGCGCCAGCTTCGAGGTCGGCCACTGTGATGAATTCGTCAGCGGTGTGGGCTTGGTCGATGGAGCCGGGGCCGATGCAGACGGCGGGGAGGCCAGCGTCGTTGAGGTGAGCGGCGTCGGAGAACCAAGGGGCTCCGACGAGTTGGCTGGCGGGTTGGGCGGCAACAAATTTTTGGAGCCAAGGGTTCTCGGCGGGCACGTCCATGGGGGGTGCTTCGCTAGCTTGGGTGATGGTGAGCGGGAGCCGATGCTCGGTGATGAGCTGTTGGAGGAGTTCTTTCGCTCCACCGGCTTGTTGGAGAGTGGGAGTGAATCGAATATCGAGGGTGGCCTGAGCATGATCAGGCACGATGTTGGTGCTGCTGCCGCCTTGGATGGTACCCACATTGAGAGTGGAGTGTCCGAGGATCGGATGGGTGTAAGTCGCGAGCCGATTGGTGAGCTTGCGATTGAGAAAGTCGAGGCTAGCGGTGAGTTTGAGGATCGCGTTTTCCCCAAGATGGGGTTGGGAGGCATGGGTGGACTTTCCAGTAGTTTCTACCGTCGCCCACAGAGAGCCTTTGGTCGTGTGGACAAAGTCGAGCGAAGTCGGTTCGCCAATGAGGGCGAATTCATACTCGTTGGCATGATGCTCGGCAAAGTGCTTGGACCCTGGTTGATGAGATTCCTCACCCATAAAGGCGACGAAATCGATAGCAACTGGAAGGTTCGCAAGACGGTCTTTATTCAAGGAAAGGGCGTGCAACATTGCCGCCATTGGGCCTTTGGTGTCGGAGGAACCCCGGCCCCATATTTTCCCATCGCGTTCTTCCGCCCCAAAGGGATCGATGGTCATGCCATCCACGGCGACGGTGTCGAGATGGGGACCTAACAGGATGCGTGGTCGGTCTTGAGGGCCGGGAGCTCGAGCAATCAGATTGGGTCGATTGGGCAAGACGTCCTCCAAAGTGACATCAAAGCCCCAGAGAGTGAGCATAGGAGCTAAATGCGTCGCCATTCCAAGCTCGCCTGAATGAGGGGAATTCGGAACGGCATCAGGATTAACGGAGGGGATGCGGATGAGGTCTTGGAGAAGGGTGGTGACGGACATGGTTAGAGGTTTTTAAGCAGAGGCTGGGGCTTTGTGTTTCTTTGAAACATTCGGTTTTTCGGTTGGGGGCGCACGTGGAATTTGTTCAATCAGCTTGTGCGGAGAGGAGGTCCTCGATGGCGGAGAGGAAGCTGGGGTAGTGAGGCTGCCAGCCGGTGGCTCGGAGTTTGGCATTCGAGACGGCCTTGTGAGTCCAACCGCGTTTAGAGTTGGGATTGGGGGGAGCGATAGGGGGGAGAGGTTGGTTGAGCTTTTGGCAGAGCTGTTGGTAGGTCGCGAGTTGGCTGGTAGGCTCGTTGTCGCTGACGTTGTAGAGTCCGGCTTGTCCTTTGGCCATCAAGTGGAGAATGGCGCGGGCGGCGTCGTCGCGGTGGATTTGGTTCAGGATTCGGATGCCAAGGCCGTGCTCGGTTTCTTCGAGGGTGGCTTCCTCTGCTAGGAATTTACGAAGAATGACGCTGCGACGGGGACCGTAGATGCCGGAAAGGCGGAG
>CAZGXV010000018.1:13975-43472 GCA_964529725.1 uncultured Roseibacillus sp.
GCAGCCGGGTCGGTGAAGTCGACTGCGTAGTCGGAGCTTTCGCCTGACTTGGAGAGAGTGGTGACTTCCCAATTAAGTGCCCGCGCTTGTTCGGCAACTTCTTGACCGAGGTAGCCGTTGCCGGCGATGAGGAGATGGGGCTTCATAGTGGAGGGTTGGTGGAGTGCTCAACGAAGGACTTCATGATGGTGTAAGCATATTCGCGAACGAGGGAGCGGCGAGGGGTGCCGTTCACTTCCTGAAAGCCTTCGTAGTCGCCTAGTTGAACCCGATGGTAGGTGTCGCGGTGGTTCATGACGTAGGGCTCGAGGAAAATGGTCGGCGCCTGATAGAGGCGATTGGCGAGGAGGTTGCGAGCGTAGATGGGGCGGTCGGGGTCGACTTGCAGCGCAGGTGCGGTCTCGATGTAGTGATAGGGCACGAGGTCGGTTTCCCGCAAGAAAACGTCGGACATCGTTTGCGCGAGTGGCAGGGCCCGGGTGGAGGATTGGGTGAAGAGATGGCGCAACATTTCAAAGCGTTGGTCGTCGAACGCGACCTCGCTAGGCATGTAGGCACCGTGCATGAGGAGGTGGAAGTGATTGCGCTTGGCCCAAGGGTCTTGGGGGTCGTTCCAAGCGTCGGCGTTGTAATGGAGGCAGAGCACAAGGTCAGGCTGAATCGACTCGTTCACAAGCTCGGCACGCGCGCGAATTTCTGCCGTGCGGTAGAATATCTTTTCGGCAGTGATGCGGTCGGGAAAGTCGGGAAGAAAGTCCTCCGGGCGTTGGTCGGTAACTGGTTCTGACGTCTCACGAACAAGGGTCACTTTTGCCCCTAGTTTTTCTAACAAAGGCTTGAGGTGGTGGGCAGTGGCGAGAGTGAGATCGCCTTCCCGGATGGGGACCTGAGTGGGGTCGTTGGGATAGGGATTGAAGTTGCGCTGCTCAAGCTCCGCGAACTCCCCTCCGATATGCCCAGGGTCGATGGCGATGTGAATTTGGTCGAGAGGCGGCAGCGGCTCGAGTTCGGAGGCTTTACTTGCAAAAGCAATTTTTGATTCTCCAGAATCTGGACCATGATGATGGCGCACCCAAACAGCGTCGTTTTCGAGCACAAGCGAGGATTGCCACGAATTGGGAAGGGCGTAGATTTTGCGAAGATCAGCGGAGAATTGTTCCTCCGTGAGAGTATTTTGAAAGGCCTCGATCTCTGACCAGTCAGGAGCTTGTGCAAGAGAAGAAAGGGCAGGCCCCGTGGGGAGGGGGGGCGGGGGAGGAAGGGGCGGCGCAGGATCCGTTTGGCGGGTTAAAAACACCCAAACACCGAGGGCAGCAAGAATGGCGACGATGAGAAGTGGAAGAGCTTTGCGCATGAGAATAGGACAGCAGGCAGACTCTAAACAGGGTTCCCCGGGATTACTAGTGCGTGATTGTGGGAGCGTCTATGTGCGCTAAAAAATCTTCTCCTCGTAGCTTCCACTCTGCGATTGAAAGAGGGTAGAGGGGGAGTCCAGCACGTTTGAGAAGGAGGGTCTTTTCGACAGAGACGGCGGACCCCATGCGGTCCGGGGTGCCAATAAGGTCGATTGCGATGAGGTGCTTCCCTTTTTGAAGCAAGAGGTCGATAGGCATACCCGCGACCTCGGTATCGACAGCCAAGAGTTGCCAGTCGTTGGCTTCTAGCTTTTCCACGAGATTTTCAGGTAAGAGCAGGGTGGAAGTTCTAGTTAGGTGTTTCCGATAGTTATCTTCCGAAGCGTGAAGGAGGTATTGGCAAAGAAGGGAGTCAGCAGGCAAACTGCTCGGCGTGACCGAAGAAAATAAATGAATGCGATGGCGGGCACGAGTAATGGAGACATTGAATACATCTGGTCGTTCAAGAAATCGTCGGGCTGCGGAGAGACTTTCAGGGTCGATGGCTAAGGAAATGAGCATAATATCTCGTTCCGCTCCTTGAAAGGAGTGAGCCGTTCCTGCGATAAGCTGATGGTCATGTAGGAGGCGACGCTGGTCCGGGGGCGCGAATTCTTGCTGCAGGCGTTGCTGAAAAGCATCGACTTGGGCGCGGAAGGGAGAGAGGAAGCCTATGGTGGGAGGTTGCGCGGCAGGGGAGCAAGCGAGCATTGCGCGAAGCTCCTCGAGGACACCGTCGATTTCCTGCTGATTGATGCCGTCTTGAGTTCTTTTGCCAGCGGAGTAGGTGACCAAAAAAGCGGGCTCAATTTTACTTTGAGAGAGCATCTCAACTTCTCGCATGGAGTGGAGATTACCGTGATAGAAGTGCTTATTGGAAAACGCGATGAGGGGCGGTAACGAGCGAAAATGCTCATCAAGAAAGTTAAGGGAGTCTGTTCCTGCGGTGATACCAATCGCGCGGTCGAGAAGAGAGACGTTTCTAAAGTGATAGCAATCCCGAAGGTGTGGGGCGAGCTGATGCTTTTGCGCGAGACTCGTGAGACGGTCCTGCGACAAGAACGAAAGGTGACGCAATTGTTGTGGGTCACCCGTAATGAGTGCGCGTCGTCCGCGATAGAGAATGGGAAGAGCCGAAGCGAGGTCACATTGGGTGGCTTCGTCGATGATAACGAGGTCAAAGACTCCGGGCTTTAAAGGAAGGATACGGTGAATGTCGTCAGTGGTAGTCACCCAAATTGGAAGGTATTTGACGAGCGCCTTGAGGTCGAGGTTGAGGAGCTCGCGCTCTTGCGAGGCCGGGATGCGGCGACCAATTGCCGCACGATAACGTTTCAGGGTATCGCGTGATTGTAAGAGACTGAGGTGCTTGTTGAGGTGCGCTTGATGAATTTGCTTAGTGAAGCCATCCAGAAGCCTAAGTTTATTGGCTTGTTCGCTGATGATTTCGTGGATACGCCCGGCGAGTAAGGTTCCGCTACGGATTCGGTGACGATGGCGCCAGTGACGAACTTTTTGCCAAAACGCGGTCGGTCGCTGGGCAAAAAGTGGAGCGGCTGCCTGTTCATCCTTCACCTTGTTCTGAAATTTTTTATGGAGTCGGAGCAAGCGTTGGTCCTGTTTTCGTAATTCATCTTCGAGGTGATTCGAAGGAGGAGATTGGGTGGGGCGGGTGGCGAGAAGTTGGTCGAGGAGGCTCTTGAGCTTTTTCAGGTGCTGACGGCGACCAGCACGAACGACGAGTTGGCTACCGGAGATAAGTTCGGAGATTTTAGATTCGATGACTGCCGCTGCTTCATCGGAGCGGCAGGCGATCAGGATTGAGTTGCCTCGAGCGACTTGGTCAAGGGCTGTCGCAGAGATCGTAAAGGACTTTCCCGTTCCGGGCGGACCATGACAAACGGTGAGAGGCTGGCTGGCTGCAGACTGCAGAAGAAGACTTTGAGCCGGGCTGAGGAGCGCGGGAGCAAAGTCTTTCTCCGGGGCACTCTGAGGCGAGTGATCGATGGTCAGACTCTCTCCCAAAAGAGCGCGCAGGGCGGCGGGGTAGTTGTGGACGGGTTGAGTAAGCATGTCGTCGAGCTCGTGAAGCAGTCCGGCGACGTTTTTTGACTTTTCGACGAGGACGATGGCGGAAAGAGGCAGAAGGAAAGCCTCGTCTCTTACAGAAATGGCCCTCGCCTCCTTGGCCGTGAGAAGTTGGGGAAAGGCTCCAAAGCGAGAAGTGTCGAGGTTCGGAATCTCAGCAGCGAGGTCGTGCGCGACGAGTCCGGGGGTAGCAAGATTGAACTCACCGGTAGGGAGGAGGGCAAGGAGGTCGGTCTCAAAAGAAGGAGGAAGTTCAAAGAGGTGTGAGAGAGCTGGATTGATTGAAACCCGGCTGTGATCGACGCGAAGTTCTGTCTTTTTTTCCTCTTCAATGACTTCGATAGGGTAAAGAAAAACTGGTGTGTATATCGCCTTGTTCTTCACCTTCGATAGCACGGTCACCGAGGTGTGAAAAAGCTCGGTATCACGCTGCAGAAGGGAAGCGGTAGTCGCAAGGGCCGAGAGTTCGGAAGGTTTTAAGTCAATGGAACCAAACTCGCTGAAGGAGACTTTTTCTTCGCCTTCGATGAAGTGTCGGGAACGAATTTTGGAAGCAAAAAGGGAGGGGATGCCTGAGCGGGAGCGTTCCTCTGCGAGGCAATCGCGGAGGTAGGCGAGGAGCGACTTGGGAACAGGCGGGTTGATGCCTCACTCTCGACAATTGACACCGATTTGGCAATCGGCAAGGTGGTGCGCGCTACTGGGCGGGTGAATCGTCCGAAAGGTCAGATTGACCCGGGGGGTGGAGACCTTTTTGGTCTTGGGAAGTTGATGTTGCCAATGGGTTTGCGTGCTGTCAGCCATGATGAGCAAACTACCATGCTCGAGATTGACGGAGACTTTTTCGCGCGAGACCTTATGGCGAAAGTCGAAGCGGCGTTGGGCTCCGAAGCTGACGGAGGCAATTGTTGGCTGAGGGCCCAGTTCCTTTTCGTTGTCCTGATGCCAGCCCATTCCTTGTTCGCCTTCGTGGTAAAGATTGGCGAGGCATGAGTTGAAGGAGGTTCGGGCCAAGCTTTCCACGAGTTCCTTGATGAGTAGCAGTTCGCGAGTCCAAGGAAGGGCGTGATGAGTTTTCCCAGAGTAGGTATAGTGACAATTCTGATCGCCAAACCAGGCAACTTGGCGCGCGGTGACGATCTTTTTGCCAAACATAAAAACCTCGTCGTGCTCCCAAGGCACAGTCTGTAACAGGCTGGCGAGAAGGGTGTCCGCCTGTTTCTGGGTAAAAACGGGTCCGTGATAAGTCGCCTCGCCGTCATGGGGAAGGAGATTGCGGGGAGTCTCGGGGAGTTCGAACTGGAATTGGTCGCTCACGAAGAAGGTTGGTGGTCTCCGAACAAGTCTCCGTATCCAAATCCAGGGCCTTGCAAAGTCGAGAGGTCGAGATGGCCCTCGCGGCGCTGATAGATGCCGGGATGAACGGCGGCCTCTTTCAGCGAAGCTTCGGGATAGAATTGCATGCCATTGCTTTCTACCCCCATGATAGTCCCGGCGTGGGCGGCGAGGAGGACGTGGGGCACTTGGGCGAGCATGGGATTAGTGAGGTCTTGCACCATGAGGGTCATGCCGTGTTCTTTGGCCCAGCAAAGACTAAGGAGGGCCCCGGTGAGAGTTTTGCAGGTCTTGAGGGCGACACCCGTCCAGCCCAATTCGCGGCCCATACGGACGAACTTCCAATCGTGCGCGCTCTCGTCCATGAAGAGAGGTTTGCGAGCACTGACCGAATGAACGTCGATTTGATTGGCCTCAAGGTCATAGGGGAAGGGTTGCTCGACATAAAGAATCATGCCGTGGACGCGAGGGTGTTCGAGTACGAGACGGTCTAAGATATCGGTGACGTAAGTGGGGTCGGTGACGGTGCAGTTGAAGTCGGTGGTGAGCCAGTCCACGCCTTCCTCAATTGCAAGCTTTCCAATCGCTACGAGACGCTGGTAATCCCAGTCGGAGTCGTTGCCCCGGAGCTTAATTTTTAGGCAGTTCAGGCCGTCGCTCTGGATCCAGTCGCGCAAAAGAACGGGGTAACCGTCATCGGGTTCATTGCCGGTGAGTTCGGCCTCCGAGATAGGGTCCAAGCCTCCGACGAGATGCCACACCGGAAGCTGGTTGCTACGGGGAAGCAGGTAATCGGCCGGGTATTTTCCGGAGAAGCGGGCGCAAGGTTCGAGCATGGTCCCGAGGTCGGCTTCGCCCAGCCACTCTTGGGTCAGGGTCTCGAAGGCGGGCACCCCGTGCAGGTTGCCAAAGGCGTCATAGAGCGCGAGGTCGAAGGCAGAGAGGCACACTAAGGCTGCCAAGTGCGGCATCGCTTCCTGACCAGGATGCAAGTCAGATTCTTGGTGATGAAGAACGGAGAGATTTTCCTGCTGGTAACGATGGCCAATGACCATAGGGTGGCCAGTTGTTAGATTGTCCGGAAGGTCATTGGCGAGAATTTCACAAAACGCCTTGAGCCGTTCTTCGCGCTCGGTATAGCCAAGGACGCTGGGCCAAACCCAAGGAACGCTGAGAGGAGTCTCGCCCCAGCCAGTAGCTTGCCTGCCCTCGGAGTCTTCGACTGTCAGGCAGACACGGGCGCAGGAGACTTCCTTTAATACTTGGTCCCCGAATTTGAGGGGCATCCGGGTGGCGACAGGGATGAAGCTGAGCTCGACTTGGGTCACTTTCATATTGAGAAAGCCAGTCTCGCAGAGCTAGGGGGAGTCGCAAGAAGAGGTTCAGTCCACTGCTTCACGGGAATAGGGGACAGGAGCAAGCCGACGTGGTCAGCCCTGCAGGGCAGGGGGAAGAGACGGGGGACTTGCTCCCGCTCAGACGCATTCCTTCTCGAAAAGGAGGCAATGCTACTTTTCGAGAATCTCGACTTCGTAGCCGTCGGGGTCGGTGACAAAAGCCATCTTGCGTTCGCCTCCCGAGAATTTTTCGCGCCATCCAGAGGGCCAGATCTCAATGCCGTCGTTCTCGAGCTTGTCGCAATAGGCAATGATGTCGGGGACGCCCACTGCGGTGTGCATGAGGTCTTCGGGGAACTCGACTTTGAAGTCAGGAGAGTGGGTGAGCTCGAGGAAATGGTCGTTGCCGGGCAAATTCATGAAGGCCAGTTGGTTACCCTCGGGAGAGGTCTTTTGCTCGCCAGTTTCGAATCCAAGCTTGTTGTAAAAAGCGATGGAGGCTTCGGGATCGGAGACACGGATACGGGTGTGCAGGAACTTGATCATCATTTGTTAGGTTGGTGAAGTTGTTTGCTCAGCGGATGGGGCGTTTAACTGTGGGGAAACGCGAGCCTGCCAAATATAGCGCGAAAAGAGGACTTTGACCGCGGCTGTGAGAGGTACCGCGAGGAGGGCACCTAGGAAACCTCCTAGAATGAGAGACCAGAAAAGAATGGAGAAAATCACCGTCATGGGGTGCAGTCCCACGGAGTCGCCCACGATTTTAGGAGCGGTGACCAAGGAGTTGATTTGCTGGACCACGAGAAAGATGCCGATGACGGCTCCCACGTAGGCCCATGGGCTGTCGCCAAGCCACTGGTGGTTGGCATCACTACCGCCGAAGTGGATGAAGGCGATAAGCGCGGCCGGTATCATGCAAAGGATATTGCCGATGAAGGGCAGAATCCCGAGGACGGCTAGCGAGAGACCAATGAGGAATCCGTAGGGTAGTTGGAAGATGGAAAGGGCGATCCCGACAAGAATCCCGTCAATGAGAGAGACGAGAACTTGGCCGCGGAAGAAGGAAATCAGATAGCCGTTGATTTCAGAAAGGGTGGAGACGACTTCGTCTTTGAACTTGGACGCTTTCAGGGGGATGTATTGATGCCATGAGGCTTTGATTTTTGAAGACTCGTTGAGAAAATAGTAGAGGTAGACAGGAACTAACAGAAAGCCGAGTAGGTAGCCGAGAAGACCGAAGACTTTCGTGGTCGCTTTCAGCCAATCCAAAAGGGTAGCGGTGATCAGTCCGGCTTTTTCCTGTAAAAGGAAACCGATCCGTCGCTGATTAAAGGGAGTGTCTTCGTAATCCTTAACGGCTTGTCGCTCGGCTTTGCTAGCGGTGACTTTTTCGCCATCGGAATTGAAGTAACCCTCAAACTTACCGTCAGCGTTACGTTTTGAGAACGGGTCTGGTTTCGGGATGGGCTCGCCCTCTTTATCGAGAGGATGGGTGAGCCAGGTGACCAGTGTTTCAGCACCAGGAATTTCTTCTTCAAGCTTGTCGAGTTTCCCTACGAGCCTCTCGCCCAGTTGTTCGCGATCATCCACGAGGGAACCGCCTTGTTCAATGAGCTTGGGGATGAGGAAGGAGAAGAACAGGGCGACTATCACTGTGAAGGCTCCAAACACGACGAGGACTGCTTTGAGGCGAGAAAGCTTGCGATTTCTCTGTAACCAACCAACGACCGGATCGAGGAGATAGGCAGTGATACCCGCTACGGCGAGGGGGACGAGAACAGGTTGGAGGTAACCGAGCACTTGGCCCCCGAGCCAAATGACACCGACAAGAATGATCCCCAGCAAGACAATCGCTAGTCCGGTCAGTGCGGACCAGATAGTGCGTTTTTGGAAATCATTGGGGTAGGACATACGAGAGAGCCTCTAGCCAACTCTATCCATGAAAAAACGGAAGTCCGAAAAATGGGAAATGTTGTAAGAGACAGCGATCGAGTTTCCTTTTGCCGCGTGGAGTTTTGCCGCGTGGAAGCGGTCGCTCCGGCTATTTGAGCTTGTCGAGGATACCATTAACAAAGCCCGCCGACTCAATGCCTCCAAAGCGTCGGGCCACTTCAATGGCTTCATTGATGCTGACTGCTGGGGGAATGTCCGGGCAATGCTTGAGCTCGGTGGCGGCCAGCCGGAGAACGGCGCGATCAACTTGGGCTAATCGCTCGGGCGAAAAATTCTCAATGTGCTGAGCCAGAAGCTCATCGGTGCTCTCAAGGTGGGTCTTGACGAGGGCCTGCAAATCCTGGGTCTCCTGCTGGAGAGTATCGCGCTCGGCAATGGCCTCGCGTAAGGAATCCACTTCGCGTAGTTCAGGTAAATTTTCGGAAAGAAGGGAGCGGAGAAGTTGGGCCGTCTCACGCAGAGGCGGAAGGGCCTTTGCCAGCGGCTGCAGAGCTTGGGGACAGGCATCTCTTGGCCCGAGGGCTTGTTCAAGAGCCAGTAGGTTCTCGAGAGAAGTTTGGTTGCATTCGCGGATGCGCTCCATGGTTTCTTCGATGTCATCAGGTTCTTTTTCGGATTTGAGCTGACGGCGGAGGAGGTCTAGGAGGTCGGGCAGTTTCACCTCAGCGGCGAGCAAGTTCCGGAGCTGACGACCAGCGGATTTCTCATCGAGAAAGCTCTCTAGCAAGGGAGGAGCTGTCACTCGTTGCGCGAAAACAGGTTTCAGGCGACCGGGCCTATTTTGTTGCAGGTGGAGCAGGGCACGGGCTCGAGTGCGGATGATCTTTCCTTCCGGTTGGGCCAGAATGAGTGGCCAAGGATCCCCAGCCTCCTCGCTGTTGGTCTGGGTGCTGTGCATCAGCTGCACGGTGGCCTCACGGACTTGGCGGCGCGAAATAGACGTCTTTTTGGGAGAGCCGCTGGGGCTGGTAGATTGGGTTGGATTCATGCCAAGGGTGTGAACAGCCCCTCCCTAACGCGCGCGGGCGGCTCTGGTCAATTCTTTGCACACATCCATCATGCTGGCGGCGGCCCGGGCGGCATCGACGCCACGATTCATTTCGACACCCAAACAACGGGCGTGCGCTTGCTCGTGGGTCTCGACGAGAAGGACCTCGTGGACCACAGGCGTGTTGTATTGTAGGGAGAGCTTGAGTAGCTGGTCGGTGACGGAGGTGGCCACCAATTCAGCGTGGGCGGTCTCTCCCTCGAGGATGAGGCCAAGGCAAATGACTGCGGTTGGTTCTTCGTTTTCCAAAACCAACTTGGTGGCGAGAGGGATTTCGAACGCTCCCGGCACGCGGATGAGGTCCACACGGGCACTGGGGACAACGATCGCAAGTTCATCGATGGTCGATTCCACCATGGCATCGGTGTATTCCGGATTAAATTGGGAAGCCACGATGGCGAGTTTGTGTCGCCCGCTCGTTGGGATGCGGGGTTTTGGTGGAACCGAGAGACTCATGTGCGCAAAGGTTATGGGAAGCTGAATCAGGCTTGTCAAATGACGAGTGGGATTTGCCAGCCATTAACGAACTCCCGCCAACTTCTTTTTGAGACAGGGATCTGCTAGTAAGAAACCGAAGGGAATGACCGAAGAGAGGCCAATGAGGAGCGAGAAAAGGACAGACCAGCTCGCCTCCATCCAAGTGAGAAAAAGCATGAGTGCAAAAAGACAGAACAGCCCACCGTGGACCCGCCCAGTCCATGCCACCGGATCGTGATTGCCAGTTTGAGAGCGGTAGACCATGGCTCCGATGAGGATCAGCCAAGAGAGTCCCTCGACCAACGCAATCATGCGGAGGCTCTGAATATATCGGCGTGTCTTCATGCGAGGGAGGCGGTAACGGGTGGAAGCGATGATGAAAAGTGCCGAATCAGGCTCGCGAGTGTTATTTGGCGAAGCGGGGATCGAAGTGGAAGGGCCTTTCGTCCAGTAGCTTCACTTGATGAAATTCTGGGTGCAAGGGATTGAGCAGAATCACTGATTCCTCGTGAACCAGTGTCGAGGGCACGCGCAGAGCAAGGCTGCTTCGCGAGCGTAACCACTCGTCACCCACGCTTTGGCTGGCCATGGTGGCGGGAGAGATATTCCAATCATCGTCGATGATGGTGGCTTGCGAGAGCAGCTCCTTTGGCAAAGAGATTTCTAGCAGCGTGTAACCTTTTTTTCGACTGCTTGGGGCGGTGAGATGGACGAGAAGTTCGAGGGCCGTTAGCGCTCTGCTTTCCCCGAGATAGACAACTGGCAGACCGGGGGAGTTCCATCGCCCTCCGAACTTGCGAGCGCCTTCGCCAGAGAGGGCGGTGCTTGCCCACTGGGGTGCAACCATCCGGTAGGCAGGGAGATGTCCTTTCGGGAGAGAAAGTGGCAACTTCTTCGCTTTGCTACTAGAAAATACCATGGTCCAAGCGTCCGAGTAGGTTCTCTACTTCGCGGGCGCCGAACTCGGTGTCGGCATAGGCCAGGGGAGGCTCATGGGCGGTGCCAGGATTCTCAGTCTTGAGCCAATCCCGGGCTGCGTCCTCTGCTTCGAGGACTTCGCAAGCGAGGCCAAAAAGTCGTGCGAAGCGCACGATACGCTCACTCTCGGCGGTGGTGTGGTGACTTCCTTTTTTACGACGATTGAGGGTGGCGGGTGACATCCCCAATAGACGTCCGAGCTCTTCTTCGGGAATATCCAACAAAGTCCGCAAGGCGTGGAACTCTGCCAAGGGAAGACCTTTGCGCAACCGCTCAACCAGTGGTGTGGTGGGGCCTTGGTATTGCTCCTTTAGGAGGCTTTTGTCTTGGCAGGGATCTACTGGCAGGAAGGTTTTGACCAGGAGGGGGCTTCCGTAATGGCTCATGACTACACCTTACCACCCCTTTCTTTCTCTTCAAGTCAAAAGAAATAATTTAACCTCTCATTTGAGAGGTGGTCTATTCCTCGCCATAGCCATTTTCCTCCGCGTATTGACGCACGTCGCCTGTGATTTTCATGGAGCAGAAAGTCGGTCCGCACATCGAGCAAAAATGGGCGGTCTTAGCGCCTTCGGCAGGCAACGTCTCGTCGTGGAAGGCGATGGCCCGTGCCGGGTCGAGACCCAGTGCGAACTGGTCGCGCCAGCGGAACTCGAAGCGTGCTTTGGAAATCGCATTGTCGCGTTCTTGCGCAGCCGGATGGCCTTTCGCGAGGTCGGCGGCATGAGCGGCAATCTTGTAGGTGATGACCCCTTCGCGAACATCATCCCGATTGGGCAGACCGAGGTGCTCCTTAGGGGTGACGTAGCAAAGCATCGCGCAACCGTGCCAACCGATGTGGGCCGCTCCGATGCCACTGGTGATGTGGTCATAGCCGGGCGCGATATCGGTCGTCAGTGGTCCGAGAGTGTAGAAGGGAGCTTCGTGACACCACTCGATTTGCTTTTGCATATTCTCCTGCACAAGGTGAAGGGGGACGTGGCCTGGGCCTTCGTTCATGACTTGGCAACCCTTTTCCCACGCACGCTTGGTGAGTTCTCCCTGCACTTCGAGTTCCGCCAACTGCGCATAGTCATTGGCGTCGGCAATCGAACCGGGGCGGAGACCATCTCCGATGGAAAAGCTCACGTCGTAGGCAGCGCAGATGTCGCAGATGTCATCCCAATGCGTGTAAAGGAAATTCTCCTTACCATGGTGGATGGACCACTTGGCGAGGATGGAGCCGCCGCGGCTTACGATGCCGGTCATCCGTTTGGCGGTCGGAGCCACGAAGCGTAGAAGAACGGCGGCATGGATGGTGAAGTAATCAACCCCTTGCTCGGCCTGCTCGATGAGGGTGTCTCGGTAAAGTTCCCAAGTGAGGTCTTCGATGCGACCATTGACCTTTTCCAAAGCCTGATAGATCGGCACGGTACCGATGGGGACGGGGGAGTTCCGAATGATCCATTCGCGGGTCGCGTGAATGTTTTTTCCGGTCGAGAGATCCATCACGGTGTCCGCTCCCCATTTCGTAGACCACCGCATCTTCTCGACTTCCTCGTCGATGGTGGAAGCCACTGCCGAGTTACCAATATTGGCATTGATCTTCACCAGAAAATTACGCCCGATCGCCATGGGTTCGTTCTCGGGGTGGTTGATATTGACGGGGATAATGGCACGGCCTCGTGCCACTTCGCTGCGAACGAACTCCGCCGTGATCAGGTCGGGCAAAGAAGCTCCAAAGGACTGTCCGGGATGCTGATGGTCCATCCGATTACGAGCCACCTGCTTCTGAGGATCGATTTCGCTGGGACGAGGCATGAGGTAACCTTCGGGGGTGCCGGAGGGATTTTGCAGCTTAGCTCTGGCTTCCGCGAGTTCAGCCTCGAGCTGGGCGATCTTCTCTTCCAAGGTCGAACCTTCCGCCACTTGCTCGGGAACAGGTTGGGGATAGCTATCGGCAACCGTCTGAAAAGCCTCTAAGCGACCCAGATTCTCGCGAATGGCCACGAACTCCATCTCGGGAGTGATGATGCCTTGCTCCGCATACCACTTTTGAGTCACCGGGTGCCCAGCGGAAGCACGTAGAGGCTTGCGCTTGAGACCTGGATATTCCTTGAGCTTGTTCTTCGCAGCCTTGCTCGCGTTGTAGGTCTCCGCGTGTTTGTCAGAAATGTATCCATTGTCTTCGGGCTTGATGTTGCGACCTTCATATTCGTCAACATCACCACGCTTGAGAATCCAGTCCCGGCGTAGGGCAGGGAGACCTTGCGTGACGTCACCCTCGAAGCTGGGGTCGCCCCAAGGTCCGGAACAATCGTAGACCCGAATGGGAGCGTTCTCTTCTACGACGCCATTGGCGTGGGTCGTCTTGTCTTGCCGAATCTCACGCATCGGCACCCGAATTTCAGGGTGAATCTCTCCTTGCACGTAAGTGCGGGAAGAGTTCGGAAAATTGGTGGGGTCCTTTTCAATGGCTTCAATTTCAGCGGAGTTATCGATATCCTCGACAAAGTTACCGGTATAATCGGAACGCTGGTGGGCGTTGTCGGGAGAGAGGACTTGGTTTTCTTCTTCGAAGTTGGACATGGTGGCGAGGTGGTAGGTGGATAAATAAGGACCGAAAAAAGGCCGTCTGCTGAGGCGGACGACCAGTGGTTTGAAGCGGAGACAGGTGGGGCCTTCTGACCTCAAGCTGTTCGTGACTCCCTACGCCGGTGTTGCCCGTTTCAGGTTCGAAGGGTCATGGGCGGTCTTGCTCATTCTCAGCCTCGTCGGCTCCCCCGTCTGTGTGATGGAGTCTAGTTCAGGAAGAGGGGAGGGAAAGGATTTTTTCGCGCAGGGTCATCCTACCATTTAGCCTCATTGGGGTCCGTTTTTCTCGATGTCTTGGAAAAAAGATTCCAAGTCGCCTTTGTGCTCACGCAGGCGATTTTCCAAGGCTGGCACCAGCGCCTCGTAGGTCGTAAAGGCATTGAGACGCGCATTGTTAAGCGGCGTCGAGAGGAAGTGGGTTGGTTTCTGTTGCCAACCTTGGTAAAGCACTTCGATTTCTTCCTTGAGCTTGGTAAAGACCTGCGCCTTGCGAACCCTCATCCTTTCGGGAGGAAGTTCGGTGGCATAGAGTTCTTCGAGTTGCTTGATGCTCTTCTCGATGGTGATTCGGATAGCGGAACGGCGCTTGAGCCGAAGCTCGTATTTCGCGAGAGCTTGCTCATCTCCTTTCTTGCGCAACCAGCGTCGGGTTCCCTCGCGCGCCACAACCTCAGCAAGGGCCTCATTGAAGGGCGTCTCGTCTTTTTCGTAATAGCGGTGGTGGGTGAGTTCGTGAAAAATCAGTTCCGCAAAATCAACCTCCGGATAATCGACAAAGGTGTTGAGAATGGGGTCATTGAAAAAGCCCAAAGTAGAGTAGGCGTTGACTCCTCCGAGATAGGTATCAAGCCCTTGTTCGGCGAGTTTGGCGACCTCTCTCTGAGCATCCTCCTTCTTAAAATAGCCCCGATAGTCCTGCGGTCCCACGATGGGATACCACCAAGTTTTGGGCTCCAATGAAAATTCGGGCGCGCCATGGATGATGTAGACCACGTGGTCTCGCTTGAGGTCAGCATAGTGGCGATAACAACCCGATGCGTCTAATGAGAGTTCCTCTTCAGCGAAGTCAACTATGGCCTGAGAAAGCTTCAGTTTGGCTGCCAGCTTGGGCTCGGTCTCAGGATTGGACAAAAGCTTCCGAATGGATTGCTTGCTGAGGGTGATCTCGGCCTGCCCTCGGAAGGCCTGAGTGTAGAAGGAGAGCGCGCCACATCCCGAGAGGAGGCAGGGAAGCAAAAGAGGCCAAAGACGAAATAAAGACACAGGACTTTCTAGGCGTTGCGCATGGATTCGAGCCGCTCGTTGGTCTCATCCAAAAGAAAGGACGACCGTCGGTAATCGATGAGATTGTGAACTTTCTGAACCGCCTCTTTCGATTTAGGATCAATGTGCAGAGTCATGCGCCCAACTTCGATGCCTGGGATTTCGGAAACCAATTCGGGATTTTCCAATCGTAAAATCAATTCCGCAGGACGGAACCAACGGCGCTTCATCGTGACTTCCGCAACCACAGGATAGGGGATTTCGATCAGCTTCATATCGCCCGGCCCACCCGTGAACACGTTTCCCTTGAGCCGCCAATGAAGGTCGATGTGATCGGCATGGAAGCGCAGCTGCCCTTGCACCTCCTCGCGACCGAGATGATCGGTGGCAGGAATAGAAAAATGAAGATTGATGGGGTCGGAGCCGAGCACGACGTTAAGTTAGAGCATCCGAGCGCGAACAGGAAACCGAAATTGGATGAAAGCTGACCTTGCCATGGTCAGAAACTGACCAATTTCATCAGTGGGCACAAAAAAAGACCAACCGCTGAGGTTGGCCTTTTCGAGAAAAATAGTCGCGGGCTTTAGTTCACAGAGACCGCTTCGCCGCCAGTTTCGCCAGTTCGGATACGGATGGCTTCTTCCACAGGAGAGAGAAAGACCTTACCGTCACCGATTTTGCCAGTATTAGCACTCTTGACGATAGCCTCAGCCACAGCAGAGGACTCCTCATCGTTCACTACGATTTCGATCTTCACTTTCGGGAGGAAATCAACGGTGTATTCACTGCCGCGGTAAATTTCGGTGTGACCTTTTTGACGTCCGAAGCCTTTCACCTCGGTCACCGTCATTCCTTGAACTCCAACCTCAGCGAGGGCTTCTTTTACTTCTTCCAATTTGAAGGGTTTGATAATGGCTTCTACCTTTTTCATAATACGCACGCAATGTGTCTCACTGGTGCAAGCATTCTTTGTGCCAAAAGGTTGCGGCTCAATAGGCTCGTTCAGGCCCCACGACGGCCTGACCATCATTTGAACACAAGCGAAGGAGAAAGAGAGAGTCGCAATCGTTCCCCACGGCAAATGCTAGTTTTTTGCTTTTTTTCTGGTATGAAAGTTTGAACAATTTAAGGCGCTTGTCGTCAAAGAGACAGTTGCCTTATGAAAAAGCTCCTTCTACCAGTCATCCCCCTCGCCGCCATTTTAGCGTCGAGCTGTCAGCAGAATAGCACCGCTGTGGAAACCCTCCCCCCCGTTGTTGAAAAACGACCCGCCGAGGTGAAGCCCAAAAAGCGGACGACCCGTTCTTACAAAAAGCCAAGCAAGCCCAAGAAGGAGTCCACGGCGACCACCATTGCGAAGAAAGAGGAGATCAATCCTTTAGCTGCAGACCCCGTTAAGATCAATCCCATCGACGAGATTCCTCGCTTCGAAGTTCCCGAGAACGTACAGCCTAAGGTCTCTGACGGAATCAACCAGGCCGAGTTCATCGAACTGAAGTGGTAACCCTGCCCTTAATTAAGAATTTGGAAAAAAGGCTCTCCGCATGATGGCGGAGGGCCTTTTTTGCATTTTGCAAACCTCCTTGGAGGTTGAGGCGTGCAGGAACTAAGGATGGACCTCATAAGAGCTTGCCGTAGGGTAGCGGCACGCTCTCTGCGAGAGACGCGAACCCAATCTTATGAAAAAACGACTTCTGATGGTCTCCAACCGGCTTCCGGTGAAAATTTCTGCGGATGGAACCGCGACTCGCACCGCTGGAGGATTGGCCAGTGCCCTCGAGGGAGCGGACCTGAATAACGAGCAGATCTGGATCTGTTGGCCGGGTGGCGCAGAAGAAGACTTTGATGACCCTGCTGCAATTTCCAAGCAGCTCAATGAGCAAAATACGTGGCCAGTTTTTCTCAGCCAAGATGAGCTTGATGGCTTTTACGAAGGTTTCGCGAATTCCACCCTTTGGCCCATTCTGCACTACATGGTGGAGCGAGCCGATTTCTCGGCGGAATGGTGGCAGGCCTATCGCGCGGTCAACCAGAAGTTCGCTGATGTGATTTTAAGCGTCGCCGAGGAGGGCGACATGGTGTGGATTCATGACTACCATCTCTTTCTTGTTCCTGAACTCTTGCGAGGTAAGAAAATGAATCTGCGGGTCGGTTTCTTTTTACATACACCGTTTTGTTCGAGTGAAGTCTTCCGAGTGATTCCCCAGCGTAGTGAGCTGCTCCGTGGTCTCTTGGGCGCGGACGTGATCGGCTTTCACACTTCGTCCTATCTTCGCCACTTCCGTTCTTCTCTCTTGCGCGTTCTGGGAATGGAGTCGGAGATGGATGGCATTTGGTATGGTGGCCGCGAGGTGCGGTTGCTGGCGGCCCCTATCGGTCACAATCATATTGGTTTTCAGCAAAGTATGGAGCGCGCAGATTTCGACGATATCGTTGCCACTCATCGCGCCGAGCTCCAAGGCAAGAGGTTAGTGCTGAGCGTGGAACGCCTCGATTATACCAAAGGCGTTCCTCAAAAACTGAAAGCGATTCATCGCTTTTTGGAGAACAATCCTGACAAGCGCGAGGAGGTCGTCTTCGTTCTGATTTCGGTTCCTTCCCGTCAAGGCGTCGAAGAATACGATCAGTTAACAGAAGAAGTTCAGCGTGCAGTGGGCGCCATCAATGGTGAATTCGGGGAAGTGGGTCACTCGCCAGTTCAGTTTTTACATCGTGGCTTCCCTCCGGCCGACCTTGCTGCTCTGTACGCGCTTTCGGAATTGTGTCTGGTCACTCCTTTGCGCGATGGCATGAACCTTGTTGCCAAAGAGTTTCTCGACTGTCAGCGCGAGGAAATTGCGGGACGGCCCGGGGTTCTTATCCTAAGCGAATTGGCTGGTGCCGCCGAAGAACTCTCGAATGCCATTCAGGTCAACCCGCACGACACCGATGGCGTGGCCGACGCCATAGCGCGTGCGTTAGAGATGCCTGATGAGGAGCGTAAACAGCGCATCGAGGCCATGCAAAAACGCCTCCGAGCGCGTCACAGCGGACCTTGGGCCCAGAGCTTCGTAGAGGATTTGGAAAAAGTCCCCGCCCGTGAGCAACGCGTAGCTGTCTTCGAGATGGAACCCTTGGCAAAAAAGATTGCCCAACGCTGTCGCGAGGGAGAATCACTGGGTCTCTTCTTGGATTATGATGGCACCCTGCGTGACTTCGTGGACAAACCCGAAGATGCCGTCCCCGATCCAGAGTTGCCGCCTTTGCTGCAGTCACTCGCTGCCACCACCGGCATCGAGGTGGCGATTGTGAGCGGGCGGCCACCATCCTTTCTTGAGCAACACCTTGGCGGTATGGGGCTGACCCTTGTCGGCGAGCATGGCTATCGCTGGCTCAACGGCGGAGTAGGGGAGTGGGAACTCTTCAATCCCCATGTTGATATCGAGTGGCGGCATCAGATTCGTGAACACCTTGAGCAAGCCGCAATTTTGACTCCGGGCACTCACGTCGAGGAAAAACAATCAGCCGTCGTCTGGCATTACCGCAAGGCTGAGCCTGAGTTTGGTCTATGGCGGGCGCGGGGTCTTTTGGACGAGCTGACCTCCATGGCTGCCAACCTTCCGGTGACCGTTCATCACGGTAAAAAGATTGTCGAAGTCTCAAGTTTGCAAGTCAACAAGGGCGCGGCAGTTGACTATCTCATGGGCTTGTGGAAGACAGACCTAGCCTTCGTTGCAGGCGACGATCAAACTGATGAAACGATGTTCTCGTTGGCACCCGAGAGTGCGAATTTTTACACCGTCAAAGTTGGCTCTGGATCGACACGTGCTGCCTATCGCACCGACACCAGCGGCGTTCGGGTTTTTCTCGAAAGCTTGCAGCACCAACTCACCCGTTAGACCTATTCATGACCCTTGTTCCACCCGCTGATAAAGACAGCTTGCTCGATGATTATCACATGGCTCTCATTGGCAACGGCCGCACCTGTGCGCTTGTCGATGCCGAGGCAAACATTGTCTTTGCTTGTCTCCCTGATTTTGACTCTGGCACCGTTTTTGCCTCTCTGTTAGACGAGGAAAAGGGCGGTCGCTTTGGGATTGCCATGGTTGATGGCGAGGTGGTCGGGCAAGGCTACGAGCGCAATACCAACATCTTCGTGACCCGCTTCGAGGGAGCTGCAGGTGTGTTGGAGGTCGTGGACTTCATGCCGCGCTATGCTTGGGATGGTCGCGCAGGTGCGCGCGGAGATGTGAGCTCGGACATTGTCCGTGTTCTGCGCGTGGTATCGGGTCAGCCCCAAGTGAGCATCAACTTCGATCCTCAACTGGAATACGCCAAAGACTCGACGTCGGTGAGGCGCTTTAAGGATGGGCTCAAAGCCACCACCGAGTGGAAAAACTCCGAGGACAATGAGGTCTATGAGTCGGTTTACCTCTGGACCAACTTGGATGCCGAAAAGGTCCAAAACGGTGACGCTCTTACCCTCGAGGGAGAAAAATACCTCGTTCTTAGTTATCACGACAAGGTCCAGGAACCCGATGCCGAGTTAGTTGAACTGATGCTGCAGCGCACCCGCTCTTACTGGCTGCTTTGGGTGGCGCGCACCCACAAGACGGTGCAGTATCAAGAGCAAATGATTCGGAGCGCCCTCCTCCTCAAGATGCTTCAGTTCGGACCCACGGGTGCAGTCGTCGCGGCGGCCACCACTTCTCTCCCGGAGACCATTGGCGAAGAGCGAAACTGGGATTACCGTTTTTGCTGGATTCGGGATGCCTCCATGACGGTGGCCGTTCTCAATAAAATTGGTCACCCTTCGATGGCTTCCCGCTTCATCGACTGGATGATGCAAACCATGCCCACGAAGGATGATTCCTTACAAATCATGTATGGTCTTCGCGGCGAGCGGGAACTCACCGAGCAAACCTTAGACCATCTAGAGGGTTACAAAGGCTCGAAGCCTGTCCGGGTTGGAAATGCAGCTTACACTCAGTCACAGCACGACATCTATGGGGTGATGCTGGATGTCATTTATCAGGACTTACTACAGCGCCAGCGGACGCCCGAGTCCTTGGACCGTATTTGGACCCGTGTTCGGTCGGTCTCTCGCATTGTTCTCGATACCTGGGGGAACGCGGACCGGGGGATTTGGGAGATTCGTGGTGAGAAACGCCACTTCGTTTTCTCTAAAATGCTTTGCTGGGTCGCCTTAGACCGCGCCATTAAGATTGCGGAATTGTTAGGAAAAGATGAGTGGGCCGAGATGCAGCGCCCTGCCCTTGATAATATCCAACAAGATATCCACGAGAACGGTTGGAGCGAAGAAAAACAAGCTTTTGTGCAAGCCTATGGCTGCGACCATCTCGACGCCTCCAACTTGTTGATGGCAGAATACGGCTTCATCGAACCAACTCATCCGCGCTTTGTTTCTACCGTCGAGAAGTCAGAGGAAGAGCTTTGCGAGAATGGCCTCATGTTTCGCTACCGTAATCAGGATGACTTCGGCGAACCGCAGAGTGCCTTTACCGTCTGCTCATTTTGGCTCGTGAAGGCTCTCGTGCAAATCAAGCGCAAGGCGGATGCTCGCACGATGTTCGAGAATCTGCTAGCTGCGGCCAACGAGCATGGTCTTTACGGTGAGGACCTTGATATCGAAACCAGAAGGCATCTCGGGAACTTCCCGCAAGCCTACTGCCATCTCGCACTCATTGATTGTGCCTTGGCCCTTTCGGTCGAGGAGGATGATGAGTTGATTCAAGCCTAGCTTTTTGGGTGAAAGTGGGAGCTACATACCCTAATGTCCTCGCATGAGTCGCAAGAAAAGAGATGCCGCCCGGGAGGCTGCCCAACCCGAGCCTCCAAATGCGTTTGAGGCCCTGAGCCAACTGGCTGGCCTTCCCGCTGGTCCCGCAGGTGAGCTTCCAATCGTCCCACAAAAAACATCCAAGCGAGGCCAGAAAAATCAATCGCGGGGCCGTGTCGATATCATCCGCTCGACTGCCCATCGAGGTGGCAAGGCTGTCACCATCGTGAAAAACTTTACCGGGATTGGCTTACCCGAGAAACAAGAGCTGGCCAAAAAAATCCAAAAAGCCTGTGGAGTAGGCGGCACCGTCAAGAACGGTTCCATTGAGATCCAAGGAGACAAACGTGAAGAAGTGAAAGGCATCTTGGAGGAAGCGGGATTTCAACCTGTTTTTTCCGGAGGATAGTTCTCCAGAGAAAGAGCACCTGTTGGCAAGTCTCCCTTGCACAGCCGATGTTCTTTTTGCCGATGAATAACGCCACGCTTGAATTCGAAGCAAACTTCGGGACAGGATGGCGAATGCAGCGTGAGTTGATTCGTCGAGTCTTGGCAAGTGAGGGAGAACGGTCGGAGGTGACCGTGGCAGGTTGGGTGCGCACGCGGCGAGATGCCAAGGGGTTCTCGTTTCTGGAAGTGAATGACGGCTCCTCTCTGGGGTCATTGCAAGTGGTGGTCGATGAGGGGATTCCTGGCTCCGAGGATGTGAAACGAATGTTGACTGGCGCTGCCGTGACCGTGAAGGGAGATTTGGTGGCTTCTCCCGCCAAAGGGCAAGCTTGGGAGATGCGGGCAACTACGGTTTCTCTAGTAGGCGAGGCCCCGGAAGATTATCCTTTGCAAAAGAAAAGGCATTCGGCGGAATTTATGCGTGAGATTGCTCATCTCCGCCCGAGGGCCAATTTGTATGGCGCAATTTTCCGAGTCCGGAGCAGGCTCACCCAAGCGGTTCATCGCTTTTTTGCGGAGAGAGATTTTATCAATGTTCATACTCCAATTCTGACGGCGAGTGATTGCGAGGGCGCAGGCGAGATGTTTCGCGTCACCACCCATGACCCTCTCAAAGGAGGAGGGAAACCAGAGGACGACTTTTTCGAAAAAGCAGCCTATCTCACCGTAAGCGGTCAGTTGGAGGGAGAAACCTTCGCCTGCGCGCTCTCTAATATCTACACCTTTGGGCCCACCTTTCGGGCTGAGAATTCGAACACCTCGCGACACGCGGCCGAGTTCTGGATGATCGAACCTGAAGTGGCCTTTTGCGACCTCGAGGGTGATATGAATTTGGCAGAGGAGTTTGTCCGCGAGATGGTGCGCGTCGTCGTCGAGGAAATGAAGGATGACTTCGCTCTCTTCGCGAAGTTTGTCGACAAGGGTTTGAGTGCCAGATTACAGCAAGTGTTAGAGAAACCATTTGTGCGGGTGACTTACACCGAGGCTGTAAAAATTCTTGAGGAGAGCGGGGTGAAATTCGATTATCCTGTCACTTGGGGGGATAATTTGCAGAGCGAGCACGAGCGCTATTTGACCGAAAAGCACTTTCAGGCACCAGTCACCGTCTTCAATTATCCCAAAGACATCAAACCCTTCTATATGCGACAGAATGAAGATGGTCGGACGGTAGCCGCGATGGATTTACTCGTGCCAGGGATTGGCGAGTTGATTGGAGGTAGCCAACGCGAGGAGCGCTATGATTTGTTGAGAGAGAAAATGGAAAAGGAAGGGTTGCGCGAAGGTTACGAGTGGTATTTGGATTTGAGAAAATACGGCTCGGTCCCGCATGCCGGTTTTGGATTGGGATTCGAACGATTGATTATGTTCGTAACCGGAGTCGCCAATATCCGCGACGTCATCCCGTTCCCTCGAACGCCGGGTAATTGCGACTTCTAAACGATGGTTCTGAGTAGGAAGCCGCTCCTTCATCCTCGATAATAGCTCCGGGCAGTATGAGGTGCTATTGAGCTTGTAAGAATTCCACCAAATCGGTGCGCATCTTGATGATGTCGGGCTCGTTCAGGTAGAACATGTGCCCGGCGTCGTAGTAGACGTAGCTGATGCGATCACGACTTTGCTTAGGAAGGTCAATCATCTGGTTGAGAGTGTATTCGATACCGCTGGGAGGAGTGGCGAAGTCGGTGTAACCTCCCATGATCAGGACGCGCAGGTTCGGGTTATCGGTCATCGCGGTTTGGAGCCGACCCGCGACATTGACGACGCGGTTTTCTGAATTCCAATTCCATGGATGAACCTTACGGGTGAGAATGCGATAGGTGTGATGAATTTCGTTCCCGCCGAGGTCGTCGGTGAGGTAGGCGAGCATGGCCGTGGAGAAAGCTCCGTAGGCAACGGCGTAGGAGGGATCGTAGGAGGGATAATCGCTCTCTTTCGATTGTGCTGGCCAAGCGACACGGGCATCGAATCGGCCCAGCACCTTAGCCTCGTCGCGGAGCAGCTCACGACGGTAGCGACTGGGGGAGAGGCGGAGGTTGCTCTCGACCCAAAGTTCGGACGAGACTCCTGTTAGCTCTGCGAGCTTGTTTGCTAGTGTTTCGATTTCGGCCGTGGTGAGGGTGGCTCCGGCAAAGAGAGCGCTCGCGTAAGGTCCATTGGCAAAGAGGCGTGCCTCGGCGAGAAGCTCGTCCCGGTCGCGGTCAATTTTTCCATGATGATGGGCTACTGCGGCCATTGCAGGGAGGTAAACTTGGTTGACGAGGTAATCGCCTTGGCTCCCGCGCAGAGTTCGGAAATCAAGAAGAGAGGAAAGCATCACCACACCATTGAGGCTCATCCCATAGGCTGATTGCAGCTCATCGGCCAAACCTGCAGCTCGCACTCCGCCATAGGATTCGCCTAAAAGATACTTGGGAGAACTCCAACGCTTGTGCTCAGTGGTCCAGCGACGGATGAAGTCTCCCACCGATTCAATATCGCCATTGAGACCATGAAATTCCCCGCCCTTGGTATCGCCTTCGGGACGCGAGTAGCCGGTGGAAACAGGGTCGATGAAGACCAAGTCGGTGACATCGAGGATGGAGTGCGGGTTGTCGATCAGGGTAATCGGAGGAGGCAGCGTTTTGGTGCCATCGGTCGTGGTGGGCACGAGCTTGGGACCCAAGGCTCCAAGGTGGAGCCACACAGCCGAGGAGCCGGGACCGCCATTGAAGGCAAACATCACGGGACGGTCCTTGGCTTCCATTCCTTTTCTTAAATAGGAGACATGGAAGACAGAGGCGCGTTCTTTGCCGTCGTCACCCTTGAGCATCAGAGTATCGGCAGTGACCGTGTAATCGATGGTCTCGCCATCAATCACGACCTGCGCGGATACGGTTTCCATGCTGATACCGTCTTTGCTTTCGCTCTTCTTCTCCTTCTTGTCTTCCTCTTGAGCGGTGAGAGGGAGGATGAGGCTGGCAAGGAGGAAGATGGTGAGTGGAATAACTTTCATTTTGATAAGAAAGAGATGGCGCGCGAGGTCCCGCTTGGCAAGCAGCGGCAAGCTCATGACTGAAACAGACTACGACTTGACCAAAATAGTCTACTTCTCGCGCTGTCGACCCAGAAAGCGACGGCCGATGGAAGCGGGGAGACTGCTCTCGTTCGCAGTCATCCAAGAGTTGGCTGCCTCGGAGTCCTGATTGCGCCACTCGCCCAGCACGCGGTGATAATAGCGGGTCTGATCGTTCTCACTACTGAGTCCTCCGACCCAGACTGCGGCCAACTCGGGATCGCGACGGGAAGCTCCCCGGACGAGTTCGCGGATGGAACTATCAAAATTGGCATCGGGATTGGCGTTGGCTAGCTGGGAGAGATACTCGGCGGCCTGCACTGGGTCTTCGCGTACCACATTACCGACGATGCCTTCTGCAGCTTCGCTCATCGCTTCTGGCGGCAGAGAACTCACCCAAGCGGTGGCTTCCTCGGGCGATTCACGGAACCAGTCTTCGACAATCTCTTCGCCAGCCCGATTGAGGGCGTCGACGTCACCGAGTTCGGCCAACCATGCGGCAGCTTCCGCAGGATCCTTCTGCGCAATGGATTCGGCAGTGAAGGCATAGGCACCTGACCGGAGGTGGTCCTCCGCAATGCTAGCGGTCCAATTTTTAGCGTCTTCCGGATTTTCAGCCATGAGCTGGGAAATCATTGCCCGCAAGGCTTGGCCTCGTTCTTCGGAGCGAGGGAGAGTCTCCATGAGGTCAGTAGCTCTCGGAACGTCGTAGGGCGCGATTCCCTCGATGACGCCGACGAGCCAAGGATTGGCGGCATCCTTATCTTCGTGATTCGCTTCCGCCCAAGCAATGGCGGCGTCGGGATGAGTAGCTGCCCAAGTAGCAAGAATGGTGTTGCGTGCGAAAGGGCCCTGAGTGTTGGCGGAGGAGTAGTCCAAAGCTTCGGTGGGATTGACCTTAGCCCAAGCGGTGAGAAGCATTTCGTATTCGCCCCAGCGGTCGCGGGTGATGCCCAATTGGCGAAAGGCATCCACCACCGAGAGAAATTGTTCGGGCGAAAGGCTATCAATCAAGGCCAGCAGAGCGTTGTTGCGCTCAATGGCATCATCGAAGCGGGCGATGTCCTCCACCATTTCTTCGGGCGTGGAACCTCGCTTAATCATGGGAGCGGCATCCAATCGCGCGCGGGCCGAAGCGAGACTTGTGGTGCTACCTCCAGACGTGGCCAGCGGGGAGGAGTTGGCGACGGTAGCACTCGTGCTGGACTTGCTGGCCTGTTGGGATTCGCTCTCACTATCAGAGGGGGAAATTGCTCTTCCGGCTAAGAATGCAGCTGCCACGGTGAGGCCCCAGAGAGATGCAGTGGCGATGAGTTTGGAATTCATGGTCTAGCTTCTACGGAGCAAGATAGCGGGTTTTAGTCATTTCGCACCGGAAAAAGTCAGCCCACAGTTCATCCCCATGGGTGCAAAATAGCCTGAATCGCGAGTTGCGAGCGGGCCACGAGGCCGCTAGCGTCCCGCGCGATGAATTTATTGGAAGACAATTCCCCCGTGATGGAAAAAACGCGCGAGCTTTGCGCCGCGATTGCCGGAGACCCTGAGTTTGGCGCTCTTCAGAAGGATGTGGAGGCCTTTTTTGCGGACGACACCGCGCGCGATAGTTTCCGCAAAGTGCAGGAGTGGGGTGACGAACTCAATCAAAAGCAGCAAGCAGGGCTCCAGCTCAGCGAGACCGAGATTAAGGACTTTGAAGCAGCCCGTGGAGCTCTCTTCGAAAATCCCATCGCGACCAGCTTTCTCAATGCTCAGCAGTCGTTACAGACCTTGCAAGGTAGCATCGGCAAGTATGTCGGGATGACTTTGGAGTTGGGCCGGGTGCCTACCGCGGAAGACTTCGCCTCCCAAGACGAGGGTTGTTGCGGCGGCGGTGGCGGCGAAGGTGGTGGCGGCGGCGGCGGATGAGGCTGCTAAGCGTTTCTGGCCGGTCGGCCAGAGAAGAACTTTTCGAGGTCATCTCCTACCGGGGATGGCCTCTTTTTTTGCAGTGTGTGGTCTTGTTGGGTGAGGGATGTCTCTGTACTATTTCGCCAATGCGATCCGTTCTCCTTTGTTGGCTGTTCAGCCTGTCCCTCTTACGGGGGGCCAGCGAGGTTGACGACAAGACGGCGGAAACTTTGGGAAAGCTGGCAGAGGTGATCACCGAGACCAGCACTAAGCTTACTGAAGTTCGGAGTAGCTACGATGGCATTGCCGAAGACGCTTCGCAAAAAGAAGAGGCAGAGTCCCTTCAGGGCCAGGAGATCGAGTTGGCGGCGCGACTAGATGAGCTCAAGAACCAGTTTGACGAGCTGGCCACCGGGGTGAGAAACGAGGACTTAAAGACCGCCGATGAGGCCAATCTCGATCTGGCGGAGGAAGTGCGCGAGATACTACGTCCCGGCGTGCGTGCCCTCAAGAAGGCGACCGAGAAGCCGCGCGAAACAGAAATGCTGCGGGCGCGTGAGAAACGGTTAGCCGAACAAGCGGAATTAGCCAAAGGAGCGCTCGACCGTCTGTCACGCTGGAAGAAGGGTGAGGTCGATGGCGACAGCTTCGAGCGCGTCGCCGAGTTGCGCGAGCTTTGGGAATCGCGGCAGAAGGATGCCGAAGGCCAACTGGAGGCTCTGGCGGTGCAGATGGAGCAACAGGAATCGGAGAAAGAGCCCGTCCTGAAGCCGGTCAGTGAGGCTTTTCAGAACTTTTTCAAAGGCCGGGGCTTGAACGTGCTCAAGGCTCTAGGTGCTTTGGTTGGGACTTGGGTGGTGTTGCGCTGGCTCTGGCGCCTGCTGAACCGACTCCCTTTTTTACGGAAGCAGAATCATGGAGCTTTTGCCTGGGGCCTATTGGAGCTGAGTTTGGTTGTCGGGAGTGCGCTCCTAGCCGCGATGGCCGCTCTCTTCGTGCTCTACTTCAGCGGAGACTGGTTGCTGTTGACTCTCTTCCTAGTTCTTCTCGTAGGGCTGGGTTGGACCGCCAAGAGCACCATTCCGAAGACCTTCGATCAGACCAAAATGTTATTAAATCTTGGGCCTGTTAGAAAAGGCGAGAGGCTAACCTTCGAGGGAGTTCCTTGGGAGGTGGGAACCATCGGCGTCTACACTGAACTCAGAAATTCCGAGCTCACCGGGGGATTGATCCGGATGTCGCTCAAGCGCCTCAGCACCCTGCGTTCGCGTCCTCACGACTCGTCTGAAGCTTGGTTCCCTACCAAGACCGGCGACTGGGTTCTCGCTAACGACGCTCTGGGTAAGATTGTGACCCAAACCCCGGAGTACGTGCAAGTGGTACGCTTAGGAGGCGCGCGAGAGACTTACCTCACCCCTGACTTTCTAGCGCTTGCTCCTGTGAGTTTGGCGAAGAGCTTTCGGGTTCGCAGCGTCTTCGGAATCGACTACGCGCATCAAGCCATTGCTCCTGCCGAGGTAGCCAGTATCTTCAAAGCGAAGCTCGCTCTCGGACTAGTCGAGTTATTAGAAGACCGGGACCAGTTGAATTCGGTGAATGTGGAATTTTCGAGCGCAGGCGCCTCTTCCTTGGACTACGCCATCATGGCCGACTTCAAGGGCGAAGCCGCCGCGCGCTACGAGAAGCTCAGGCGTGGGATTCAACGAATCTGTGTCGAAGTCTGCAATGAGCAGGGATGGGGTATCCCGTTCACCCAAGTGACCATTCACCAGGCCAGTGAATAGACCGGGTCGCGAGGGCGGAGGAATTGCGAACAACAAGCCTAGCTACCAGTGAGGTAGTTTTTGACCTCGGCCAGCTTCCGGGTGTTGAGGAGGTCTTCTTTGCGGAGCCAACCTTTCTGCGCAACCTTGATGCCAAAGTGCAAGGCTTGCAGTTGGTCAGTGCTGTGGGCATCGGTATTGAGCGAGCACAGAACGCCCTTGTCGCGCGCGCGTCGCCAATACTTCCAGTCCATATCCATTCGTTTTGCGGAGCAGTTGAACTCGATAATGGTGCCAGTGGCGGCAGCGGCATCGATGACCTTGTCGAGGTTGATGGGGTAGGGGTCTCGCCGGAGAAGGAGGCGTCCCGTCGAGTGCCCCAGCATGGTGATGTGGGGATTCTCGATGGCTCGAATCACGCGGGCAGTCATCTCTTCCTCAGAAAGGGAGAAGGAGTTGTGAACCGAGGCCACCGCGAAGTCTAGTTGCGCTAAGATTTCATCTTCAAAATCGAGTGAACCATCGCGTAGGATATCCACTTCGGAACCGGCAAAGAGATGGATGGCTCCGTCCAGTTCCTTGTTCATGGCCTTGATATCTTCAACTTGAGCGAGGAGCCGTTCTTCGTCCAGGCCACGGGCTTGCGGAGAAGACTTGGAGTGGTCGGTGATTCCCAAGTATTCGAGGCCGAGCTCGATGGCCGCCTCAGCCATTTCGCGCAGAGTGTTGCGCCCGTCGGACTCGGTCGTGTGGCAGTGAAACGTCCCCTTGAGCTGGTCCTGCTGCACAAGCTTCGGCAATTCGTTTTCGGCCGCCGCAGCGATTTCTCCGCGATTTTCCCGGAGGGCCGGTTCGATGTAAGCCAAGTCGAGAGCATCGTAGAGCTCAGCTTCGGTACGAATCTCTGGCAAGTTTTCAGCGTTGTCCTTGACCGGGCTCAGATCGTATTCGTTGAGCGACCAACCTTTCTTCAGCGCAAGGGAGCGAATGGCCACGTTGTGTTCCTTGGAGCCTGTGAAGTATTGTAAGGCAAAAGGGAATTGCTGGGAAGAAACCGCACGTAAGTCACACTGCAACCCGTTGCCGAGACGGATGGAGGCCTTGGTGTCGCCTTGCGCAATGGTCTCGATATTGTCCTCGTATGCCGCAAAGTATTTTGTCAAATCGCCGGGAGCATCGGTGGCCACTAGGAAGTCGACATCGTGCACAGTCTCCTTTCCCCGGCGATAGGAGCCCGCGACCTCCAGCTGATGGACTGCCGGGTGCAAAAGCAAATAGTCTCGCAAGGGCTCGGCGGCGTGCGCGGCGACTGAGAGTAGGTAACGGCCCGAAAACCGCTCGCGCGTCTCGATAGCGGTCAGAATTTTCTCGGCGGTTTTGGCCCCAAAGCCTTTCAAATTTGCGACAGAACCGTCCTCGCAAGCACGCTTCAGAGCCCCCAAGGTGCTCACCTCTAGCTCATCATAGAGAACCTTAATTTTCTTAGGTCCAAGTCCTTGTAGTTCAAAAAGCTCAAAGAGAGTCTCGGGGAATTCGTGCTTGAGATCGAGGTGATACTGCAGGGCCCCAGTGGAGGCCAGCTCATGAAGTTTTTGCTGCAAGGCATCTCCAATGCCCTTGATGCCTTTCAGCTCGTCGTCTTTGGCCCGCTGGAGGAAATCGCCTTCGAAGTCGCGTATGATATTGGCCCCATTTCGGTAAGCGCGGGTCTTGAAAGGGTTTTCTCCTTTCAGCTCCAAGAGCAGGGCAATTTCTTCTAAGGTGGCGGCGAGGTCTTCGGCAGTGAGGGACACGGCGGTAGGATGGGGCTTTCTCGAGGTAGGTCCAATCCCGAAGATGACAAAATGAGGAGAATGACTTTGCCGCGTTTTTTCATCATCGGACTGATGGCAAGCAAGACGAGGCACAGTGTTTTTCTTTTTCGCAAACCTGCTTAAGGTCATGGCCTACGTGAACAACATCCTTTCCTTTCTGCTCCTCTTGAGCTCGCTGACCTTTGGTCAGATTTTAGTGCCCGACAATCCTGCGCAGGAATCTGAAATCGCGGCCCTGGAAAAGGAAATTGGCGAAGTTCAGGCAATTGCCGCTGAGTTCGAGGACAAGATTCGCCGGGGAGGGT
>CAZGXV010000018.1:43572-46796 GCA_964529725.1 uncultured Roseibacillus sp.
GGCGAAGTTCAGGCAATTGCCGCTGAGTTCGAGGACAAGATTCGCCGGGGAGGGTCATTGCCTGAACTCGAACTTCCTCCCACTCCGGGTGCGGAAGCAGACTTGGCCGAGCTAACGGCTACCTTGACCGAAGTCAATGCGACCTTGGAGGCCTCGCGAAGTCGCGTTACGCAGGCCGGTGAATCCTTGGAGAATTCGTCGGAGCGTATGACCGAGCTTTCGGAGTTGATCGCGACTACCCGGACGCGGCTGGCGGAGGTCGCTCTGCCAACCGAAGGAATCACTCCGGAAGAGAAGTCCCTGCACCAAGAGACTCTTCTGGCGCGTCAGCTTTTAGAGAAACGTATCGAGAGTTTCCAACTGGAGCAGGTCTACCTTCGAAAAGAGAGCGAGCTTCTGCCGGAGCGAATCCGACTGCGCAAAGCGCACAATGGCGAGTTGCTCAAATTAAAGGAGGAACTCCAAACCAGAATCGCCAGTTTGCGTCGCAAGGAAGCTCAGAAGACCAGTGTCGTCGTCGAGCAATCGTTTCAAGATTTGACCGCAATTCCACAGCTGGCAGCCATCGTGGCTGAGGTGAAGGAGCTTAATGAGAAGAGGACGGGAGAGGATGGGCTCCAAGCTGAGATCCGATCAGCCGCCGATTACGAAAAGGAGATTGCGCGCCTTTATCAAAGCATTCGCGAGCAAGAGCAAAATGCCGTTGAAAAAATCAAACTGCTGGAAAGCGTCGGTTTGGAGATTGATACCGAGACTGGAATTCTTCTCCGGGAGCAGCGGGCCAAATTACCGAACACGGCGGCCTTACAGCGACAACTCAGAAGTAGAGTGGAAAAGGCGGTACGAAGCCAAGTAGTCCTCGTGGACCTTCAGGAGAAGCGTACCGAGCATCCGCCTTTGCAGCCAGAAACCGTTGCCGAACTCTTGGAGAATAATCCCAAGCTCAAAGAAGAAAGGGTGACCGCATTGTTCGAACAACGCAAAAGCCTCCTCGACTCGTCGGTGAAAGAGCACCAGAGCCTGAAGACTACCCTCGATGGCGCGAATTCTAAGGCGCGGGAAGCCGTCACCCTGATTGATAATTACTCCACTTACCTCGACAAGCGTCTCCTCTGGAGTCGCAGCACGGAGCCCTTTCAACTAACGGAGCCCCAAGAAGAGTGGGGCCACATACGCGCGCTCTTTGCTCCGGAGATGTTTGCCCAAGCGGGAAAGAGCATTGGCGAGAATTGGTTTCCTCGCTTTCTCCCTGCCTTAGCGCTGGCCACCATTTTTCTGTTTGGAATTTTTCGTCGTCAGCGATTGCGCGAGTATGAGAAGGAGGGAAGTGAGGAAGCGAGGAAGAGAAACTGCATCAGCATCCGGCCCACTGTCCGAACGATTGCAAGTTCCTCGCTCATTGCCTTCACCTTTCCATCTCTCTTCTTTCTCATCGCCCTCTTGGTCGTAGAGCCCACGGCCTTACGGATGGGGTTTCTCAATGCAGGAGTCTTCCTGTTGGTAGCGAGCTTGGTCTATCGGTTTGCGAGACCGAAAAGATTATTCGAATGCCATTTCAAATTTTCAGAAATCAAAGCCCGTCGCATTCACACCACCTTGCGGGTTTTTGTGCCATTGATGCTTCCGTTTGTTTTCCTCGTGGGCGCTTTGTCGGTAAATGGAGGAGTCGGCTCCTCTGGTCGGGTGGTCTTTCTTTGCGCAATGGTCATCGTTATGTTTTTGGCGCATCAGCTCTTTCATCCCAAGCACTCCATCGTTGGTCATCCTGAGAAGGCCACCGTGCTTTCAAGAGTCAGCTACCTCTTGGCCTTGGGGTTGCCGTTCAGTTTTGCAGTCGGTGCCATCTTGGGATTTTTTGCCTCGGTGCTGACCTTGCGGGCCCAGGTGCTCGCCACTGCTGGAGTTTTGCTAGGTGCTTTTCTTGTTATCCGGTTTTTCACGCGATGGATTTTGGTGTCGAGACGGAGCCTGGCCATTAAACAAGCTCTCCAAAGAAGAGAAGCCATGCTTGCTGACCGGGAGCGGGAGGAAAGCGGAGAGCTGGAGAACGAGCCTGATGTTCTCAGCTTGGAAGAGGTCAAGGCTCATGCCGTTGACGTTGTCGAGGTAGAAGAACAGACCGGCCAGTTAGTCCGCTTTGGGGTCTACTTTTCGGTGGTGTTTGCCATTTTCTCCATTTGGTCGAGTTCTCTCACTGCCTTATCAATATTGGATCGTTATCCTCTTTGGCCTGGTAGTGAGACCGTGGAGGCAGATACGACTTCTGCGACCTCCCAGGATTCGGCAGGGAAAGAGTCCTCGCCTGCCTTGGTTCCCGATATGGAAAGTTGGTCGACAGGAAGCGAACCTATCGCGGGTCTGGTTGCTCCTCCGGCCAATGATTTCGTGAGCTGGCAGGACCTGTTACTTTCTCTTTTTGTCTTTTTAGTCACCTTCGTGGCAGCACGCAACATCCCAGGCTTGCTGAGCCTCGCGGTGTTCAGTCGTTTGAACCTTGGTCCGGGCGGGAACTTTGCTTTCACCACCATCGTGCGCTACTTCATCGTGCTGACAGGGGTCGTGATTGGGCTCAACAAGGTGGGTATTACTTGGGATAAAGTGCAATGGCTGGCGGCTGCGATTACGCTGGGGATTGGCTTCGGGCTTCAGGAGATTTTCGCCAACTTTGTCGCCGGTTTGATTCTCCTCTTCGAGCGTCCCTTGCGTTTGGGAGATATCGTGACAGTAGGTAATGTCTCAGGGAAGGTTTCTGAGATTAAGATTCGGGCCACCACCATTCAACAATTCAATAATCGAGACTTAGTAGTGCCTAACAAGGATTTCATTACTAATCAGCTTACGAACTGGACATTGCGAGATTCGATTCTTCGTTTTGAGTTGCCAGTAGGTATAGCCTATGGTTCGGATACCCGACAAGCGGAGAGGATTCTTAAGAAAATCGTCGAGGACCATCCCCATATTCTGGAGGAGCCCGCCCCGGCGGTGATTTTTAATTCATTCGGTGCCAGTACTTTGGATTTCTTAATACGAGCCCATGTGGGGCAGGTTGGAAATCTCGTCGAAACACAGAACGATCTTCATTTCCAGATTGATGATGCCTTCCGAGAAGCTGGAATCGAAATGGCTTTCACGCAGCAGGATATCCACCTCAAAAGCTTACCCGAGGGGCTCGAATTGAAAAAAACAGATATCTGATTGAGCCATCCCGCTAGGGTCGTTTTGAT
>CAZGXV010000019.1:0-42089 GCA_964529725.1 uncultured Roseibacillus sp.
AGGGAATGGCACTTCAAAACTCGGCTCAGAACGATGAGTTTGAATTCCTAAATCTGATTCCTCCAATCCATCCTGGTCTCATTTCACCGAATTTTTCCTCAGCTTGATCGCCTTGGCTCTTTGGGAGTGCGGCTGTCTTTGCGGGAAGCCGGTTTCAAAAGACCGTCAAAGGGAGCGACCGCCCGAACAAAATGAGGACCGATCTCGCGCGCAGAACAGGCTTCGACCTGATCGCTTGAAGTGGAAGTCACGAGCGACTCGCCACTAACCACGGTTCAGGGCCTCGAGGCGTTGGAGCACGGGAGGGTGAGAGTGGTGGAGAAAGACTTCCAGTGGGTGAGGGGTGAGGTTGGAGAGGTTGTTGCGGGAGAGTTTCTTGAGGGCCATGGAGAGGTGCTCGGGAGTGCCTTGCACGGTTTTGGCATAATGGTCGGCCTCGAATTCGTGTTTGCGGGAAAGCATGCTGAGCCCAATCGAGATCAGGCGGGAGACGGGCTTGAAGAGGATGAAGAAGATGACCAGGCCGACGTAGATTGAGATTTGTTCGACTTTGAAGGCATCAAAGAGAGTGCGGGCGAACGCGGAATCCTGAGCGGTCACCAAACCGAGCAGGAAGAAGATGAGTGCGGTCTGGATGATGGAGAGGACAATGCGCTGGATAATGTGCTTCTTCTTAAAGTGGCCGATCTCGTGGGCAAGGACGCCGACGAGTTCTTCTGTGGACTGGCTTTCGATAAGGGTGTCGTAGAGGGCGATTTTCTTGAATTTGCCGAAGCCAGTGAAGTAGGCATTGGACTTGGTGGAGCGCTTGGAACCGTCGATGACGAAGAGGCCAACGAGAGGGAAGTCGCACTTTTTGGCCATCGCTTCGATCGCAGTCTTCAATTCACCATCCTCCATTGGGGTGAATTTGTTGAAGAGGGGAAGAATGAGGCTGGGAGCCAAGAAGGTGAGGAGGAGCGAGAGAACAGTGACTGCAATCCAAGCATAAACCCAAGCATTGGGAAATGCCCCGAAGAGCCAAAGGATGAGAGCAACGAGAGGAATGCCGAGGACGGCGGAGAGGATGAGGCTTTTGACTTGGTCACCAGCGAAGGTCGCGGGAGTGGTTTTGTTGAAGCCGTATTTCTCCTCGTGGACGAAGGTGTGATGGATGTCGAAGGGAAGGGACAAGAGAGTGGTGCCCAGAAAGAGGATGCCGATGTAAAAAATGCCGGTCACGATTTCGCCGAAGCCAAAAGAGCGGACCCACTCGTCGAGAACTCCGAAACCGCCGGAGAACCAGAAGCCGAGGAGGACTGTGAGAGAGACCACCGAGGAGATGATGCCGAACTTAGCTCCATCGCGCTCATAGGCTTGGGACTTGGCATACTTTTCCTGATCCCAGACGTCTGCGAACTCGGAGGGGAGCTCGGGCTTGAGATTTTTGAGGGTGAGGAGGGTGGCCACGAAGTCGAGCTTCCAGAGAAGGAAGAGGGCGATGACGATGAGAAGGGCGAGCGTTGTCGGGGTCATTGAGAGGAAGGGAATTCACCACAGAACAGGGTGGGGTGCAATGGTTTCGAAGGTCTCTGGGGTGATGGAGAGTGGTTTGAGACAGAGAGCGCATCGCGGAGTGATGAGACGGATACGAAAAAATCGACCCCGTTGCGGAGGTCGATTGCATGAGGTGCCACGAGAGACACCAGAAATACTGGGGGAGAACTAAGCGTTCGCTTTCGCGGCTTTGCGAGCCTTGCGAATGATGCTGTTCACGGTTTCGGAGGGCTGAGCGCCATTTCCGAGCCATTTGTCTACCTTCTCGAGGTCGACGGAGTAGTTCACTCCTTCTTCCATGGGGTTGTAGGTGCCAACCTGCTCGATAGGGCGCCCGTCACGGCGGTCACGGCTGTCGATGGCTACGATTTTGTAATAAGGACGGTCTTTCGAGCCTTTTCGGGTCAGTCTGAGTGCTACCATATCAATTCTTAATTGGGCGGCGGAACGTGGGGGATGCGGTCTCGTTTGCCAAGAGAAAAAATCGTAGATTGAGCAAATAATTCCGGGGCAGGGAGATGTCTTTTTCGGGAAAAGAAAAAGAGCCACCCGAAGGTGACTCTTTTTTCGAATTTAGTCTCGGGTCCTTGGTGTGTGCGAACGACCGGTCGACTAAAGAAGGAACTGATAACTAGGCCGCTTTCTTAGCTTTTTCTTCGAGCGCCTGCTTGGCGGCATCGCAGAAGGAGTTGAAAGCCTCAATATCATTGACTGCGAGGTCGGCGAGGACTTTGCGGTCGACGGCGATGTTCGCGGCATTGAGGCCTTCGATGAAGCGGGAATAGGTCAATCCCTGGGCCCGGGTGCCAGCGTTGATTCGCTGAATCCAGAGGCGGCGGAATTGGCCCTTACGTTTTTTGCGGTCGCGATACTCATACTGACGCGCCTTGTAGACGGCGTCTTTAGCGTAGCGAAACAGTTTGGAGCGGAAGCCGCGGAAACCCTTGGCGCGCAGTAAGACGCGTTTACGACGTTTCCGGGAAGCTGGCCCGTTTGTTGCTCTTGGCATAGGTAATGTTCTACTTGAATAAACTGTTATTGGTTGGTTCGTCCCCGGCCGTCTCGTTTATTCAATTCCCATCGGGAACAGGCGGCGCGAGGGATTCTATCTATGGTTTCCCGAAGGGCAGGTTCTCGCGGATGGATCGGAGGTTTGTCTCGTCAACCAACACTGCTTTGCCGAGTGAACGCTTACGCTTACGAGATTTCTTCGTAAGAATGTGTCGTTTACCCTGCTTGCGGCGCAAGATCTTGCCCGTACCAGTCACTTTGAATCGTTTAGCAACTGATTTGCGGGTTTTGGCTTTGCCAGATGTTCTTGCCATGGGGCGGCGGAGGCTAGGGATTTCGAATGGAAGATCAAGCCGATTCTCTCACCTGCGAACGTTTTTTCTGAATACAGACAAAATTGCCACAATTTTAGGAATTCTGATGATTGGTTCCGGTCGTAAGAAGTCGGTGGAACACTCTCTGTCATCGGGGGTTATTTGATTTTTAGATATGTATTTTTATGTAAACTATCGTTTAATCTTATGGCGAACCGCAGAATCTGCTATTTTCAAAAAGGTCGTCGAGAAAGTGACCTTTTTGGGGCCGAATGCGGTCTTTAAGAATGAAAAAGACGCCGAAAAAAGTCGATTAAGTTTCCCAATTTTATTGAAGAAAGAAGTTGAAAAAAAGCCGCTAATCTTCGTCTAACAATTCCTCATCAGCCCGATGCCCACCACCACTCCAATCTCTCCACCTCATCGCCAAAGAAGGATGCCCGCAATCACAACAAGTCAACCTCCCCGCAAGAGAGCATCGAGCCGGAATGTGGTCTCACGAGGGCGATATGCCTTAGCTTCCCTCTGCTTTTTGCTGGCCCGTTTTTCTCTCGTGGCGATTTTGGGTTTGGTCGGATGGATTTTGATTGAGAGCGGTAGTCTTCCCTCATGGGCCGTGCCCGCAGTCGCGGTCTCGATTGCGACTTTGGTCATCTCGGGAATCAACATTTTGGCCAACGGTCGTCGCGTCGCCTGTCCGCTTTGTCGCGCTTCTTTCTTCATGTCGCCACGTAGTCTCGTCAAGCCCAAGGGACCCAAGCTCCTGGGCTGCGCCAAAACGCCGCTGGCCTTCTCTCTACTCACCATTCCTGAGGTCGTCTCCTGTCCCTACTGCGCGGAGCGAGTGCGATTGACTCGCAGCTCGTAGATTTTCCTAACCAACTGTCCTCAATTAATCGCGTAGGAACTCGACTTGGAAGCGGTAGAAGACCTGCTTGAGGGCGGGTTCCTCATCGACAAAGAGATGCGTGGAAGAGGATGGGATGAAGTCCTCAGCAATGGTGGTCCAAGTGCCATCGAGTGATTCCGAACGCTCTAACAGGTAACGCTGGTCAGCCTTGAGGTTGGAAACCGAGAGTTCGATAGTCTCATCGACGAAGGCGATTTCGCCGACGATGGGAAAGTCCGGGATGAGAGTCGGGTCAGTGAGGTTCTTCGTCTTTGGATCGAGATAGACATTATCGAGGTAAAAGCTCTCGCCAGTATTGAGAGTTTGCCCCGGCTGGATCAGAAGGGTGCGCAGGACATTGTTGGTGCCATTGCGAAGCGGGAAATCGCTCCCCAGACCTGCAACCGACAGCAGGCTAGGCTCGGATTCTCCAGCCGCCTGAGTGTAGACTTGATAGTGGTCGATGTCGTTTTGAGCGACCATCCAGACTTTGACCCACTCGTTCTCGGTCGGCTCAAGATCACTTGGGAGGTTCACGGAGTTGTTCCAGATTTTGAAGCTCTCATCGATGTAGATTTCGCTCTCGTAGGATGCTCGCAGGAAGGGGAGGGTCTCATCAGTCAGCCCGATGGAAAGGGTGCCTTCGTGAGAGGGACGTAACTCGAAGAAGAGAGTCCCGACATCGCGATTGGGGATGGAGAGAGGAAGGCGAAGAAAGACATCGGTCAGTCGATTAACGCCGTTGAGAGCTCCAGCCCGATTGCCGGGTTGGTCTGGATCAGCGGTTACGGTGAGTGCTTCGGGATCGTATTCGGCACTCCAGCTCCGGATTTGATCCACGCTTTGGCCCATGGAAAATGCAGGGTCTTCGAAGTCTTCGATGAGGGTGAAGCGCGGCTTGTTCTCTAAGGTCGGATTGGTGAGGCTTGCTTCAGTGGGATTTAGGTAAATATTGTCGATATGAAGCTGCTCACCAACCGCTAAGCCGCTACTGGTGCGAATAGCGAAAGACTGCAGGTCAAACTCAGTTCCATTCCGGAATCCGAACTGGCTGAGGGATTCTGCAGTCTCCAATTTGACGAGAGGAGGAGAGGCTTCTTCATCATTGGGAAAGTCCTGTCGGTAGACTTCGTAGGTATCGAGGTCATTATCGACCTGCATCCAGATCCTGACCCAGCGGTCGTTCTCCAAGGCTTCTCCAACTAAGCGTTCAGTTCCGGCGTCGTTCAGGTAGGTGCCGTCTTTGAGTTGGAGGTAACTCTCGAAATGTGTCCACGTGAAGGGGTTGCTCTTCGCAGAAAGCCCGACGGCAGTGTTGTCATTTCCTTGCAGACGGATCTCGAAGTAGAGGGTCGCGCTGCTGAATTCAGTGACCAGATTGGGAATATTGAGAAAAATATCGATGGCGGAGCCCTTGCCATTGATGGCACCGGCCCGGTTTTTCGGATTATCGGGGTCGATTTCGACCACAAGGCCGTCAGCCTTGTCCGGAGACGACCAATTGCGGATACCGCGCGCGTTGTCATCGAGTGTGAAGAGTCGGCTTTCGAAATCTTCCAAAAGCACGAATCCACCGTTCTTGGGGAAATAGGACGAACGGTTTGGATCGGTGCCCACTGCCACTTCCAGTGCGTCACTGAATCCGTCACCGTCGCTATCAGCCCGTGCAGGATCAGTTCCAGTGTCGGAAATGCTCAGAAAAACCCCAGTGTTGCTTTCGGATGGGTCGGGGAGCCCGTCACCGTCTTCGTCGTTTTCGCGTGAGAACATTTCGAAGTTGTTGCTGAAGCTCGACTCAATGTTATTGAGGGTGACCTTGACCGTGTAGTCCCCGCCATTGGGCACGGTCGGAATGTCCCAGTCATAGTATCTCTCATGGGCTGGAACATCGGTGGCGATCACTTGTTGGAAAATGCCGCCCTTGTAGAGCTCGAGGCGGACGGTATCGGTCTGGTCGCCGCCGTGCCAAAAGATGGTCTCCGTATTTCCCCGGTCGAAGCGATGGGAGCCGGTAGGCTCAAGGACGGCAATGGCTCGGCGTCTAGCCCGGTTGGCGATAGCGCTTCTTCGCTGCTCGATGTGGACCGCGTTGCGAGCACCTAGGCGGCCGTTGCTACCGTCGAATCCACGTCCTCCGAATCCCGATAGACCGCCCGAGACGTAGCGTTGGTCGGCGCTCGGGTCACCCGCCACATTGGCTCCGTTTTCGGCTCCAGTTTTGGCCCCATTATAAGTCACCGCTGGATTCGCAAAGTAGGGGATGACAACGCCGTTACCCCAGCGCCAGTCGTAAGCCATAATGGTCCGGACCCCAGCTGCGCCAACGGGCTTGAGGCGCCAACCGTAGGCGTAGCCGGTTTCCACGTCCCGAGAAGTGTCGCCCCAAGAGTGAAGGCATCCGATGTTATGGCCAAGCTCATGCGGGAAGACTAAGCGGGTGGAGGTCATGTAATCTCGAGCGGAGATTTGGGAAATACCAGGGCGGTAGGCGAGTCCTGCCGCACCATCGACTTGTCGGATGACCATCGATTGCTGATCGGCTCCGAGGTCGATGCGCAGCTGGGAAATGGTATCAAGAATACCGTCGCCGTGGAGGTCGAGGCCTTGGAGCTCATCAGACATGGAGTCGGGAAAGTTGCCCGGGAAGTTGTAGCTAGGGTCCTCGACGGAAGCCATGAGCGAGAAAAAAGCGCGCGAAGCGTTACTGTTAGTAAAAGCGAGATTGGTGCGATCGGCAGAAGCGAGAATGAGGGCCTCAATCGCGGCGGTGCTTCCTTGGGCCAGACGAGCAGCGACTCCGTAGCCAACGACCCCATCGATGATGGTGGTGCCTGCGGGAGGAATCTTGTCGATTTGCGCGATTGATTCCTCCTCGAAGGATTCTCCTTTTTTAAGTCTGTCGTCTGGTTCGCCACAAAGAGCCGGATAGCTGTCCGTGTCCAATTCGCGGATAGCAACGTCGCCATTGCCCGCCATCGCGTATTGGAAGTGGGAGTTTCTATCCAGAAAAGCCACGGTGCCACTCACCGCGCCGTCGTGCACAACCAGGAGAATGTCGCCGAAGGAGTTGTCTCTAGCAGAACCTAGCAAGGTCTGGGTGTGTTCGCCACGAGTGATGACCTTTTGTACGTCAAAGACAACCTCATGCTGATGATTCAAGGGCAAAACAAGGGCCTGGTCCGAAGAATTGATGAAGCGCTTAACCGCAGCCGGGTCGAGGTGACTTTCGACAGCGGAAAGGGTGTGCTCGTCGAGAGTGAGCGGACCTACTGGCTCGCCCGGACGAACGCTGAGGAGGCGTTCCGGAGAGATGGTGCCAAGCTCGACTTCCCGTTCAACTTCGACTGCGGTTTCGAAGAGATAGCGATTGTTCTCTCCCCGTCGCAATTGACTGGCAATGACGCGAGCAGCGGGCACGGGTTCAGTCTGTTGCAGGTCGCGAACACCTTTAGGAAGCCGGGTGCCGAAGAGGTTACTTTTGTCAGTAACGGAAGGAGTCGGCGAGCTCTCAGCAATTTTTCCCTGTCCCGATTCCGTCGTTTCGGAATCAGTGAAAAAGAAAGCAAGGACTATAAGGAGAAGCACGGCCAAGCCGAGCAAAAGGGGGAGAGAGGAGCGTCGCATAACCGGAAGAAGACAAGAGTTGGCCTTCGGTTTGTTGTTAGATGTGAATTAATTTAGCTAGAAAATCTATCTTCCGCAAGCTGAGAAGGTCAGTTAACGATGTCACTCATGCACATCTGATTGACCTCCAACTGCGGGCAGCTCAGGGTGGATGCGCCCTCGTTTTTTACGGGGAATCAAGTGCAGTTTGCTCATTACCAGGCAGTTGGGGGGAGGTGCTTGCTCTCACGTGTTGCCGAACAAAAAAGGAGAGGCCTTTTTCGATTTCATGCCGCAATGCCCTAAAGATTTGCCACTGCTTTTCCGATCACCTCAAGGGTCTCGTCGATATCATCGGTGGTATGGGCCATCGAGATGAACCCGGTCTCGTAAGGGCTCGGGGCGAGATAGATCCCTTCTTCAAGGCAGGACCAGAAGAGTTTCTTAAAGATGCCGAAGTCCTGTTTGGTGACGGTGTCGACGTTAATAATGTCTTCGTCGATGAAGTAGAGGCAGAACATGGAGCCGACGCGATTGAGGCGGTGGGGGATGCCTTTTTCGGTGAGAATGCCGCGAAGACCTGCTTCGAAATGAGAGCCCAGACTGTCCAGACGGGCGTAGCCATTGTTTTCTTCCAATTCGCGAAGCTGGGTCAAGCCCGCGACCATGGCCAAAGGATTGCCGGATAGCGTGCCCGCTTGATAGACTGGGCCGTTAGGAGCGAGGTGCTCCATGATGTCGTCCCTTCCTCCAAAGGCTCCCACCGGAAGGCCGCCTCCGATGACTTTGCCCATCGCCACCAGATCTGCCGTGAAGTTTTCCAACTCCTGCACCCCGCCTTTCGCGAGCCGGAACCCGGTCATCACCTCATCGAAGATCAACAAAGCGCCGTGCCTTTGCGTCAGGTCGCGCATCAGTTGGAGAAAGCCCGGGCGGGGAAAAATCAAGCCAGCATTGGCTGGATAGGATTCGGTGATGATTGCTGCGATTTGGTCACCAAATTTGGCGAAAGCCTCTTCCAGTTTTTCGGGATCGTTATAAGGAAGGGTGATCGTCTCGCCAGCGAAGCTCTTGGGAATGCCCGCAGAATCCGGTTCGCCAAACGTGAGAGCACCCGAGCCTGCAGCAACGAGTAGCGAGTCCACGTGGCCATGATAGTGTCCTTCGAATTTGATGATCTTGTCGCGTCCGGTGAAGCCGCGCGCGAGGCGAACGCAGGACATGGTGGCCTCGGTGCCCGAATTCGTCATGCGCACTTTTTCAACAGAAGGGACCCAATCGATGATCTTCTGGGCCATCTCGACTTCGCCCATGTTGGGGATGCCGTAAGAGACCCCGTCTTTGGCTGCCTCGTGGATAGCATTGGTCACCGGGATAGGCGCGTGGCCAAGGATGTTCGGTCCCCATGAACCGATGTAGTCGATGTAGTGCTTGCCATCGATATCCTCAATGCGGGAGCCCTTGGCACGACGGACGAAGAATGGATCGCCATCGACGTTCTTGAACGCACGCACTGGCGAGTTCACCCCACCGGGAATGAGTGTTTTGGCTCGGGAGAATATTTTCTGAGAAAGGGGTCCAACTGACATCGCGGGGACTTTGGAGGAGAACCGAGGCTAGGTCCATTTTTTTGGAGGAGAGTCTGTTGGCTTTTCAACAAATGAAAGGAAGGCCTCCTTTGGTTTTCTTTGTTTCCCTCTCACGCTTCTCGGTTAAGGTGCGCGCGGTTCGTCTGATGATATGAAGATTGCGCTCGTTCAAATCAATGCTGTGGTGGGGGATTTTCCCGGGAATGCGAAACGAATTTTGGCTGGCTATCGCGAGGCTCTGGAGAAGGGCGCGGAGCTGGTGGTGACCCCTGAACTCTCGTTGGTTGGCTACCCGCCGCGAGACCTCGTCTTCAAAAGCCAGTTCGTGCCCCGCTGCTTGCAAGCTTTGGACTATCTCAAAGGGGAGGTGGGGGAGGTGCCCTTACTTGTGGGCTTTGTTGACCGCTCGGCAAAGCGCCCGGGGCGTGCTTTCCGCAACTCGGTGGCTTGGTTGGAGGAAGGGGAGATTCGCCACCGCATCCATAAGACCCTACTGCCAACCTATGACGTCTTCGACGAGTGGCGGTATTTTGAGCCCAACGAGGAGTGCTCGGTGATTGACTTCAAAGGTCGCAAGGTTGGCGTCACCGTTTGCGAGGACATTTGGACGGAAGACTTTCTCTATCGACCGCTCTATGAGCGCGAGCCCGTCCGCGAGTTGAAGGAGCAGGGGGCGGAAGTGATCGTCAATTTGAGTGCTTCGCCTTTCGCTCTCAACAAGCCCGTGGCGCGACGGGATTTGTTCGCTGCGGTGGCCAAGGACGCGGGCGTGCCCCTCGTCTACTGCAACGCGGTGGGAGGGCAGGATCAGCTCATTTTTGATGGTCACTCAGCGGTGGTCAACGGTGAGGGAGAAGTGATGGCCAGTCTTTCGGGATTTCGCGAGGAGGTCGCAGTGGTGGATGTGGGCACCCGACAGGAGGGCGTGATCTGGCCCGAACTCGACGAGAATGCCCAGCTCTTTGAGGCTCTCGTGCTCGGACTGCGGGACTACGCCACCAAGTGCGGTTTTCGGAAAGCGTGCCTCGGCTTAAGCGGCGGGATTGACTCGGCGGTGACCGCTGCCTTGGCTGCGGAGGCCCTGGGGGCCGAGAACGTGCGCGGCCTCACCATGCCCAGCTCGTTCAGTTCGGAAGGGAGCGTCAATGATTCCTTCAAGTTAGCCCAAAACTTGGGAATGACCTGCGAGGAAGTCCCGATTGGGAAAGTCTTCGCGGCTGTCAAGGAGGCCATGGCAGGACCGTTCGCCGGAGCCAAGGCCGATGTCACCGAGGAAAACATGCAGGCGCGCATTCGCGGGCTTTTCCTGATGTCACTTTCCAATAAAACGGGTTCCCTTCTGTTGACCACTGGCAACAAGAGTGAGCTGGCCGTGGGCTATTGCACCATGTATGGCGATATGTGTGGGGGCTTGGCCGCCATCTCGGATTTACCCAAAACGCAGGTCTACGATTTGGCGCGTTGGATGAATCGGGAGCGGGAAATCATTCCTTGGAACACGATCGAGAAACCACCCAGTGCCGAGTTAGCTCCGGACCAGAAAGACCAGGATTCGCTGCCGCCGTATGAGGTCTTAGACGGGATTCTGGAGCTTTATGTCGAGCAGCAGATGAGCGCTTCTGACATCATCGAATGCCACGATTTTGAGGAATCGATTGTGAGATGGGTGCAAAGGAGAGTTGACCTCAACGAATGGAAAAGGCATCAAGCAGCCCCCGGTTTGAGAGTCACTTCGAAAGCATTTGGGGTTGGTCGTCGCATGCCCATCGTGCAAAACTTCCAAGGCTAGTTCCCCCTTATGAAATCTGAAAGCGGCATGTCCTACGAGGAGGCGGTGAAGGTGCTTGGTCTCAAGCGCGGAGAAACCGTGGAGAATTATGAGAAGGCATTTGATGAGGTTCGAAAGCACATGCTGCGACTTCGCGACGAGGCAGATACTCCTGAGAAGCGGGTCAATTACGAGCTCGAGCTCACTCGTTTCGAGGAGGCTCTGAAAGTAGCTGAGAATCATCGCCCCAAGAAAAGCAAGGCTGGTCCTATTCTCCTAGCGGTCTTGTTAGCGCTCGCTGCCTTGGGAGCTGTTGTTGCTTGGGGGCCGTCCTTTTTCGAAAAACAAGGCAAGCTCACCGAGGCCAAGAGCCGGTTGCCGGAGGCCAAGGAGGCCGCCAAAGCCAGAAACTGGACCGAAGCCGAAAAAATTTACCAAGACATTCTCGATATCAACCCGCGCTCTAAAGAGGCCTTGGCTGGAATGGAGCAGGTGGCGATGGGGCGGCAAGTGGAGCGCGATATGCAGATTGATTTTGCGCTCGGCAACGTGTTGGCCGCCAAGCAACTGCGCAATTGGGACGAGGCGGAAGAGTTGATGGCCAAGACTCTGGCGATGGCCCCCGATAATGACCAACTGCTGGCCCTGTCAGCACGGATGAAGGATGAGCGCCGACAGGACGACATTCTCAAGTTGACCGAGGACATCGAATTGGCGGAACGCGAGGAGGATTGGCAGAATTTAGTGGAAAAAACGGAGACACTTGCCGAAACGGATCCGGAAAATGAGCGCTTGCCGGAATTTCAAAAACTGGCTGAGGAAGCAAAATTGGTTTTGGCCGGCTTTCGTGAGAAAGCGGATGCCATTTATGAGCAGGCTCTCGCTCTCGACACTGGCGAATATTCCGAAGAGGCCCTGCAGCTCTTGCGTGAGGCCCAGCGGATGGCCCCTTCGGAAAAAGCGGCCGCTCTGCTGACCAAGATGACCTCCTACATTCAGACCATCTCCGTGCCCAAAGATGCCAAGACCATTGCGGAGGCCTTGGAGAAAGTTCGCTCGGGAGATAAGGTCCTTCTCGCAGAAGGAACCTACACGGGAGGATTATTGATTCCTGCCGGAGTCATTTTGGCGGGCGAAAAAGGCAAGACCATCATCGAAGCACCGGCCGACAAAGGGAGTGTGCTTGTGGTGGAAGGGGAAGGCCCAGTTGTGCGGCTGCAGAATCTGGTGGTGCGGCATTCGGGTGTCTCCAATACCGATGAGCGTTATCCTGTGGTGTTGGTGAAGGGTTCGCAGGCAGTCTTCGACAATTGCGAAGTCGGTTATGGCGCGGGCCATGGCATCGCGGTCATCGGCGGAGCGCGCTGCGAAATCACCGAAACGGAGATCAAGGGTTGCGGCTGGGACGGGGTGGCCGTGGTGGGCGAAGGTAGCGAGGCCATTTTGCAAGAATCCCGCTCCTTGGCTAACTTGCATCATGGGCTGGATGTCTGGGATGGCGGTAAGGTGTGGGTCCAACGTTCGCGCTTTCAAGACAACGGCTTGACCGGAATTCTGCTGACTTCGAAAGGGAAAGAATGCCGCATCGAAAGCTCCAGCATCGAGCGCAACCGCGAGGTTGGCGTCATGGCCTCCTCAGGCGTGAGCGCTCACATCAATGGCAATCTGGTGTCGGGAAATATTCTCGGCGGGATTTTTGCACAAGACGAGGGCACCAAGCTGACGGTGACTTCCAATACCATTGAGAAGAATGGCGAAGTGGGTCTCGCTGTCAGCAAGGATGTTCTTTTGGAAAAAGAGGAGGACAATTCCGCGCAGGAAAACGAGGGCAAACAAAAGTGGCTCAACGTGGATTTGTCGAAAATCGAACCCGAGAAGATATTGAAGGCCTTGCCGGTCGAATAGGGAACCCGGGCGAGCCCGGTCCGAGCGCAAGAGGTCTGGGTTGTGGGCATTTTTTTCCTAAAAGACAGACAGGAGAGCACTTTTGTGGCATTTCTTAAGTGAGAAAAGCACATGAGACGTTCCCAGCAAAAGCTAGCAGGCCAGTGGAAAGACTGGTTGGCGACCGAAGGTGGTCGTCTGCTGATGTATGCTCGGCAACGCACAGGCTCTCTCGAAGAGGCGGAGGATGTCCTGCAGGATTCCCTTATCCGTCTTTGGGGGTACCAGGAAGAGCGCGGTTATCGACCTCCTGATGTGCCGCTAGCGTTCTCGGTCGTTCGCTTCGTGGCCATGGATGCAGGCCGCAAGAAAGGCCGCCGCAAAAAACGGGACGAAAAAGTCATTCAGTTCCACGACTATGACGAGCACTGGCTCGATCCTACCCTGGAAGAAGACGAGGACGCGCTTCTCTTGCGGGAGGCGGTGGAGAACCTGAGCGAAAAGTTGCGCGAGGTCATCACCTTGAAGATTTGGTCCGGTCTCACTTTTGCCGAGATCGGGAGCGTTTTAAAAATCTCCCACAACACCGCTGCTTCACGGTATCGCTATGCCTTGGAGCTTTTGCAGCGGGAGTTGGGTCACTTGAAGGAGGCTCGCAATGGCTAGTTCTAAAAGCGGAGGAAAGAACCCGGTTGGCCTGTCTGAAATAGAGGCCAGCTTGGAGCGTTTAATGCCGCGCGGGCTTGGAGAGGAGACTCGGGTCGAACTCGAGCTCGTGGTCGATGATTTGGTGGAGCAGGCTCAGGGCTTTGGTCCTAGAGCTGCGTTGTCCAACTGGCAGTCTTGGGCCGCCGTGTTGGCTGTGACTGCGCTGGGAGTGGGTTTTTATGTGCAACGAGATGTTCTCTCGCAGGCACCTTCTTTGGCTCAGGCAGAGGCTACTTTTTCCGACCATGGCATCGAGGTTCTCGAGCAGATGACTTGGATTGAGAGCGGTGCCGATTTGGGAGTGCAAGCTCTCAATCAGGAAGGGGATGTGAGCCGGAAATGGAGCTACACCGGCGTGGAAGAAGAGCGGCTTCTCCATGAAGACTCCGGATATGAAGTGATTTTGCAACGGGGTTTCGAGGCCGAACTTTATGCCGCTAGCAGTTTGTGATGAAAATAATAGTCAACCTCCTCTTGTTTGTCGCTCTCGTCCCCGTTTTAGCGGATGGCCCCGAGCGAGAGATGGGTCGTCATCATTGCCGCGAAGCTGGTGGCCCTTATCTAGGGCTGCACACCACGCGGATGGAAAAAGCCACCGCAGCCCAATTAAAGGGTGTGCCCCAAGGAGTTGGCCTTCTAGTCAAGGGCGTCGTGTCCCATTCTCCCGCCTCCCAAGCTGGGCTCCAACCGCTGGATGTTCTCTGGAAGTATGATGACCAACTGGTCGTCAACGAAGGCCAGCTTCATGCCTTGATCAAACTCACCGGAATCGGCAACCAAGGCGCTCTCACCGTTTCGCGTGGTGGCGAAAACCTCGTGTTGCCAGTGCTCATTGGGCCTCGTCCCGATAATCGAACCGAGCTAGCGGCAGCAGCCAGCGAAGTTCTCATGCCTCCACTTCCGGGTGCCATCGTGCGCCAGCTGGATTTGGGAAAACGCTCGGGCTTTATTTCCGAAGGAGGAGTCACGGTGAGCTTGGCGCGAAACCTCAATGGCTTCGAATACAGTGTCACCGAGGGAAGTGAAGTGGTGAGGGAAGGAGTCTTGCAGGGGCAAAACGATGAGTCTTGGCCCGCAACGATTGACGAGAAAACCCGCCGCAAGCTAGAGGTGCTCTTCCAGTCACTCGAGAATGCGGAGAAACGGGAGGCTTCTGCCCAACGCTTACCTCGTGTTCGTCGCGTGCCCGTTCCCAAACGAACTGAGGAAAAGTGACTTTTCTCTAAAACTTCTCAGAAAGAAGCGAAAAACCTTTGCCTTTTGTTCGCGGTATTCGCAAGGTTCGCCTGATGCATCCTGATGTCGCGAAACTCGTAGAGGCGGGTCGAATTACTGAGCCCGTTGGAAACCGTTTGTCCGAGTTGTCACCCGGGAGTTTTTGTCTCCATAAAAGTTGGGGCGCTGGCCAAGTGACCGAGTGGGATTTGTTCGGAGGAAAAGTGACCATTAACTTTGAGCGCGCTAACGAGCCCCAGACAATGGGGTTGAAGTTGGCCATTCAAAAAACTGAACCCCTCGAGGAAAGTGATTTTCGCGCGGAGCGGGTCGCCAAGTTGGAGGAGCTGCGCGACCTCGCCAAGAATCAACCGGCAGAACTGATCGTACGCATGTTGCAGAGCCACGGCGGAAGCTTGAAGCCCGACGCGGTCGATAAGGAGCTTTGCGGGACCATCATTCCCGAGGAAAATTACAAGAAGTGGTGGGACAAGGCCAAAAAGATTGCGCGCGAGGGCGGACGTGTGGTCGTGCCTTCCAAGCGCACCGAGCCGCTTGTCTTGCGCGATGAGAATTTGAGCCCGCTGGAGTCCCTGATTGGCGAGTTTGGAGAAGCCCGCGACTTAAAGACCAAGATTGGGGTTTTGGATTCCTTGAAAAACGAAACCAAGGGACTGCAAGAAGAGCCTGCGAAGCTGCAGGACTTGGCAAAGGAAATCGATGAATCGGTGAAGAAGGGCATCCGTCTCAACTTGGGTCAAGCCCTCGACTTGCTCGCTTGTCGTGATGAGCTTTTTGCTGCTGTCGAAGGCGCGGATTTAGCTGTTGGAGCCTTGCGTATTCAAGATGCTCTCGGTCTTGCCGATGGCGATGTGGCCTCCGAAGTCACCTCCCTTGCGGCAGCTCGCCAACGCCGCATTTATGAAGCTTTCCCTGCCGCTTATGGCAATGATTGGATTAAGAAATTAATGGGCATCTTCGAGAAAGTTGGCACCCGCGGCGTCAACGAAATTGCCAAGTTTCTCCTCGCCGAAGACCAGTTCCAACCTCTTCTTAAGCACATCAAAAAAGGCATTTCCCTGCGCACGCTCAGTGGCGAAGCCCTGATGTGGATTTGCCGAGAGCGCAATGGCAACGCGGCCAAGGTTTTCTCAACAGAGGTTGGTTTTGCGATGCTCTCGGTCATTGAGGCCGGAGCTGTTGATGATGGCCCGCGCAAGGGCACCCGACTGCAGAACCTTCTTATGGATGACAAGAAGCTCATCCCCGACCTCCTTGAAGATATCGACCTCAACGAAGCTCGAAACTTTGCGCGGAAGCTCTTGCAGAGTCCTGCCCTCGCCGAATTGGATCGCAAGTCTCTGATGGCTCGAGTCATTAAGGCTCACCCCGAAACCCAAGACCTCGTCACCGGAGAGGTGAAGGAAGATGCCGACGAAGCCATCGTGGTTTCTTGGGAAAGCCTCGAGAAACGCAAAGAGGAGTTTGCCGATTTGGTGAACAACAAGATTCCGCAAAACGTCAAGGACATCGCCCACGCTCGTTCCTATGGCGACTTGCGCGAGAACTTCGAATACAAAGCTGCTAAAGATATGCAGATGGTGCTCGCCCGCCGCCACAAGGACATGGAGAAGGAGCTGGACTTGGCGCAAGGCACTGACTTTTCCGGAGTGGATACTTCTGCTGCCGCGATTGGAACTGTTGTTGTTCTCGAGAATGACGAAGGGGAAAAAACTTACACCATCTTGGGCGCTTGGGACAGCCAGCCTGAGAAGAACGTCGTCTCCTATCTCTCTAGCGTGGGGCATGCTCTCATCGGTAAGAAAGTAGGGGACCCTGTGGACGTCACCGACTTGGAAACCGAGAAGAACGAAAGCTTCACCGTGAAGTCCATTTCCGCTTGGAAGTAGTCTTCAACACACACACACCAAACACCTAATTATAGAAAATGTCTGAAACGACAATTACATCAGTAAAAGGCCGCGAAATTATTGACTCGCGCGGCAATCCCACCGTCGAAGTCGACGTCACTCTCGCCGGTGGAGCCTTTGGTCGCGCCGCTGTTCCCAGTGGTGCTTCCACCGGAGAACACGAGGCCCACGAGCTTCGCGACGAGGACAAAAGCCGCTACCTGGGTAAAGGCGTCCTTAAGGCCGTCGCGAGCGTGAACGAGAAAATCGCACCTGCTCTCGAAGGTCTCGATGCTACCCAACAAACTGCCATCGACCGTCTCATGATCGAGCTCGACGGCACCAAGAACAAAAAGAACCTTGGAGCCAACGCGCTTTTGGGAGTCTCGCTCGCTGTCGCCCGCGCAGCTGCAGCGGCTGCTGGTTTGCCACTTTACCGCTACCTAGGAGGACCAAACGCGAAGGTTCTTCCTGTCCCGATGATGAACATCATCAACGGTGGCTCTCATTCTGATGCCCCGATCGCTTTCCAAGAGTTCATGATTCGTCCCGTCGGCGCGCCCACCTTTAGCGAAGCCGTCCGCATGGGCGCCGAGGTCTTTCACAATCTCAAGAAGGTTCTTCACGACCGTGGTCTCAGCACCGCGGTGGGTGACGAGGGTGGCTTTGCGCCCAACTTCGAAGGGACAGAAGATGCCCTCGATACCGTCAGTCTCGCAGTGGAAAAAGCAGGTTACACCGTGGGCAAGGACATCACTTTTGCGCTCGATTGTGCCTCTTCCGAATTCTTCGAAAACGGTGTTTACGATTACGCCAAGTTCGAGGGCGATGGCGGAGCCAAGCGTTCTTCTGCCGAGCAAGCTGAGTATCTCGCCGAGCTTTGCGACAAGTATCCCATCGATTCTATCGAGGATGGCTGTGATGAGAACGACTGGGATGGCTGGAAGCTCCTGACCGATAAGGTAGGGGACAAGGTTCAGCTCGTGGGAGACGACTTGTTCGTCACCAATGTCGACTTCTTACAAAAGGGCATCGACCTCGGAGTGGCGAACTCCATCTTGATCAAAGTGAACCAAATCGGAACCCTGACCGAGACACTCGATGCCATTGAGCTGGGTAAGATTCACGGTTACAACTCTGTGGTCTCCCATCGTTCTGGAGAAACCGAAGACAGCACCATTGCCCACATCGCGGTCGCTACTAATGCGGGTCAGATTAAGACAGGTTCGATGAGCCGCTCCGACCGGATTGCGAAGTATAACCAGCTCCTCCGTATCGAGGAGACCTTGGGCGCGGATGCGGTCTACGGAGGTTAAACTGTTCCCAGACACAATTTTCAAAAACCTGAAGGCTTCTGGTCTTCAGGTTTTTTTGTGGGGGCTTGATGCTGATTTGGAGTCACGAAAGTTTTCTTTCAAAGTTCGCGGAGTCGTTCCTGGGGTGGATTTTTAAGGGGAGTGAATTTGGCGACCCGTATCAGTCGAAATGGCATCCTAGATGGGCTGAGAGCAAGGGCTTCTCGATGAACGCTGTTTTTCAAAAGAAAGGACGCACAAAATCACCGCTTTCTCGAATCCGGAAGACGGCTTTTCCTATCCTTGTACTGCTCATGATTTCTCAGGAAATGACCCTCTGATAACCTCTAGCTCGATCCCTCGCGATTCCCTCAACTGCGGCGATTACACAATTTTTCCAAGATTCCTTAATTTGATTTTGACAGGGGTGGAGCGACTGCTAACGTCCCGCCCGCTTTTCGCGGGGCGGCCTTGGCTTTATCTGTTGCAAGTTTTCATTGCAATTCAGGTGAAACTAAGTCACTGCCACTCGTCAGGCGACCGGACAATGCTTATGTAGCTCAGGGGTAGAGCACATCCTTGGTAAGGATGAGGTCGGGGGTTCAATTCCCCCCATAAGCTCCAGGTCCCGGGAGAAAAATCCGCAAATAAATTAAGGAAATGGCGAAAGAACAATTCGAAAGGAACAAGCCCCACGTGAACATTGGCACGATTGGGCACGTTGATCATGGTAAGACTACTCTTACAGCTGCAATCACCACAATCCTCTCTGAGGCTGGTGGTGGTGAGGCAAAGGCATACGACGAAATCGATGCCGCTCCCGAGGAAAAAGCTCGTGGAATTACTATTTCTACCGCTCACGTTGAGTATGAGACAGAAAACCGTCACTACGCACACGTTGATTGCCCTGGTCACGCTGACTACGTCAAAAACATGATTACCGGTGCCGCTCAAATGGACGTTGGTATTCTCGTAGTTTCTGCAGCTGACGGCCCAATGCCTCAGACACGTGAGCACATCCTGCTTGCACGTCAGGTTGGTGTTCCTGCTCTTGTGGTCTTCTTGAACAAGACTGACCAAGTTGACGACGAGGAACTCCTCGAGCTCGTTGAAATGGAAGTTCGTGAGCTTCTCAGCATGTATGAATTCCCCGGCGACGATATCCCAATCGTGAAGGGTTCTGCTCTTAAGGCTCTCGAAGGCGACGCTGGTCACAAGGAAGCAATCCTCAAGCTCATGGAAGCTGTTGATTCTTATGTTCCCGAGCCCGAGCGCCCCATCGACCAAGACTTCCTCATGCCTATCGAGGACGTGTTCTCGATTGAAGGTCGTGGAACTGTTGCCACTGGTCGTGTTGAGCGTGGTATCATCAAGAAGATGGAAGAAGTTGAGATTGTCGGTATCCGCGACACTCAGAAGACGACCATCACTGACATCGAGATGTTCCGTAAGCTTCTCGACGAAGGCCGTGCCGGTGACAACGTGGGTCTCCTCGTTCGTGGCCTCAAGAAAGAGGATCTCGAGCGTGGCCAGGTTATCGTGAAGCCTGGTTCCGTCACTCCTCACACCAAGTTCAAAGCTGAGATTTACGTTCTTTCGAAGGACGAAGGTGGACGTCACACTCCCTTCTTCTCGAACTATCGTCCCCAGTTCTACTTCCGCACAACGGACGTGACCGGCAGCATCAAGCTCCCCGATGGAGTTGAGATGGTGATGCCTGGTGATAACGTTGAGCTTGAGGTTGACCTCATCCAGCCAATTGCAATGGAGAAGACCATGCGTTTCGCGATTCGCGAAGGTGGTCGCACCGTTGGAGCTGGCCGTGTCGGTGACATCCTCGACTAACGTTTTAATTCTACCGGAAGCGAAAGCCTTCGGTAAGCGATGATTTTACGGGGCATTCCGGGTCAAACCGGGATGCCCCAAGTCGCCTCAACAGGACAGTAGCTCAATTGGTAGAGCATCGGTTTCCAAAACCGAGGGTTGCAGGTTCGAGTCCTGTCTGTCCTGCCACTTTTCCCAAATTTTCAATTTTACTTAGGTCAAACAACCAATTCCATGCGCAAAGCATTTACATTCATCGGCGAAGTCAAAAGCGAGCTCCGCAAGGCAGCTTGGCCCTGGGATCCCGATCCAAAGGTCAAAGGCTTTAAAAAGTTCAAGGAATTGATTGATTCTACCGTAGTAGTGATTATTGCGATGCTCCTCCTCGCGGGGTTTGTCGCCTTTTGGGACTTCATTCACCGCAATGTGGTGGATTTCCTCACCGGGCTCGGTGTGGGATAGGGGAGAAACCTTCCTGATTTATTAATTTTCTAAGAACTCGAGACTAAAATGCCGACAATTCCCAAGGCCAAAGACCAGTGGTATGTGGTGCACGTGCTTTCCGGACAGGAAAACAGCGTGGCCAAGCGTATTCGCCGTGAGGTGGAGCGCGAGGAGCTGGGCGACTACATTTTTGAAGTGTTAGTTCCCACCGAGATGGTCGAGGAGAACCGCAAGGGGAAGAAGGTCGAGATGAAGAAGAAATTCTTCCCCGGCTATATCATCGTCAACATGTATCTCTTCGATGAAAACAAGGACCTGATTGATCAGTCTTGGTATTTCATTAAAGAGATGGACGGCGTCATTGGTTTTGCAGGCACCAAAGATAAGCCCATTCCCATGCGCCCCCGCGAGGTGGAGAGCATGCTGGCACAAATCAAAGAGCGCGAAGAGTCGGTCCGTCCGTCTATCGCCTTCGAAGTGGGCGACACCGTTCTGGTGGCCGATGGCCCTTTCGAATCTCAGAACGGGGTGGTCGAAGAAATCGACCACGAACGCGGCAAGCTGCGCGTGTCCGTCACCATTTTTGGTCGTTCCACTCCGGTCGAGTTGGAGACCTGGCAGGTCGAAACCGCCTAACAAATCTAAAGATCAAGCAACACTCAGATGGCTAAGGAAGTAAAATCAATATTGAAGCTGCAAATCAACGCAGGACAGGCGAATCCCTCTCCACCCGTTGGTCCAGCACTCGGTCAAGCAGGCGTGAACATCATGCAGTTCTGCAAAGACTTCAACGCAGCGACTCAACAGCAGTCGGGTGACCTTCTCCCGACTGTGATCACCGTTTACAAGGACAGCTCCTTCACCTTCATCACCAAGCAGCCACCTGCGGCGGTCTTGTTGAAGAAGGCGGCGAACATTGCCTCGGGCTCGGGCGAGCCCCACACCACAAAGGTGGGCAAAATCACCAAGGAGAAGCTCATGGAAGTGGTCAACGCGAAAATCGCTGACCTCAACACCAATGATCCTGAGCAGGCGGCTAAGATTCTGGCCGGCACCGCTCGTCAGATGGGCCTCGAGATCGAAGGCATGTAAGAAGCTGGTGAACGAGACTTCGAGTCTAGTCCTCAAACACTCTCCTGAATGAATACTGGACTGGAAGTCCAGTTCACTAACCCGTAGGAGAATTCGGCACTACTGCCGCATTCGCCCGCACTACAACCAAAAAAATGGCTAACAAAAAAAGCAAACGTTACGTCCAGGCCTCCGAGAAAATCGAGGCTGGAAAAGGTTACCCTCTCGCTGAGGCGGTGACCCTTCTCAAGTCCCTTCCTGCACCCAAGTTTGACGGCACCGTCACTCTTTCGTTCAAGTTGGGAATCGACCCTCGCAAAAGCGACCAAATGGTCCGTGGTTCTGTCGCCCTGCCGCACGGCACTGGTAAGACGGTCCGCGTGATCGTCTTCGCTACCGGCGACGCCGCCAAGGCCGCTGAAGATGCGGGCGCTGATTTCGTCGGAATGGACGACCTCATCAAGAAGGTTTCCGATGGTTTCCTCGACTTCGATGCCGCTATCGCCACTCCGGACGCGATGAAGGAAGTGCGCAAGATTGCCCGGGTTCTCGGACCACGTGGTCTCATGCCTAACCCCAAGACTGGCACCGTCACCGACGACACCGCTAAGGCTATCAACGCTGTGAAGGCTGGTAAAATTGACTACAAAGTCGACAAGAACGGTTGCGTCGCTGCTGCCGTTGGCAAAGTCTCCTTCGACGAAGCTAAGCTCACAGAAAATGCCGCTTCTCTCATCGAAAGCCTTGTGAAGTCCAAGCCTGCTTCGGCAAAAGGGGACTTTATCCAATCCGCGACCCTCGCTTCTTCAATGTTGCCGGGAATCGCACTCGAGCAATCACTCTACGCAATTAATGCCTAATCCCGAGAAACACCGATCATGAACCCAGACAAGAAAATCATCGTCGACGAGCTTCTCGAAAGAGTCAATAGCTCTCCTTTCCTCCTCGTGGTGGACTACAACGGAATGACCGTTCCCGAGTTCAGCGAGCTTCGTAACCGTCTCTCTGAGGCTGGTTCCGAGTGCCACGTAGGTAAAAATCGCTACATGCGTATCGCCATCAAAGAAGCTGGTCTTCCCAGCATTGATGACGACCTCAAGGGGCAAACCGCTTTCATCACCGGAGAAGAAGACGTCTGTGCAGCCGCGAAGGTTCTCAAGAACTTTGCCAAGGAATTCAAGAAGCCGGAAATCAAGAGCGGTATCCTCGATGGAGACGCTTTGGATGCTTCCCAAGTGCAAGCGCTGGCAGACCTGCCTTCCCGCGACCAACTCTTGGCCCAGCTTTTGGCGGTCATCAACGCTCCTGCCTCCCAGCTGGTGCGCACCATCAACGAGCCTGGCTCTGCTCTGGCCCGCGTTATCAAGGCCAAGTATCCCGACGGCGAATAAAGCGAGTCAGGAATCAGATTTTTCTAAAATGCCCACCTTGATAGGTGGGCATTTTTTGTTTGTGGGACGGTTTTGAGAATCCAGAGTCCAGAGTCCAGAGTCCAGAGTCCAGGGTTTGGATTTTGAGGGGAGAGGGTGCTCTGAGGGGGCTTTCTATAAGTCTTTCTTTTTGGGGGCGACGGGGTAGGGGTCGAAGTCGATGCTGTCCAAGTATTTGATTCGATTGGGTATCGTTTTTTGGATCAGTGTTTTCATCTTCTCTGGTAGTCGATCCTCTTTGTAGCTGAGCGCAAAATAGAGCAAGAAGGTCTCCGCTAAATCTTCTCTCAGGGGATGCTTTTGCGCGTAGGACGAGATGAACCCGGGGTCATTCCTTTGGGCTTTGAGCCAGTCTTTGTCGTTCGCGTGGAATTCATCCAGAGAGGTGTGGGTGGCTTCATGAACAAAGGTTTCTTCTAGAATTCCTGCTCTCAGGTAGTCCGCAGTCCGGCCCGTGTGGATGAGGAGGTTGTTGTTGCCGCCTCCGTAGTCATTGTTACCCCGATGAATCCAAACCGTCTCCACGTGCTCCCTTAATGAGGCAGGCAGCCTTCCAATGACTTCCGAGTAGTAGCGCGCCTCTTTCTCGGCTTCCTCGGACGTGAACTCGGGGTTGACTTGGATCTCAATCTTGGATTTCCGTGACGATTTTTCGGCCACCTTGAAGCTCGCAGTGAAAAGATGGGCCTGATGAACGACCCATCCATTCGCCCTCCGGTCGTACATCGTTCTTTTCTGACGCCCCGACTTTTTGAGCGCAGCAAAGGCGGTGGGGTCTTCACTCGTGATAATGTCAGGAGCAATGAAGATAGTTCCGCTGTAGGGAGGCTGTTCGGTATCGGCTGAGACAGTTGCGAGGGCAAAAAGAAGGAAAACAAAAAGAAATTTCATCTATCTAAAGTAATCAGAAGGTTCTGGAAACGAATTAGTTACCGTTTTGAATGTCTGAAATTCTATGGCGGGTGAATGCTTCGTCAAAAGAAAAGCAAAGAAGAATCGTTGAAGGTGCCAAAGGAAGAGGACGCGTCTTGACTGATGAGGCTGCGGGCGTCCTCGTCGGGAATCGCTCCAAATATGGCAAAGCCACTTTCTTCCGCCTGCTCAAAAAATCACCAAAATTCCTCAAAAAAGACTTGATTGCATTGATTTGGTGGACAAGACACTTCGCCTCGCTCCGCTAGTAATAGGGGAGATGTTGGGATAGCGGTGTTTTCAGGAGGCAATTTTTTGGCTTTTGATGCGAAATTTCTTGGGAGAAATCCTGTGGCTTTTCGCCCCGTGAGGTCCCTTGTCGGACTCCGTGGCTACGGAGCTTAAATGGACTGGAGGCTTCCAGTGCGCGACTACACCAACCAGAAAAACAAAAAAATGGCTGATATTAGCAACATTGCAGAAGAATTGGGCAAGCTCACCGTACTTGAGGCGGCTGAACTCGTGAAGAAATTGGAAGAAGAGTGGGGCGTTTCCGCCGCTGCTCCTGTGGCTGCAGCTGCTGCGGCTCCCGCTGATGGCGGTGGCGCTGCTGCGGAAGAGAAGACTGACTTTGACGTCTTCCTCGCTGAAGCCGGAGGCAACAAGATTGCTGTCATTAAGGCCGTTCGCGGTGTTGTGTCAGGACTCGGACTTGCAGAGGCCAAAAAGCTCGTTGAAAGTGCTCCCGTCGTTCTCGTCGAGGGTGCTGCCAAGGATGCTGCCGAAGAGGCCAAGAAGGCTCTCGAAGAAGCTGGCGCTAAAGTCGAGCTCAAGTAATTACCGAATTTTTAATGTTCCGAGGGGGTCTTGTGCCTCCTCGGACTTTTCGGCTTCTGGTATCAGGGACTTTTTTCCACTTAATGTTCTAGATATCAGAAGCCGGAAAGTCCCGCCCAGACTCACCGAAAACCTTTCACATAGGAGAGCCGTCTCCGCCCTGATTCAACCGCCCGCGGTTCGCTAGCGCCACCGCCTAACTCACTAAAACTACCTAAGATGGAACGCCGTTACTTCGGAACAATCAAAGAGGTCATTGAACCACCAAACCTGATCGAGGTCCAAAGCAAGTCCTATGAGGACTTCTTGCAACAAGACATTCCACCCTCGCAGCGGGCCGACACCGGTCTTCAAGCGGTTTTCAAGGAGGTCTTCCCGATCAAGAGTTACGACGATACTGTCGAACTTGACTTTGTCGCTTACGACATCGAAGCCCCCAAGATGAGTTCCCTCGAGTCCCTGCGCTCCAGCGAGACATTCAGTTCGGCTCTCTATGTGACCTTCAAATTGAAGGACGAAAGCGCAACCAAGAAAGAGCGTGTTTACATGGGCGAGTTGCCCATGATGACTCGTCGAGGTACTTTCGTCATCAACGGTGCCGAGCGCGTGATTGTCGCTCAGCTTCACCGCTCGCCTGGTATCTGTTTCGAAACTTCCATCCACTTGAATGGTAAGATTCTTCACTCTTTCCGCATCATTCCCGACCGTGGTTCTTGGTTGGAGACCCAGTTCGACACCAACGACCTCCTTTACGTTTATCTCGACCGTCGTCGTCGCCGGAGAAAGTTCCTCGCCACTACGTTCTTGCGTGCCCTCGGTTACCCGACTGACCGCGACATCGTGGAAAACTTCTACACCGTGCAGAACCTCAAGCTCAGCGCGGGTATGGATGAGGACGAGTTGGCTTCCAAGGTTCCTTTCGAGGACATTCACGATGGTGAGATCGTGGTCGCTCGTGCTTACGAGCCCATGTCTATCGGAGTTGTGAATCAGCTTCTCGCGCTCGGCGTCAAGAAGTTGGAAGTGATTGACTCCACTGAAGACGAAATTCTTCTCAAATCTCTCCGCAAGGACCCTGCGCACGACGAAGAGTCTGCGCTCAAGGATATTTACAAAAAGCTTCGCCCCGGCGACCCACCAACAGCGGCCAATGCGCGCGCTCTTCTCAAGCGCCTTTTCTTTGACGCTAAGAAGTATGACCTCACTCGCGTGGGTCGTTACAAGATCAACCAGAAGCTCGGTCTCGAAGTGGACCCCAACGAGCGCATCATGGTGGCCGAGGATTTCCTCGCTGCGATGAAGTATCTCTTGAAGCTCAAGAAGGGTGATGGCGTCCTCGACGATATTGACCACCTCGGTTCCCGCCGCGTGCGCGCAGTCGGTGAGCTTTTGGCCAACCAGTGCCGTGTCGGTCTTGCCCGCACCGAGCGTTTGGTGAAGGAGCGGATGACTTTGTTCGATGTCAATATCGAGGGCATGACTCCTCAGAAGCTCATCAACCCCAAGGCTCTCAGTGCTGTGGTGCGTGACTTCTTCGGTCGTTCTCAGCTTTCTCAGTTCATGGACCAGACCAACCCGCTTGCGGAGTTGACTCACAAGCGCCGTCTTTCTGCGCTGGGACCTGGTGGCTTGAACCGGGACCGTGCAGGTTTCGAGGTTCGTGATGTTCATCCTTCTCACTACGGACGGATTTGCCCAATCGAAACTCCTGAGGGTCCAAACATTGGTCTCATCAACTCGATGTGCACCTATGCCCGTATCAACGAATTTGGTTTCATTGAGACCCCTTATCGTCAGGTCAAAAATGGCAAGGTGACCAAGAACATCGAGTATCTCACTGCCGACCAAGAAGAAGGTTACCTCATTGCGCAGGCGAATAATCCTATTAGCGACAAGGGTGTCTTCGAAGGCGAGCGCATCACCGCTCGCGAGCGAGGTGAGTTCCTTGAAGTCGATCCGAAGGAAGTGCACTACATGGACGTTTCTCCCAAGCAGTTGGTGTCGGTTGCGGCGGGAATGATTCCTTTCCTCGAGCACGATGATGCCAACCGGGCTCTGATGGGTGCGAACATGCAACGCCAAGGCGTTCCGCTTTTGGTCTCCGAGTCTCCCTTCGTGGGCACGGGCTTGGAAGGCAAAGCTGCCCGTGATTCCCGCGCCGTTATCGTCTCCGAAGCCGATGGAGTGGTTGCTGCTGCTACCGCGGAGTATATCGTCACTACTAAGGACGGTGAGCTGCCCATTTCGGATGAAAAGTTCCTGAGCACCCCTGAGGTTCTCAAGACAGTTCCAGACAAGGGGATTTATGTTTACCCGCTTCGCAAGTTCATGCGTTCGAACTCCGGTTCTTGCATCAACCAGAAGCCCATCGTGGCCAAAGGCAAGAAAATCAAAGTTGGCGATGTTCTCGCTGATGGACCGAACACCGAGAAAGGTGAACTCGCCTTGGGACGGAACGTGCTGGTCGCGTTCATGCCTTGGAACGGTTACAACTTTGAGGATGCGATCGTGATTTCAGAGCGCATCGTGAAGGATGACGTTTACACCTCGATTCACATCTCCGAGTTCGATGTCGCGGCCCGTGACACCAAGCTGGGACCTGAGGAAATCACTCGCGATATTCCAAACGTAGGGGAAGAGGCTCTCAAGAACCTCGACCATGACGGCATCGTCCGCGTGGGTGCGGAAGTTCATCCTGGTGACATTCTGGTGGGTAAGATCACTCCCAAGAGCGAAACTGAGCTGGCTCCTGAAGAACGCCTCTTGCGCGCGATTTTCGGTGAGAAGGCAGCAGACGTGAAGGATACCTCCTTGCGCGTCCCTTCCGGCACCATCGGTATCGTGCAGGAGATTCGCATGTCTTCTCATGGCGTTGCCCGCGTGCGCAATGAGGAGGTGAACACCGCCGAAGCCAAGAAGCAGCTCAAGAAAATCAACGACGATTACAAAAAGAAGAAAGACAAGCTCACTGACGACCTCACTGAGAAATTGTCCGATATCCTTTTGGGAGAGAAAATTCCTCTCGATGTCGTCAATGCCCAGACTGGCGAAATCATCATTCCGGCCAACCGCAAAATCACGAAGACTCTTCTTCGCAAGCTTGCCAGCGCCCATGACCACATCGAGATCGACCCAAGCCCGATTCGGAACAAGATTCTCGAAATCATCTCTAGCTTCGAGTCCCGCTTCGGCGAACTCGATACTGATCGCGAGCGTCGTCTCGACCAGATCGAAAGCGGTGATGAGGTGGATCCCGGCGTGATTAAGGAAGTGAAAGTCTTTGTCGCCAAGAAGCGCAAGCTCTCAGTGGGTGATAAGATGGCTGGACGTCACGGAAACAAAGGCGTTGTCGCCATCATTGTTCCCGAGGCCGACATGCCCTTCCTTTCCGATGGAACTCCCATCGATATCTGCCTCAACCCTCTCGGCGTTCCTTCTCGAATGAACGTGGGGCAGGTTTTGGAAACTCACCTCGGTGTCGCAGCCAAAGCACTCGGCTTCAAAGTGGCAACCCCGATTTTCGACGGTATCCACGAGGACAAGATTTGGGACTACATGAGCGAGGCCAAAGCGGTCGAAGGCTTCAACTGGATCGGAGACGGCAAAGACGGTTCCGTAGCCGGAAAGAGCATGCTCTATGACGGTCGCACTGGTGACCCGATTCACCAGCCAGTCGTGGTAGGACAAATCTACATGCTTAAGCTCGGCCACCTCATTGCCGACAAGATTCACGCCCGTGCGGTTGGACCTTACTCACTCGTCACGCAGCAGCCATTGGGTGGTAAAGCCCAGTATGGTGGCCAGCGTTTCGGAGAGATGGAGGTCTGGGCACTCGAAGCCTACGGCGCGGCCTACACTTTGCAGGAACTTCTCACAGTGAAGTCCGATGACGTGCAGGGACGGACCCGAATCTATGAGTCCATCGTGAAAGGGGATAACACCCTCGAAGCGGGAACTCCCGAATCATTCAACGTATTGATCAAGGAAATGCAATCTCTCGGACTGGACGTCAAGCCAGGCCGTGGACTTGCTGCCAAAGAAGCTGGCGAAGGGGTGGGACTCTCCGACGATTTCTCCTTGGACGATCTCACTATCTAAACCTCCCCGACCTAACAACCTACTTACTAAATACGATTTATGAGCGTTGAAACCAATTTGCGTGACCTTTACGGGGTGGATGAAAAGCCTGAAGCCTTCGACCACGTCGCAATCACTGTGGCCCACCCCGAGACCATTCGGAGCTGGAGTCATGGCGAGGTCAAGAACCCCGAAACCATCAACTACCGGACTTTCAAGCCCGAAAAGGGTGGGCTCTTCTGTGAGCGAATCTTCGGACCCACTCGGGACTGGGAGTGTGCTTGCGGAAAATACAAGCGCATCAAGCACAAGGGCGTCATCTGCGACCGTTGTGGTGTCGAGGTGACCCTCAGCCGCGTCCGCCGCGAGCGCATGGGCCACATCGAGTTGGCGGTTCCCGTCAGCCACATCTGGTTCTACAAGTGTATGCCCAGCCGCATCGGTCTTGTTCTCGACATGGCCGCCCGTCAGCTGGAGCGCGTGATTTACTACGAGGATTACATGGTCATCGACCCCGGTAATACTCCTCTCGAGCTGGGTCAACTTTTGACCGAGACCGAGCTTCGCGATGCTGAGGACGATTACGGCGAGGACAACTTCCGTGCTGCGATGGGTGCCGAGGGTTTGCAGGAAGCTCTTAAGCAAGTCGATCTCCCTAAACTCATTGTTGAGTTGGAGGAGGCGATGGAAGCGACCCGCTCTAAGCAGAATCGCAAGAAGCTCGCCAAGCGTCTCAAGCTGGCCCAGGGCTTCCACGGTTCGAACACCCGCCCCGAGTGGATGATCATGAATGTTCTTCCGGTCATTCCTCCCGATCTTCGTCCTTTGGTTCCTTTGGAAGGGGGCCGCTTTGCGACTTCCGACCTGAACGATCTTTATCGTCGGGTCATCAACCGCAACAACCGTCTTCGCAACCTTCTCCAGTTGAAGACTCCCGAAGTCATCATCCGAAATGAGAAGCGGATGCTGCAGGAAGCGGTGGATGCCTTGTTTGATAACGGTCGCCACGGTCGTGCAGTGACAGGCGCTGGCAACCGTCCTCTCAAGTCGCTCTCCGACATGCTCAAGGGTAAGGGCGGACGCTTCCGTCAGAACCTTCTCGGTAAGCGCGTCGATTACTCCGGTCGTTCCGTGATCGTGATTGGTCCTGACCTCAAGCTGCACCAGTGCGGATTACCGAAGAAAATGGCCCTCACCTTGTTTGAGCCCTTCATTATTCGCCGTCTCAAGGAGCTGGGCTACTGCCACACCGTGCGTTCGGCCAAGAAGATGATTGACCGTAAGACCACCGAGGTCTGGGACATCCTTGCGGAAGTGACCAAGGGTCATCCCGTGATGTTGAACCGGGCACCGACTCTTCACCGTCTTTCTATCCAGGCCTTCGAGCCCGTCCTCATTGAGGGTTCTGCCATTCGCTTGCACGCATTGACTTGTTCGGCCTATAACGCCGACTTCGATGGTGACCAAATGGCGGTGCACGTGCCTCTTTCCGTGGAAGCGCAAATGGAAGCACGTCAACTCATGTTGGCGCCTAACAACTTGTTCTCTCCCGCGAGTGGACAACCCATCACCACTCCTTCGCAGGATATTATTCTTGGAATTTACTACCTCACTTATGTTCGTTCAGCGGTGAAGCCTGCGACTGACCAGTCGTTGCCTTCCTTCTCGACAACTGACGAGGTGGAATACGCCATTTCCCAGCGGGGAGTGAGCTACCACCAGTGGATCCGCATCTCCAACCCCGACTATGGCAAAGACACCATCATGGGGGACAAGGAGTCGCGTCACATCATCACCACTCCTGGTCGCGTTCGTTTCAACGAGATTTGGCCTGAAGGTCTTGGTTTCGTCAACGAGACCGTGGGTAAGAAGCAGATCGGAAATATCATTTGGCGTAGCTACCAAGCCGCTGGACGTAACCCAACGGTGGAGTCTCTTGACCTACTCAAGGAACTCGGCTTCAAAGAAGCATCCCGTTCCGGTATCTCGATTGGTATCGTCGATATGGTGGTGCCTGAGGAGAAGAAGGTGGAGGTCGAAAAGGCCTACGCCGAAATCGAAACCGTTACCAAGCACTACCGCAACGGTATCATCACTAATGGTGAGCGTTATCAGAAGGTGGTCGATATTTGGACTCGTGCCACCGACCACATCGCCAGCGCGCTCTATCGTAAGATTGAGCACAACGATGGGAAGGTGCTCGCTAACCCTCTCTTCATGATGGTCGATTCTGGTGCTCGTGGTAACAAGAACCAGATTAAGCAGCTCTCAGGAATGCGTGGCCTCATGGCTAAGCCTTCCGGTGAGATTATTGAGCGTCCCATCACCTCGAACTTCCGTGAGGGTCTCTCCGTATTGGAGTTCTTCATCTCCACGCACGGTGCTCGTAAGGGTCTCGCCGATACCGCACTGAAGACCGCTGACTCCGGTTACATGACCCGTAAGTTGGTCGATGTTTCGCAGGACGTCATCGTCACCATTCCGGATTGTGGAACTGTCAACGGCCTCACCATGCACACTATCTATAGTGGCGATGAGGAGTCCACTTCGCTGGCTTCCCGCATTTATGGACGGACCTCTTTGGAGAAAGTTACGGACCCTGTTTCTGGTAAAGTGATTCTCAAGCCTGGACAGCACATCGACGAGAAAACCGCGGAAGCAGTTGAGAACGTCGGCCTCGAGCAGCTTCGCGTGCGCTCCGCTCTCACTTGTGAGTCGGACCGCGGATGTTGTGTCAAGTGTTACGGATTGAACCTCGCCACCAATGAGCTTGCTCAGATTGGTCAGGCTGTCGGCATCATCGCTGCGCAGTCCATCGGTGAGCCTGGAACACAGCTCACGATGCGGACCTTCCACTCCGGTGGTGTTGCTTTCAGTAGCTCCAAGCAGCCACAAGTCCTCGTTAAGACGAAAGGATTTATCACTTACCTCGACTTGCGCGTGGTGGAAGATGCCGATGGTAACTTCGTCGTGCTCAACAAGAATGGTAAAGTCTCTATTCGCGACAAGGACGGACTCGAACTTGAGTCCCACAAAGTGGTGATTGGTTCCGTGGTCAAGGCTGCCGATGGCTCTGAGGTCAAGAAGGGTCAGGAAATCCTTAGCTGGGATGCCAACACCGTCCCTATTATCGCCGAGAAGGGTGGTAAAGTGGAGTTCCGCGATATGATTGTCGGAATTACCGTTCAGACCGAGACCAACAAAGAGACCGGTAAGAAGGAGATGACCGTCACTGAGCACAAAGAAGACTTGCACCCGCAAGTTGTCATTGTGGATCCAAAATCGGGCGAAGTTCTCGCGAACTACTCCATCTCAGTCAGTGCTCACTTGTCTGTTAAAGACGGTCAGAAGGTCGCTGGTGGTGCTCAACTGGCGCGAACTCCGCGTAAGGTCGCTAAGACAAAAGACATTACTGGTGGTCTGCCCCGGGTGGCTGAGCTCTTCGAATCTCGCCGTCCGAAAGACGCCTGCGTCATCGCCAAGATTGATGGTGAAGTCTCCTTTGGCGGAACTGTTCGCGGTAAGAAGAAGGTCATTGTCACCGACGTGGAAAGCGGTGATTCCGTGGACCACCTCGTGCCCATGGGCCGTCAAATCACCGTCACAGAAGGAGACCTCCTTAAGCGTGGCGACCAGATTACCGAAGGTCCTGTTGCTCCCGAAGACCTCCTTGAGGCATGCGGAACACAGGCACTCCAAGAGCACCTCGTCTCCGAAGTGCAGTCCGTTTACCGTGCCCAGGGTGTGGAAATCAACGACAAGCACATCGAAGTCGTCATCCGCCAGATGCTCCGCAAGGTCCGCATCACTGAGCCGGGTGACTCCGACTTCCTTTGGGGCGACCAAGTCGAGCGCATTACCTTCAAGAAGGTCAACGAAGAACTTGCTGAGCAAGGAGGTAAACCCGCCGAAGCCGAGCCTGTTCTCTTGGGTATCACCAAGGCGTCTCTCGAAACTGAGTCCTTTATCTCTGCCGCGTCCTTCCAGGACACCACCCGCGTCCTCACCGAGGCTGCGACTATGGGCAAGATTGACCGACTGACAGGCTTTAAGGAGAACGTCATCATGGGTCACTTGATTCCTGCTGGAACCGGCTTCCATAGCCATCGCTCTGTTGACATCGAACTCACCGTGGAAGAGCCCGAGCCCATCGTGGAAGTCGCCGAAGGCGAAACTCCTGAGGGTGAAGAGGCTGCTCCCGAAGCCGCTCCTGCTGCCGAAGGCGAGGTCACTGGTGGAATCGACCTCGATTCCATCGACGGCGGTGCCGATGACGAAGTTAAGGAAAGCGCTTAAGCGTTATCTGGATCCGTCGTTCCCACTTTAAATATCTCAAATCCGGACCTTCGAAAGAGGTCCGGATTTTTTGTGGAAAAAGGCAAACATGCTGCGAGAGCCTTTCGCTTTCCAGCGTCTTCTTTTTAGAATGAAATGCGCGCGATTGGAGTCATAGTATCACATGAGAATTTTTTGTTTGCTGTTGGGATTGTTCGTCTGGGGCATCCCCGCGATGAACGCCCAAGTCATCCACCGAGTGAAAGCGGGGGAAAGCCTTTGGCTCATCGCGAAGCGCGCTGGCGTCTCGGTGGCCGCTATCCGCGAGGCTAACAACCTCAGCAGCGATGTCATCTGGGAGGGCTCTGACCTTATTATCCCGCCGCCGCAAGCTCGTCCTTCCGTCCCTGAGCGCACGGAGGAGAGAAACCCGGTGCCACCGCTGCGGCCACTGCCAAGCGAACTTTCACCCACGCCTCGCGGGCCTCTGAGCGAACGAGGTCTCGAGCTTTTGAAGCTGCAAGTAACCTTGGATCGGGCCGGTTTCTCGCCAGGGAAGATTGATGGTTACGACGGCAAGTTCACTCAGCTCGCAAAGACACTTTGTGAGACGTGGAATCCGGCCGCGCTCCGAGTCAATCTGCCCCCGACGCGCACCGCGCAAGTTCCTTCGCTATGGAAGCAATATGTCAATGCGTCGCTGCCCGGCACGGGGCAACTTCCCGACTTCAAGACGCTCACCGCGAGGAAGCAGGTCATTCTCTACTACTCGGCTTTGGAGTTTCTAGCCGAGCGTTTTCATTGCAGCGAGTCATTGCTCAAAAAGCTAAACCCGCAGGTAAATTTTGAGAATCCATCCCCCGGCACCGTTTTGACCGTTCCCAACGTTGTTCCATTTGAAATTGAAAAATACTTCAATTCAAAAGGTGAGGGTGTGTGGTCCGACTTGTTAGGAAAAGGTGCTCCAGGCCGACGCGTTTACATCTCAGCTCCGGATTCGATGCTCACGCTCTGGGAGGGTGAGAAGTTGATTCGAGCCTATCCCATTACTCTCAATGAAGAAGACAGTCCCCGAGGCGAACGTGAGATTGGTTCCGTCACTCCGGGTCCGACTTACATGAGAAAGAAGACGGGGCTGGAACTGTTGCCTGGTCCTAACAGCCCGGTAGGCATCGTGTGGTGTCCATTGGGTAATGGTTTTGGGATTCATGGAACCAGCAATCCGGACAGCATCGGTCGCTCGGTCAGCTCTGGCTGTGTCAGACTTGCGAACTGGGACGCCGTTCGCTTGGCAGGGATGATTCGTAAGGGCACCGCAGTTTTCATCAGCGAACGTGCGCGGAAGTATGAGCCATAAGCGAACAGCGTTTTGCCCGCTGGAAATTGGGGCTATCCAAAAAGAGTTCTCTCTTGCTGATTGGAAAAACACAAATTGTGATAGTCGTGAAATTACTCTACCCACTGAGCTGTGACAGACGTGCAATGGCAGAGTGAAGTGGTGGGGGGAGAGCAATTCGAGCTCCTGAATTTGGAACATCCTTCTCTTGAGAAGAAGGTCATGGAGGAGATGGCCAAGGGAGTGGAGGTCTACTACGATAGACGTTGGTCGGCAACTGCGGTGCTCACGGACTGGTTAGGCGAGAACCGATCTCTTTTTCAGGGAAAAACAGTTTTGATTCTCGGGGCTGGGATAGGTGCCGAAACTTTGCTTTTGGGAAAGCATGCTGAACACGTTTGGCTGAACGATTTGGCACCAGTTGCTTTGGAATTGTGCGGAGAGCAGATGCTCGAAAATGGGCTCTCGAATTTCACTCTGCTACCGGGTCGGTATGAAGAACTCGAGCTACCCGAGGTCGATTTGAGCGTCGGGAGTTTTCTCATCTACAACGAGGATACCATGGCCGCGATGGAACGTTTTCTCACTCTTCAACGAGGAGAGGTGATTCTTGTGAACGAACGTTTGGCTCCCTTTCCCAAGTTCTTATCGAATCACGCGCACTCGATTCTCTTCGAAGACGAATCGGGTGCGGTCGGAGTGTTGCTCGGAAAGCGCTAGTTGCCCAAGAGCGCCAGAATGGGTTGGGGATAGAGCCCGAGGAAGACGATCAGAATGGCAGCAGGATAAATCACTGCTTTCGCGGTGCTGGAGAGGTAAATTTCGGGGCCGTGTTCAGTGGGGCTCCAGAACATGGCCTTAATGATCTTAAAGTAATAGTAGAAGCCGGCCGCAACTCCGATGAATCCAGCTCCAACGGCGAGCCAAAGACCGTTCGCAACGGCAGCTTGGAAGACGTAAAACTTGCCGAAGAACCCCACGGTCAGGGGCAGTCCAGCAAGAGCGGCAAACACAATGGTCAAGGTCCAAGCGAGAGCAGGATGGGTTTGAGCAAGGCCGTTCAAGGACTTGATGGCTTCCGAGTTGGTGCTCTGACTAATGGACTGCATCGCGAAGAGCGCCGCCACCGTCATGATGAGGTAGGTGGCGAGATAGAAGCCGACGATTTGATAAGTTGACAGCTGGGTTTCGCTTCCGCCGCTCCAAGCCGCCAGGGCAAGAACCACGAAGCCAGCGTTAGCGATAGACGAGTAAGCTAAGAGACGCTTGAGGTTGGTTTGGGCGATAGCCGCGAGATTACCAAGCAAGAGAGTCGCTGCTGCAATGACGACAAGGATGAAGATGGTCTTGTCACGGGTGATTTCGTGAGTGAGGAAAGGCTCGAGCACTCGCATCGCAACGATAAAGCCCGCCGCTTTGGAACCCACGGAGAGAAAGGTCGTTGTTGGGGTAGGGGCACCTTGGTAAACGTCTGGGATCCAGAGGTGCATCGGAACCGCTCCCACCTTGAAGGCAAGGGCGATTACGATGAGAGCAATACCGAACAAAAGCCCGTAGGTATTCTGGGCAATGTTGTTTTCAAGAAGCCCTTGCGGGGAGAGCGCAAGGTCAATCATGGCCAAGTTCATGGTGCCCGTGATGCCGTAAATCCAAGCGATGCCATAGACCAGGAAGCCGGTGGAGAGAGCACCCAGGATGAGATACTTAACGCCTGCTTCTAGGGAGCCCACGTTACGACGCATGTAACCGACGAGAATGTAGAAGGTGATGGTGGTGAGCTCGAGGGCCACGAACGCCATCACCAGGTCTTTCGCGGAAGCCATCCACATCATACCGGCACAGGCAAAAAGCGGGAGGGCGAAGAACTCACCGATGCCGTCCTCGGACTTGGGATTGTCAGTGAAGCGGGTGAGGACTTTGCGGTAATCAATTCCCATGAGAACGACGAGCATGGTAATCACTAAGGCGAGACCTTTGAAGAAACGCGCGCTGGAATCAAAGGCGTAGAATCGGTCAAGCTCGGGACCGGTCGCGCTTTTGGCAAAAATCAGAAGGATGAAGGTCACGAAGAGGCCCAGTGCCGCAAGCCAGCCGAGGTAAGCTTTTTTTTCGCGCGGAAAGAAAGCTTCGACCAGCAGGACGACGAGTCCGAGGACAACGACGATGATTTCGAGATAGTGGAGCGGGAGTTGCATGAGATGAAAAATCGTTCGAGAAAGCTATCGGGCCTCGTTCAAGGAAGCAGTGGCGGGAGCGACTGTGATGGTGGGCTCGTTGAAGAGGTTGAAGAGAAGATTGGGGTAAAGTCCGACCACGAGTAGAGCGACGGCGAGAATGAGAGCGGGGAGTTTTTCCTGCAGGTCGAGATCGCTGGCAGATTGAGTCGCGGCCACGGGCTCACCATGAAAGATGAGGCGAATGGCCCGTAGCATGTAAATTGCGGAAAGAACGACCCCAAAGACAGCGATGATGGTTCCAATCTGGACCACGCCGAGAGGTTCTCCCGCGACCCAATTTTTAAAGCCAGAGAGGAAGACCGCTGCTTCGCCTGCAAAGTTGGCGAGACCAGGCAGACCGATGGAGGCCATCCCGGCGAGGCCGAATAAGAAGGCGAGACCGGGCGCAGATTTGGCGAGGCCGCCCAGTTCTTCCATGCGCAGACTGCCCGCCTTGCTATTGATACGGTCGGAGAGCGCAAAGAGAAGAGCGATGGAGACACCATGGCCAAACATCAAAATGACAGCTGCAGGCAGAGCCAGCGAGTTGGCGCTTGTCGATCCTGCGGCAATGAGGGCCGCGATGGCGAGGAAGACATAGCCCATGTGCATCACCGAGGAGTTCGCGAGCATACTATCGAGGCGCTTCTGGTTAATGGTCACCATGCCAACCCAAAGGATGTTTCCGAGAAGGAGAACAATGAGAGGGGTGAGCCAGTGTTGCATTCCTTCCGGAACGAGCGGGAACAGTTTGAGCAGGCCGTAGAGACCAAACTTTTTAAGGACACCCGCGTGGAGCATGGCCACCGGAGTGGGCGCCGAGGCGTAGGCAGGAGCAGCCCAAGAGTGGAAAGGGAAGAGCGAGACAAGGATGCCAAAGCCGACGAGGAGGAGAGCTGCGATCCCGATTTGGTCTTTGGGGTCAATGGAACCGGCAAGAATGTCTTCGAAGAGAAGAGTCTCGGAGCCGCTGGCCGCCACCAGCCACAGGAGCCCAGCTAGCAAGATAATGGAACCGAAGGCGAGATAGATGGTGATTTTCCAAGCTGCAGCCTTGCGGTCACCCTTGCCTAAAATCCCAATCATGAGGAAAGTCGGGATGAGAGCCAACTCGTGGAAAGCATAAAAGAAGAACAAGTCGGTGGACAAGAATGCACCAAGGGCACCGAGGGAAATGAGAATGATGGAAGAGAACCAAAGACGCTCTTTTCCTTCGGGGCACTTGCCAGCGAGGATAGCAGCGATGGTGACCAAGGTGGTGAGCAGGACCATGATGACGGCCATGGCGTCGGGCAGACCGAGCGAGAGGGATATCTCGGGTTTGGCGAGCACCATCAGAGAAAAGGCACCCAGCTCGGGGTCGCGGGTATAGCTCCAAAAGATAGCAGCACCGAGAGCGATGCCAAAATTGCCGATGGCGGCGAGAAGAGACAAGCTGCGCGCAGGGCCACCTGCAATCACGCCCACAAGAGCAACAAGGGGGATGGCGAGAAGCAGAATCAAAAATTGGTCAAACATGGTGTCGAGAAAATAGAATTAGGAGAGTGCTTACTTCACAAAAACCGTGAGATAGATGACGAGAAGAACTCCCATCCCCATCAGCAGGGAGTAGGTCTGGAGGGAGCCAGATTGGGCACGATTAAAGAGTTGGCCGATGGCGGCCGAGCAGCGAGCGAGTCCTCCCACAATGAGCCCACCGATGATGAAATCGTCAAGAAAGTCGATCGTTGCGGCTTTGATGTTGATGCCATACTTCACGAGCTGGCCATAGGCTTCATCGATGTAGAAGCGATTGGCAAAGAGTTTGGAGACCGGATTGTTAGCCAGCGGATCGCTGTCTTTTTTGAAGTAAAAGACGAAGGCTGCAGCCGCGCCGACCACAAAGGCTCCCAAGGAAGCGTAGAGGGCGAGACCCAGCTTGAGAGGGACATGGTAGTAGAGAGGAGAGATGATTTCGGCCACAAACTTTTGGCCCGAAACAAGAGCAAGCACCGAAAGGAGAAGCAGCGGAACGAGCATCAGCAGTCCAACCTCTTTGGCGTCTTCTGAATTCTTGGAGCGCGGCTTGCCTAGGAAGACGATGAAGAAGAGGCGACCCATGTAGAAGGTGGTCAACGCGGCCACGACCGCAACGAGAACGAAGAGGGACATGTTGTGCTCAGCGGCGTGGAGGACTTGCTCCTTCGAGAAGAAACCAGCGGTGAAGGGGAAGCCAGCGAGCGCGAGAGTTCCAATCGCAAAAGTGAGAGTGGTCAACGGCATCTTCTTGGCCAGCCCGCCCATTTTCCAAATATCCTGCTCGTGATGGCAGGCATAGATAATGGCACCGGAGCCAAGGAAGAGGAGGGCCTTGAACCAAGCGTGGGTGTAGAGATGGAACATGGAGGCCTCGGTAGAATGACCATGGGCGATACCAAGAACGAGGACCATGTAACCGAGCTGAGAGAGGGTGGAGTAAGCGAGAATTTTTTTGATGTCGTTCTGCTGGGTCGCCATCAAGGCAGCCAGCAGAGAGGTGATGCCGCCCACCCAGGCGATGGTGTCGGTGGACCATTGCGGGAAGGGTAATTCCCCGTGGTCGCCGACCGAGAGGAAAACGCGGGCCATCATATAGACGCCAGCCGCGACCATGGTGGCAGCGTGGATGAGGGCGGAGACCGGAGTGGGGCCTTCCATGGCATCAGGGAGCCAAACATGCAGAGGGGCTTGCGCCGACTTACCGACTGCTCCGCAAAACACACATAAAAGAGCGGCCCCCAAAAGACCAAGCGAGAGTTCGGTAGAAATCTGACCAGCCATGTCACCGAACGTGAGAGTCCCGGTAATTCCCCACAGAAGGAGAATGCCAACCATGAACCCGAAGTCACCGATACGATTCACGCAAAAGGCCTTCTTGGCGGCATCGGCAGCGGAGGCTTTAGTATACCAGTGTCCGATGAGCAGGTAAGAGGACAGACCCACCAACTCCCAGAAGATGAACATCATGATGAAGTTGTCGGCCAAGACAATTCCGGTCATGGAAAACATGAAGAGAGACAGCCCACAGAAGTAGCGAGCTTTCGCTTTTTCCTTGGCCATATAGGCAAGGGAAAAGACATGAACGAGGGTACCGACACCAGTCACAACGAGCATCATCTTGGCAGCCATGCCGTCGAGAAGGATGCCGATATTTACGTTAAAATCACCGAAGGTGGCCCAAGCAAACCGAATGGGCTCTGGGTTGTCGGTCGCTTGTCCAAGAAGGAGGAGGGTGAGAAGAAGAGTCGCCCCAGCGGAACCAGTGGCCACCATGGATGAGAGAAAGGCGTTCTTTTTGAGACCGAGATGAATAACGGCCGCACTGAGAAGCGGGAGGATGAGGAGGAACCAAGCGAGATGCATGAGAGAAAAGTTTTTTGGACAGGATTAACAAGATTTAACAGGATTTGTCCTGGCTGGAATGGGACGGTCGATATTGACGGAATTTCTTTTTGAATTGGAGGCTAGGGGCGGCGAAATTGATGAGGAGACCAATGTCGATTCCTGTTGCCGCGAGATAGTTGACGAGTTGGACCTCATGTTGAGCGACGATTTTTGAGACGGCTTTGAGTTCAACAATCAAGCTATCGTCGATAAGAATGTCCGCCTTGAATTCGCCGACAACAACGTCGTGGTAACGAACAACGAGAGGCGCTTCCACACGGTTATTGATATTTTGGCGTGAAAGTTCAATTGCTAAGGATTTTTGATAAACTGATTCGAGAAAGCCGGGCCCAAGTGCCCGATGTACAGCCATGGCGCAACCGATCACCTTACCTGTGAGGTCCTCCATTTCTGACGGTTTTCTATTCAAATCAAATCCTGTTTAATCCTGTAAATCCTGTCTCAAAAAAACTAACCGCGCATTGAGGTCAGGTCTTCGACGTTGATCGTCTGGCGGGCGCGATAGAGAGCGACAATGATGGCGAGACCAACTGCGACTTCTGCAGCTGCCACAGTGATGATGAAAAAGACGAGCACTTGACCGTCGTAATCAGGCAGCCCGTCGAAGCTATTCAGATTGAAACGAGAAAAGGCCACCAGGGTGAGGTTGGCCGCAGCTAACATCATCTCGAGACACATGAAGATGACGATGATGTTACGACGCACGATGACGCCAGCGAGGCCAATGGCAAAGAGAATGCCACTGACCATGAGGTATTCGTTGAGAGAAGCGGGTTCCATGGGAAAGAGTTAGTTTTTGCGGGCGACAGGTGGCAGAGAATTCTTTTTAGAAAGAACAACGACTCCAATAGTAGCAACAAGGAGAAGAACGCCCATCACTTGGAGGGGGAGGTTGTGACTACTCCGTCCGGTGTAAGGGTCTTCGGGGTCAAGGTCGGCGCGACCAGCAAAGACGGTGCGGCCGATGAGGTGGACGTCGGGAAGTTGGCCGGACTCGAGATTGGATTGAATTTTTCCAACCGGAACATCCTGGGGCTCATACTTCTCGTCTTTAGCGAGGCCACGCTCATAGGTTTCGGTAGACGCCTGCAAGTGGGCGAGCGCGGCACCATCGAGATCGAGGGCTTGGTGTTCAGGGAGGTCGGACTTGAGAAGAACTCCCAGAATCTGCAGAAGAAGGACCCCGGGAACAATAGCTGCAGCGGCGATGTTGGCAGGCTTAAAGACCCGCTGCTCTTCGGCTTTGAGGTCGAGAAGCATAATGATGAACACAAAGAGCACCATGATTGCACCCGCGTAGACGAGGATTTGGATGATGCCAACGAAGTAGGCATTTAAGCCAACGAACAAGGCGGCTAATCCAACGAAAGCACCCACCATCCAGAGGGCGCTCGAAACAGGATTTTTAACAATCACCATCGCACAAGCCGACAAAACCGCAAGGATGGTGAAGAGATAGAAAAAGATTTGAGGCATGGGGTGGCGTGATTCGTTAAAAGTTAGTTATTAAGAGAGGCTTTAGCTGAGCGTCTTAAGTAGGCCATGGAGCCGTTAAGCAAGTTGGAAGCTTTTTGAAAGCGCAAGTGGATCTTGTCGAGGATTTCGTCTGATACGAGGCCATCATCGTGGGCTGTGATGGGGTGTTCCAGGGTTTCATTCAGTTCTCCCCGAGCAATTGAGCAAAACTTGTAGTTGTCCATGAAGCGGAAGCGTCCGGAGCCCTCGGCAAGGTTCTCTGTAATCGAGCGAGAGGATCGTCTGATTTGGTCTGCTAGCCCGAAGTCCTTTTGATTGAGGAGTTCGGTAGTGAGATATTTGAAGACGTAAATACGAAAATCACTCAACGCCTTGTAGGCATCAAGCTCTTCGAATCCATTGACCGTCGTTCCCATACTTTAACAAATCACTAATCACCAATCACGGATAACACCCTCTTACTTCAGCTCGTTCCACTTGTTGACGAGGCCGACGCGCTTGCCGCCGATTTCATAAAGCTTCTCCTTATCGTGCACCATTTCCGCGCGACTGAGACCGGTGATGGCATAGTCCTTACGGAGGTAGATGGCCTGCTCGGGGCAGACTTCCTCGCACATGCCGCAGTAGATGCAGCGGATCATGTCGATGTCAAAAGCCTTGGGTCGCTTCTCAACCTTAGCCCAAGGATCGTCGGACGGGATTTCACCGGGGTCGATCTTGATGGCCTTTGGCGGGCAGATGAATTCGCAGAGCTGGCAGGAGACACAACGCTCGCGGTCTTGCTCATCAGTGACAAGAGCCGGAGCTCCCCGGTAGTATTCGGGGAGTTCGTCGTCCCACTTCTGCTCGGGATACTGCATCGTGACACCAAGGCCAGAGGACTTCAGGGTGTCGGCGCCTCGGGTCTTGCCGGCCAGGGATTTGGCTGCGTGACCAAGAGTGACGAGAAAGCCCTTGAAGATGGACGGCAGGGTGAGTTTCTCGCTGGTTGTGAGAGTAGGGCGCTGGAGTTTGACGACAGACATGGTAAAAAGTGAGTTTCTGGT
>CAZGXV010000019.1:42189-46389 GCA_964529725.1 uncultured Roseibacillus sp.
CAGAACTAAACAGAATTGCTGATTCGGGCAAAAATCAGGCGATCATAAACTTGCCCGGTCAGTAACAAAGATTCATTCATTATTTTGCTAAGTTGGTGAGTTCTGTCTGAAGATAACTCTATGCTTCAGCTGGTTTGACTTCAGCTTTCGGTTCGGGTTGGGGAGAAGATGCGATGCGCTTGCCTGGTCCAATCTGACTATCGACGGTTTTGGCGAGGTAGAAGACAAAGACCGAGAAGACTGCTAGTCCGGCTAGTGAGGCTCCGAATTCGGCAGCGCTCAGAGCAGGGCGAGCAATGAGAAGAGCGGTCAGAACGATGTTGATCAAAGCCAGTTCGAAGAAAATAACCCAGCCAAGCTTCATCAACTGATCGTAGCGGAAGCGGGGAATGGACCAACGCACGAGGATAAAGAAGAGAATGAAGGCGATCACTTTGGCGAGGAAGACGCCCATATGAAGAAGCGAAGCCCAGAGGGGAAAGACACCGCTATCACCCAAGGCGTTATCCCAGCCGAAGGGGAGGGACCAACCTCCGAGGAAGAGTGTTACGATGAGGGCGGAGCCAATGACCATGGCCGCGTATTCGCCGAGGAAAAAGAGGGCGAATTTCATCGAGGAATACTCGGTGTGGTAACCGCCCACCAGTTCGGTTTCGCATTCTGCCAGGTCGAAGGGGGTGCGGTTGGTTTCTGCAAAAATCGAAATCGTGAAGATGATAAAGGCAAGCACCATAGGCACCCAAAGGATGCACTGTTGGAGGCCGCCGGCATCCCAGAATCCACTCGAGAAAATGAGTCCGCCCTCGTTCCAAAGAGGAAGCAGAAGCCAGCCATTGACCGATTGCTCCTGCACGATGCGACCAAGATTGAGTTCTCCAAAAACGAGAAGGACAGGAATAATAGAGAGACCGAGAGCGATTTCGTAAGAAATCATCTGAGCGGAAGCGCGAATGCCGCCCAGGAAGGGAAACTTGGAATTGGAGGCCCAACCAGCAATCGCGATTCCGTAAACGGCCAGCGAAGAGATGGCGAAAATAAAGAGGGGTCCAACATTGAGGTCAGCAATGGCCATGGAGAGCGGGACCTCGCGGCCTTCAATCGCAACGGGACTAGCAAATGGGATCACCGCTATCGTAATCAGGGACGGCACCATCGTCATACAAGGAGCGAGCCAGAAGAAGTGTTTGCGAACGTGGTTCGGGGTGAAGTCTTCCTTGAGGATAAACTTAAGTCCGTCAGCAATGGGCTGGGTCAAACCACCGAGGGGAAGTTTGATGTCGTCCTTGAAGCCCAAAATGGAAGTTGGGATCATGGTCCGGTTGGGGCCGACGCGGTCTTGGATGATGGCGGAGAAGCGGCGCTCGGCATAAACCGCGTAGGCCACGAAGGTGAGAACTACCGTGAAGTAGAGGCCAATTTTTATGGCGGTGGCGATGAGAAAGACAGTGTCCATTGGGAAAGTTATCAGTTACTTGTTATTGGTTGTTAGGCCTTAGTTTTTGCGGCGCTTCGTAAGTATTTGATATAACCGTTTAAAATCTTGTTGGCTTCGCTGATGAGTGTGCGCCCTTTCAAGAGAAGTCCTTCTGTTATGAGGTCTTCGTCATTTCCTGCAATCAAGTGATCAAGAAGCTCCCAATTGCTGCCGCGTGCATTGCTGCAAAATTTGGCATTGTCCAAGTGGTGAAAGCGTCCGAATCCCTCGGCTATGTTAGCAGTTGTTGAACGGGCGCATCGCAGAAGTTGATCCTTGAGTCGAAATTGTTCGTCCTTGGGCAAGGCGGGAACGACTTCTTTTGCGATGAATACTCTGAGTGTCCGGCAAGCTTGCCAGCACTTGAGGTCTTCAAAAGAGTTGATTCGTTCCATTTCGTGGTCTTTTAACTATTAACAAATAACTGATAACCGGAGCCAAAGGCTTCAACCTACGATTTCGCGGTTCTCGATGCGTTTGCGCTCTTTTTCGAGGAGCGGGATGGTTTCGCCGGTGTCCTTGATGGGAAGACCCTGGTCGCCGATCTTCTGGAGGGTCAGGTCTTTGAATTCGGGGACTTCGCTGGCAAGCATTTGAAAGACATCCTGAATCTTCTGCGGTTTGGGGGCGTCCGGCTGAAGCTCGGCGAGGAGCGCGGAAAGGATTTCCCAATCTGGCACTGCTTCCCCGGGAGGGAGGATGGCACGATTCAGCTTTTGCAAGCGTCCTGCGACGTTGACCATCGAGCCGCGTTTCTCAGCGAAGCTTGCTCCAGGCAGCACGACATGGGCTTTGCCTGCGGTGCCACAGGAGAGAATGTTGAGCGCGACCAAGTGTTGTAACTTGGAAAGCTCCTCGCTGCTGTAGCCGCTTTCGGTGAGGTCTTCGCCGACAACGAGGGCCGCTTTGATTTGGCCCGAGTTGATGTCGCCTTTGATTTGCTCGAATTTGGCAAAAGGATTGTCGTCACCGAGAATGAGCTTTGCGCCCGTGGTGTTGGGATTGCGGTCGGCGCTGATGAGCTTGCCGTCGGAATCACCGAAACGGCCAATGAGAACTAGGTTTTCAGTGCCGAGGGCTTCCTTGATTTTTTTGACGAGAAGAAGTTCCTCATTGGTGCCCCGTGCAGAGGCGATGATGGCGATCTCGTTGCCAGGCAGTCCCGCAAAACCGAGCGCGGCTTCCTTGACCGCTTGTTCCATGGTCGTCGGAGCGTGCTGACCGCCATTAGTGGTGAGCGGGGCGGTGAGACGGCGCTCGGAGTGAATCTCATGGAAGGCGAGGCGGTGGCTATCCGGCATCCAAGCAGAATTGACCTCGTTGTTTTCGCGCGGGGTGATGCGGAAGATCTCGTTGCCTCGGGTCCAGATAGTGGTGTTGCAGCCCGTGCCGCAGTTGACGTCGATGGACGGAGTTTCCTTGAGGAACCAGACCCGCATCTCGAAGCGGAAGTCGTTACTGGTCAATGCTCCCACTGGGCAAATATCGACGGTATTGAGTCCGTAATTGCTGTCGAGCTTGCGCCCCGGATGGACCGAAAGGGTGGTGTGGGTGCCGCGATCGGTAAAGCCGAGAACTGGATCATCGGCGACTTCGTCCATGAAGCGGATGCAGCGGCTACACATGATGCAGCGCTCGTCATCGAGGCGAATGCGGGGCCCGATATCAACATTCTTAGGCTTCTTGACCTTGTTTTCCTCAAATCTGGAAATGCCCTTGCCGTGCTCGACCGAGTATTCTTGCAGCGAGCACTCACCGGCTTGGTCGCAGATTGGGCAATCGAGAGGGTGGTTGATGAGGAGAAACTCCATCACGCCTTCGCGGCATTTTTCGACGAGTTCGCCGCTGGTGCGGATTCCCATGTTTTCTCCCACCGTATTCGCGCACGCGATGACAGGACGAGGCATCCAGCCAATTTCTTGGAAGCCGTCTTCGCCGTACTTGGGCTCCTCGCCTGGAGCAGGGCGTGGCGGCATGCCCATCTGCACCAGGCACATACGACAGTTGCCGGGCGAGGAAAGCTTTGGGTGATAGCAGTAATGAGGGACCTCTTTTTCAGCCTGTTTACAGGCCTCAATCATGCGGGTTCCTTTCGGCACCTGAATCCAGTGGCCGTCTATTTGAACATTGACCAGGCCCTTCTCGGCAGCGAGGTCCTTGGGCAATGGCTGGGTGGTCGTCGCAGAATCGCTCATTGAGATACGGCGGGACTATGAATCGCTAGCCGAACGGGAGCAAGCGGACTTTGTGAAATTTTTCACAAAGTCGCGAAAGACGGCTTTTGAGGGCGACAACGTCGGTTCGAAGGCGGCGCTGAAAAAGGTCAAAGCCTTGGAGAGATCACTTCAGAATCACAAACCCTTTGACGCTGCCATCGAACTCAATGGGAGTCGTCATCTGGCCCTTGATGTGGTGAGCGAGGGCGGATTCTTCGCTGAGGTCCTGGAGGTATTCGTCGATTTCTTCGGGTTCACCTTGGAGGATCAGTTTGACGGTGCCGTCGGGGAGGTTTTCGACACTGCCGGTGAGGTCATAGCCTTTGGCGAGCTCTTTGCAGGAATAGCGAAAGCCCACGCCTTGGACACGGCCTTCGTAGATGGTTTGGCGAGCGATCATGATTGAAGGGGATGATAGAAGGTCGGAGCGCGGAGCACCAGCCCACCCCCCCGGCGGGGTTTTGGTGGGTGGGGGGGGGGGGCCGGCCGCCCCCGGATGGTTTTGTGGGG
>CAZGXV010000020.1:0-44453 GCA_964529725.1 uncultured Roseibacillus sp.
TTTGAATTCTTAAATCTGATTCATCCCATCCATCTTGGTCTCATTTTACCGAATTCTTCCCTAGCTTGATCGCCCTGTCCATGCCGTGTCATTGAGACCCCGCCCCTCATTTCTGGACCTAGAAAGCCAAGCGTCGGTCCAGGCTTCGGTATTGAATCGCCTCCAAGATTTGCGCCGAACCAATGTTTTCCTCCCCTGCCAAATCGGCGAGGGTGCGGGCCACTTTGAGAATCCGGTCATGCGCGCGGGCGGAAAAATTGAGCTGTTCCATCGCCTGTTCGAGCAGATTGGAAGAATGCGGATCCAACTGGCAATGAGCCCGGACTTGTCGAGACGGCATGGCCGCATTGGTGAGAAGTCCCTCCGTTCCCTCAAGACGTTTAGCCTGAATCTCTCGAGCTGCGATCACCCGCTCTCGAATCTTCGCTGATTTTTCACCACTCGCAGAACTCGAGAGTTCCTTGTAGGCCACGAGAGGAACCTCGACGTGGAGGTCAATGCGATCCAAGAGAGGACCAGAGATTCGTTGGCGATAGTTTTCAACTTGGCGCGGGTTGCAACGGCAATCCCTTTTACTATCGCCGAAAAATCCGCAGGGGCAGGGATTGAGGGCGGCCACGAGAACGGATTTGGCAGGAAAGGAAAGAGAACCTGCTGCGCGCGTGATGGTCACTTCTCCATCCTCCAAAGGTTGCCGAAGGACCTCGAGGGTGGAGCGACGAAATTCGGGAAGTTCATCGAGAAATAAGACTCCGTTATTGGAGAGAGAAATCTCGCCGGGACCGGGATTAGAACCGCCACCAAGAAGCCCGGCATCAGAAATCGTGTGATGAGGGGCCCGAAATGGCCGCGTGACGAGAAACGACTTCTTGGGGTCGAGGAGACCAGCGATGGAATGAATTTTGGTCGTCTCGATGGCCTCGTCCTCGCTCATGCCGGGCATGATGGTCGGGAGACGTTTCGCGAGCATCGATTTGCCCGTTCCGGGCGGACCGACCATGAGAATGTTGTGTCCTCCCGCGACGGCAACTTCGAGGGCCCTCTTGACATGATGCTGGCCTTTGACGTCTTCGAAATCGACTTGATAACTCCGTTGATCTTCGAAGAATTTCTTGCGATCAAGCTGGTAAGGAGCGATGGGGCTTTCTCCGGTCAGGTAGTGATAGGCTTGGTAAAGAGAGGTCACCGGAATGACTTCAATGCCTTCCGTGATGGCGGCTTCGGCAGCATTCTGAGCGGGAACTAGAAGCTTTTTGCGACCCCTATTCTTCGCCTCAATCGCGATTGAGAGAACGCCTTTGACAGGACGAATGCTGCCGTCGAGGGCCAGCTCCCCCACGATGGCGTAGTCCTCTTCATTCGGAAAAGCGGTGTCCATCCCATTGGCCGCGATGGCGAGCGCGATTGGCAAATCGAAGGACGGCCCTTCCTTCTTGAGGTCGGCAGGCGCGAGATTCACGACATTGACCGTGCAATCACTCAGGCCCGAAGAGGTCACTGCCGAACCCACCCGCATTGCGGACTCTCTGACGGCGGCATCCGGGAGGCCTACGACTATTGTTCCCGGCTTCTCACCATCGCGTCCATGAACCTCCACCTCCACTTCCACGGCATCGACACCGTGGAGAGCGGCAGAGAACAATCTCGTGATCATGGAGGGAGGCTAGAGAGCAAGCTGTTCGAGTGAAAGTGTTTTTTTGAACAATATTCAAGGACAGAGAAATTGGTTCGCTCTTGCCCCCTCATCGAGAGGTCTCTCTCGGCCAACAAACTGACTTCCGGCCTTCACGAATCGTTGACTAAACGTGAATCACGGAGAAGCTCTCTTGACCCTTTCTGGTGCAATTTCAAATCGAACAACTTCATTTCGCGGCTCCCGGCATCTTTGTCTGGCTGGGCTTTCTTCTTTTGGCTGCGATTGGGTTCTTTTGCTGGACTGCTTTTCGGCGGGCGGCCCGCCCCGTTCGGACTGGATTGCTGGAGCTTTTACGTTTTCTGATCGCTACTCTGGTTGTGATTCTCCTTTTGCAGCCGGAATACCACCGCGTGCTCAATCCCACCCAAGAGCCCGAGATTGTCATCATGGCCGATACCACCGCTTCCATGACCACGGTGGACGCCACGGAAGACCCGGAAAGCGCGCGACCGACTATTGTGCCTCGTTCGGTCTTGGCGCAGAAAGTCCTGGAATCGGAATTTTACACTCCCCTGCTCGAGGACGGCAAAACTAGGGTCAATATCGAGACCTTTGGTGCGCCACCCGAGAACCCTGAGCCGGGTATCCAAGCTGGCACCGACCTCGAGTCTGCTCTGGCGGACCTTCTCGAAAATCGGCCCGACTTGCGCTCGGTGGTTCTCCTCAGTGATGGGGACTGGAACGAGGGTAAGCCACCCGTCACTGCGGCACAAAAATACCGTCTGCGCGATATTCCCATTTTCACTGTTCCCCTCGGCTCCGAAACTCGCCTGCCCGACCTTGAGCTCTTGTCTGTTTCTGCTCCGACTTATGGAATCGTGGGCGAGAATGTGCAAATCCCCTTCACCGTTCGCTCCTCTCTCGACCGCGACCTGCGCACGATCGTGCGGCTGCGCGATTCCAGCGGGAACGAGATTTCCAAGGATCTCACCATCCCCGCCCGCAGTACTGTCTATGAGTCCATTCTCTATCGTTTACAGAAAGAGGGCTCCAGCACTCTCTCGCTGACCATTCCTCCTGCGAGCGGTGAGCTTTTGCCCGGCAATAACAGCCGCAGCTTCACCCTCTCGGGAAAGCCGGAAGACATCCGCGTCCTCGTCATCGACACCCTGCCGCGTTGGGAATATCGCTTCATCCGCAACGCACTTTCTCGCGACCCAGGTGTGAAGGTGGACTGCCTCCTTCTCCATCCTAAATTGGGTGCGGGTGACGGGCCCGACTACATTCAGGAGTTTCCAGAAAAGCCCGAAGACCTTCAAAAGTATGACGTCGTCTTTCTAGGTGATATCGGTATTGCTGAAAATCAGCTCACTCTCGAACAAGCCGAATTACTGAAAGGCTTGGTGGAAAATCTCGCGTCGGGCTTAGTCTTCATTCCCGGTAGCCAAGGCAATTGGCAAACGCTTTTGGACTCCCCGCTCGGCGACCTCATGCCCGTTCAATTGGATGAGAAACAACCGAACGGTCATGCCGAAGCCTCGGCCTCGCCACTCGAACTCACCACCGAAGGTCGCTCCTCCCTTTTGACCATGCTGGCCGATAGCGAAGACCAGAATCCCGCCGTTTGGTCGTCCTTGCCTGGCTTCTTTTGGCATGCCCCGGTGCTGCGTGCCAAGTCGGGCACTGAGGTTCTCGCCGTGCATTCGAATCGGCGCAACGATTACGGCCGCATCCCTCTCTTAGTGACCAATCGGGTGGGTAGCGGCAAGGTGCTCTTCCTTGGTCACGACTCGGCCTGGCGCTGGCGACGCGGGGTGGAAGACCTCTATCATTACCGCTTCTGGGGACAGGTTGCGCGCTGGATGTCCTATCAACGCAACATTGCCACCGACCAACGCATTCGGCTCTACTTCTCGCCAGAACGGCCCAAACCCGGCGACCAGGTGACTTTGACTGCCAATGTTTTTGATGCCAATGGTGCGCCACTGAAAGAAGGACCTATTCCGCTGGAGCTAACCGAGCCGTCAGGAAAGACAACCCGTATTGAACTAAAATCTGAGGAAGCTGACAATACGTGGGGAACCTTCAGCACGCGCTTCATAGTGACGCGTCCGGGAGAATGGACCGTCGATGCCTTTCTTCCCGGCGAGGATGATGCCGCACCACAGCTGACGACTACGATTCTGGCGCAGGATGAAAAGTTGGAGAAAGTGGGACAGCCTGCCAAATTGGATGTCCTCAGCGAACTGTCTTCTATCTCGAGGGGTAAGGTTGCCACGGCGGCTGACTTGCCGAGTCTGTTGAAAGAGCTTCAGCTTCTGCCGACCCCACGTCCACAAGTGATTCCATTGCGGCTTTGGGCTCACCCGGCGGCGGCGGTCTTGCTAATCATCCTGTTAGGGCTTTTTTGGACGGGTCGCAAGCTGAATGGAACCTTCTAGGATTTCCTCAGTGGGCGCAAAGAGACGGTCGTTTGATTAGTCGGAAGGTCTTTGTCGGTCGGGTCGTTTTAGTGAATGATGAAACGACCGCGCGTGGGTTTGGAGTGTGGGTTTGGAGAGTGGATTGGAGGAGTGGGTTTGGAGGGTTGTTTGGAGGGTTGTTTGGAGGAGTTCTAGCGCGGTGGCGTCGAGGGTGGCTCGCGGACCATTTGTCAAATGGTCCCTACCTTAAATCATCCTGACCTACACCAACTCGGCGAAGACCATCTCGCCGCTGGTAGTTTCCAGTTTGGAAATCACGACCACATCTTGCGTGGTCCCCATGCGCGAGACGGCATTGTTCACCACAATCATAGTGCCGTCGGCGAGATAACCCACCGCCTGATGGTCATCGCGACCACTTCGGACGAGGGCCAAGCGGACCTTTTGGCCCACCACCACCTTCGGCTTCAAGGCTTCGACCAGCTCATGCAGGTTCAAGACATCCACTCCTTGCACTTCGGCAATTTTGGCCACTTCATCGCTCACCGTCAAAACCCGGCCGGCCAGCATTTGTGAGATGCGCACGAGCTGACTCTTTGGATCATCGTTAGAAGTATTGGCGGGGTGCTCGTGTACGGTGAGCCGATAGTCTTTATTCGTCTTCATCCGGGCCAAGGCATCAAGCGCGCGTTGGGCACGCTGTTTGTCGTTTGCTTCCGGTGAATCCACCATGATCTGCAAATCGTCCAAAACCATGCGCGGCACGACAATGCGACCCGCTAAGAAGCCAGACCTCATCACGGCTTCGATGCGACCATCCAAGACGGCATCACGGTCCACGACGATGGGCGCACCCGAGGTCCCGTCCTGACGGAAGCGAACATACGGGACCACGAACGCAAAGTCTTCCTTGCCGCTCCGCAGCGCCAAGGTGGAGGCTACAAAACCCATCCCACCAATGAACACGACGCGAAAAGCCAAGGTGATCAAATCCTGTGCGCTTCGATCCATGAAGGGTGAATCCTCGCCAGCATTGACCTCAATGAGCTTAAAAAAAACTTCCTCGACCTTGAGCTGTGTCAAAAGCCAACCACAGAAAACTCCCACCGCGAGACCGAATGTTCCCGTTGAAAACTCACGCAGCGAAACGTCGCGAATGAGACTTTCCACCCAAATCAAGGCTCCGGCGACCAGCAACGCACCACCGATGGCGGTGCTGATGGGGAGTAGATCATGCGTTCCCTCACGGTTCGTTCCAAAGCCAAAGTGCAGCCCCACACCGGTGAGGAGACACAGCAACAAAAACCCCAATCGAGCGACATTGACCGACGAAGGGGAACGCAGAATTTTGAGTGGTTTCATGGGGGCCGCAAAGAGTTAAGGCGTCTCCTCGCCAACAGGCAACTCACCATTGAGTGCAGGTTCGGCAGGCGTGATGATTGGCCACACAAAGCCCTTCTCGCCCCAAGTCTCCTTCTGATTGCCCGGGAACAGCGCTCCAATGTCCTTACTCGTGATGTAGGCAAAGAGACTCAACAAAACGATGACGAATCCGGTCTGGATGATTTCCAAGACACGCAGTTTGACAGGGCGCCCCGCAATCTGTTCGCCAATCGCTAACACGATGTGTCCGCCATCCAGCACTGGCAGCGGCAGCATGTTCATAATCGCAAGATTGATATTGAGCACCACCATGAACCAAAGGATACGCCGCAAGGCTTCATCCGTTCGGATGATTCCAAACATGGCATCGCCAATGCCCACCGGTCCGCTCAGGTGCTGGATGTCGATGTTAGAATTTTTTGCCAGGATTGCCTGCAGGGTGGTGAGCATGAGAAGAAGACCCTCCTTCACCTGTTCGGCAGGACTGGGATTGATGAGCGAGAGGTCAAATGCAGTCGCAAAGCGAGCTCCAATCATGGCTCGCCCATCAGGATGCGGTTTGCCGGTCACCTTGTCATTGGGCACTACAGAATCTACTTTGAGCGTCAGCTCGCTTCCGCCACGGACCACTACCGCCTCAACCTCTTTTCCAATGTTCTCCTTCAGAAGGTCACTCATTTGGGGAACGCTGTAGACCTTCACTCCGTTAAGTAACTCGACCTTGTCCCCGACCTTGAACCCAGCCCGTGCAGCGGGGCTCTCTTTCTCAATACCTTCGATGATGAGTGGGTCAGCATACCCAACGCCGATGCGACGCATTGCGCGTCGCTCCCACCAGGAGGTCTCGTCAACGAGGAAGCTTGAGGTCACGACTTGCTCCTCCCCATCACGCTCCAAAGTTAACTCAACCGACTTGTTCTTGCTGAGCATGATGTTTTCGCTCAGACCATCGAGACCGCCCAAAAAGCGCTTCACCTCAACGCCGTCCACCGCCGTAATCTTATCGCCCAGTTGGATGCCAGACTTCTCGGCAGGGCTGCCTGCCTCGACGTAGCCCACTACGGTTGAGTGCACGGTGTCCGCTGGCTTTCCAAAAACCCAAACCGCGCAGGCGGCTACGAATGCTAACAGAAAGGAAAAAAGCGGACCGGCAAAGGCCACGATGATTTTGTCAATCGGTTTGATAGGAGGCAGCTGCTTGCGTCGATCCGAGTCTCCGCCCTCGATCGCCTCCATAGGAGCCATCTGCGGCAATGCAACATAGCCTCCGGCAGGAATACTACCGATGCCGTATTCCACGCCACCAATGGTTTTTTTCCAAAGGGGCTTTCCAAACCAAATGTAGAATTTCTCCACCTCCAGCCCACGCCATTTGGCTGCCAAGAAGTGGCCCAATTCATGAACGAAAATCATGAAATTGAAAAGAAGGACCACCACCGCGATGGCGATTAAGTTAACTAAAATTTCCATAATTGCTTAATAACTGGACTGTGCCCGAAATGAGAGATTTTCGCAAGGCTGGACTGTTCACAGGGAATAAGAGTTTGGCCTCGGCTCTCTTCCCTTTGAACATGAAACAGATTACTCAAACTACCAATCAGAAATCCGCCGCCATTGCGCGAGTTCTCATCGCGTTGCCTTTGCTCGCTATCGGAACCCAACACCTCATTGGCGTCGCCCCCCTCGAACCCATCCTACGTGGAGCAGGAATTCCTTTCCCCGAGCTCAACGCCATTGTGGGACCAGTGATGCAAATCCTCGCCGGTGTCTTTCTCATCTCTGGCTACTTCGCCCGGGTGGGAGCAGCCTTAACTATTCCGGCGATGGGTATGGCAGTCTACACCCACCTGGTGCACAATTGGGCTGACGAGCCACCCCTGGCCCTGCCTGTCGCGCTGATTATTCTTTCGGTCTATGTCCTTTGGAAGGGTGCCGGCTCCTGGAGCTTTGATCTCAAGTGTGAAAAGTGTGCTCTCGCTTAACGGCTTGCTCGCATCCTTTCCTGATCATCCCCTTGCTAGTAGTCATGCCAGATACTCCTTGCTGGCATGGCGACTCGTTCGGGCTGGTTCCCGTGCCTGACACCTCCCAAGCAACTGTTTTTCCAACCCCATCGAGCCTCGTCCTCAGCGACCAACGGTGCGGGTGAATTCAGTTGCCGACACAAAGTTCTCACTTTTTCCGGGAATAAAATGCTTTTGGCGGTATGATAACCAATGATGAAACCATCGAATAAACGCGGCAGCAGCCTCTCAGGTGTCCTGATCGTGGTCGCAGGGGTGGGCCTCTACTTTGCGGCTCAGCTCTGGATCCTCCCCTCAATGGGAGTGGCTACTTGAATGTCTTCTGGAAACTCCCCGGGCGGGAGCACATGAGGAAAAGCTGGAGCAACGTTGCCGGTCGGCAACCTACCCAACGACAAGTCCAAGGAGAAAGTCGAACAAGAGAAGCTACCCACAATCGAGGTAGAGGATCCATTTTCACAATAAGTTGAAGCCCCGAAAAGGCTTCTAGCCAAGGCTATGTGCACTCTCACTTGGCGCGACGAAGACGGATTGGAGATATTTTTCAATCGCGATGAGCGGAAGACTCGAAGTCGAGCTTTGCCGCCACAGGAGATAACCAGTCCCGACGGAACTCGTTATCTCTCCCCCATCGATCCGGACGCGGGAGGAACTTGGATGCTGGTCAATGAGCATGGGCTGGCGGTTTGCTTGCTCAACCGTTGGCATCAGGAATCAGCGCAAGTTTTTAACAAAAGCCGAGGTCAAATCGTAGCGGCCCTCGCTAGTGAGCGCTCGGTTCAAGAAATCGCAGCACACCTTCCGGCGCTTTGTCCGGATGCAAAACCATTCGATCTAGTTGCTTTTCTTGCGAAAGAAGCGCGAGGTTTTCGCTGGGATGGGAGCCAGCTCACTTTCTTCGAACCTGAGATGCCTCTCACGAGCTCTTCGTATTGCTTCGAGGAGGTGCGAAAGGCGCGGTCGCAGGCATTTTCGCAAAGCGACAACTTGGAAGACTTTCAAGCAAGTGCCCGTCAACCGAAAAGCGCTTTCACCGTCCGGATGAACCGCCCCGATGCCCAAACTTGGTCCCGAAGCCACCTCGTCTATTCTCCCCAAAGCGTGCGGTGGGACTATTGGGAAGAATTCCCGGATTTGGAAGAAGAGCCGCGACTCCATCAAATCACGCTGACTCTTCGACGGACCTCGGAGCGCTCACCATCCTCTCCTTAAAACTATCGACAAAAGATTGTTCCTTGATAAAGGCTAGGCCCTCACCGTCTGTCACCAGCTGACGAGTCCATCCTCACCCCTTCATCCCGTGCTTACCGTTGCCATCGTTGGCCGACCCAATGTCGGCAAATCCGCTCTCTTCAACCGCTTGGCTGGTCGTCGCATCGCCATCGTGCACGACCAACCCGGGGTGACCCGTGACCGCATTGCGGCACCCGGCTCACTGCCCGAGACCCCTTGCGAGCTTATCGACACCGGAGGCATCGGCGAAGGCGTTGACGAATCGTTCTCCGACGCAGTGACCACCGAGGCCGACCTCGCGATGGCTTCTGCAGACCTGATCCTCTTTGTGGTCGATGCTCGCTCCGGGATGACGCCCATCGACGAAGCTCTCGCTCGAGTGCTGCGTCAGGCGGAACGCCCGATCGAGCTCATCATCAATAAGTCCGATCACACCGAGCAAGAAAATGCGGGTGCCGAGTTTGCCCGACTAGGCTTCGGCAGTGGTCTTCCCACTTCAGCCGAACACGGGCGCAACATTCAGGCTCTCGCCGACCTCATTGATGAACACCTTGCCCCCTTGCAGGAAAAGATGGAAGAGGCGGTCGAAACGGTCGAGCGCGAAGGACTCAAAATCGCAGTCGTAGGCCGTCCTAATGCCGGAAAATCTTCTCTAATTAATGCCATTCTCAAGGACGAGCGGACCATCGTCTCCGACATTGCTGGCACCACGCGCGACGCCGTCGACATCCCCTATTCTCGCGATGGCGAACGCCACACACTCATCGACACTGCAGGCCTACGCCAGCGCTCCAAGATGGACACCTCGGTCGAAGTGTTTTCCGCGATGCGCAGTGAGCGTTCCATTCGCCGCGCCGACCTCTGCTTGCTCGTGCTCGACCTTGATGCGGGCGTAACTGCGATGGACCGCAAAATCGCGAGCACCATCCAAAAGGAAGCAAAACCCTGCCTCATCATTGCTAATAAGTGGGACCTCTTTCACCCCAACCTTCCCAAGCACGAACGCCTCGAGAAGGCGACCGCCCACTTGCGCAAGGAGCTCTTCTTTCTCCACTACGCCCCCTTCACCTGCGTTTCCGCGCTCAAGAACCAGTCGCTTGGGCTTGTCTTCAAGATGATTAACGAGATTCGCACCGAGGCGCAAACTCCCATCACGACCGGGCAGCTCAACCGCTTAATCAGCGATGCCATGCTGAAGAATGCCCCGCCGCAGAACAAGTCCCTCAAGAAGCGCCTCAAGATTCTCTACGGAACACCAGCGGTGAACGATCGCTACCGCGCTATCCCCGTTCCCGAAATCATCCTTTTCGTCAACGACAAGCGTCTGCTCTCCGACAACTACGCCCAGTATCTCGAGAATCAAATTCGTGAGCGCTACCCTCATCCCGGGGTTCCACTCAACCTCTCCGCGCGCTCACGCCGGAAACCAACGAGATAAGACCTAGCTCCCGCTCATCGCGCGAAGCTGTTTGAGAAAGTCTACCGAAAGCGTGCGGACAGCAGCCTCCCGCTTGTCGCGTGTCCGGCGTTCGCCACGAAACAGAACGTGCAAGACGCGCTCTCTCTTAATACTGACGAAGGTGTCTTCCTTCAATTTGGCAACCGCTTCTTCTTTACTAGAAACACCGTAGTAATCTTGGAGATTGTGTTCGGTTACCGTCTTTTCCAGCATTGCATTATCATCCAAAACCAGGTTGTAACGCTTCTCCATCATCTCCCTTTCGCTCTCCTCTACCGGTTGCCCCAAGTCGAGCGCCAAGCCCCAATCCTCCATTTTGGTCCACTTTCCCCAAGCCCAGAATCCCCCGCCCACTCCGATGGCGAGAAACAAAAGAATGACAAACGCGATGAAGGCCTTCATGCCGTGAGTTAAAACCACTGCTGCCACCTTGGCAAAGGCTTTCCTCGTCGCCGAAAAGGTAGCGAATGGGCTTCAAATCTCCGCCAAACTCAGCCAGCCTCCCGGCCCTCCCTTTTGAGATGACTTTTCCAGCTACTTCCGCCACCCGTCACCAGCTTCCTTGCGGTCTCACCGTAATTCTCGATCCCAATGCCAGCGCGCCCGTGGTTTCAGCTCAAATCTGGATTGAAGCGGGTTCTCGCCGCGAGCGTCAGCATGCTGGGGGCGGCATCTCCCATCTCTTGGAGCACATGGTCTTTAAGGGGACAAAATCCTTCGACTGCGCCGAACTTGCGCAATCGGTGCAGGAACAAGGTGGCCATTGGAACGCTTACACCTCCTTCGACCGCACGGTCTACTATATTGATGGTCCTGACACTTCGGCGGAGTTTTTTCTGCAGGCGCTCACCGAACTCGTCTTCTTCCCCACTTTTCCGCAGGAAGACTTCGAGACCGAGAAAGATGTCATTCGTCGCGAAATCGACATGGGACTCGATGACCCCGATAGCGTCGCCTCGCTGCTCCTCTTCTCGACTGCTTTTCAATACGACCACCGTCGCTTCCCGGTCATCGGCTCCCTCGATCGCTTCAATCGGATCACCCACGAGGACATGGTCGCTTACCATACCGACCGCTACCGCCCTGCAAACTCGTTTCTCGTTCTGAGTGGCAATTTCCAAAGCGAAACCATTCTGGCCAAACTGAACGAACTCACCGCCGACATACCTAATCTACCGGTCGATGAGTTTTTCGATAGCCTCGAGACCCGAGCCCCGGGCCGTCGCCTCGCGCGACAACCCTTCGCTACCCCGCTCTCCCACCTCAGCCTTTCGTGGCACATCCCCACCAATACCAATTCGGATTGCCCGGCATTGGAGCTTCTCGCACAGGCTCTTGGAGGCGGAATCTCGAGCCCGCTCTACCAGCGCTTTCGTGAGGAAAGTGGCCTCACCCATCACATCGGGGTATGGGCTTGGACTCCGAAAGACCCACCCGGCCTTTTTGCGATTTCTGCTGAGGTCGAAACCGAGAAACGCGACCAAGTCGAAAGCGAGATTCTTGCCGAACTCCCTTCCCTCGTTGCCCACCTCAGCGAGGCCGACCTCGCTAAGGCCTACCGACAAATCGCCGCTGCCCAGTTCCGCTCGCTGGCCACGGCTTCCGGACGCGCCTCCGACTTAGGGTCGAACTGGCACGAGGCACGCAATCTCGATTTCACCCGCGATTACCTCACTGCCCTCGGCAAGGTCACCTTGGCAGACCTACAAAGGGTTGCCGCCAGCTATCTGCAGGAGGACCAGCTCACGATCACTTCTCTCGACCCCGAAGCTGAACCCGAGCGCGACTTCCAAGTGCTGACTGGAGCCGCTGCCGAACCAGTGAGCGAACACACCTTAAGCAACGGTCTCCGTGTTCTGCTCAAGCGCGATCCTCGCCTGCCCGTGGTTCACATGCAGGCCCCCTTCTTGTCCGGACTGCCAAGCGAAACAATGGCCAAGGCCGGTCTTGGCCAACTCCATGGCTCGACTTTTCGCAAAGGCACCACCCAGAAAAACGCCCTCGAGTTTAACCGCGCTCTCGAGTCCTTGGGTGCGAAACTCAACCTCTCAACGGGTAACAACACCTCTTTGCTTTCCGGCTTTTGCCTGAGCATGGACTTGACGGAATTTCTCTCTCTCGTCGGTGAAAGTCTACTTGCTCCTGCCTTTCCGGAAGAGGCTATCCTGCGTGAAAAAGCAACCCAACTCGCGGCCATCCAAGAAGCCAAGGAAGACCCCGCCCGCATGGCCTTCTACCATCTTCGGAAAAATCTCTTTGGAGAGCAGCACTACGGTATCCCCAAGCTCGGACTGGAAGAAACGCTGGCAACCTTAACGCGTGATGATTTAGTCAACCATCACCAACGTGCTCTCACCGCACAAAACGGTGTTCTCGCCCTCTTTGGTGATTTACCCGAAGATGAAGAAGTCCTTTCGTTGTTAGAGGCTCATCTCGGCTCTCTCGCAACAGGCCAGCGTCTCCACTTTACTCCCGACAGCAGCTCGATTCCAGCAACCCCCGGAGAACAGCGTTACCAACTGGACCGCGAACAAGCGGTGCTAGCAATCGGCATGCCCGGTCTTTCCTTCGACTCCCCTGACGCTGTCGCTGCCGAGCTTCTACAAGAATACACCTCTAACATGGCAGGACCACTGTTCACCCGGATTCGGGAAGAACTTGGTCTCGCTTACTACGTATCTAGTAGTCAATTCCACGGAATCGGCACCGGAATGTTCGCCACTTACCTCGGCACCTCGCCCGACCAGCTCGACCTCGCTCATCGCGAATTGAGCACTACCCTTTCGGGAATTGGGGAAAAGGGTCTTTCGGCTGCAGAACTGGAACGCTCCCGCACGGCAGCACTCTCCGGACATGCCCTCGACGAGCAGTCGCTCGCTTCGCAGGCCCGCCAAACGGCTCTCGACGTCATTCTCGGTCTTGGTCTTTCTCATGGAGACGAAAGCTTACAAAAGCTCAAAACTATTTCGCGGGAGGAAGTGAATGCTTTTGCCAAAGACCTCCTGCAACGACCGACAGTGACGACTATCGTCTCTCCACAGAGTTAGGAAGGCGCCTTTCTCGCGGACTTTCGCCCAAGGGGAAGCAACTGGCATGCAAACTTGGAAAAGTGCGCTACCTTGCCCTCCAAGCGCATGAAAGAATCTGGTCTCATCGAGGTTGCCACTCGTCCCGCTCTCCACCTCCCCGAGCTGGACCTCTTTCTCGATCCCCATCGGAGCAATCCTTTCGCCTTTATCTCCCATGGCCACGCGGACCACTTTGCGCGCCACGAGCGCATTCTCTGTTCGCGGGCGACTGGGCATATTCTCCACAAGCGCTTTCGAGTCGCTGCCTCCCGCATTGAGCCCCTAGACTACCACGAGGTGCTCCCCATTGAGGGATTCGAAATTCGCCTGCTGCCGGCGGGTCACATTTTTGGCTCAGCCATGATCCATATCACCCGGCTATCGGACCAAAGTTCTGTTCTCTACACTGGCGACTACAAACTGAGGCCCTCTCGCACTAGCGAAGCGACCGAACTCCTCCCAGCTGACATTCTCATTATGGAGACCACCTTTGGGAAACCGAATTTCGTCTTTCCCTCCCGTGAGAAAATCGTTGCAGATATTCTTCACTTCGTTCGTTCGGTGCTCGACGACAAAGAACAGCCCATTCTTTTGGGTTACTCGTTGGGAAAGGCGCAAGAAGCTCTCGCCCTTCTGCATGAGGCCGGGATTCCTGCCCTTGCGCACAAGACGGTGCGGGAGATGTCGCAGGCCTGCCATGAGGCTGGTTCCCCTTTTCCCGTTCCCGAGCTTTTCGAAGGAACACTACCACCCGGTCACGTGTTGGTTGCGCCGCCTAATGCCGTGCGTTCCAAGCAAATTCGTGCGCTGAGAAAACGTCAGGTGGCAATGCTTTCAGGCTGGGCCCTCACCCCGGGCGCGCAATACCGCTACCAAACCGATGCCGCTTTTCCTCTCTCTGACCACGCCGACTATCGGGAACTGCTGGAAACGGTCGAGAGAGTCAAACCCAAGCAAGTGCTGACCCTGCACGGCTCTACCCGAGAGTTCGCGCGTGACCTCCGTGACCGCGGCTATGAGGCCTGGTCCATCTATGGGGATGACCAGATTGAACTGGGTCTCACTTCCGAACAAGCCGAGCCCTCCCAATCAGCGAGACCATTAAACCAAAGACGAGAAACCGATTTTCTTAAACTCGCCCATGTTGTCACCGAAGCCGCCTCTCAGCCTTCTCGCCTGCGGAAAATCACGAGACTTGCCGACCATCTCGCCGACCTCGACAACCAGTCTCTCGCCCTCACCGTCAACTTTCTCTCCGAGCGCTTGTTAGGCAGACGCAAGGCTCTCACTCTCGGTACAGCCGTCATTCGGCAAGCTCTTCTGGAAGCCACCCACGCACCCCTCGCGACCTATCGCCAAATTTCCAATGTCACCGCCGATTCTGCCCGCACGGCGAGACTTCTTCTTGAACAACACCCCCCGAATTCTTCCCAGAGTGATGACTTGGGGACTCTCCCCGAGTTTGCCGAATTGTTCTCCGATTTGGCAAAGGCTTCAGGCTCATTGCGTAAAACAAGTCGCCTCGCCCAAGCCTTCCAAATTCTTTCGCCCGAGGAATCAGAATTTCTGGTGCGCCTTCTCACCGGAGGACTCCGGGCCGGGCTCAAAGCTGCTTTACTGGAAGACGCGATTGCGGAAGCCTTTCACTCCGAACCGACGCAAGTGCGGAGAGCGCAGATGCTGCTAGGGGATTTGGCTGAAACCGCCCTCTTGGCTCGGAAGAACAAACTAATGGACGCAAAACTGCGACCACACTCGCCGCTTGCTCCCATGTTGGCTTCGCCCGAGCCCGATGCCGAGTCTCTCTTCACCCGTTTGAAGGCCCAGTTACCGATTCCGCTTGAGCCCAAACACGACGGCATCCGCGCGCAACTGCATCACACCCCGGAGCAGACTTCGCTCTACTCGCGGGACCTGCGCAGCCTCGCCGAGGAGTTTCCGGAAATGATCACTGCCGCGAAAAACCTTCCCTCCTCCTGTATTTTCGATGGGGAACTCATCGCCCATGCGGAGGGCCGTCAGTTGAATTTCTTTGACCTCCAAAAGCGCCTTGGACGCAAACGTCACCAAGGCGACCTCTTTCTTGGTGAAGCCATTCCGGTGCGGCTGGTGGTGTTTGACCTCCTCTTCTACGACGGGGTGGATCTGCTGGAAAAACCTTATCACGAACGCCGTCGCCTTCTCGAAGAACTCGCTCTTCCGGCGCCCTTTTCTCTCATCCCCCAGTATCAGGCCGACGATGTCTCTCGCATCGAGCAGCTCTTTAAGACGGCCCTCACGGAGGGACACGAAGGCCTCATTGCCAAGGATCCAGACTCACTCTACTCGCCGGGTCGACGGGGCAAGAGCTGGCTCAAACTCAAGGGAGTGATGCCGACTCTCGACTGTGTAGTCATTGCCGCCCAGCAAGGCCACGGTCGGCGGGCCGAAGTCCTCTCCGATTACACCTTCGCGGTACGGGACGAGCGAACAGGCGCTCTTGCCACTCTCGGAAAGGCTTACTCTGGACTCACTGACGAGGAGATTGAAGACCTCACCGAGCACTTTCAGAAAACCACCCTTGAAAAAAAGCGGCGGGTTCACTTAGTCGAGCCGACCATCGTGCTAGAGATTGCCTTTGATTCCATCAATCCCTCCAAACGACACAACTCGGGGCTGGCGCTCCGTTTCCCCCGTATTAAGGCGATTCGGCGAGACAAGAGACCCGATGAGATCGACACTCTCGCCACCGCCCGCCAGCTCAGCTCCGGCGGCGCCTCGAAAGCAAAACCAACCCCGCAGCAAGCAAAGCCGTGACCGAAGGCTCCGGTAGTGAGGGCAAAAGCGGAACAATTTGTGCAGGGTTATTCGCGGTAATGAACTGCGCGGTGATGTCCGCTCCTCCCGAACCGGTCGAGGTGATGCTCAACCCATAGATGGCGGTACCGACCGAAATACCGAAACTCGAGGCATCCACTCCGTAGCTCGCCAGCTCTTGGGCGGCCCCAATTTCGTTGGTATCGATCCAAATTCCCGTTCCCTGCTGCGCTGAGATCGGAACGTTGACCGCTGAGCTGTAAATTGGATTCTCAGTAGTGCCTCCGATGATGGCCCGGAGGCTGTAGGCTGAATTAAACCCCCTCTCCAGCAGAACAAACTCGGGCACCGAATCAGCCCCAAAGTCATTGTCCAAGACCCCACTGCTAAAGATGACGTCAAAGGTGAAGGGTGGTCCCTCACCATCCACCCCTTGCACCAACGAAAACGAAGAAACCGCTGCCGAAATCGACGGGTTTTGGATCGAGGGGTTCGTGCTCTCGGATATCGCCAGAGGAACTGGAGCCCCCTCCGCTACGATTCCAATTTCGACAAAGGGATTGGGATTGCCATCAGCCCCATCGTCTAAGTCACCAAACTCGGCATTCACATATTGTGCGCCGTCACGTACGATGGCCGAACGTCCAACAACTACCTCTCCATTGGCTACTATAAACTCTTCCAACCCCGAGTCCGTGAGCACTGAAATTTTCTCCAAAAGAATATCATCGACGAAAGCCTGTGCGGCACTGCTGCCATCTCTGGTGCCGTTGTTGCCAGACAAGGGTACGGTAAAATCGATGCCTTGGACATCGATGACACCTTGACCGAAGAGCCCTAGAGAGCCCCCCGCAAGGGAAAACAAGAGCATTCGAACAAGTAGCATACCGCCGGAATGACAAAGTTAAGACAAACATATCATAAGTTTTTCTTTATTAAAAGAATTTTTATCAAATCAGGATAGCAGGACCGAATGTGGAAAGAGTGAAGTCAAACACCATTCCAAATTGGACCACGCTCAAAAGGCACGAGAGACCAGCGAGCTGGCAATTCGCGGGATAGGAACGATTGCGGGCTCTTCGCCGAATCAGCTAATGGTCAAGCCCACCGGACAGTGGTCTGAACCTAAAACCTGATCGTAAATTATTGGGTCTTTTGTCTTGTTTAAGAATTCTCCAGTGACGTTGAAGTAATCCAACCGCCATCCCACGTTACGCTGTCGGGCTCCTCCGCGATAGGACCACCAAGTATAAGCCCCTTCCAAACCTTCGTTGGCTGCCCGAAAGCTGTCTACGAAACCTGCGCCCAACATCTTGTCGAAACCTGCTCGCTCCTCATCACTGAAGCCTGCGCTCATGCGATTGGCCTTTGGCCGTGCCAAATCAATTTCGGTGTGGGCCACATTCAAATCACCACAAAAGACTACTGGTTTCTTCTCTTCGAGCTCTTTGCAAAAAGCGAGAAAGGCCGCGTCCCAAACCTGTCGATAGGGTAGGCGCTTGAGTCCTTCCTTCGAGTTGGGCGTGTAGACGGTGACCAAGTAGAAGTCCGCAAACTCTGCGGTTAGGACTCGGCCTTCGGTGTCGTGCTCGGCGATTCCCAAGCCGTGGCTCACCGAAAGCGGCTCTGTTTTCGAAAAGATTGCCGTTCCCGAATAGCCTGCTTTTTCCGCGCTATTCCAAAAAGAGTGATAACCGCCAAACTCCAGAGGCAGCTCCACCTGTTCCTCGCGAGCCTTTGTTTCCTGCAAGCACAGGACCTCTGGTTTCTCCGCCGCGACAAAGTCCGCGAGCCCTTTCTTCAAACAGGCGCGAACCCCATTCACATTCCACGAAATCAGCTTCATCCCAAGCAGTGTAACTCATTGGCGGTCGAAACAAGCCTGCAGACTGTCGTGCCTACACGCGCTCGATGGCCACCAAGGTGATGTCATCCATCTGGGGATGATCGCCCGCAAACTCGTTGAGCTCTTTTGGCAACTTCTCCACCACTTGCTCCGCACCGTCGACAGCCAAGGCTGCGAACCGCTCCTGTAGGCGCTGTTTGCCGAACTCTTGCCCGCGCGCATTTTCAGCCTCGTTGACTCCATCGGTGTAGAGGAGCAAGACATCTCCCGATTCCAACTGAACTTCCATTTCGCGCAGGACCCGTTCGAAGACAGGTCCTTTATCAATACCGAGGGCCAATCCGCCGGGCTTGAGTTTCTCGACTTCGCCAGTGCTCTTGCGATAGAGCAGTGGAGGGTCGTGACCGGCCCTTGCGAGGGTCAATTTGCCTGTGCCATTCTCCAAAACCGCGTAAGCCGCACTCACAAACATGTCTTCGCGAACATCTGCGAACACTTGCCCGTTGAGCGCGGCCAAAGTTTTTCCCGGTTCCTTCATCCCAAGCGCATGCGCACGCAAGGCGCTTCGACAGCTGGCCATGACCAATCCAGCCGCGACCCCTTTGCCGGAGACATCGGCAATCATTACTCCATGCTTTTGATCGGGAAGGTCCACGAAGTCGAAATAGTCTCCGCTAATGAGACGGGCCGCAAAGTTGACGCCCCGCACCCGATAGCCGGGCCAATCAGGATTATTATTGGGTAACAGGACCTTCTGAACCTCTTGCGCGGTCCGCAGCTCATCATCCAGGCGGCGCTTTTCTTGGACCTCTTTATGCAAAAGGGCATTCCCTAACCCAAAAGCTGATTGCTCGGCGGCCGAACGAAACACGTCCCAATCATTGTCCGAAAAGCTGCCGTCTTTTTTCACCGCAGCAAGTACGGCAAACACTTTACCAGCATGGGAAAGCGGAACTCCAAAGAAATGGGAAACACCTTTTGGCACTCCCTTTTCCTCTCCCAGTAATCTCGTTCCCCCCTCGCGTTCCGCAATCGACTCCAAAAACTCCCCGCCACGGGCCGCCCTCCCCAATCGTAACCATTTTGCCACGGCGTCTTCCCCCTCCGCAACGACCTCGAGGGGAACCGTAATCAGAGCCGGACAGCGCTTCGACTGATGCCCAGGAACCAGCTCGGTCTCCTTCATCAAATAAAGGGCTGCTCCATCAGCCGTCAAAACTTCCTCCACGCCATCGACGATGGTGCGATAGAGATGAGAGAGTGACCGTTCTTCGGCAATCGACTCTCCTAGATGATGCAGAAAGTCGAACATGCGGTGCTCCTCGGCATCGAAAGCGGCAAATTCGCTTTCTCTCCGGCGCAATCGCCTCCGCAACACCAGAAATCTCCAACCTAAGACTACTACGGTCAGTAAGAGACCAACCAAAATCCACCACTCTTCTTCGGTCATCGTGGTGCGGCATTAGCCTTTAGCCTGCCTTTTTGGCCGAACATTCTTTTTCCAAGACATCGAGCACGGCGCTAAACTTGGCGTTGTTCCGGTCATCGACCTGACACAATTTGCGGTGGGCATCGAGGACTTCTTCGGCAGCTGCGGCTCCGCTTTGCTTACCGTCCCAGTTCGTCAATCCTTCTCGGATAGACTGGATATTGTCGCTCCAAGGTGAGACGCCATCTTCTTTCTCCATTTCGAGGATGGCGTCTAGGCCCAAATCAACGAGAGAGTCTCGATTGCGTTCCGAGAGGCCGACTACAGAAAGGGTTCCTTCCCGCTCTATCAGTTTACCTGCCAAACCAGCCAAAGTACCCATAAAAGTAGAATCCATTGCGGGGCAGGTATCGAGGTCCACCACTACGGTCTCACACTCCTTGGACTCGAGACACTCCTCGACGTATTCCTTGAGTCGAGGGCTACTCATGAAATTGCCCTTGCCTTGAACGCGTACCCATCGGGAGCCTTCAACTTCACCTACTGCTATGGAGTCTGTTTTCGTCACTCGTTTTGATGTCTCAGACATCGGAGAACCAACGCTGGAAAGATAGCCAATATTAGAGAAATCGTCAATCAAACCCGAACGGACAGACGCTCTTTTTTCAAAGAGATCGTTTTCCGGTTTTTGAGCGGCCATCTTGTGAGATGGGACGCCTCTTCATTAGACTTTATTCGCGGAGTCCAAAAAGTGCTACTCCCAGAGAAAAGATTTTTTCTCCGCCAGATGTTGTCCGTCTTGGGACAATATCATTCGCCAGGCCAGAACCCGGCCACCCTGCAGGTAAGAATCTCCTGCGACCGAAAACTCGACAACACCCGTTCCCCTTCCGGCATCGACGGTCTGGACTAACTCCCGGAGCCGACTGCCAGTTGCCGCCTGTCGATATTGGAACCTCACCTTTACTGGTCCGCCAGCAGGATTCGCACGCCAACGCACGGAATAGTATTGGCCTTTGCGTTTTTCGCGGTCCTCCCGTGCGATCGCTCCGTAGAGCCGCTTCTGTATCTCCCCCCTCACCATGAGGTCATCGCGAGTATTGGAGTCCACCTCGCGCACCGTGAACTGCTTCACCACCAACGGCTCCCGTGTTCCGCAACCGACCAGAAACAGAACTAGGCTTCCCGCCACTATCATTGCTCTCATGGTTCAATCTTTCTTCCCAATTCCAATTTCCTCAATTACTGATTGGGGCATCACTATGATGCCGCCTGCCGTTCGCGAAAAACTCGATGCTTTCATCCGCGCCAAAGGTCTACGCCAGACCGCGCAGCGCGATGCCATCGTCGAGCTCATTTTTGCGTCTGACGAGCACTTTACTGCCGAAGAGCTCTTTGAACGCTTTCGCAAACAAGGTTCCTCCGCCTCGCGGGCAACGCTCTATCGAACTCTGTCGCTCCTGACCGAGGCCGACCTCCTCCATGAGATCGATCTGGGTGACGGGCAGACGACCTATGATCCCAACTTTCTCGATCGCCCCAGTCACAATCATCTCGTCTGTATCGATTGTGGAAAAGTGCTCGAATTCGAAGACGACCATCTGGAAATTCTTAACGATTGCCTCACCCGCCGCCTCGGATTTCGCCCCGTCAAACAGTCCCTCCGGATTGAAGCGTCCTGTGAACAACTGCGGAGCAAAGGCCAGTGCGCGAATCTGATCCAAGCTCGCTTGGAAGGCAAACGCCTGCCCAACCGAAAGAGGTAATTCCCGCTGCACAAGCTCAGCAAAGGATTCTGCAAAAGATTCAGCAAGGCCTTTTGAGCACCCAAAAAAAAGACGGACCAAGCGGCCCGTCTTTGAGAGAAGAATTTCTTGGTTCGGGACTTAGAAAGTCCACATTTTGCCCTGCTCGGCGTCTTGGAAGACCTTGCTGCTCTTCATGTAAGACATGGGAGGATTGGGAAGCGGGGTATCATCCAGGCGAGGTAAACTTGCTCCAATAGTGGCGTCCCATGGCTGGGTGTCGGCGACATTCACCTTCGTACCAACACGAACCATGTTGAAAACCTTGCGAGCGGAGTTCAAGGGCAAGCGCACACAACCAGCGGTGCAGGGGTAAGGCTTGATGAAGCCCCAGTGAATTCCGTAAGCAGGGCTGTAAAAGGACATCCAATAGGTCATGGGGTAACCAGCGCCCGGATTGCTCTGACGACGACGGAACTTGGTCTTGGAGCGAATGGGGAAGGTGCCTTTGGGCGTTGGAGAAGAAGCCTTTCCAATACCAGCGGGAGTCGCCAACAACACCTTGTCGTTCTCAATCACATAGAGGCGATTGGCTTTCAAGCTCACTGCCAGGCGAACTGCGGAGGGATTGCTCACCGCTTTGGCTGGTGGGTCAAAGGCAAAGGAATTGCCAGATACGTTTTGCTTGGGGGCAGTTCCGCTTCCACAGGAGGCCAGCAAGAGAGCACTAGCCGCCAAAGCAGCTCCGGCGAAGGTTCTTGGTAAGGATTTCATAATTGAGTTCGTCTGAACGAGGCTATTTTCCACAAATATCCCCGCAAAGCAACCCATGGACGTAACACAATTCGTATGTGATCGCTTCCCGAATTTAGGAAGATGCGGGAAGCAAGGAGAAACCCTTTTCTCTCTGACGCAAACTACCAGTCTGCGTTATAACCGCGGGTATCAATGTGGGTGAAGAGACTGTAGCGTCCCACGCCACCTTTGAAGAGACCGTTGTTGCGCAGTTCGCGTGCGAGCCGGGCCACGCGCGCTTGCGAGGTATTGAACATCAGATCAAGAGCGACATTCTGCTGATGGTAGGAGCGAGGCTTGGCTCCCGGACAACGGGCATTGTATTTTGGACAACGGTAAGCCGAGGTCACCTCCTTCAAGTCCGTATTGAGAGCGATCGCCAATTTGTCAGCAGCCTGCAAGGTCGGCATCATATTCTTCCACATCGAACGCGGTGGAATATTGTTCCAAACCGATCCCTTGTTGCGGGCATGAGCTTTGATGACCTGCTGCACAGTCACTCGCTCGAAGCGGTGCTTGGCAATCAAGCGGGCATAGTCTTGGAGTTCCTTGCCTTGTTGCGCGACCCACTCCTGCGGCAAGTCGTCGGTATTGAAGTCAGTCTTCCCCCCAAAAAAGAAGAACGCGCTCGAATTCTGCACACTCATTGCGAGACTTCCGGTCACGATTCCGGCTGTGGCCAAGAAGCGTCGGCGCGGAGTAGCGCTGGCAGGGAGAATGAGGGAACTCTCGGTCGGCTCGTTTTCGCTGGAAGCGTGGGTCGGGTCGATCATGACGCCGGGGGAATGCAACAATTATGCCACCTTCGCAACCCCTTCTTATTGCGAAACCTGTCGCTTTTTTTAATAAAAACACCCGAAATTGGCGATTTATTGCAAAATTTGCCTTTTCTAGCTCGTCATGAAGCCTTTCTTGCCACTTTTCGATTTCAAACCAAGGATAGCAGCAGCCATGAAACTTTCCAAAGGGTCGCTCTGCATTCTGTCTCTGACCCTCGTGGCAGTCGCCCTGCTTCTTCTCACCACTGATAACTCGCAGCCTCTCCTTCCCCCACTCCTCGCGCTTGCTCTTCTGGCCATCACCAAATCGGCGGGTGGGAGCCTTTTAATTGGTAGTTTGCTAGGAGTTCTTTTGATTGGAAAAGAGTCCCCTTGGCTCGTGCCCTTTGCCCTCATTCGCGACCATCTCTGGCCTTCCCTCACCAGCACTTGGCATTGGTCAGCTCTTCTCTTCACCCTCTTGCTAGCCGCCTTTGCCGCTGTCGTAGAACGCTCAGGAGCGCTAGCGGAGCTCCTCCAGCGCTATTCGAAAAAGGGAAAAACGGATCCGAGTTCGCGCCTGCAGACTTCCCTCGTCGGTTTGGGTCTCGTTTGCTTCTTCGACGGCCTCGCCAACGCCCTGATGCTAGGTCGGGTGGGCCGGAAGCTTGCCGACCAAGCGGGTGTCTCGCGGGAGAAACTGGCCTATTTGGTCGACACCACATCTTCCGCAGTCGCCTGCGTAGCCTTTCTCTCCACTTGGTCAGTATTTCAGCTCACCCTCATCGCGACGGAGTTACAAGGTTCTGCCTTCACTGACCCTGCCTACCTTTACTTTCTCAAGTCGATTCCTGCCAATTTCTACTGTCTGACCTCTCTCCTCCTTGTCTATTTGGCCGCGCGCTGGAACTGGAACCCTCCTCCCATGGCTGCGACCCGAGCACGGGAGGTGAGTCAATTGGAAGCGATGGTTGCAGATGAGAGTTCGCCCAGTCTGCGCTCTGCTCTCTTTCCCATCGTCATCTTGGTGCTGTCGGTGCCGTTTTCCTTTTGGGTTCTCGGGGGAGGCAAATTGTTCCCCTCCTCTCTCTCCGATATCCAAAACGCCTTTGCTACTAGCCGGGGGCCCTACGCGCTCCTTCTCTCGGGTCTCCTTTCCCTCGCAGGTGCACTTGCTTTTTTCCCAAAGAAGAAGAGTGAGGCCGTTGCTGCCATTCCCTCCGGCATCAAGTCCATCCTTCCCGCCCTGGTGGTGCTTGTCATGGCTTGGACCCTTGGCTCGACGCTTTCTGTTCTCGGAACAGGTGGCTATCTCGCGGGGCTTCTTGGAGACGACTTCCCCCTCACCTACCTGCCGGGTGCCACCTTCATTCTTGGCTGTCTCATCGCCTTTTGCACCGGCACTTCTTGGGGCACGATGGCCCTTCTAATGCCGTTAGCTCTGGGCACGTTCTTGTCTATGATGACCACGCAGACGCTCGATCCCGCGACCGTGGCTCCTCTTCTTCCCGCCATTATTGCCGCCGTCTTTGGAGGAGCCGTTTTCGGTGATCATGCTAGCCCCTTCAGCGACACGACTATCGTCAGTGCCTTGGCTTGCGATGTTAAGACCACGGCTCATGTCGCGACGCAGCTCCCTTATGCTCTTCTTGCTGCTGGATGCGCCGTTTTGTTCGGCTACCTACCCATCGGCCTCGGTCTTCCTCCCCTTGCTGCTACCCTTTTGCCGCTATTGGCAGTCTGGGTCGCTGTCACTGCCACCCGAAGGCTCTTTGCCCCGACACGCTCAACCTCAGAGTGATTTTTCTATTAAGTCGTTGAGCAGGCTGAAGGCAGAACCATTCGACCTAACGGGGAATCAATAAGGTCTTCCCTGTGATGATAGTGGTCCCCTTCAGGCGGTTTGCACGCTGGATGGAACCCACCGAGACCCCATACTTTCGGCTGAGCCCGAAGAGAGTATCCGACTTGGTCACCACATGACGAAGGGGGGCCTTCTTCTTCGGCTTCATCACCACCGGCTTCGGAGCGGGCTTAGGTGCAGCAGCTGGTTGGGGAGCGGGTTGAGGAGTTGGCTGCCTGACCGCCTGAGGAACCGGGCGCGGAGGAGCAACTGGACGAGTGGCTGGACGAGAAGCAGGAGATTGCGCGATGACCACTGTGCGCGGAGCCGCCGAACGAGTCGGAGCCGCCGCTGGACGCGGAGCTGGCGAGGGAGCAGTCACTTTGGCCAGCCGCTGAACTTTTTCTGGCTCAGCCCGTTTGATTTGTTTGGGCTTAGAAGACCGCTTGGCTTTTGACCGACTGCGCGAAAAATTGTTTTTCCTGACAGGGGCATCTGCCAGCGCAATCACGTAATCTCCATTCTCATCAAAAGGCCCCACATCCGGATGATAAATAGCCTTGCTCCCCCCACCAGAACCCGAGCACGCAACAAGCGCGCAAGAGACTCCAAGAGTGAGCAAATGGACAATCCTCATGCTGGAAATTTAGCCTTGAGAGGTCTGAACGCAACTGCCGATTGGGTAATGGCAAAGCGCCCTCGCTCCTGAAATCTACTTACCTCCGAAGAGGCCCTTCACAGCGTCCAGCGCCGAATCGGCAACGCCATCGCCATCAAGATTATCGAGAAATCCGTGCATGCTCTCCGGCAACTTGTCCTTGAGAAACTCGAGCACGGTCTCAACCCCTTTTTGGGCTGTTTCTTCGTCGAGATTGAGGGCGTCTGAGAGCTTTTGTTTGAGTTCTTCCATAATCGTGTGGGGATTTAATTTGTGAGATAAAAACAATACCGAGAACAGGACTCGAACCTGCACACCTTGCGGCACCTGAACCTAAACCAGGCGTGTCTACCAATTCCACCATCTCGGCGATGTGGTGCTATTGGTAGTGCCGAGAGGGTGCCAGCGGCAAGCGAAATCGAGCCAGCCTTTCAGCTTCATCCTTTTTGCAAAAACATTCGCTAACTTTACCAGAACATCTATGGTTCCGGTCCTGACCGCAAGAGATGCTCAAATTCCATCCCATCCCTGAAATCATTGCCGATATAGCCGCTGGCAAAATCGTGATTGTCGCCGACGACCCGGAGCGTGAGAACGAGGCCGACCTGATCGGAGCGGCCTCGTTGGCCACGCCCGAGATGATCAACTTTATGGCCACCCACGGTCGCGGCTTGATTTGTGCGCCTATCACGGCCGAACGGGCGACCGCGTTGAGCTTGCCGCCGATGACGCCGCGTAATCGGGAGAACCAGAAGACCGCTTTCACCATCTCTGTCGATGCCACCGAAGGCATCACAACAGGAATCTCTGCTGGCGACCGCGCCCGCACGATCCAGTTGCTGACTGACCCTGCCGCCCGCCCCGACTCCCTGGTGCAGCCTGGTCACATCTTTCCTCTGCAAGCGATGGCGGGGGGCACTCTTCGCCGGGCCGGACATACGGAAGCAGCCATCGATCTCGCGCGCCTGGCAGGACTTCCCGAGGCTGGAGTTATTTGTGAGATCATGGGTGACAATGGCGAGATGGCACGCGTGGGCGAACTCGGGCCTTATCAAGAAAAACATCAGCTCAAGGCCTGCACCATCGCTCAGTTGATCGAATACCGTCGTCACTTCGAGAAGCTCATCGACTGCGAGGAAATCATTCGCCTTCCCACCGACTACGGCGACTTCAACTGTCACCTCTATCGCATTCTACTCGACCAGAGTCATCATCTTGCCCTCGTGCGCGGAGAGATTGATCCTGAAAAACCGACCCTCGTTCGCGTCCATTCCGAATGCCTGACGGGTGATGTCTTTGGTTCCCGCCGTTGCGATTGTGGAGGCCAACTCCACACCGCGATGAAACAAATTTCCGAACAGGGAGGTGTCTTGCTCTACCTTCGGCAAGAAGGCCGCGGTATTGGGCTTCCGGCCAAAATTCATGCCTACAAGCTCCAAGAGCAGGGCCTCGACACGGTGCAAGCCAACGAGAAACTTGGATTCGCCGCCGACTTGCGTGACTACGGGATGGGAGCTCAAATCCTCGCCGACGTAGGGGTGAAAAAGATTCGTCTTCTCACCAACAATCCGAAGAAGGTAGTCGGGCTAGAAGGCTACGGCCTCGAGATTACGGAGCAGGTTCCACTCAAGCTACCCGCTAACCCGGATAATCAGGCCTATCTTGATACCAAAAAAGAGAAGCTCGGGCACAAGCTCTGATGGCACGAAGGCTTGGTGAGCTAGTCTTCCCCGGTCGCCTCTTCCCCTGCTGCATCTTCCGCGGTGGGAAGCTTGTCCACTTCTTCTAACAAGTTGACGATATCGACGCCGCGCTCGGCGGACGAATCGAGTCGAAAACTTAAGACTGGAGTGTTGCGCAGCTTCACCCGCCGCATCACCTTGCTCTGGATCATGCCATGCTTGCGGGTCAGTTTTTCCAGAACGGGCTCGGGGTCACCACCCAGAACGCCAACCCAAACTTTAGCCTCTCGCAGGTCCTTGGTCACTTCGACACCATTGACGGAAACAAGCTGCCCCTTCCACTCGAAGTCTTTCTGGACGACAGTGGAAATCTCCCGCTTCAGGAGTTCATCGACACGTTGGAGACGTTGGGACATGAGGACAAATTAGCTTGTTTTCGCGCAGGCGCAAACCGACCTAGAGCTCGACGGGAATACTTTCGAGAGTGTAACACTCGATGACGTCGCCCTCCTCGTAGTCGTTGAAGTTTCCGAGGCGGATACCGCACTCGATGCCTTGTTTGACCTCTTCGACCTCGTCTTGGAAACGACGCAGGGTAGACATCTTGCCATCGAAGACCGGAGTCCGACCTCGCACCACTCGCGCATGCGCGTTCCGCGAAACCTTGCCTTTGGCAATGACGCAACCTGCAGCCTTGCCCTTCTTGACCTTGAAGACTTGCTTGACCTCGGCGCGACCCAAAATGTTTTCGCGAGTTTCGGGAACGAGAAGGCCGAGCATCGCTTCCCGCACTTGGTCGAGGAGTTCGTAGATGACGGAGTAGAGCTTGATTTGCACGCCCTCTGACTTGGCGGCCTTGACCGCCTTGCCTTCTACCTTGGTATTGAAACCGAGCACCACCGCATCGGAGGAGCTGGCGAGAAGGATATCAGACTCGGTGATGGCACCAGTGGCAGCGTGGAGGAACTTAACGTCCACTTTCTCGGATTCGATATCGCCGACCGCTTGTTGGATGGCTTGCACCGAGCCTTGTACGTCTGCTCGTAAAATGAGATTGAGAGTGGTCTTTTGACCCGTTTCCACGAAGGACAACATGTCTTCCATGCGGCTCTTTTTAGGTCGAACGAGTCGTTCTTGACGACGCTCATGCTGGCGCTCTTCGCTCAACTTCTTAGCGGCGCGGTCCGACTCCATGATGACCAGTTCGTCGCCCACGTGAGGAGAGTCCGAGAAGCCAAGAACCTCAATCGGATAGCCTGGAGGTACTTCCTTCACCTGCTCGCCTTGGTCGTTGATGAGCGATTTAATTTTTCCGGAGAAAGGTCCACAAATGAAGGGCTTGCCTACTTTGATCGTTCCATTTTCCACAATCACGCTCGCGGTGGCACCTTTGCCTGCTTGGATGCGAGACTCGATAACGATTGCGCGTCCATTGGCCTTGGGATTGGCTTTCAGCTCGAGCACTTCGGCTTGCAGCGCCATCAGCTCTAACAATTCATCCATCCCATCACCAGTCACCGCAGAGACCTCCAAACACTCGATGTCCCCTCCGAAGTCGGTAGGAGTGAGCTCGTGCTCCATCAGCTGGGTCTTCACCTTGGTGGGATCGGCTGCGGGCAGGTCGCACTTATTGATCGCGACGATGATGGTCTTGTTGGCCGCTTTGGCATGACTGATGGCCTCTTTGGTCTGAGGCATAATGCCATCGTCGGCAGCAATCACGAGCACGATGATGTCGGTGACATCCGCGCCCCTTGCCCGCATGGCGGAGAAGACGGCGTGGCCAGGAGTATCGATGAAGGTCACCGGACGGTCACCATGATCGACCTGATAGGCACCCACGTGCTGGGTAATTCCTCCCGCTTCTCCAGCAGTGACCTTGGACTTGCGGAGGTAATCCAAGAGTGAGGTTTTGCCGTGGTCGACGTGACCCATGAAAGTGATAATCGGAGCACGCAAGACCATCTTGTCTTCGGGCTCCTCGACCTCGGGCTCGGGCTCTTCGATGACCTCTTCTACCTTGTGGACACCGCCTCCTTTTTCCCGCTTTTCGCGTTCGAAAGTATAGCCATGAGCTTCGCAGACTTTCTCCGCGATCTCGGGTTCGATAGCCTGCTTAGGGCTCACAAAAATTTCTAAGGCGATGAGATCCTTCATGATCTCGAAGCCCTTCAGTCCCATGCGTGCGGCGAGGTCTTCGACGATGATGGGTGGCTTCAAGGTTATCACCTTCTCGTCACTGCCACCAGCTTCTTCGGGCGATGCGTCGGAGCTTGCATCAGCTTCGGCAGGCGGCGGCGTTTGCGAATCACCAGAACCAACAGAAACCAAATCGGTGTCTTCTTCCTTCAGTTTGGAAATCGGGGCGAGAACGTCTTTGCCCGATTTTTTGGTCTTTTTCACCGCTGACTTGGGAGCGGTATCGTCTTCGATGCCTAAGTCGAGTGCGACCTTCTTCTGCTGCTTGACAGTGGGTTTGGCCGCCTCCTCGGCAGCCTGTTTTTCACGCTGCTTCTCGCGGCGTGACTTTTTGGGTGCTTGATCCTCGTCCAAGAGGCTCAGCACTTTCTTCTTCTTTGCGTTCTTCGATTTTCCGTCTTCTGCCATGCAATCGTTCCTTCGTTTTCACCGGTCGCTTTCAGTGGGTGTTACTGTGCCTCTTCAGCGGGAGTTGCCTCCTCAGCCTCAGTTCCGGTTTCGGCGGCAGGTTCTCCTCCTTCTGGAGCAGCTCCTCCACCGATTTTTTCTTGGGCTTTGCCCAAAATTTCTTCTGCCAAAGCGCGGTCTCCTTCCAGAGCCACCTCGAGATATTCCAAAGGCATCTGGGTGACTAATTCCGCAGTTGCTCCGCCAGCGCGGAAAAGCTTGTCGGCAATCAGGGGCTCGATGCCCAACTCCTCAGCCAAGGTCATGGCAGCATCTGCCACGCGAGCCTCAAATTGCTCGTGCTGGGTCTCGTCCTTGCGGACCTGCACGTCCCAACCGACTAACTTGGAGGTCAGACGTGCGTTTTGACCACGACGCCCAATCGCTTTGCTTAAATCTTCTTCATCAACAGTGACGTGAATCACCTTGTCTTCTTCGTTGGCTGTGAAGGTCCGAATCACAGCCGGCTTCAGTGCGTCGGCCACAAAATCCTGCAGGTCCTCGCTCCAGCGAATGATGTCCACCTTCTCATTATTGAGTTCGCGAACAATGTTCTTCACTCGAGCTCCACGCAAACCAACGCATGCACCTACGGGATCGACCTTGTCGTCATTAGTGCCCACTGCAACCTTGGTCCGGTAGCCGGCCTCACGGGCAATCGCCTTGAGCTCGACCGTCCGGTCGGAGATTTCCGCCACTTCGGCTTCGAACAAGCGTCGCACGAAGGCAGGATGACTGCGGGAGAGAATGATCTCGGGGCCGCGTGTGTCGTTATCAACTGCCACCACATAGCAGCGAATGCGGTCGCCGACGTTGTAGTCCTCGGTAGAGACGCGCTCGCGCGAAGGCATGCGAGCCTCGAACTTGCCCAAATCAATCATGACGTCGTTCTTCTCGAATCGACGCACGGAACCGCTGACGATGTCGCCCGCACGGTCCTTGAACTCGTCATACATCATCTCCTTTTCGGCGAGACGAAGACGCTGCATCATGGTTTGCTTAGCAGTCTGCACCGCGATACGGCCAAAGTTCTTGGGAGTGACATTGAACTCCATGCGGTCGCCGATAGCGGCATCAGCCTTGCGCTTTTGCGCCAGCGAAACAGGGACTTCATTAAATTTGTCCTGATGGTCGTCATCAGCCACCACTTCCAAATCGGCAAAGATGGTGGTTTCTCCTTTTTTGGTATCGATCTCGGCTCTCAACACCTCAATGGCATCGGCCCCCGGTACCATTCGGCGATAGGCCGAGGTAAAAGCATACTCCAAAGCCTCGACCACTCGCTCGCGAGTGATGGCTTTTTCCCGTTCGTAAAAATCGATGAGGGCAACGATGTCGTTGGTCATAAGGTCTCGAGGTTAACCCCTTGAGACAGAAAAGAGTGGGTCCTTAGAACCCACCCTTGGCCATTTCAAGAGATGTCTTCGGGCGAAGTCTTAGGGGCCTATCCTCTGCAAAGCAAGCGCGAAATCCTTGCTGGCATCCGCTATTTTCCTCACGCAGGCTGGATTGGTGAACGCCCTTCTCCTCGATGCTGCCGGAACCCTCTTCGACCTCGCCGAACCAGTAGGTCAGGTTTATGCCCGTTTTGCCCGTCAACACGGTCTTGCAATCGATAGCGCCACTGTGGAAAGCCGCTTTCGCGAGGTTTTCCAAGACCTGACCGCACCTCATTACCAAGCCTATGCCGATGGGCATGACTGTGAATTTGTCTGGTGGCGCGAGCTCGTGCTGCAGGTGACCGGATTTCCCGAAGACGAAACCTTCGACCGCTTTTTCGGAGAACTCTTCGCCTTTTACGAACGCCCGGAGGCATGGTGCCTCTTCCCTGACACCCTCCCCTTTCTCGCCGCAGCCCGCAAACGCTACCGCCTCGCCGTGGTTTCTAATTTTGACCAACGTCTCATCCCTATCGTCGAAGGCCTGCGACTGACTCCCTACTTCGAGTTCATACTATCGTCCTCGGAGGCTCGGGCTCAGAAACCCGACCCGCAAATTTTTCGACTCGCTCTTCAAAAACTCAATCTTCCCGCAGAGGACGTGCTTCATATCGGCGACTCTCGCACTGCGGACTATGAAGGGGCGCGTCGAGCTGGTCTCCGGGCCTTCCATCTGCAGCGGGAAAAAGGCCAAGCTCTGCCAGATGCTCTCAGCTAGCTCAGTCGTCACACCGCACACCGCCAGTCTTCCGGTGAGTTGGGACATGAAACAAGGGTGCGTCAATCCTGCCCGACGAATTGGCGCAGGGGACGGGAAAACGGGACAGCTTGACGCAAAAACACAGTGAACGAACAAGCCGCCAAAACGGAGTAAACCACTAAAAACAAGGGACTTAAAAACATATCAAAGCCAATGGAACGGCCCTTGCATACCTGTTGTCGTCTGAAAAACAGAACGATTATGACTACTAGAAACTACAATACTCAACCAGCCGTTGTTTTGAACGAACTCTTCCGCAACTTTGCTCCCCCGCGTGCCGCCAATCCGTGGCACTGGACCGAGAAAGACGATGCTTGGACCGGTCAGCTTGACCTTCCGGGCTTCACTAAAGAGGAAGTGAACGTCTTCATCGATAAAGAGCGTGTCCTGTCCGTGACCGCCAAGCAGGCCGAACTTCCGGAAGGCGAAGAGCGCGAATTCTCACGCCGCGAAGTGAGCTACCGTCTCCGACTCCCCCGCGAGGCCGACGCGGAAAAGCTTCACGCCAGCCTCGAGAATGGTGTTCTCACGGTCACCCTTCCTAAGGTGACCCCCGACTCTCAAATCGAGCGCCGTATCGAGCTCAACTAGCTTTCGTGGCGAGGATGATTGATTGATGGTAAGGAGGCCGCTCTGGAAACAGGGCGGCTTTTTCTTTACGAAAATGCGCGTCTGTAACTCAGCACTAGACAGCGGCCCCACTCTTCGTAAAGTTAGAGATATGCAAGAAGCCACCGCTCAAATCCGCGATTTCCTCCAATTCATCGCTCTTAGCTTTATCGAGCATCCCGACCAAGCACAACTTCGGGTGGGCCAGCCTGAGGATGGTCATTTGAGCTTTCGTCTCATTCTTGCTCACGAGGATGTGGCCCAACTCATCGGCCGCAATGGATTCACCGCTAGCGCTATCCGCAACGTCGTGAATAGCGTGGCGGCTCGCGAGAACATCAAAGTGACTCTCCGCATCCACTCGGTGGAAGAAGAACAGCAGCGCACCGCCGAGCTAGAGGCGAAAGAGATGATTGATTAAATCGCGCGATGACCCCGCCCGAAGAGCACCGTCTCTATCCCATTATTCTCAAGCAAGTCCTCTGGGATGAGGACGAGGAAAAGATTCGCAAACGTCTTGCGGTCAATGATGTACCTGCGGAGGAGGCGGAAGCGATTTTTCAGGCGGCACGGAAGGAACGGGTGACGACTATTCGAGCCAAACATCGAGGCAATTTTGCAAGCGGGCTCATTGCCTTTTTGATTGGTGGCGTCATCTACTACGGCTTTCGTATTAAGTATGGTTACATGCACATCGGCGTGCTGTCCGGTGCGGGGATTTTTTTGGTAGCGGGCTTCTTCATCATGCTTGTTGCCGCGCTTGGTTATCTGGCTGCTTCGCGAAAGAAGGGCTCGGTGGCCGATGATTAATGAAAACGGCAGCGCGTAGGCAGAGCCCTATCGGTAGGGACCATTTGATAAATGGTCCGCGAACGAGACTGACCGTTGAGAGATGGACTGGGGGTGGCCCGAGCAGGCTGGTTTGGACAGGTTGGCTTGGATTTTCGCCATGGAGTTCGTTTGGTGAAGAGGCTTGTTCGCACCACGTTCGTCGGCGGTCGTTTTATCAAAACGACCCTACCGTATTTGAGAGGTAGGGACCATTTGATAAATGGTCCGCGAACGAGACTGACCGTTGAGAGATGGACTGGGGGCGGCTCGGGCTGGTAGGCTTGGACAGGTTGGCCCGGACAGGTTGGCCCGGACAAGTTGGCCCGGGCAGGTCGGCTTGGATTTTTGTCGTGGAGGTCGTTTGGTGAAGAGGCTTGTTCGCACCCCGTTCGTTGGCGGTCGTTTTATCAAAACGACCCTACCGAAAGGGCCTATTGACCGAAACAAATACCAATTGCTTTTGCGGCGTTGACCACTTCGCCATCAGGATCGACCGAACGAATTTTGTGAACCGCTTCCTTAATCGGAACCGAGCCTACGTGATAAGATTGATAGCTCACCATCTGCCCAAAATTCCCTTCGCTCGCGAGCTTAACGGCCATCACTCCAAAACGTAGACCAAGGATCCGATCCAGCGCGGTGGGCCCCCCGCCTCGTTGCAAATGACCCAGGGTACAGGCTCGGGTTTCCTTCCCGGTGAGTTCTTCAATCTGCTCCGCGACCTTGGCCCCGATACCGCCAAGCAGCACCTCGCCACCGTTCTGATTTTTCTTCGCAATGAGACCTTCCGGCATTCGAGCACCTTCCGCCACCACGACGAGGGAACTGTGGTGACCTTGGGCTTCACGAAGCTTAATGAACTCCGCGACCTTGTTCATATCAAAAGGCATTTCCGGCAGGAGCACGACATCAGCCCCACCGGCCATCCCGCCCCAAAGTGCGATCCAGCCAGCATGACGTCCCATCACTTCCAAAACCATCACCCGCTTGTGCGAGGAGGCGGTGGTATTGAGACGGTCCAAACCATCGACCACTGAGGTGACCGCGCTATCGAATCCAAAAGTCATTGCCGTGGCTTGCAGGTCGTTGTCGATCGTTTTGGGCACGCCGATTACGGGCCAACCATCCTCAAAAAGCTGATGCGCGGTGGTCAAGGAGCCGTCACCGCCCACGATCACAAGGGCCCCAATCTCGAGCTGGTCCAAGGTCTTCTTGGCCTTGTCGATAATCTCCTGCGGCACCTTAGCGACATCGCCAGCGCCCACTTTGGCGGCAAAGTTTCCTTTATTGGTGGTCCCGAGAATCGTTCCACCCAACTTCAAAATCCCCGCCGTGTCCGAGCGCTTGAGAAACTTGAAGTTGCCCGGGGGCAAAAGTCCCTCGAAGCCATCCCGGAAGCCAACAGTCTCCCAACCTTTTTCACTGGCTGCTCCGACCACTCCATGGATGACGGCATTCAATCCGGGGCAGTCGCCCCCACTATTCAAGATTCCAATTCGCATGAGTTTTTTTGTTGGTTAAGGGTGTCTGGTTTGCGGCCGCATCCAATCATTGAAGCTTTGGAACGGAAAGGATTTCTTGCGTTTGCCCCATCAGCATCGGATCCGTAGACGCGGCCATCGTTTGCAGCTGGTCATAGCTCGCCCATCCCGCACTCAGCAGACCTAAGGCCCGTCCTTCGCGTTGTGCGCTGTTGAGCACGATCACCACCATGCGACGAGGCGTGATTTTCGCTTTGCCACCGGGCAGCTTTTCCACCAATGACTTACGCTCGGCAGAAATCATCAGACAGGGCCCCGCGAGAGGAGTTTGGCCGGCTTTCAAACCATTGATTCCCTGCTGCCCGACCAATTGATTGGTGTTGGAGACGTTGAAACTAACGGGCTGTCCCGCACGTGAAAAACCGACGCGACGTGACTTTTGCTTCGTGTAAAAAGCCATGCCCGGATGGCGCATGGCGTAAATCGCCAACTTGGCCATGTCTTGGGCGGTAGAAGTGCCACCATCGCTGCCATGGGCGTTTGCGAAACGGGTTTGATTCATGCCCAAGGCCCCCGCGAGCTGATTCATCTCCTCTACGAAGGTGCCCGTCACCGAGCCATAGGCGTGCCCCCGTTGTTGCTGAACCTGATTGCCAATAAAGGCTGCGATCGTTTGCGCGGAAGCATTATCCGATCCCATCAGCATCGAGTAGAGGGCGTCCCGAAGAGCAATCTGGTCACCGGGCTGGAGCCCCATCGGGTTGGGTCCCGTCAGCGTCACCACGTCGGGAGGTACGATTGCTTGTTGTGCCAAGCTACTCCCCGTGGCTGTCGCCCAATCAAAGGCGACTACCGCGGTGGCCACTTGGCTCAAACTGGCTACCGAGCGCGTCGCAGTCGCATTGTGCTTCGCCAAGACCTTGCCCGAGTGCGCCTCAACCGCGAAATACGCTTCCCCACCCGAATCCGGACCTCCTCTAACTGCCAGACCTGATCCGGTGCAACCAATCGCCAATGCTGCCAGAAGGCCAATCGATAATCTGATGCAAATGCGTTTCATCTCGTCGAATGCAAGGGCGCACGCCTATTTTCGCAAGGAAAATGATGCAACGGTCCACCGATTCCACTCTTGCGGGTAAGGACTTCTTGCCGTAGCTTCCCGCCGTCGAACGACCAAATCCGATGCGAACCAACGACTGCCCAAGCACATCTTCTCCGCCGGAGTCGTTGTCTTCTGTCACGGTGCCCGCCCTTTCCTCCCCGGAAAGACTATCCACGGGACCTGCCGAAGTGGTCATCCTTAGTCGCTCGACGCACACGCGAACCGTTCACCGGGTTCACCGCCAATTTTCTGGAAGATTCTCCTTCGAAAGAACCGCACCCAAAACCGCCTCGCACTCCGCCGGGCCTATGGGGCTAGCGGGGATTCATCGGAAAAGTCCTTTCCTTGCTTATCCTGCGGCGGTCTTCCCGGTTCGAACAAACGAACCGAAACAAGACAATGTCTGAACAGAACCAAAATCGAAATAACCGCAGCGGCGGGCAAGGCGGTGGAAACCGCAACAATAATCGCAACCGGAACCGAAACCGCAATGGCGGCGGAGGTGGTGGTGGCAACCGAAACGGAGGCGGCAATCGAAGTGGAGGCGGCAATCGTAACAACGGCGGTGGCGGCAATCGCAGCGCTAGCGATAAGCGCGACCAGTTGCAACCGTCCCGCAGTCGTCGTCCCCGTCCCCAGCCTTTGACTTTTTGGCAAAAAATCCTCAAGGCAGTCGGCCTTTACAAAGAGCCCGCCCCTCCTGCCCATGAAGGCAAGCAGAATGGTCCCGCACGAAAGGCCGCTAAGAAATCAGGTCGCGTGCCCGGAGGTGGCCGCGTCAACCAAGGCCAAGGTCAGGGTCAGGGCGACCGCCGAAAGCCTGCCACTAAGGGAGGCCAAAATCAGCGCACCCGCAAAAAGACACCTCCTCCAACCAAGGTCGAAACGCCCCGTCTGTACGTGGGCAACCTCTCCTACGATGCCACCGAATACGACTTGGAAGAACTCTTCAAAGGAGTCGGTGCGGTCCGCAAGGTCGAGCTCGTTTACAACCGCCACACCCACAAGTCGAAGGGCTACGGCTTCATCAACATGGCCAACATGGAAGAAGCGGAGCGCGCGGTAGAGGTCCTGCACGACCAGCCCTTCATGGGTCGGAAAATGATTGTCAATGGCGCCCGCTCCAAGGGGCCCAACGACAAGACCCCAGGCGGCGATGGGGACTCTGCTCCGGCGGAGTCCAATGTGGCGGTAAACAGCGAGCCCAAGCAAGAAGCGCAGGCCGCTGCCGGAATTCCTGCCGAAGAGGAAGTTCATTCTCTCGCTCCCGATAAGGAATAGGAAGTCACCTTGCTGAAAACTTTTCTTTAAACCTCCTCGCTGGTCGCCCCACGAGGGGGTTTTTCTTTTAAAGAGAGAACGACCTTCTCCTTGCTTTTTGCCCGGGAGCCAACCCACGGTCATGATTCCACTGACTCAAAGCTCCCTTCTCCCCATCCCTCTCACCTGCTTTTCTTCCCCCGTGCGTTGGCTAGCCCTTCTCCTGCTTCTTCCCCTCTCCTCTTGTCGGGAGAAAGATCCGTGGCAGGGCGATCCCAACGTACCCACCGAAATTTCCTTCAATCAGCACATTCGTCCGCTCCTCACCCGCGAGTGCCTCTCCTGCCATGGCGAGGAAAAAGCGGAAGGTGACCTGCGGCTTGACCGTCCTTCCGGCGTGGCCTCCGTCACGACTGACAGCAGTCCGCAAAAGTCACGACTGTGGGAACTGGTGCTTGCTAATCATCCGGTGGCTCTTCCCGAGATCGAGAAGGCCATCTTGTGGCGTTGGATCAAGCAGGGCACTCCCACCGAAGGCCATTGGGCCAGCCTTCCGATTGAGAAAGCCTCTCCTCCCCTTCCCTCGCTCTCTACCTCCGAGGTCGTCACGGACCAAGAATTCGGCTTCCTCGCACGGGCGCTTTTTGGACGTGAAGCAAGCGCGGCTGAACTCACTTATAATCAGGATCACCAGCCCTCCCGGGGCGACCTGATTGAGAGCATGCTGCGTCAGAAGTCTTTTACGGAATCCTTTAAGACCCGTCTGCTGCTCCTCTCTGGCACCAGCCCAGTCGCCGCCAATGGGGTCTTCGCCCCGTATTTGCGGTGGCTCGATACCGAGATTGCCGACCCCTCCTTTGCGCTCGACGACTTCTTTCGCGAATCGCTTGCGGGGGACCTTCTAGGCGAGGCGGGACAGCAAGGTGCCATCGCCACCGCTTGGGTGCGTCTCCCTCATCAAGCTGGCATCTCCTCTCTAGGCGAACGAGTTGCTCAATGCCTACTCGCCCTCGACCCCAAGCGCGCTGCCACTGCCAACGACCTTTGGCCCGGCGCAACCAACACCCTCTCCACGCTTTTGCCGGAATTCCCGCCCGCCTCCCGAGGCCTAAGCGCTCACCCTCCTTTTCTGCCCCTCCACACCCCTCAACAGCTGGAAGCTCTCAAACTGGCCCGGGAAGCAGAACCAGAGGCCTGGCAACTCGCCAAGGAAGTGCCCGAGTCCGCCACCGTGAACTTTGCGCAATGGTTGGCGCAGGAAGAAAGCGCAGTGAGCATTCCCGACCTCGCGGTGTCCTTCGCTTTCGACACTGCCACCCCGCGCGACCTCGCTCCGCGCCCGGTTGCGAGCCTTGCGAGCCCCATCGCGGTTGCGGAAGGGGTCCATGGAACTGCTCTCGCTCCGCCCGCTAAGTTCGAGGGTCTTCCTCTCGCCTCCGACCGCGCCTTCACCCTCTCCTTTTTTCTCAAACTCTCCCACCTTCCTGAGCGCGAGACTCCTCTCTTCTATGCTCACAATGCAGACGATGCCCCGGCCGGCTTTCGTCTCAACATTTCAAGCAATGACCTCACTGTGGCTCTCCTCAATGGTTCGGCTGCCAACTCCATTGCCGTCCGTGCCTCCACCCTTCCGACTCCCGGCCAGTGGCATCATGTGACTATTTGCTACGATGGCTCTCGTCGTTCAGAAGGATTCCAGTTCTGGATCGATGCCCGAGCCATCCCCTTGCAACCCCTGCATGACGAGCTTTACGGCATCGCTCGCTCTCCCTCGGGAACCCTCCTCTACAGCTACCCCACCAAAGACGGTCAAGCTCCCACCCTCATCGACGAGCTCCAAATCTATCGCAGCGTGCTTACCGAAATCGAAATCGCGCACTTGCGAGATGGGCAAGCCCTCCTTGCCGCCGTTCGCGACGAATACCCGAGGGAAGACCTCCTCTTTAACTACTATCTGCGTAGTAAAAACGGCGAGGCACGGAAGACACGGCAACGGGCCATCGGCACTTCCAATGAAGTGGCCACCCTCGAAAACACCGGCCTCCTTGTTCCCGTTGCGGGCCCGACTCCTCTGCCTGAGGTCCGGCCTTCCTTACCCTTCTACCCTCTCCCTCTGGACTCCGATCCTAATCGACTGGGTCTCGCGCAATGGCTCTTCGATGACCGCAATCCGGTCACTCCTCGCGTAGTGGCAAGCCAACTTTATCAGATGATTCATGGGGTGAGTCTTCTTTCCTCGCAGGAAATCTCCGATCCTTGGCAGGTTCCCACCAACCCGAAGCTCCTCGACTACCTCGCCCGCGAAATTTTGGTGCAAGAGTGGAACCTCCGCGCGATTCTTCGCCTGATTCTTCTACATCCGCCTACTTCACCGCCTCACAACCTGTCGATGCGGTAACTGTTTTTTTCCAAATGAAAGAAACGGGTTCGCGCTCACTTGTTAGAGCTCACTCTCGGCAATTATTTCCGCTGCGCTCCGGCGTGCTTCATGGTCAGAAGCCAACAATTCCTCCAAGGTGGTTCCGGGCAACTCCGCTGACCTAGCCATCACCTTCTCCACCACTTGGGGGATGCCGGTAAAGGAAAGTCGTCCCGCTACAAATGCCTCCACCGCCACCTCGTTGGCCGCGTTGAGAACAGCGGGCAAACATCCGCCTGCCAAACCCGCTTCTCGAGCGAGTCGCACCGCCGGAAAGGCGTCTTCTCTCACCGCCTCAAAATCCAGCTTGGCTAATTTCGCAAAATCTAACGGCTGCAATCCGGTCGCACAGCGCTCCGGCCAAGTGACCGCATATTGAATCGGGAAGCACATGTCCGTTGTGCTCAATTGCGCGAGAACACTGCCGTCGAGATATTCGACCATGGAGTGAACGATGCTTTGCGGATGCACGATGACATCCACTTTTTCCATCCCCACTCCAAACAACCAACGGGCCTCGATCATCTCTAGGCCCTTGTTAAACATGGTCGCGGAATCGATGGTGATTTTTTGACCCATCTCCCAGGTGGGGTGCTTGAGCGCTTGCTGCAAGGTCACCGCAGAGAGCTTCTCCTGTTCCCAAGTGCGGAAAGGACCGCCTGATGCAGTCAAGATGAGGCGGCTGACCGATTCCCTTTGCTGCCCTTCTAAGCACTGGAAAATGGCGTTGTGCTCGCTATCGACGGGCAGCACGTTGACTCCTTTTTCGCGAGCGGCCGTCATTACAATCTCGCCTGCCATCACGAGAATTTCCTTACTCGCTATGGCAAGGTCCTTGCCCTCTTCGATGGCTGCCAGTGTCGGCAGCAGGCCTGCAGTCCCCACAATGGAGACTAAAATCATATCCGCCTCCGCGAGGGTCGCGAGTTCGAGAAGTCCTTCTTCGCCCGCACTGACCCGACCCGACGGCAACAGCTCTTGGAGTGCCGACCTGCGGCTTTCGTCAAAGATGCAGACATCCTGCACCCCGAACTCTTGGGCTTGTCTGGCAAGCTCCTCATGACGCGTCCCGGCGGCTAACCCGACGACCTGCATTTTATCCGGACCCAGCTCGCGCGCCACCTTAAGCGCGCTTTCGCCGATGGAGCCCGTCGAACCCAAAATGACTACCCGTTTACCCGCGAATTCCTTTTTCATTTAGGAAACAAGTTTCAAGAAGAACCAAGCCAAAGGACCAGTGAAAGCGATACTATCAATCAAATCTAAGACGCCGCCGATACCGGGCAAAACCTGACCCGAATCCTTAGCAGCCAAGCTTCGCTTCAAGAGAGATTCTGCCAAATCGCCTGCCACCGCCCCGAGGGCAATCACGAGCCCCAGCAATGCGAGAGTCCACCCTTGGGGCAACCAATCGAGCTGATCGCCACCAGCCCATCGCACGAGCCAAATACCAGCTTGGGAAACAACAAGGGCCCCCATGAAGCCTTCCCACGTTTTGCCGGGGCTGATGTGGGCAATCATCTTCGTCTTCCCGACCAAACTCCCCACTGCATAAGCTCCCATATCGGTAAACTTGGTGGCAGCGATGACCATCAGCATGAACCACTGCCCCTCGCGCGGAGTGGAACCCGAATTAGCAAGACGCATGAGACCTCCCCCGAACATCAACCCCAAAAAGACGAGACCTAAGACTGCTACGGATACGGAAACAATGGCCTCGTTGCCCTCGATGGGCCGACGGAATCTCACCCCGAAGCTGCCCATCACAACGAAAAGAATAGCCATCCATTCCGCATCTTCGGCAACATACTCATTGCTACTCAGGGAATAGACCCACCACCCAAGATAGCCCGCGCCGACAAATATCATCCACCACAGGCACCAATCGTCTGCCTGCCCCTTCCAGAGCTTGCGCCACTCCAGCAGCCCCAGAACCGCCAGCACCGCAATCGCCACTCCCACTGCAATGGCGTTGGCACTGACAAAGACGCCGATGACCACCGCCCAGATTACGATGGTGCTCAGCAGCCGCCGGCCAAAGACCTGAGACTTGGTGTCCTTTCCTTTTTCATCTGCCACAGCCCTGAGTGCAACCTACCAAACGCAAAGTCGCAACGGTAAAGCGTGCCGTGCGGGAGAGTCTGCGATGCTAGTGAACTGACTCAGAGTTTCCCTAGGCAACGGAAAGCATCACTTTTGGCGATAGCTTTGTCGCAAGCCCCCCCGAATCACCAAGCTCAAACCACCCCAAGCTCAAACTGCCAATAGCGCAGGCGGGGGTGAGCATCCAATTTCCGAAACTAGAAGCGCTGTTTGAGCTCATCGCCGGACGAGAGAAGTGAATCAGGCCGGGCCGGAGTGAACCGCGAGCGGTCAAAGAGCACCCGAAACCCTTTTCGCTTTTAACGAGTCAGCGACACCAATTCCAAGAAATCCCGCATCGCTCAAGCTACCGAAAATCCACTTAATGCAGTGCCATTCAGGACTTAACCTAATGGATTCCTCTTTTCCTTCTGACCCCTTTTTCCTTTCGCAATGGCGCGCTCAATCCTCGTCTCAGGTGCGATATGGAATATCATAACTTAGCTTTGACATATCAAACCGTTTTCGTATGATGGAGTCTACTGATAGCTCGAAATAGTATGCGGTAAATCTGTTCAGACTTTTGCAACACCATGTGCTAAATCAATAAAACCCTAGCCAACCTTTGCGACACTATCATCTCCCAAACTCATGAAGGGAGTAATTCATATTCACTAAAACCATCCTCAACTCTATCTCCATTAAATCGGTAGCAACCTATGAGGAATCGGGTGTTGCTCTCGACAACCTTCAACCGATCAATTTCATCTACGGTGCTAACGGGTGCGGTAAGACGACAATATCAAATTTTCTCACAAATACTCAGGGTGAGGAATACAAGGACTGTTCGGCTAAGTGGAATGGGGATATTGAGCTAGAAGTCATCGTCTACAATAGAAGGTTTAGGGAAGAAAATTTCAGCACTGAAACAATCGACGGGGTTTTTACTCTTGGTAAGGCAACCAAGGAAGAAAAAGAGGCCATTGGTAAGCTGGTAAGCCAGCGTGAGAATATTGAAAGCCAGAGTCATCAAACGAAAGATGCTCTTGAAAAAGAGCAAAAAAAACTCGCCGATCTTATTTCGGATTTCAAAGAGCTTGTTTGGAAAGATGTTTACAAACGAAACGAAGGTGATTTCAAAGAAGCGTTTGTAGGACGAATGAAGAAAGACACCTTTCTTGAGCGTGCTCTAGAGGAACCAGACTGTGCAGATGTTGAGTTAGAAGCTGTTGGAACTCTGCGAGAACGCGCTAAGAGGATTTTCGGCGAAGCACCACAGCCGCTGGAAGCAGTTTTCGTGCCTAGTGCCTCCAATCTTACTGCGATTGAGGAAGATCTAATTTGGGAGAAAAAAATTATCGGTAAACAAGACGTCCCAATCGCTTCTCTCATTCAGCATTTGGGAAGTAATGACTGGGTGAATGAAGGACGCAGTTTCTTGGAAGAAGGAAAGAACACCTGCCCTTTTTGCCAGAAGAACACTATCAACGAAGAGTTGCGAAAAAACTTATCCGCTTTTTTTGATGAGGCTTTTGTCGAAGATATTCAGTCCTTGAAGACTTTTCAGGCTAGCTATGAACAAGAGTCGCAAAATCTGGCTAATCTTCTTGAAGGCATAATCGCTTCTGAGAAAGCGAAGAAGGAAGGCAAGTTAGATATAGAGAAGCTTGAAGCCTTCGTTAAGACACTCGACAGTCAACTAAGCACAAATTTTCTCACTATCAAGGCGAAGGTGAAAGAGCCGAGTCGCGAGTTCAAACTCCAAAGCATTGCAGACCAAGCAGAGCAAATCATAGGGCTGATTGAAGCTCACAATCAAGACGTTCTACACCACAATAAAATTGTTGAAAACTTTTCTGAGGAAAAGAAAAAATTGGTTTCTGCAATTTGGAAGACTGTCGTAGGTCTCGAGCGAGAGATGATTTCATCTTTCCAAAAGAAGCGAGCAAACTTTGAGAAAGCAATAAAAGGTATTGAAAATAAGAAGAAGGACTTAGACTCAAAACTTTTGAAGATTAATGAACAGATTCGAGAAGCGAATAAAAGTGTGACGAGTGTTCAGCCAGCAGTTGATGAGATCAACAAATTACTCAAGGCCTATTGCTTTGATAGCTTTGAAATAGTCCCGTCGGAAAGACTCAAAAATAGCTACTGTATCCAGCGCCCTAATGGAGAGTTAGCCACAGATACTCTGAGTGAAGGCGAAGTTACTTTCATTACCTTTCTTTACTATCTCCAGCGGGCGAACGGAGGGAGTTCTGAGGCCAACGTGAAAACGCCGCGTGTGTTAGTGATCGATGACCCAATTTCCAGTCTGGACAGCAATATTCTTTATGTCGTCAGTAGTCTTATTAAAGGGCTTCTCAAGAAAGTTCGAGAAAAGAAAGGAGATATTAAACAGGTGATTCTTCTGACCCATAATGTCTTCTTTCACAAAGAAGTTTCGTTTGTCGATGGAAGATCAAACGGTTGTAATAAAACCCATTTTTGGATTCTTCGGAAGATTTCCAACGTTACTAGCATTACGGCGCATAAAATACGGAATCCCATCGAAACTTCGTATGAGCTTCTCTGGCGAGAAGTCAAAGAGCACGTCAATGATCCAAGTCGAGTAAGTCTCTCACTTCAAAATTCCTTGCGGAGGATTCTCGAAAATTACTTCAAAATTCTAGGAAAGATGGGTGACGATAAGCTTGTTGCTGCGTTTAAGGAACCTGAGGAAAAAGAAATCTGCCGTTCATTACTGTGTTGGGTCAACGATGGCTCACATACGATACCTGATGATTTACATGTTCAACATGGTGATGACGCATCTCAACGCTACTTAAATGTATTTAGAAAAATTTTTGAGCATACTAAGAATCAGGGTCATTACGACATGATGATGGTGTCGAGAGATTAGGGACCATTGGGGCAGGGACCATTGGCAGGCCATTGGGGTCAGTCCTTGCTTTTTAACATTTTGCTGAGGTTCTTCTGTTGTTTCGTAATCTTGGGGTCTGTTTTTCCATGACGTATCAGCCGGCTCACCGAGCCACTATGCCCC
>CAZGXV010000021.1:0-34300 GCA_964529725.1 uncultured Roseibacillus sp.
CATTCCCTTCAAAAGTTCGCGGCTCAGGTTTTTCCATCAAAAAATCCAATCTATCTTATCCATCTTGGTCCAAGAATTGGCTAAAGAGAGAAACTTGGTCCCTAGCTTGGTCGCCCTGGGTTCGGCCCCGAAATTCGCCATGGAGTTTCTTCCCGCCAGCGTTAAGCTGAGGCTCCTCATGCGCGTTCTCCTTCCCCTTCTTCTGAGCACTCTCGGCGGCCTTGCTGTCAACGAAGAAGTGAAATTCTATCAGCAGATCCTCGATTTTGAGAATGACGGCTTTGGAACCTGGACCATCGAGGGGAAGGCTTTTGGGAAGGGACCGCGGAGTGACCTTCCCACTGAAATCAACGGGACCGCGCGAGGCTTCTGCAATGACGCCTTTGGGTGCTCGGCGGTGGGCGGAGTAGCGGCTATCGGCTCAATCACTTCGCCCGAAATCACCCTCGAACACTCCTTTCTCAGCTTCAAACTGGCAGGCAGCTCCGAAGACGTTGGAGTCGAACTCCTCGTTGACAATGAAGTCGTGCAGACTGCCGCGCCTCGGGATGGATTGGCTCTTCAGAGAGTCACTTGGCCAGTCTCTCAGTGGCAGGGCCAGGCGGTGACCCTGCGCATTTTTGACCGTAGTGAAACTGGATTCCTTCTCGTCGATCACCTGATCACCCACCCCGGTGCCAACCCCTATTTTCCAGCCACCACTCGCGATGGTCTCATCTTTGAGCCCGGCCTACAGAATTCTACCCTCTTACCAGGGTTGGTCGTTCCTGAAAACACGTCTGCCTCGATTTTTGCTAACCATAAAGACCACGGGGTCACCTCTCCCACCGCTCTCACTATTGCCGAAGACGGCTCTCTCTTTCTTGCGGAAACTCATCGTTTCCGTTTTGGGGTCGAGGACAATCGCGATAATCTCTATTGGCTGTTAGATGATATTGCTTCCACCTCCACCGCTGACCGCCGCCTCTTGCACGAGAAATGGCAACATGAGGTTCCGCTGGAAACTTTGACCGCCAAAAGTGAAAGGGTGCGCAAGCTTCAGGACACGAATGGCGACGGCACCGCTGATGAGAGTAGCATCTTTGCTTCTGGATTCGACAACTTGTTAGACGGCACTGCAGCCGGCATCTTCGCGTATGAAGATGTTGTCTTTTTTGCCTGTATTCCCAACATTTGGGCGCTCTCCGACCTCAACGGAGACGGTCAGGTCGATGGCGATGAACGCTTAGTGATCCAGGATGGCTTTGGCGTCCGCGTCTCCCTTTCCGGACACGACCTCAACGGTTTTGCCCTGGGGCCCGATGGTCGCATCTATGGCACAGTTGGTGACCGTGGCCTTTCCCTAACGACAGCCGAGGGAATTCATTATCCATTGACCGACCAAGGAGCAGCCTTCCGCTTTGAACCCGACGGCAGTGGTTTTGAAATCATCCATACTGGATTGCGCAACCCGAAGGAAATTGCCTTCAACGAATTGGGCGACGCTTTCTCGGTCGATAATAATGCTGACTTGGGCGACCTGGCCCGCCTCGTCTATCTCGTCGAAGGCGCGGACTCGGGCTGGCGCACTGACCATCAAACCCTGCACTCCTTTCACCGACAAATTGGGCTCGCTTCCCCTCCGGCCAATCGCTGGATGACGGACCGGATGTGGGACTTGGCAAACGACAGCCAACCAGCCTGGATGCTTCCTCCGATTGGCAACTTCACCAACGGCCCTTCGGGACTTGCCTTCCAACCCGGCACCGCACTCGGAGGAGACTTCGAGAATCACTTCTTCATCTGCGACTACAAGGGTGGTCCCTCCGCCTCGGGCGTGCATGCCTTCACCGTGCAGGCGAACGGGGCGTCTTACCAATTGGTCGAAAGTAAGAAATTCATCTGGGGCTTGGGGGCGACCGACATCGACTTTGGATTTAATGGTGCCACCTATCTCACCGATTTCGTGGATGGTTGGATCTCCGCCACCCATGGCCGGGTCATTGCTCTCGAGCCAACCCAACCGCACCCGCAAGCCGCCGAGGTTGCCCGAATCATGAAGGAGGGCTTTCGTCAACGCCCGGAAGGTGAACTGATGGCTCTCCTTTCCCACCCCGACCAGCGGGTCCGTTTGCGAGCGCAATTTGCCTTGGCGGAGCACCCCCAAGCCTTGCCTTCATTTTACTCTCAGCTCCACTTGCGCGACGAACTACTAGACCTCCCCCCCGAAAATCTGCTGCTTCCGCCCCTCGACTTTGATGATGAGCTCCGGAGCGACAACACCCCGGTGGCCCGCCTGCATGCCACTTGGGGACTGGGCATGCTCGCTCGCAAAAACAAAGACCCCTATGCGACCGCAGCCTTGCTCGGGCTTTTGCGAAGCCCAGACCCCGAGCTTCGCGCCCAGGCAGCAAAAGCTCTCGGCGAGGCCCCGGTGCAAGATGGCACCCGCCTCATCGCCGCTCTCTCGGATTCCTCCCAACGCGTCCGCTTCTTTGCAGCTCTCTCGCTCGGTCGTCTCCGGCTCAAAGAAGCATTCGAGCCCTTGCTCAATCTCGCCCTCGCGGCAGGGGACCTCAATGACCCTTACCTGCGACATGCGGCGGTGGTTGGGCTGACTGGTTGTGCCAGCGAACAGGAGCTACTCACTCTCTCGGGACATGCCCTGCCAGAGATGAGACTTCCCACCCTGCTGGCCCTGCATCGCCTTCGTCATCCCGGCGTCAATCGCTTCCTCTTTGACCACACCCCGCGCATTCGCCACGAGGCCATCCGCATCATTCATGACACCCCTATCGAAGCTGCCCGGCCCGCGCTACTGGAGGTGGTCGACGAGCTCTTGGCCAAGGAGACCTCGCAAGCACCAGCCTTTATCTGGCGCCGCCTCATCCACTCCGCCTTTCGTCTGGGCACCCCGGAAAATGCCACTCGGCTTGTCCGTGTCGCACAGGCCGAGAAAGTTCCTATACCCGAACGCCGCGAGGCCTTGCGACTTCTGCTGCAGTGGACCGAGCCCCACCCCGTCGACCAGTCCCTCGGTCGCCACGCGCCACTCCGGCCACGACCTCTTTCCGAGATACGCCCTTTGTTAGAGACCCAGCTGGCCTCACTGCTTTCTCCCGACAACCCTCTTTTCAGCGAGGCCATCGCACTCGTTGCTCACTACGAAATCGCCCCCGCCGATCTCCCGCAAGAAGAGCTATTGAGCCTAGTCGATAACGAGACCGTTCCAGCTTCCGCCCGCCGCACCGTTCTGCAGATTCTCGCGCGGGACAAGGAACTCGCCCTTACCCCTCTGCTCATTAAGCTCCTCGATCTCGACTCCACGCCTACGGAGCTCAAGCTCGATGCCCTCGCTTTCCTGAGCGAAAGTCAACCCAACCTCTCCTTCCCCTACCTGAGCGAGGCCCTCACTGCTCCCGAACCGGCCTATCGCCAAGGAGCTGCCGTGCAACTGGCCACTCACCCACATCCGGAAGTTCCCCTCCTCTTGGTCGCCTACTTCGATCGTCTGCGCGAGCAAGACAACCCCGACGCTACCATCGAACTGGAAATGACCCTTGCCGCCCGAGTGAGTTCTCATCATGCCGCTCACGAAGCACTGAAAGCTTATCAGGAGACTCGTGCCGACGATCCGCTTTCCACCTATCTCAGCAGTCTCTATGGAGGCGATGCGCAAAAAGGGGCTGCTCTCTTTGCGAGCCATCCCGCGGCCCAATGCGCGCGTTGCCATGCCGTCGATCCCAAGGTCGATGCCTCCGGAATGGCTGGCCCTCACCTCTCCGCGATAGGCAAGACTGAGCGTCGTGGGCTCCTTGAAGCGCTGGTCCTCCCGTCCGCAACTATCGCGCCCGGATACGCCCCTCTCTCCTTGATTCTCAAAAATGGAGAAACCCTCTCCGGCACCCTCTTGGCACAGACTGCCAGCCACACCGATTTGCTCATCAACAATGAGACCATTCGCGTCCTTGCCGAAGACGTTGCCACCGCAAGCGAACCCGTTTCCCCCATGCCATCGATGGCGGAACTGCTTTCTCCCGAGGAAATCCGGGACTTAGTCGCCTATCTGGCTACCTTGCAGAACGAGCCTTTGGCTAAAAAACCACTTGCCCAAAAGGCGAAACGCTATCATCCCTCTTCGGCACCGAATCAATCCGATATGGCAGACGAAAAGACTCCCGCACCCGCTCCTACCGAGACCGCAGCCGCAGCCCCTGCCGCCGGAGGCCCTCCCGAAGGCATCGATTCCGCATTTTGGGACTTAGGTAAGCAGAAATACGACACCGCAGGTTCTTGCACGACCTGTCACCAACCGAATGGACAGGGCCTTCCAGGAGCCTTTCCTCCTCTTGCGGAATCCGAGTGGGTTCTTGGGCCGGTGGAAAATCTGATCCGTATTCAGCTGCGAGGATTGAGCGGAGAAATCGAAGTCAAAGGTCAGACTTACAACAGCGTGATGCCACCCATGGCAACGCAGACGGACGAAGAGATTGCCGCCGTCCTGACCTTCGTCCGCAACTCTTGGGGGAACAAGGCCTCTGCAGTCACTCCTGAAATGGTGGCCGAGTATCGCGGCGAAGTGGGACAGCCCATGCTCACCGTTGCCGACCTCAAGGAGCCGATTCCTGAAGCCGCAGAGGCGACCACTGCGGTGGGAGAACCCGCGCCCGCGGTCACTGCCGACCTGCCGAAAGGTAACTCTTACAACACCTTCCCCCTCCTCATCCCGGCCGTCATCTTCCTCCTCGTAGTATTAGCCGCGACCGCCAAGTTCCTTCTCTCAAAAAGCGAGTAGGGACTGGGTCAGAAGCGACTGTTATTGGGGAGGTAATCTTTGGGGAGAAAACCTCTCCCCCGATTAAATTGCCGAAAGGCGGAGAGCGAAAGGCGGAGAGGCGGGAACCCCTACTCTACGATGACGGGAGTTCCCACCGGGGTGTTCTCGAAGAAGACTTTGGCCATTTTATCCGGCATTCGCACGCAACCATGGGAAGCGGGATAGCCTGGTAGAAAGCCCGTGTGCATGCCGATGCCTCCATTAAATCTCATGAAATAAGGCATGGGAGCGCGTTCGAAGACTTCGCCCGGACCAGCACGATGCTTCCGGGTATCGGCGTCATCATTCACGATCTTTCCGGTGGAGACGTTTTTGATGACCCCATAGAGCGATGATTTGTGATCCCTGCTTTTTTGGGAAATCTTGTAGCTGCCTCGTGGAGTCCGGCGCCCCTCGGTTCCGGTTGAGATAGGAGACAAGCCAACCAACTGGCCCCCCTTATAGTAATAGGCCTTCTGGTCGCGCAGATTGATTCGAATCTTGGGTGAGCCGGAAACTCCGTCGCCATCCCAAAAGGATGCGGCCTCGTTGGGATTGCTGGCCGAGCCATCATAACCCGTTGAGGTGCGAATTCCCGCCAAATAGCCAGAACCGCTAGCACCCCCGGCTCCACCGCCCACGACTGGGCCATCGACAGGCATGCAAGAGACAGCTGAGAAAGCGACTAAAAGTGCTCCAAGGGGAAGAAAATTGATTTTCATAAGTTTGTGGGGACGGGGTAAGACTAACGCAAGTTCCCGGGTATTCAACCAGGACCAGAACTTGCACGAGCGGAAAATCATGCTATTTCACCTCTCTTCGCAACAAAAAACGACCATGCCCAACTACGACTACCGCTGCCAAACCTGTGATCACGTCTTCGAGGTTTTTCAGAAAATGAGTGACGACAAACTCACCGACTGCCCGCAAGAGGGCTGCCAGGGTCCGGTCAAGCGACTGCTAGGAACGGGGGGCGGGATTATTTTCAAAGGAGGAGGCTTTTACGAAACCGACTACCGTTCCAAGTCCTACAACGAAGGTGCCAAAAAGGAAAAGGCAGCGAGCGAACCTAAGAAAGAGTCCAAACCTAAATCGGATTAAGACTCATGAGGACCTGAGAGGACGGATGACGGAACCAACCTCTCTGTCGAACGAGAAGTTGCGAGGTGCTCGAAAGATCAGGGCAACCAAGTTAGGGAAACCTGACTCTCCTCCCCTCTCTCCTCCCCTCTCTCCTCCCCTCTCTTCTACCCCCACTTGAGGGCCGTTTCACCTCTGCATGGACTCTCTCGGATTCGAACAAAACTTGTAATTTGTCACAATCGGCGGAAGCTCAAATTCTTGGATATTCCACAACCCATCTTACTTCTCGGAATCGTAACGCTGCATCTCATTGGGGCAGCCCACGTGTTGCACGCCCTCTTCCGCGTGCGCACTCCCAGCGCCACTATTGCTTGGATGATTTCTTTGCTCACCTTCCCTTGGGTCACCATTCCTTTTTACTGGGTCTTTGGTCGCAACAAGCTCACGGGCTACGTGCAGGCGCGGAAGTCTGATGAGCAACTTCTCAACTCGCAGGTCAATGCGCTCGAGACCTCTATCAAGCCTCATCGCTTGGAAGCGGATACCCCTTTCTTGAAAACGACGGTCCGCTTGGCCGGGATGCCGGTGACGAGAGGAAACGATGCCGACCTACTTATCGATGGCGCGGAAATTTTTGAGCATATTTTCGAGTCCATCGCGAGGGCTAAGGTGTATCTCCTCATCCACTTCTACATCATCAAAGGCGACAAGGTGGGAACTCGGTTCAAGGAGGCTCTCGTTGAGCGGGCTCAAGCTGGCGTCGAGGTCTACTTCCTTTTCGATGAGTTGGGCTCGCATCGTTTGCCGAACAGCTATTTGGAAGAACTCAGAGATGCCGGAGTGCAGTGCCATCCCTTTGGACGGACCCGTGTGTGGTGGTCACGATTGCAGCTCAACTTCCGCAATCACCGCAAGATTGTCGTCATCGACGGCATCGATGCTTACATCGGTGGCGCCAACGTGGGGGACGAATATTTGGGACGGAGCGAGCGCTTCGGCAACTGGCGCGACACCCACCTGCGCCTGCAGGGCCCCGCAGTGCAAGCGGTGCAGCTCGTTTTTCTAGAGGATTGGTATTGGGCGACGCACCAGATTCCTGCCCTGGACTGGAATTGTCGGCCTGAGAAAGAAGATGCTTCCATCGCTATCGTCCCCACCGGCCCTTCGGACGAACGGCCTTCTTTCCAACTTCTCATCGCCGAAGCTGCTAACACAGCCCGCGAGAAGCTCTGGATCGCCTCCCCCTACTTCGTCCCCGATGACGGCATCCTAACAGCTCTCCAAGCCGCTGCCTTGCGGGGTGTCGATGTTCGCATTCTTTTGCCGGAAAAGCCGGACCAGATCTTGGTTTGGCTCTCTTCCTTCACCTACTATCGACAAACTTTTCCCTACGGCATCCGGCTCTTCCGTTACAAGGACGGCTTCATGCACCAGAAGGCGTTTCTCATCGATAATGAGGCAGCAGGAATCGGAACCGGAAACTTGGACAATCGCTCTCTGCGATTGAACTTCGAAATCACCGCCATCCTCACCGCGCAAGAACACGTCTACGAGGTCGCTAGTATGTTTACGGAAGACTTTGAGAACTCGCGAGAAGTCGATAGCGACGAGTTTCTCACCAAGCCCGTTTACTTCCGCTTGGCGGCCAAGCTGTCTCGCCTCCTCGCCCCCATCCAGTAACAGGCTTCACAAGGAGATTTCTTCGCTCTCAGCTGGGGCCCATTCCCCGACTCACTCTTTAGCGCTGTTGGAAGGCACCAAACTGACCCAAGCCTTCGCCGGGCTGTAATCGGTTCCAAGGCATTAAGTCTTCATCGGATTCGGGAAGAACCACCTGACGTTCCTTTTCCACCGCGCAACTGCAAAGACCGAAAGTGAACACTACTGCCAAGGTTCCTAAAAAGAGTTTGTTAATCATGGAGAGATCCTAATGCGTCCTCACCCGGTGGCAAGCCGACTTTTGCGCGGCAAGGGTCCAGACAATCAAGCTACGGAAAAATTCGATGAAATGAGACCAGGATGGATTGGAGGAATCAGATTTAAAAATTCAGATTGGTTATTCCGAGCTGAGTTTTGAAACGCCACTGTCTTACTTCTTCGTTTTGACTGCGTTTTTTCTTTTTGGGAAAAGGTGACGACAAATTTCACAAACCGTCCCGTCACAGCCCCGCGCACTACAATACTCCCGTCCGTAAAAGATAATTTGTAGGTGCAACTTGTTCCAACTCTCGCGAGGAAATAGCTTTTTCAAATCCCGCTCGGTTTGGACCACGTTTTGCCCCGAGGTCAACTTCCAACGCTGCGCCAGCCGATGAATATGGGTATCAATCGGGAAAGCAGGCTCGCCAAAAGCCTGCGCCATCACGACCGAGGCGGTCTTGTGCCCTACCCCGGGCAGCGTCTCCAGTTCCGCCAGAGTGGTGGGCACTTGGCCCGCGAACTTCTCCATCAAGAGACGGGACAAGCCTTGAATCGCCTGTGCCTTCTTTGGAGCGAGGCCACAGGACTTGATTGCTTCCTGAATGACCGCAATCTCAAGACGGGACATTCCATCAGGCTCATCGGCGAGGGCAAAAAGGCCGGGCGTCACCAAATTGACGCGAGCATCAGTGCACTGCGCGGAAAGCAAAACTGCCACCAGCAGCGTGAACGGGTCCTTATGATCCAAAGGAACAGGCGTCTCGGGATACAACTCCTCGAGACGCCTGAGAATAAAGTCAGCCCGTTCCTGCTTCAGCATTCCGGGTCGGACAGAAAAAGATTAACCCTGCGGTCCGTATGGGTTGCTCAATCCAGCAACCGCATTTCCGCTCTGCACTTTGCCCTTGGCATGAGCATACATCTGACGGGTGTGCCACCGGTGCTGACGACCCTTCAAGAGTGCCAAGGTGCGGTCCCAAGAACCCCACTGGACAACATCGATCTCGATGGTGCGCAGCCCCCAGTTCTTGATGCCGCCAAGGGTGGGGTGGAAAATGTCGATAGTGTTGGTGCCAGCGAGGGCCGAACCGTAGTCATCAACGACGTAGAGATAAGGAAGACCTTTGATGCGGAACTTGGTGCCAACAGGGTACTTCGACCAGTCGGCAGCAGCACTACGGACCTGACCCCACTTGAGAATACCACCAGCGGCATTCATGCGACCCGGAGCGCCAGGCTCGTTCTGCATGTGGGAATAAGCAGTGGCGCGAACAACACGATGGGTGATGTCATCGGTGTAACTTGGGAAGCCGTGCTTATCCTTGGGGAGGTGAGACACGTTTTGCAGAAGGGCAACATTGGCCTCGGCGGGGAGATTTTTCCCAACAGTCTGGGTCCACGCAGAAGAAGCAGGCGCCTTCGGAGCTTTAGCAACTTGAGTTGAGGAACAACTTGAGAGGATTACGACGGTGAGTCCGCTCAAAAGGGCGGACGCGGCTTTCATGAGTCTCATAGGCAAATGGCTTGTGGAACAATTATTAACTTTCGTTAATCAATTGAACTGGCTGCCAAAATGCGGAAATTTCGAGCAGTGGCAACCTTTTTTTAGTTCGGATTCCGCAATCTTTCAGAAAATGTCACATTTTTTTAACCTACCAGAGAGGCTCTAAGTGAGGCCCAGTATAGCCCGAACCTTCTTCTCCACAAACTCGGGCTCGGTTGATTCCGACGCGGCCAATTTCATCTGATGACGCAAAATTTCGGGGTCGATTGGTGGCAAGTAGCCAGTCAAAACACTCTTCAGTGCCTCCTCGGCGGTGAAGCCTTTTGCCTTCACTCCTCGAAAAACCTTCACTGCGATGGCCTCTGCTGCCCCAGGAGTCAGGAGATTGGGGATGAGCTTTTCCAAGTCGGCGAAGGACGACTTCTCGATTCGAACTCCGCGCGCCCCACAAAGTGCGCGCAGGAGGGTGAAGCCTTCCTCCGGGCTGGTGCTGGGAAAAAGGGGAATCTTGACATCAACCCTACCGGGGCGCTTGAGGTCCACCTCAATGAGGTCGGGCCGACTGGAGGCGAGGACCCAGACGATTTTTCCGCGATTGCGGGTATCCGACATCTCGGCGGCCATCATGGAATAGACCCGGCTGGAGACGCCGCTATCCCCACTCCCGCCCTGACGTTTCCCCAGTGCTTGATCGGCCTCATCAACGAAGACGAGACAGCGACCGAGGGCGTGCAGAAGCGCAAAGATTTTTTCCAAATTGGCTTCCGTGCTGCCCACCCACTTATCGCGGAAATTGCGCAACACCACCATTGGGACCCCTGCCTCACCCGCGAGACATTCAGCGAGATAGGTCTTTCCAGTGCCGACTGGCCCACAAAACAAATAGCCCATCGGCATGGCCTCCAGCTCTCCCTTCTTCCAAAGGGCTAAGTCGTCCTGCAACCAGTTTTTAGCGGCCTCTAAGCCAATCACTTGCGTCAAGTCACGGTCGGGCTCGACGAATTCGATGAGACCTTCGCAATCTTTCTCAACCAACTCCCGCTTCAAGCGTCCGACATCGTCGTCTTCCAACGGGCGTCCTTCGAACTCTCGGCGACGCACCAAGGTTTCCACCGAACCCAAGGTCGCTCCCCGCAAGGATCGCCCGAGCTCGGGCAACCGCTGGCGAAAGTTCTGCAAGGCGACTTGAGCCTTGGGAGCTAAGGCCGCGAGGGCACGTGCCATCTCATCTGCATCTGGCAAGGGGAGTTCCAAAGTCGGGATCGCAGAGTCTCTCACTAACAGGGGATGGAGATTCGATGATCGGTCTGCAACCAGGAAGACCGCCTGCTCGTTTTCCTGCAAAAGCCCGCCCGCCGCCCAACCCCGTAAAAGGCTAGCCAAGGCATTGAGCTCATAGTTCAGAGCATTCGGCAGCGCAGGACAGACCAAGTGCGCCTCCCGGACGACGACTGCCACGCGCGGGCTCTTACCAGTCAAGACCCGCGTGTTGCGATGATAGCGCAAGAACTTCCCCACATACCGCATCGTGGCCAGCGGTTGGCTAGGCACCTCTCGGTCGCCCGCCCACTCTTCAAACTTTTCCTCCCCTCGCTGCACTCGAAGCCCCTCACCTAAGTCATAAGTCAGCACTACCTCGAATCTCGGTAACAACACTGCGCTGAGGAAGTCACGCAACGAGCCCAACCTCTCCCCTTCCGGCAAACTCTCCCCGTCTGGCATGAGGTCCGGTATGAGCTGTCGATCTCCGGTGTTCCCATGAAGGATAAAACAGCCAGCCACCCCACTCTCATAGCCATTGATGACCTCACGGGCCCACATCGGTAAATCACTCATCGCCTTTCTGCCATGGTAGCGACTCGACCCGAAATTGGTAGCGAGCTTTTCCCCAAAAAGCCTCTCAATGAGAAGAGATAATCACCCCGGATTACTCTGATTTTGCGGCCGTCACAGTAAAGCACCCCGCCGTCAGCAGTCTTTGCAATGCTTTTGTGCATACTTTTCATGTGCAAAAATGGACGACACAGGCAAGCACTCTGGTGGATAAGGACAATTGCTCTGGACCACGAATTAAGGCAAAGTAATCCCCTGAACGTCTCTCTAGTAAGGGAGCAACTTTCCAGATATTCTCACATCGATCCAAAATAACGAGCACTGTATTTACAAACGATATTTTCGAAATGAAGTTGGAATGAAGATTGCTGACCGCTTCAATTTCCTGACTGTTTCGATTCGCAACCCATGAAAATTCCCAGCAAACAAAACAACCGATTCATTCACAAAGATGGATTCTCATTGGTCGTCGCCGTGACGATGATGATTTTGTTGGCCTTGATTGCGATTGGCCTGCTCTCTCTTTCAAGCACAGTCCTTCGCTCAAGCAACGCGGGCGAGAGCCAGCTGCAAGCAAGAGCCAATGCCCGCCTCGCCCTTAGTCTCGCTATCGGCCAACTCCAACAAGCCGCCGGGCCCGACCAGAGAATCACCGCACCTGCCAATCTTCTAAATCCTAGTGTCTCAAGTGCCGTCACTGGTGTTTGGGAGTCTCTCAAACTCCGGCCAGAAGGCGGTCAAAACGTTGCCAGCCTCAAAAGCCGCAGCCAAACCGGAACAACTCCCGACGGAGAGTTTGTCACTTGGCTCAACTCTGACTCCTATGCTCGCCAGCCGTCCGTAGGAAGGCCGTTCGATAGTTCGTCAGGCCAGAACGTCCAACTTTTGGAGATTCCTAGGGCCGATAGGAGTGAAGTGGTCAAAGCTGCGGTCTTGCCCATCAACAATGGTGAGGGTGGCCTGGCCTGGACCACTATCGATGAAAGTGTGAAAGCTCGATTTGACCTTCCCGAGGTCAACACCTTGGCAACAGGGACCGAGTCACGTGAGAATCTCAACCGCGACCGCATCCGCAATCCAGAGCGATTTGGCACCGAACACATTGAGGGGGTTGGGAGAATTCCGACAAAAGAGCAAGCGACCAAAATCGCTTCTTTCGAGACTGGCTCTCTTTTAACTCGAGGGACCCCTGAAAAATTCCGTGAGCTTTTCAATGACATCACTCCTTGGTCTCTCGGGGTTCTCTCAAATCCAGTAGATGGTGGGCTCAAGAAAGACCTCACTGTTGCATTTGAGGGTGAGACTAATCCAACCGCAAAATTGTTTCTCTATTCCCAAGAAGCCGAACCGCTTGCCGCTGGCGAGCCGTATATCTCGACCCTTCGAGATTACTATCGTCTCTATTACCAGCACGCGGATCCCACAAGCGAGATGGTCGTTTCCGCCCCCGCCGACTACTCGCCCTTCGCCCTTGATCGTCGTAATAATGTCTTCATTCCGAGACCAACCCCAGCTGAAGGATATGTTGTTGCTCCTGTTGTCTCTCGAATCAACCTCGTCTTCTCTCTCGTCAGCCGCGAGGGTCACGACCATTGGCCTGCGACAGTGGCAAGAGAGGGAGGCGACCCCCAGCGCACAGGATTGGTCTATCTGATCTACACGCCAGTGGTCACTCTTTACAATCCTTACACCTCCCCGATTTCAGTCGATAACCTGACAGTCTCCTTCAAGCATCTTCCCCTCGGGTTTCGGTTCTATCGCAATGGTGTCGCCCAATCCAGCGACATGGCCCTTCTTTCGCAACTTCACCTCATCCATGATGGAAATACGTCTTATGAGGACGAGTTTAAAACCACTCTCACCGGAGCTTCCGATGCTTCTTCGAAAGCTTCTGTGACCTTGGCTCCGGGAGAAAGTCGGCTCTTCGGTCTCAACCACCCTGCGGGTAGTGATTGGGAAAGCATGACCAACTACGTTTGGCAAGCGGGCCAAGACAGTGCGACCATCGATATTACGACAGCAGCTGGTTACAACAGCGGAAACTCTGGATTTATCACGGATTGGCTCGTCCCCAATGTCGCGGTCCCCTCGCCAGATGCTCCGGTCAATGTGTTCGCTGTCCGCCGAAACGATACCGTCAATGTCTCCATCGCTCCTACTGTGCCAACCGATCGTCGGGGCAGGGCGCAAACAAGCTTTACCGTGAATATCGCAGCCTCCCTCAATGGAGAATCAGAACCGCAACAAATCGGTGGTTATCGATACACCTATGCTGAACAAGGGGATTCTGTCGAAACCGCTGAATCAAGGCTGAGAAAGGCTTTCGAACTCGGGGCCCACCCCGAGATTGGCCAAATCACCTATCCCTATCAACGGGAGAAAGGATTCAATTATCGGGAGCTTTATCAAGCAGGGACCCAATCAGGGGTTCCGGTCGAAAAGTGGACTGGCCCCAAGCAGTTTGCAGTCTTCTCAATGGCTACCCGCACAGCTAACGACTCTCTTTATGCTACCAAGCCAGGTCGCGAGACCTCCTTCGTGCACAACGTGCTCGATATGGACATTACCAAGGCCCATCCCGCCCAGATGCCGATGGAGTTTTCTTTCCTCCCCGTGCTCTCCTCTCCCGGGTCGACCAACAATGTCGGATCGGTTGAAGTTTGGTCCAAGGACGACCCACGCACCTTCTTTTTCTCGGGCTGGTCTGTGGATACCGGTTTCACCAACTACCCTAGTATCGAAGTTCCCCGTACACCCGTCACCAACTTGACCCAATTCCGAAACGCCCATCTGGCTTCGTCCGGTCATTTGCCCATGCCCGGTCAGACAGTAGGCGACTCGCACGCCCACCCGCTGTTGCCAGCCGACCGAGCCATTGGTGATGTCATCGGCTCGGGAGGCTCCGGCGCCTTCGACTATCTCACCCTCGATCACTCTTGGATGGCAAACAACGTCCTCTATGATAACTACTTCCTCTCCGGCATTCGTAATGAGGACGAGATGACGCGTTTCTTGGAAGGAGGCGAGCTGCCCTATAACTCCCGAACCGAGCGACACTTTCCACGGGGAACCAACCGAGACACTGCCGAAGAACTCTTTAGGGACCCCGAAGAAGGTTGGACCAGTTCAGCAGCCTTCCAGCTAAAAAAAGGTGCCTTCAACGTCAACTCCACCTCCGTGGAAGCTTGGAAAGCTCACCTGCTTTCAAATTTCCGAGCAGAGATTCCCGTTTTTAATCCGCAGAACAATCGACCAGACACCGTGAGTGCCTCATTTGCAGCTTTTCCCCGCATTCTTGACTCATCCTCAGGCTCCATTAATTTGAGCTCTGGCTTTCAAGAAAATCAGATTCGCTGGGCAGGATTCCGAGACCTCCAAGAGAAGGAGATCGAAGAGTTAGCTCAACAAATTGTCGAAGTTGTCCGCCTTCGCGGTCCCTTCACTTCCATGTCGGAGTTTCTCAATCGCCAGCTCGTGGGGCAATCCAACATCAACTCCTTACGAGGAGCACTGGAACAAGCCATCCTCAACGCGGGCATCAATCAACAAGCCGAATCAATTCGCACCGTTACCGCTCAAGAGGCGGCGCAATACGACTATCCCAATCCCGCTGCCGCCATCGGTGATACCGAAGCGGCCTCCGCTGCCTACTTGACGCAAGCCGACCTTATGAACGTGATTGGGAATTCTCTCACCGTGCGAGGAGACACCTTTGTCGTTCGCGCCTACGGGGACGCCAAGGACAAGTCCGGCAGAATCATCGCCACCGCCCACTGTGAGGCCGTTGTGCAACGTCTTCCCGACTTCGTCGAGAGCGAGCGTTTTCTTGGAGCTAAGCCTACTGACTTCGCTCGCGGCAATGATAGAAGGATCGAGAAACAGGCCAACGAGAACTTTGGTCGTCGCTTCGTAGTTCGCTCCTTCCGTTGGCTTTCTACGGAGGAAGTTTGACCTTCCGACACCCTTTCATCATCGTTTCTCACATGCGCACTCTCTGTGTTTTCCTTCTGTTTGCCTGTCTTGCCTCCGCGCAAGAGCCGCGCAAAGTTTCGCTCCGAACCCTTTGCTTCAAAAGAGTGGGAGACACCAAAGAAGTGATGCTGATGACTGGCTCGCAAAACAATCCCGTTCCACAGCCAGTCCCACTCTATCTCTCCATCTATTCGGACGAAATCGAAGCCAACGTATCCGGTGAAAAGCTCACCTTTGCTCTGCCGGAAACCGGCGAAAATGGCGAAACCATCTACCGCACTATCGGGGAAGGCAAACTTCCCTCCGGCAATCGCTTAGCGGCCATCTTCATTCCTTCAGGAAAAAAGGATGTCCCCTATCGCGTGCTCGTGCTTGACGAAACTGAGCAGAACTTCCCCCTGGGATCGACCATCATCGTCAACCTCTCACCGGAGGACACCCGAATCACTCTCGGTGAGCACGAAAAAATCATCAAGCCTGGCAAAGTGGAGAAACTCCCCATCGCCACGAGGGTGAACGACCTCAACCAAGCCACCGTGCGTATCTACGTCCCCGTCGACACTCAAAAGAAGTGGCGTCCAGTCTCCTCTACCACCTGGCGAGCTTTGCCTAATCTCCGCAACCTCGCAATTGCCTATCAAAATCCGCGGACTGGCCGCACCTCGGTCAACTGCTACCAAGAAGTCCCTCCCTGGCGTTTGCCGAAGTTTGAAGAAAACTAAGCCGCTTGCACGCGACCTGTTCGCTGTGCCAAGTGGGACTACTTCACCTCAAGAAACCCCAGAATGCCTGCGATCGATTGCTCCAATTGGCGGGCTACCTCTTCGTAAGCACTCTGACCGCAACCGATGGGGTCACTGATATCGCGGCCAACCTGACCCTCAATTTCCGCAAACTCGGCCACCAGAAAAAGTTTGTCGGCCATCTCCGGAAAGTGCTGCTGTAAACTATCTCGATGGCCACTCGTGAGACAGAAGACGTGTGTAGTCTCCGCCAGAATTTCCTCATTGACCATCCGACTGCCAAATCCATCCAAGGCAATGCCCTTCTCTTGTAAAATCTCCACCGTCTCGCGACTCGCAGGTGCGCCCTCATAAGCTGCCACCCCTGCCGACGAGACTTGATAGCCCTTTCCCTCTGCCGCCTTTCGGAAGAGTCCTTCCGCCATCGGGCTCCGACAAGTATTGCCCGTACAGACAAAGAGAATATTCACATCAGCCATCCCCAAAACCTTACCGTAATTTGCGACAGGCTAAACCCTTTTCTTAACAACGCTCATTGATTGAAAAAGAGCACCCAACCCGTATCCTCATTCTTATGAAAATCGCCAAAATCGTCCTTGGACTGCTCTTCTTGCTCGCCATGTATTGGCAGTTCAATGATGCCGCCCAATACGGTAACCACGATGCTTGGTTTTGGATTTTCTTTTACCTCACCGCTTCCCTTCTCACCTTCGCTCTCGTCAAGTGGAAGCCACCTAGCTGGCTCCTCCCGGGCATCATCGGATTTTGTTTGGGTTCCGCTATTTTCCGGATGCAGGACGAGGTCGGCAACTTCGATATCAGCTCCATCTGGCGAGCCACAGCCGTTCCCTCACAAATGAACAAGACCACCCAAAAGCCTAACGAAGTCGATGCCCTCTTTCTCGTCGGCGGCTGGTTTCTGGTCGTGATGATGAGGGAGCGACACAAAAACAGGAAAGCCTAAAAAGGACCTTTCATTTCGATAACGTGAACTTGCCTTGCTGCAAAACACCGCACGGCGCGCAAAGTGGTTAAGTCATCTACAGCGGCAGGTCGTAACTGCGACCGTCCTTACCCTCGTAGTAGTGCATGTAGGCCTTGTTGGCCACCGCGACGCCACCTTGGGTGGGGTAGTCGCCCGTGAAATACCAGTCTCCGGATTGCTCATCAATAGACTCGTGCAGATTTTCGATGGTCTGATAGATGACCTCGATTTCCCCATGCCAGCTAAAGTCGTCGGGGGTGACCAAGAGCGCGATTTCGGCTGAAATTTCCTCCGGCGTGAGCCCTTCATAAACTCCCTTGACCGCATTCACACGCTCGTCAGCGGGCTTGGCCAACTCCTCTTTGCAACGTTGGTAGACTGCTTCCAAAATGGAGGCCTGCCCCCTTTTCCGACGCAGGCTCTCTGCCGCCCGAAAGGCGATAAACTTACCCATCTCCGACATATCAATTCCGTAACAGTCGGGATACCTAATCTGAGGCGCCGTGGAACAGATGACGATTTTTTGAGGACGGGTGCGCGCCAAAATCTTCAGAATCGACTTCTTCAACGTCGTTCCCCGCACGATGGAGTCGTCTAAAACCACGAGGGCATCATCGTTGTCCACGAGACCATAGGTGATGTCATAGACGTGAGAGACCAACTGGGCGCGCCCTTTCTCTTGCGAGATAAAGGTGCGCATCTTGATGTCCTTGTGGGCAATTTTTTCGCCGCGCGGCCAATTGCTCATGATGAGTTCGTCGAGTAACTCTTCACTCACCTCTCCCTTCTTGGCAGCAGCGGCAATGCGTTGCTTCACTTGGTCGCGCCGATAGAGGCGCAGGCCGTCCATAAGGCCATAGTAGGCGGTTTCGGCAGTGTTAGGGATGAAGGAGAAGACCGCTTTCTCAAAGTTGTCGCCGATGCTGTTCACAATCTGGGGAACGAGCGCCGCACCCATAGCCTTGCGCTCCTTGTAGATGCCCGGATCGTTGCCTCGCGAAAAATAAATGCGCTCGAAGGAACACGGTGAGGGGGTCTCATCCTTGCGGAAACTTGAGCGTTTCATTTCCCCATGGCGATCCACGGTAATGACCTCGCCCGGAGGGACGTCTTCGATATCTTCCTGCTCGGTCTCGAAGACCGTCATCAAGGGCACCCGCTCGCTGGCGAAGGCAATGACCTCGTCGTCCATATACATGAAGCAAGGTCGAATCCCACGAGGGTCGCGAGTGACGAACATATCGCCATTGCCCACCACCCCGGCGATGGTATAGCCGCCATCCCAATTCTCAGCAGACTCGGCGACAATCTTGCCGATATCGAGCTCTTCCGAGATGAGATCCTGCCGCGTCTGCCCTTCCACTTCCTCAGAGTCGCGCAATCGGCGGTAAATATCAGTGTGTGCCTCGTCGAGGTGAAAACCCACCTCCTCCAAGACTGTCTGAGTATCGGTTCCGAATACCGGGTGCTGTCCCCGCTCAATGAGCTTGCGATTAAGTTCGCCAGCATTGGTCATGTTAAAGTTCCCCAGCACCAACAGCGTGCGCGTGGGCCAATTGCTGCGGCGTAGATAAGGATGGCACGAACCAGAACTAAACTCGCCACTTGTGCCATAGCGCAGATGCCCCATGAGGACCTCTCCCCCAAAGTCGAACTTCTCCTTCACCGAAGCTGGATTGGCGTGATCGAGAATCTCACGACGCTCCAACTTGTTGAACTTTTTCATCTCGCGCCGGAACATATTGGCGAGAGAATCCTTCTCAGCATCGCGACGGCGGAAAATATAAGGCTGCCCCAACGGCATCCCCAGTTTCACGCAACCCATCCCGACCCCGTCGTGCCCGCGATTGCGTTGTTTTTCCATCAACAGCATCAGCTTGTTGAAGCCCCATAACGAGGTGCCATATTTATCGTGGTAATACTGCAGCGGCTTGCGCAAACGCACTACCGCTACCCCGCACTCGTGTTTCAGGAAATCGCTCAAAATGCTGTGTTAAGTGAACCGTCCCGCGAAAGGTGGGCAAAGTCCCCAAAGATGCCAAGCCTCAATCTGACCTTGTCCCAAAATCAGGGTTCAACTGCTCGGGAAGTCTCTTTGGCTTCGCAAAAAAATCACTTTTTAAAGCCGCCACTCTTCAACGATGGACGCCCCAAGTAGGACTGCGCCTTTTTTTTCGTAAAAGAAGGTATTCCCTCAAGCTCTCCCACTGGAACAAGCTACAGGGCCGCGCTGCGAAACTCTTTCGATCCACCCAGAAATCATAAAAACTACGTAATCACCTCCCTTCCCCCAACCTAAGGGCTCCAGAGCCTGGTCAATGCTTCTTTCCTTCTCATCAGCTTCCCGCTATGACCTTACCTATGGAACCTCAACGCCTCCTACTTCCGCTCCTTCTGCTCTCGCTCAATCTACAAGCCCAAATCTACGTCGATAGCACCGCCACTGGTAACAACAACGGCACTTCTTGGGCCAATGCCTACACTAAGCTACAAGACGCCATCGCCCCTGCGAACCTTCCCGCTTTCGCGGTAAACGTCCTCGTCGCCGAAGGCACCTACTATCCCGACGAGGGAGGCTTTGCCCCCGTCAACAACGACCCCGATTCCTCTTTCGTCCTGCGGCGAGACATTGCCCTCTTTGGCGGCTATCCCGCTGGCGGAGGAGGCTCTAACACGCGCGACCCTTATCGCAATCGCACCATTCTTTCTGGCGACCTCGACCAGAACGATATCCCCGCAAAGAAAGGGCAAGCTGCAGTATTCGTGGGAGCCCAAGCGAACTCGCTACTCCTTTTTGACACCAGCGGCGACGACACCATTCTCGATGGTTTTGAGCTTCGCAATGCTGATATCGCCATCGATTTCACGACCTCCGACGCGGTATCTTCAGGTCAGCGCAATCTACCAACCATCAGGCAGTGCCGAATCGTCAACAATCAAAGTGGCGCCCGCGTTCGTGGCAGCGGCATCCCCGGGAACCCCATTGTGGTTCGTCCTCAATTCATCAATTGCCTTTTTAGTGGAAACTCCATTGAAGGAGCTCGCGTCCGGTCGGCTCAACCCGAATTCCTGAACAGCACCTTCCACGGCAACCGCTACGCACTCTTTAATGAATCTGTTCCCTCTGGAGGTCTTGGTTACTCCTTTGATTGTCGCAATTGTATTTTTTGGAGAAATTATGTGCCTAGTAGTGGCTTCACTGTCTTCACGCCGGGCTCGGGTCTCTTCCAACAACCAGGGAGTATCGTGGGGACGACAAATCTTTTCAATTGCCTCACCGGAGGGGCACCCGACCCGACAGACAGCCTTCCCAACCCACGCTTTATCGAAGAAATCGAAAACTCCGAGATTCCAACCGACCGCGGACTGCTGTGGCTCGGGCTGGGCTCGGATAGCATTGATGCAGGCGTCAATAATACCGATGCGGGAGGTTTCGATCTAGTGGACAACCCTCGTGTGCGCGGGGCCTCCATCGACCAAGGATGCTATGAAGCCCGCACCTATCTTCATGTCGATGAGACCGCCGCTCCCGGTGGCGACGGAAATTCTTGGACCACCGCTTTCCAAACTGTGGAAGAGGCCCTCCCCGCGAGAGCTTACGGTCAGCACCTTCTCGTCGCCCAAGGAGTCTACCTTCCCGACGAGATCAATTCGAAACGAACAAATACCTTTACCCTGGAGGACGGCGCTCTCTATGGCGGTTTCCCATCAGGTGGCAGCCTTCCCAAGTTCCGGGATCCAGTCGCTCACAAAACCGTCCTCTCCGGCGACCTCCTTCAGAACGCAAACGGTAACCTCACGGATGACTCCCACCATGTCGTCACCATTCCACAAGATTCTTTCGGCGTCGTTGACGGGTTTATCGTCCACTTCGGCAATACCCAGGGCGCATCCGATGCCCGGGGCGGAGGCATCTATGCCCCAAGCAACGCCCAACTCTTCTTGCGTGACTCCTCAGTTCTTCTCAACACCTCCACCGGCAATGCGGGAGGAATCTATCTTGGAAATGACAGCGTCGCGGTCATCGAAGACTGCCTCATTCAAGAGAACAACGCCGCTAGCAATGGCGGCGGCATCTATGCTTCCTCTTCCGCAGTCTTTCTGAACAATACCGAATTCGACGACAATTCCGCCTTTCGCGGAGGGGCTGTTTATGGGCTCTTCAGCTCTGGCGAATGGAGCGACCTCTTGTTCCAAGACAACTACGCGAGTGACACCGGCGGTGCCGCTTACCTCTTCACGACCGCTCCTGGCTTTCAGGTCAGCGACACTATTTTCCGTGAAAATACGGCCGACTCCCAAGATGGCGGGGCCTTGTTAGAGCAGGGAGACCCTTCCACTTTTGAGTTCTGTACCTTCGAGGGAAATACTGCTGGCGACGACGGCGGCGCTGTCTCCAGCAGCGGCACCTCAACCCTTTATCAAAATTGCTTTTTTAAAGGAAACCTCTCCTCAGACGACGGCGGAGGCATGTGGACCCAAGGCTCTTCCCCCACCCTGACCAACACCGCTTTCCACGCTAACAATGCGGGTGACCTGGGCGGCGGTCTCGCCATGGGCACGGGTAGCCAACCGACCCTCAATAATTCTTGGGTTTGGAAAAACGTGGCTAATGGAGTGACCACTACGGCCTCCGCGTCTGTCTACGAACCTCCCCGCACCGCTTCAACCTTTCTCACCACCGTCGATTGCTACCTCCAAAACTGGAGCCCGGGAGCGGGACGTCTCGATGGCGTCAATGGTCCCGAAATCAGGGTCTTGGCAGAACTCGACCCCTTCGCCGCCCCACAAACCGGAGGCGAAATGCATCAACTCTTTCCCTCGGCAGGCTTCCTCCTCCCGAGCGACTCCGTGCTCGGCCCCGATATCACAAACGTCTTTCTCGTCAATGACGTCGCCTCTCTCCGAAGCGCGCTTGCCGCCACCGAATTTCTCGACCTCGTTTACCTCGAGGAAGGAATCTACGACCTCTCGAATCAAGGTCTCGTCGTGGCACCCGGCACTCAGATTGCCGCTGATCGCCACGATTTTCTTCCCACTGATCGTTCCGCATCATTGAACCCGAGCAACAACGCCTCTCGACCGATTTTCACGACGACTGACAACGCCGTCTTTACCCTGCAAGGGAGCGCCTACCTCTCCAATCTTGAGATCGGTGCCGGACAAGCGGTGAGCCCACCCTCGCTGGCACTTCTGGGCAGTGGCATCCGTGCGGCCAGCTTTGGAAAAGTCGAGATTTCCGACTGCGTGCTCCTCGGTGGCCTCCACAGTCCAGGCAGCGACGTCACTCTCCTTCGGACTCGGGTGGAGTCTTTCACTGCCAACGCCAGCCTTTCCGTCTCCGATGGCGATATCACGCTGGAGAGTTGCCTCTTCTACCAGCCTAGCAAAATCGAAGTCACCAACGGCTCGTTGTCTGCGACCAACGTCGAGTTTGCCGAGATGGTACGAGGGTTCATCGTTGCGGACTCCTCTCCGGTGGCCCTCACCAACTGCGGATTCACCCGCTCCCGCAGCACCTCGGAATCACACGATATTCGCATCCTCAATCAATCCACTCTGACCGCTACCAACAGTTTCGCCTGGGGTTACATCACCAGCCCTTCTCCCAACTGGATCGAAGTGGACGCGAGTTCCAGTGCCAGCTACTCGCACTGCCTCATCCAGGGGTTGAACCCCGCTGGCAGCGGCAACATCAATGGCACCCTTGCGGCGAATAACCCCCTCCTGATCCGATCCGTGCGGCCGGATTCCCCCCTCCCCCGCGCCATTCCCAGCCATCTCTCCAACTGCATTGATGCCGGCCTCAATAGCGCCAACGCTACAGTCGGGGACCTCAATGACTCGGAACGGATTCGGGGAGGAACCATCGACATCGGCCCCCATGAGCATCACCGCATCTACGTTGACGAAAGTTCAGCAGGCGGAAACGGCAGCAGTTGGGCTACGGCCCTTCATAACATTCCCGCAGACCTAACAGATATTCGGGGAGCAACTTCCATCTATGTCGCCGAGGGCGAATACAACCAAGCCATCAAGGCTCCAGCGGGCATTCAGCTGTTTGGAGGCTTCCCCAGCGGAGGCTCTTCCTTTGCCCAACGCCAACCTTTTGCGGATGCGACCTATCTAACTAGTGGTGTCACGAATGAGGAAAGCTCAATAGATTCGGGGAACTTCACACAATTTCAGAACCCAAGTCTCGTTGAAGACATCCCCGGAGTTCTGGATGGTTTCACCTTTGACAACTACACCGCTAGTAGCAGCCTCTCCATCCGTCCTCTCATCATGGGGAGAATTCAGACAGTCGAGAACTGCCTGTTTGCCAACAATACGGACACACGCGAGCCCTTCCAAAATGCACTCATCGGAGGGGCCGCCATTCGCATCCCTGCCGGCACGGTCTCAAATTTAGTCAACTGTCGATTCATAACCAACTCCGCAACTGCGCGGGGAGGAGCCGTCTTCGTTTTCGCCCCCCTGCAGCTCAATACTTTTGTCACTGATGGAGCTCACATTTTCGAAAAATGTTACTTCGAAAGCAACACCTCTCAGGAGGGCGGCGCCGTCATTTTTCAGTCTGAGTCACAGTATCAAAGCAGCAGCGAGCTGTTCTCCAAGATGCTCTTCCGATTTGAAGACTGCGCCTTCAAGGGAAATAGCAATTTTGGAAGCTTGAGCAGCGGAGGTGCGATTTTCGTAGGAACGGGAGCGTTCGGGACCTTTCGGGACTGCTTGTTCCAAGGCAATCATTCGAACTTGGCTGGAGGAGCGGTCAGCCGATTCACTGGGATAACAGCACAGGGGCAACCACTGAGCCGAATGGATTTCGTCAATTGCACTCTGCAAGGAAACTCCGCTTTAACCGCGGGTGGTGCGGTCGCTGGTTCGGCCCGCTACGTGAACACGATTTTCTGGGGAAACCAGGCCTCTGAATTCGGCGACCACTACGTGCGAGCCGAGTTCGCCAGCGCGGCGAGCTTATTTAAGAACTGTCTCGTGCAAGGAATCAATCTCGATGACGACCCCTTTGCCACCAGCCAATGGACCGGAAACCTCGATGGCACCGATCCTGCCAACGACCCCAAATTTCGGGTGCAAATCCTGGCCGCCTTGGCTCCTACGACTACCGGAGACCCACGGTTGACGACGGGCTCTCCTCTCCTCCATGCCGGCACCAGTTCACCTGGGCTTACCGGGCTCACTGTCGACACGAGTGGCGTCGACGCCGCCGGAGACACTCGCTTCCAAGGCTCAGCCATCGCGCTCGGGGCCTACGAGACCCCCGTCGCCTCCTTTTACACGCCTACCGAAACCGCGCTCTGGGAAAGCGACCTCGACGGCGACGGCACCTCCCAAGGAGCCGAGCTCCTCCTCGGAACCAACCCCAATGTCTTCGACCCGACCCACCCCAACGCCTTTACCTTGTTAAACGCCGAGACCAACCCCGGTGCCATCACGGAAGCCGAAATGACCTTGGGCGTCAACCCCACGGCACCAGCGAACGCATTGTGGGTCGTGTCTCGTAGCTTCACCTTGGAAGGCAATAGCTTCCAGCCCGTGCTCATTTTCGATGGCACCAATTTCAACGATGCCAACCCGAGCGGCCCCAGTAGTAATTCCTTCGCCCTCACAAATGGCCTCATCAACCTCAGTTCAAGCGCCCGATTCCTAGGCGACAACGGCTTCGCTAATCATCCCAAAGTCTTCTACCGCTTCGAGGCCCAACGCGCCCCCGACTTCAGCTATCCAAACTAACGGAGCGGCGGCCTCTACTGCCGCCCCCTCCAGACTCGAAACGCAATCGTTCGAAACTTGTTTTCAGTGAGTCCCCAGCCGTCCAATTAATGAAGATTAATCTTTAGAAATTAAAGGTCACAACATGCGCAAAATTCTTCTTTCACTTCTCCTTCTTCAGTCCCTCACCGCCGATATCCTTTACGTCAATCCGCTGGGCGGCTCCTCTCCCAGAAATGGTTCCTCTTGGGCCAATGGCTTTCCCACGCTGCAGGAGGGACTCGCCGCCGCAGAGGCTGGAGACCAAATCTACGTCGCCGAAGGCACCTATTATCCAGATCAACTTGCGGTCAACGTTGGCACCAATAGTCGCACCGAATCCTTTGCCCTCGAGACCGGGGTCGAGATCTACGGAGGCTTCCCCTCTCCGGGCGGCAGCACGTTCGCGGAAAGGGACCCCGTTCGTTACCGCACCATCCTCTCAGGAGACGTGACCCAAGACGATCTCATCGACCAAGAGCTGACCAACAATTCCTACCACGTCTTGGTCGCGGATGGAAATAGACCTTCTGGCACCGGTGCCGATGGCTACTTGGAAGGCTTCACCATCACCGGCGGCTACGCTGATTCCTCGACTTTTTCTAATGGAGACATCGGAGGGGGACTTCTCATTATGAATGGCGCCAAGCCAACCTTGGTGAATTGCTTTTTCGAGAGAAACTTTGCTGCCGACGAAGGAGGAGCGATAGCCGCCATCGGTAGTAATTTCACCAGCGAACGATGCCTCTTCGAACAAAATACCAGCAATGGAGACGGAGGCGCCATCTACGCCTCAGACGGCTCGGCAGCCACTATCTCGGCCTGCACCTTTCGCGCCAATCAAGCTTCTAACGGAGGTGCCATCGCCGCCAAGGAATCCAGCCCCACCCTCGAGAACTGCGACTTCACTGGTAATGTGGCCAGCAACGTGGGCGGTGCCCTTTTTAACAATGATGGCAGTGATTCCTCACTCCTGAACTGCACCTTCCAAGGCAACGCAGCTGGCAATGAAGGAGGGGCGATCTTCAACCTCAGTTCCTCCCCCTTTATCCGGAACAGCATCATCTGGAGCAATGCTTCAGACGGGGATCTGGCTGCGCAAGATTCTTCCGTCGGCGGCACTTCGGACTCAGTCCCCTTCTACTTTCATTCCCTAGTCGAAGGCAACGATGGGAGCGGCTCGGGAAGTGGCAATCTCAATGGCAAGCAAGCCAGCAACGCCCCTCGCTTTCTGATCGAAGTCGATCCTCTCGAAGCTCCTACCCTGCGCGGAGACTCACGCCTACTACCGGGTTCACCAGCTCTGGATGCTGGTTTTAATGGACTCGCAACCACAACCGACCGCATGGAGAACACCCGCATCGTGAATTCCACCATCGATTTAGGTGCCTTCGAAAACCAGGCCTTTTACTACGTGCGGCAGGATGGAGCATCGGGAAACAACTCCGGAACCTCGTGGGCCAACGCATTTTTTAATCTCTATGAAGCCCTCGCTGTCGCTCCCTCTGGCGCGGTTGTCTTGGTCGCAAAGGGAGTCTACCTCCCCGAGATCAACACCCTAAACAATCTCTCCTCAACCTTTGAGATGAACTCGGGAGTCGCCTTGTTAGGGGGCTTTCCAGCCCTTGGTGGCGATACCCGTGACCTTGTCCGAAACACTACCCAACTCTCAGGCCAAATCGCGTCTCTCGAAAACGCAGTGTCCCGAATTATCCGAGTCGAAGATGTCGATGCCTTCACCAGAATCGACGGCTTTCTCATTGGGGATCTTGACAACGACCATTCATCCCAGCCCACGAGCGGTGGCCTCCTCTGCATTGACTCCGCGCTCACCGTCTCGCGCTGCTCCTTCGAAGGCAACGATAGCAACTACTCTACTGGCTCCTTCTTCACGAACCGAGGCGGTGCCGCCCTGTCGTCAGATTCCTGTCCTCGCTTCTTCGACTGTTCCTTCCTGGCCAATCAAGCCTCCTTGGGTGGCGCAGTCTATCAAATTAATGGCTCTGCTCGCTACTATGGCTGCCAATTCCGAGGCAACACCAGCCGCGCCAACGGAGGCGCACTTTACTCGTTCTTCAGCGACTACCTTCTCAAGAATTGCCTCTTTGCCGGCAATCTCGCAGGCACCACATCAGTGTCCTTGGACAATGGTCCTTCCATCTATCTCGATACCGGCGATGCCGAAGCTATCAGCTGCAGCTTCTTCGATAGCTCCAAAGACGGATTCGAAGCGAACTGCTATCTTTTTCAAGGGAACATCCGTTTCGACAACTGCGTGAATCCCACTGTCGAAGCCAATTTTTCCCCCAATGTCTTCTTTTCCCAATACCTCTTCAATCACTGCTTGGTCGCCACTCCCGCGAGTGCCGACGCTCGTGGTGGGGAGGGTAATTTTGGAACTGCTCAAGCCATCGCCGCCACCGTTTGGCCCGAAATCGAATCCCAATACGGAGACTTTCGGTTTCTTCCTGGCTCCCCTGCATTTGGGAGCGCTGCCGACACTTTGCTGTTAGACCATGATGTGGCCGGAAACCCTCGCCAAAGTCAGGGCTCTTCTGATGTCGGAGCCTATCAAGAGCAAGGCTTCCACTTTGTGCGCTCCTCCGCCACAGGAGCCAACGATGGCTCATCTTGGACAGATGCATTTACCAATCTCCAAGACGCTCTTTCCCTTGCCACCCCGGGGCAAGTGGTTCTCGTTGCCGCCGGAACCTACTACCCCGATCAAGGCAGCGGACAAACAGACAACGCGCGCACTTCAACCTTCACTCTTCCATCCGGAGTCGCAGTTGTCGGGGGCTTCCCTGCCGCAGGCGGCTCCACTCCCGATTCTGTTCTGCACCCAACCATTCTTTCGGGGGACCTGAATCAAGATGGAAGCCCGGCAGGAAATAGCTATCACGTGGTCACTTCCTTACTGAGTGAATCCGAACAACCGGTCTTACGAGGATTCACCATCCGCGATGGCTATGCCAATGGCACGAACAATCACGAGAACCAAGGAGCGGGATTGCTCTGCGAGGAACTAGCCGAACCTCGCATTGTCGACTGTCTCTTTGAAGAAAATGAAGCCAGTGGATCGGGAGGAGCGGTCGCGAATCTAACAGCCAACCCCTTATTCCTGAATTGCACCTTCCAAGCGAACATCAGCGGAATGGGAGGAGGAGCGGTCAGCAACGAGAACGAGGCTGATGCCATTTTCTACAACTGCATTTTTCGGGGAAACATTGCCAACACCAACGGGGGCGGAGTCCAAAATCTATTTTCCAAGCCCACCTACCTCAGCTCTCTCTTCTCCGGTAATCGCGCCACCGCTGATGGCGGCGGCATCTTCAACCTCAGCGCCAGCCCTCTCATCGAAAACTGCACTCTTTACGGAAACTGGGCTGCCGGCGGAGAGGGAGGAGGCTTAGCCAACCAGTCTTTCTCCAAACCCAGAATCCAAAATTGCCTCATTTGGGGAAATGCCCAAGAACTCGTCATCGAGACCGAAGGCGCCTCCATGGCCGAAGACATCAACTCAAGTTCCATCTTCATCTCTAGCCTCGTCTATGGATTTAGCAACACCGTCCTCGACGCCAGTGACCCCGAAAGCGAAGGAAACTTCTTCTCCTCCACGACCACCTTCAATCCCAACGAGCCCACCTTTCTCGATCCTTCATCTCCCTTCAATGCGCCCACTACCGAAGGCAACTACCGACTGGAGGAAGAATCTTTCGGTCTCGATGAAGGGATGACTCCCTCAATTTCCTGGTGCCGCGACGTTCTCGGAGCCGACCGCATCCAAACTGAGTCCCCGAACCCCAGCACGGCCCCAGAGATTGACCTCGGAGCCTTTGAAAGTGGCTTTCCTCCTTTGGCAGGAATTACCTTTGCCAATCTCTTCCCAACCCTCAGCCCTACCGAAGACGAGAACAACAACGGTCTCACAAACTTCGAGGATTACGCTTCGGGAGCCGACCCAACCGTTGCAGCTGACTGTGCCTTCCTCCCGAACTACGACCCGAGTAGTAGCAACTTGTCCTTTCGCTACCGCAAGGATGCCGAGGACTTCGTTTTGATTCGAGAGCAGTCTCCTTCCCTCCTCGCCAACTCGTGGACGACAATGGTCGCTGGCACTCATTACACCCTCGTCAGTCGAGGCGATAGTGGCGTCTTCACTTTCGAAGAAATCACCCCCCTCTCAACCGAGCCCAAACTTTTCTTCCGACTGCGCTACGCTGCTCCCTAGAGGCTAAAGCTATGCCTTTTACGTCTTCACTTCGAGAAAGTTCAGAATCTTGGCAACGTTGGTAGACTGCATCCAAAGTGGAAGCCTGCCCCCTTTTCCGACACAGGCTCTCTGCAACCCGAAAGGCGGTGAACTTGCCCACCTCTGAGACATCAACACCATAACATTCGGGACACCTAATCTGAGGAACAGTGGAACAGACGATGATTTTTTGAGGACGGGTCCGCGCCGAAATCTTCAAAATCAACTAATGCTAAAAAAGATAACTACTTTTCCCGCAACTCGCCCGCGACTTCCCACTGCGCGACCAAGTCCGGTCGTTGCTGCTCGAACACCTCGAAGGTGTGCTTTGCAAAGGCTACACCAGCTTCTCCGTAGAGATTGAAAGCGGCATCGACCCCTTGACTTCGAAGCTCTTTGATTTGGTGGTCCTGTTTGGCGCTCACAATGATCACCCCTTCGAAGTTGTGCCGCTTCAGAGTGGCGATCGCATGCAGGTGCGCGGTGTGGGAGGGCATCGCTAGCACCACCATATCGAGTTGATTGCTGGGGCAGACTCCTTCCCAGAAATCGGAGTCGGTGGCATCAGCAACTCGCGTATTTCGCTCTTCTTCGCGGTGCATCGCGACCCGGTCGGGGTTCCGGTCAAAGCCGATCACATGACCGGGGAATCGGTTCTCTAGAGAGTGATAAGCGGCCAACCCAACACGCCCCATTCCGAAAATCGCCACTCGTTCTTGAGCCTTCAAGGCGGCAAAGTCTCCACGATGGGCGCCTCGTGTTTCGAACTTTTTCAGCCAGTCGCTGAGAGGATCGTAAAAGCTCTCGGCGCGGCGATAGAGGGGCGCAATGAGGAGGAAACTGAAAGAAAGAGCTAAGGCCAAAGCAATGAGCCACTCCGAGCCAAGCCATCCCCGCGCCACTCCCAGCGAGGCCACAATGAGCCCGAATTCGCTGTAGGTCGAGAGCGAGAGCGAAGCCATCCAGGCGGTACGAGCACGGAGACGAAAGCGAGTGAGCAAAAGGAAAAAACCAACGCTCTTGAGAGGTAGCAGAACAACCATCAGCCCAGCCCAACCTAAGGCGGCCCCACTCACCGGACCCTCCAATCCCACTTGCAGAAAAAAGCCAATCAACAACAAATCAGTGACTTGGTTGAGCGACTTCTTCAACTCCACTGCGCGGGGGTGCCAGCCCACCATCACTCCGATGAAAAGGGCCCCCAGGTCTGCCTTCAATCCCACAAGTTCGAATCCTTGCGCCCCAACCACAACCGCCAGCAGTAAGCCACAAAGGGACAGTAACTCTCCATGCCCGGCATGACTCATCAACCATCCAAAAATCGGCCGACCAAGGACGATTAAGGGAACGAACACTAAGGCCCACCAACTGGGGAATTTACCCGTGGAACAAGTGAGAAACAAAACCGCGATGACGTCCTGCATCACCAGAATGCCGACCGCCGTCTTGCCATGGATGGAACCCAAGTCGCCGTTCTCGGCGAGAGACTTAATGGCGAAGACCGTGCTCGAAAAGCTTACAGCAAAGGCAAGGAGGCAACTTGCCTTCCAATCCAAACCAACCGTCGGACCTAGAAGAACGGCGATTCCGAAAACCACGGGCGTAAAGAGAACAAGAACTAACAAAGTGTGGAGGCTCGCTCCTCCCCAAATCTCGGGTCGTCCCAAGGTCTTGAGCTGAAGCTTAAGCCCAATGCTAAAAAGAAGAAGGGTCACCCCCAAGTCCGAGATGGAGTGTAGAGCCTCGCCGCCCTTTTGCCCCATTGCCTGCAGGACAAATCCCGCCACCAAAAACCCCACCATGGGAGGCAAGCGAAACTGCTGCGCAGCCAGCCCAAAGATAAAGGCAATGGCGATGAAGAGAGCGTCCATAAGTTCGTCGCCCACCAAGCATGAAACAGGCCGAAAGAGCAAACCTCTATCCGTAGCAAACCTGTTCTCTGGGAAGCGAAGAAAGCAAAACTCTAAACTTGTCGCTGTCGGAGAGGCTTCTCAAATACCCGCTCTTCCCAAAGTTCTCAACCCTCAGGCAGCGACCGGGCAATCAGTCTTGGTCGCGAGTGACCAACAGAATCCACTCGCGGAGCAGCTTGGCGGCGAGCACGGCCGAAGCCTCAGTGGGGTCGAGAGAGGGAGCCAGCTCCATGAGGTCGAGCCCGATGATGCGAGCCTCAGAAAGTGTGCGCAGAAGGGCCTCGCAGGTCGGCCAATCAATGCCGCCGGGCTCTGGAGTCCCCGTGCCGGACAGTTGCGAAGGGTCGAAGACATCGAGGTCAAAGGTCACGTAGAGCGGGCGACTGCCCAACCGTTGCAGAGCTTCCGCGAAGGCAGCGGGCTCAGCAGGCACGAGACGATTCTGCTCCCTCATCTCGCGAAACTCCTCCCGAGTGCCCGAGCGGATTCCGACTTGAAGCAGGCGTTCGGGAGGAAGGTAGTCCAGCACGCGGCGCATGGCACAAGCATGGGACTGGGGCGAGCCATTCCACTCCTGCCGAAGGTCGGCATGGGCGTCGAACTGGATAACGGCGAGGTCGGGATACTTCTCAAAGGCGGCTCGCACCGGACCGGGCGTGATGGAATGTTCGCCGCCGAGGATGATGGGAAGAGCACCAGCGGCGAGAATTTCGCGGGTGGCTTGGTAGGCGCTCTCGATAACTGGCTCGGGCGCGGCAGTTGAGATGGCGAGATTTCCCAAATCAGAGAAAAACAGATCCTCCAAATCACGATCTTGCATCGGTGAGTAGGTCTCGATACCGGCCTCGCTCACTGCACGCATGCCGTCGGGTCCGCGACGAGTGCCGGGGCGGAAGGAAGTGGTGCCATCGTAAGCGACTCCAAGGAGCGCCACTTTTCCCGCTTCCAATTGGTCACTGGAGGCACCGATAAAGGGAGCGGCATTTGCGGGAGTCAGTTTCATCTTCGATTGATTCAAGAAGTCTTCGCCTCGAAACAGGAGAGTTAAGCCAAGCGGAACTTAAACGTTTTATACCCGAACTTGCGCGCCATTTCCAGAGAACCATCTTCCCGCATTAGAACGATAGATGGCAGCGGCACGCCGTTGAAGGTCGTGTTCTTGACCATGGTGTAATGGGCCATGTCTTGGAAGACGAGTTGGTCACCGATTTGCAAGGGAGTATCGAAGCTATAGTCGCCAATGACATCGCCCGAGAGACAGGTGGGTCCGCCGAAGCGGTAAGTGTGAGGCTTCTCACCAGCCGCTCCGGAGCCGAGCACATCGGGTCGATAAGGCATCTCCAAAACATCCGGCATGTGGGTGGTTGCGGAAACATCGAGCACCGCGATCTGCATCCCGTTTTCGACAATATCGACGACGCTCCCAATCAACACTCCGCCACCACTGGAGATGGCCTCGCCGGGTTCGAGAAAAATCTCTAACTGAGGATAGCGTGCCTGAATGTCGTGAATGATTCGAATGAGCCGTGGCACATCATAATTGGGAGCGGTGATGAGGTGGCCGCCGCCCATATTGAGCCACTTCATCTGACGAAGATAGCGGTCGAACTTGGCCACGACATGTTCGAGGGTGCGCTCCAGAGCATCGGCTCCCTGCTCGCAAAGGGTGTGGAAATGAAGGCCCTCGATTCCTTCCAAATCCTCCTCGTTCATCTTCGAAGCCAGCACCCCAAAGCGCGAGCCCGGAGCGCAAGGATTGTAAATCTCGGCTACTGCTTCCGCGTACTCGGGATTGATGCGCAGACCCACCGAGACGGGTCGCTCGGCAGCGAGAACTTCAGCGCGATAACGCTTCCATTGACTCAGCGAATTGAAAACGAGGTGGTCGCTTATCTTGAGGAGCTCGGTGATTTCCTCCGGCTTGTAAGCAGGGGAAAAGACGTGCACCTCACCGCCAAACTCCTCTGCGGCGAGCCGGGCTTCGTAGAGTCCACTGGCAGTTGTGCCCGCGAGATAGTTGCGCAGAATGGGATAGAGACTGGTGCAAGAGAAAGCCTTTTGCGCGAGCAAAACTTTGGCCCCGGTCGCGTCCTGAACTTGCTTGAGGATTTGTCCATTATGGTGAAAAGCCGCGTGGTCAAGCACGTAGGCGGGTGTCTGGATGCCGCTTGCGCGAAAGGCTTGGGCAATGGATTCGGGCGCGGTAGCACCCTGCTTGTGGGAAGGCTCGGATTGATTTTCAGAAACTTGTTGGGGAGAATAGGTATTCATCACATTCGGGAAAGAGAGGAGAGAAACTGCAGGCGACTGATCGAATAACGCTGCGGTGAAAAGGTCTTCTTTTGACAAGGCGCAGCGCAGTCATCCTCGACTGCGAGCTGCGCCTACAGACTCAATTCCTGATCAACTTCAAGGATATGCCAGGGCAGGCCCCAGACATTCAGATCATCCATGAAGGGATCGGGATCCAGCTGCTCTAGATTCCACACCCCCGGCCGCAGCCATGCTCCAGAGATGAGTTGACGGGCTCCAATCATGGCGGGCACACCAGCGGTGTAGCTAATCGCCTGGCTCTTCACTTCCGCGAAGCATTCTTGATGATCGCAGATGTTATAGATGAATTTTGTTTCCAGCTGACCGGTCTCTTGGGACGTCCCGGTGATGAGGCAACCGATGCAGGTTTTTCCCCGAGTGAGCGGGCCGAGGGAGGCTGGGTCCGGCAGCACTTTTTGCAAAAATTGGAGGGGAGAAATCTCGGCCCCGTCGATTGACATCGGCTCGATGGAGGTCATGCCCACATTCTCTAAAACTCGGAGATGATTGAGATAGTTGTCCGAGAACGTCATCCAAAAGCGGATGCGCTCGAGCCCGGGCAAGTTCAGCGCCAGACTCTCCATCTCTTCATGATGCAACAGGTAGATGCGGCGGGTCCCGATCTCCTCATGGGGAAAATCGAAGTCCCGCGAGATCGCGAGTGGTTCGGTCTCCTTCCACTCTCCCCGTTCCCAATAACGGCCTGGAGCTGTAATCTCGCGGAGGTTGATTTCGGGGTTGAAGTTGGTCGCGAAGGGCAGCCCGTGGTCGCCCGCGTTGGCGTCGATGATATCGACGGTTTTGATTTCGCTGAAGAAGTGCTTCAAGGCATAGGCGCAAAAGACGTTAGTAACGCCGGGGTCAAATCCCGAACCCAAGAGCGCAGTGAGACCTGCTTGTTGGAAACGCTCCTGATAGGCCCACTGGTATTGATATTCGAAATGAGGGTTGTCGCGTGGCTCGTAATTAGCGGTATCGAGGTAGTGCACCCCCGCCTCCAAACAGGCATCCATCAGAGTGAGGTCTTGATAGGGAAGCGCAATATTGAGGAGATAGGTCGCGCCAATCTTTTTCAAAAGAGCAGCCGTGGCAGCGACATCATCGGCATCGACCTGCGCGGTCTTGACCTCCACTCCCGTAGCCAGTTTGACATCGGCAGCAATGGCCTCGCATTTCTCCAAAGTTCGGCTCACCAGCCAGACCTCACCAAAGGT
>CAZGXV010000021.1:34400-43692 GCA_964529725.1 uncultured Roseibacillus sp.
AAAGACTCCACCTCATCACCGCACCTAGGCCACCTTCACGGTCACTCCATCACCCTCACGGACCGAGCCCAAGACGACTCCCCCGGGACCAGCTGTCAGCACCTTCTCTACTTCGTCTGGGGAAACGATGGCGACCCAACCAAATCCCATGTTGAAGGTGTGGAAGCGGTCTTCGGCATCCACGCTTTCGAGGACTTTCTGGCAGACCGCATTTTCCCAATGAGGGATTGTCAGGTCCGCGCCTTTGCCTTGGAAGAGGCGTTCCAAGTTCTCTGGCAAACCACCACCGGTGATATGAGCGTATGCCTTGGGAGTCACCCCGGCCTCGCGAATCTCCTGAACGACATCGTAGTAAAGGCGAGTCGGAGCCAACATGGCTTTTTCCTCTTCTTCCGAAAATTCACCTTCCCGCGATGCGAGAACGCGACGCACGAGACTGAATCCATTGGCGTGAAAACTATCGGAGTGGTAGCCGACGAGAACATCGCCTAGCTCGACCGTGGTAGGGTCGATGAGGGCCGGCTTTTCGGCAGCGCCGATACAAAAGCCTGAGAGCTCCACGACATCCTCGGGCACGATGCCAGGCATCTCTGCGGTCTCGCCACCTGCCAGAATACATCCACACTCCTCAAGATAGTCGGCCATGCCAGCAATGAGGCGGACCAGCTTCTGCTCGTCCAGCTTGGCAATCCCGAGATAGTCGAGGAACATCAAAGGGTCGCCGCCAGTGGTCAGGATATCGTTCACTGACATGGCCACGAGGTCTTTGCCCGCCACCTCCAACATATCGTGCTTCAGTAACAACTCCAGCTTGGTGCCCACGCCATCGCAACCGGTTACCAGCACTGGGGCCTGATAATCGCTTAAATCGTAGAGAGCGGCAAAGAGCCCGAATGCCCCGAAGAGCTGACGCTTTTGCTGGGTCCGCTTCACATGCGCACCGATGTCTCCCACAAAAGCTGCCGCCCTGCGTGTGTCCACGCCCGAATCCTTGTAAGTCAGTTCGCCTGCCATCGAGGTGCGCAGCATGGAAACCTCAGCGCTCCCTGTCACCCCTTTTTCGCTATTCGCCGGGATCGAGACAGAGTTTTTGCACAGAAAAAAAGAAAGCCAGTGTGGAGCTTTTCCGTTTTCGAGGCTAGAACCTCCCCCAACACTATGATTCCGACCGAGCACGACGATCCCATCAACGCCAAAATTCTCGAAGTTTCCGAAGACCTGGTCGCTGGCTTTCAGCGCCAACCTTTTGAGGTCATTGCCGAACAGTCCGGCGTGGAACTCGAAGTCGTTCTCGAGCGCATCCGGGCCATGCTGGAAGCGGGAGTCATTCGCAGAGTGCGCCAAACCCTGCTAGCAACTAAGCTGGCCCACGGTGCCCTCGTCGCTTGGCGGGTGCCGGAGGAGAAGCTGAGCGCGATCTTCGACTACATGTTTCAACACGACCCCTTTTCGGGGCACGTGGTGACCCGTTCCACCGACCAAGACGTTTCCGGAGCCGGCTATCGCCTGTGGACCACTTTGAAAGTCCCGCAAGGCGAGTCCCTCGACGAGCATGCCACCGTCCTCAAGAATATCGTGGGCGCGGAGGAATACATCCTGATGCCAGCTCACGGCGTCTTCGCGCTCGGTGTGGGGCACACCCGTCGCAAAGGCTTGGAGCCGGGAGCGAAAGTTGATGCTCCGGCAGAGATGATGACCACCACGACGGTGGAGCTTACTGACGAAGAGTGGGATGTCCTCCTCGCGCTCAAAGAAGAACTGACACCCGACGAGATTGTCTCCAACTGTTGGGACAAGCGTGCCGAGATCGCAGGTGTCTCTCTTGATCGCTTTTGCGAGGTCGCCGAGACCCTCAATCATAAGAAAGTCATCGGTCGCTTTTCCACCTTCCTTGAGCACGTGAAGCCGTCCGAGACTGGTAAGAAGGTCACCCGCTTCAATGGTCTCTTCCATTGGGCTGTCCCCGAGGGCATGCAGAAGCAAGCGGGAGCTGAAGTGGGCCGTCATCACTGCATGACCCACGCCTACTGGCGCGAAGGAGGACCGAAGTTTGGCAATGTGAACGTCATGGGCGTGGTCCACGGGACCGAAAAACCCAAGGTCATGGAGCACAAGGCCGCCATCGACAGACACCTAGAAGCAGAGGGAATTCCCGTCAGTTACACCAACGTCTTTTGGGGCGGGCGCTCCGAGATTAAGCCTTCCGAGATTTCACCGAAAATCTATGCAGAGTTCCACGCCAATCCTCCTAAGTTTGAGGGTTAGAGAAGGAGTTCAACCAGATTTTTCTCCTACGAAACAGCAGGTCTAGGGCTCTTCAAATTCAAGCTTTTTCCCTTGCCTCCTTTTCCAACCATCTTAGTTTGAGAAGTGCAAATGGCGCGAGTTGTTTGCTTTAAAGACAGGGGATGCTTCCCCATTAACACCACCAAATAAATAAAATGAAATTAACCAAAGGACAAATGCGATCCGGTTTCACGCTCGTGGAACTTCTGGTCGTTATCTCGATCATCGTTGTTCTGGCCGGCCTCGCCGTGCCGACCGCGATGAAGGCCCTCGGTAAAGCCGAGCAGGTCACTGGTATCAACAACGTCAAAGGTATCAAATCCGCCCTCGACCTCTTCGCGAGTGACTTTGATGGCGAATATCCCAGCGACGATACTGCCGAAGAAATTATGGAAATCTCCGACGACAATGTCGGCGGCTCCAACCGCAAGCGCGGCAGCAGCAAGCTTGATCGCCGTGGTCTCGATGGAGGCAGCCGTCTGGGAGCCCGAGGTTCAGGCGCCCGTCGTGGCAGCTCTGGTTCCGACCGCTCATCCAACGAGTACTTCCAGCAATTGATGGGACGTGGACTCGACAACGAGGAGCTCTTCTACCAGAAGACTTTCAAGAAGGCCTTTCTCTTGAAGAAGCCTGACAATAACAAGGAAGTCGACCAAGGGGAGAATGTCTGGGGTTACACCAAGAACCTTCAGCAGACATCCAGCAGTCACATCCCCATCGTATTCGACTCTCCAGTCAGCACTGGCGACAACCCCAAGTTCTCCAAGAAGGTTTGGGACGGCAAAGTCATCATGGCTCGCTTGGACAGCTCGACCCGTACCGAGATGATCGGCGGCACCGACAAAAAAGAAGGCGCTGTCACTGGCAAGGTCGATGGCGACCGCATGAACCTCTTCTCCGCTGAGGCGCTCGAAGAAGGCATCATGGTCCCAGCAGACCTCAAGCGCATCGGCAGCGGCAACTAAGCTGACGAACGTTTCTTTTCCAGAGCCGGCTTCACTTCGCGTGGAGCCGGCTTTTTTTGTGCACCCTTCTTATTCACGCACCTTTCACACGGCCTTCACCAAGTCTTCATCTTCAACTGTTCCACTATCGACCTCACTCGGGAAAGCCACTCCCCTAACGATAGAAAGTAACTCACACTATGAAGCAAATCACTACCAACCACTCACCGCGACGGGCCCGCGGCTTCACCCTCGTGGAGCTCCTGGTCGTCATCTCCATCATCGTGATTCTCGCCGGAATCGCCACCCCTGCTGCCATGCGTGCGCTTGCCCACGCTGAACGGGTACAAGCCTTGGCCAACCTTCGCTCTGTCAAAGGAGCGCTCGATGTTTTTGCCGCCGACTTCCAAGGGGAATACCCAGGTGACAACACCGCCATCGAGCTCGCTGAGCTGCGGCGCGACGACGAACCTTCCCGTCGTCTCGACCGACGAACTCTGGATGGAGGCCGCCGTCTCGAGGGAGGCCGACTCAACCGCAACCAACCTCAACGCCGCGAGGTGGCAGCGACCTCCAACCAATACTTTCAACAGTTGATTGGTCCCGGACTCGACAACGAAAAACTTTTCTACAACAAGGCTTTTCGGCGCACTTTCCAGACCACCCGCCTGAACAATGATGGCCAGATAGACCGGGGAGAAAATGTCTTGGGTTACACCAAGAATTTGATGAGCACGTCCTCCAGCCATCTCCCCCTCGTCTACGACACTCCCGTCAGCACGGGTGATAGCCCTCAATTCTCGAAGAGAACTTGGGATGGTCGCATCCTCGTGGCTCGCCTCGATGGCTCTACCGTTCCCCTGATGATCGGCGGCACCAACGAAGACCAAGGCCCGGTGCGCGACACCATCCGAGGCCGCAGCATGAATATCTTCACGCGAGACGCTCTCGAAGAAGGTGAGCTGGTCCCCGCTGACCTCAAGCGTATCGGAACCGGCAACTAGTGCACACCAGCTCCCTTTCCGCAGCTTCTTGGTGGCCTGCGGAGAGGGAGTTTACCCGCCTCTACCGACCTTCTCACTTCCGCTCTCATGACGCCTGCCACACTCGCCCGAGGACAATCCTTGCACCTTGTTCCCCTCTTCGAGCCAGCGGAAATCAAACCCGCTATTCTGCGCTCGATTCTCACCATTCTTCTAGGAGCGGGCTGTTATGGCTTCACGGTAGGTCTTTGGCGTGGTTCGGAGATGGCTCTCTACGTCGCTATCAAGACGCCGTCTCTTTTATTCATCACCCTCCTAGCGACTGGCTTACTCAATGGAGTGCTCGGTCTTCTTCTCGGCACTGGCATCGGCTTTCGTCAATCCCTCCTCTGCCAACTACTCGCCTTCTCACTCGCTTCCATCGTACTGGCTTCATTGGCTCCCATCACCTTCTTTTTGGCTTTGGAAGCTCCTCCCGCCGATTCAGCCCAAGCAGCCACCTCCCATAGTTTCTATCTCCTCTGCCATACTGCCCTCATTGGCCTGGGTGGATTCCTTGCCGTCACCCGGTTGTTTGGCCTCATCAAATCGCTGACCCCAAATTTACCAGCAGCTCGCATCACCCTTCTTTCCTGGCTCGCTTCCAACGCTCTTGTGGGAGCGCAACTCTCCTATCTCCTGCGTCCGTTCTTCGGTTCTCCTGCTTTGGAAGTGGAGTTTCTACGCGCCGATCCCTTCAACGGCACTTTCTACGAGGCTGTTTGGAATGCTCTTAACCGACTTTTCAAACTCGAAGGAAGCCTTCTCATCCTGAGTCTCACCCTCCTCATTCTCATCCTTTTTCTTAACTCTCTTTTTAAAAAACAAGCAAGCAAACCTAACGAATTATGAACGAAACCGAACTCGACCTGAACGAAGACTTATCTCCTCCCAACCTTCCTCACGAAATTGAAGTCACCAACTTTTCTTCCGCGATTGAATCCCTTCTTCGCAACCCTCTCAAACTTCTGCATGCTCTCCCTGAGAAACGACATCTCGTTTTCCCACTTGCCCTTCTCGCTCTGCTGAGTGCTGGGATACTCGGATTAGTCTTTGGAACCTACACTGGCGGAACCCAACTCTGGGCCGCACCGCTTAAGGTCGGTGGCGGTCTCTTGCTAGCGGCCCTAATTTGTTTCCCCAGTCTCTACATCTTTTCCTGCCTCGCCAACTCGCCGCTTCGGCTTGGTGGAATCTCGGCCGCCTACCTGTGCTACCTCTCGCTGTTAGGCCTTCTTCTTATCGCCTTCGCGCCTATTCTCTGGATATTCACCCAGTCCTCGAACTCTCTCCCCTTTGTCGGGTTTCTCGCACTCGTAGTCTGGCTTCTCTCGTTCTTTCTAGCCAGTAGTCTGCTGCGCAAACTTACCCGTCGAGCTCACTCCTCTTGGCAAATGCATCTCTGGCTCCTCATCTTTCTCACCGTGACTCTGCAGATGTCCACCGCATTACGGCCTCTGCTCGGAAACTCGGTTCATATCTTACCACAAGAGAAAAAATTCTTTGTGACTCATTGGATGGAGAACTTGAACCCAGCTCCCGCGCAGCTCCAGACCAACCGCTAGTGGGAGCTAACAAATCAAAAAACCAATAGAAGCCTTAACTGAAAGAGCGAGGTGCACTCAGACTCACTCGAAATAGGTGTCGTCGTGCGCATAGGGCGGCGCGCAGCAGCAGAGGAACCGCGTTGCTTCCAGCCCACGAATCTGATGCCAAGCCCCCGCCGGAATCAACACCGCATCACCCGGCTCCACCTCTCGGGTCTCTCCGTCAATTTCCATCGTGGCCCGGCCTTCCAGTAAAAAATAAAATTCCTCACTCAACTTATGATAATGTCGTTCCGTCGATACTCCCTGCGGGAGAGTTGCCTCGGCTAGGCTTTGCTTCTCCACCGGCGCGTTGGCCAAGTCCAGAATACTGCGGATCGTCGAACCATCTTTGGTCGTAAAGGGCTCTTGCTCGGTCAGCTTGCGAATCGTCATGCCCCTAGCAATCACAAAACCACTCCTCACGGCAAGATGTCTTCAATCATTCGAAGCCACTCGCGGTTTTCACCATTTGCAGGCTCGAGGGTTCTTACTTGTTCTCAAATAAACTCCATTGCCCACTCCTGCTCAACCCAGAGACCAACCTGGCCTGCCAACCATCAATCAGTAACTGTCCTGAAGACGCCTCAGCTGACCTCGGTGACTGTGCTGCCGCTTGGAACAACTTCACCAATTCGCTTTCCCGCCAATTGCGAGTAAAGAGGACTCTCTGGCGTGAGAGTGGTCACCTGCAGCCCCTCCTCCTCAAGCTCCACTCCCCCTCCCGCTGGAAGTAGAAAGAAGTGATTCCACTCTCCGTCTTTCTCCACTTCCACCAAAGCCCCCAAATCGACAGCATCGGTGATCGCAAAGTCAGGAATCTGCCATCGCTCCAACTGACCAAGTGTCTTTGCCAAAGCCTCTGCCTGTTGGGCCTGGCCAGCTGCCAGATAGGACATCTCTAAACTCCGAGTGTCATACTTGCCTTCCGCTTTGCTATCTGGGTCGGTTGCCGCTGCGCTCGAATCCTGCAACGCCTTTGCCAAAGCGGCATGCTCGACACGAACTTTTGACAGCACTTGCGACAACAAACGACCCTTCAGTGATTCCATTGCGAAATTCTCTCTCCTCGTTTCTATCTGACAAGTCACTTCCCCTACTTCCCCAACTGCCTCGCTTTCGCCCTTGTTGACCGGGAATCGTCCTGACTAAAATATCCCTTTGAAACCCTATGGAATTTTCCTCCCTTCTCTATGCCTTTTTTAACATTGCGGAAGGGTTCGTCTGGATCGGAATCGCCTGCTACCTGGTCATTCATCGCAAACGCTTCAAGCCCGAGAAACGTTTTTGGGTTCTACTAGCGGCGCCAGCCTTCATTGCCTTTGCCATCTCGGACTTTCTTGAGGCCCCTCTGTATGCCACCCATATCCCGGCTTGGCTCTGGGCTATCAAACTTGTCTCTGGTTTTCTTATCTTTCTTTCGCGGGTCGTTTACTTGGGAAGAGGTCAAAAAAGAGCCGTCACCGAAACGGTCCTTCTCGGCTTCATGCTTCTTGGGGTTGCCCTTTACTTCATGTTTCTTTTCTAGCTTTCTAACAATTCGCTAAACCCACAGAAGAGCTTCGAGTCTTCTGGGGGTAGAAAGGGCATTTCTTCCTCATTGTCCAAGTGCTCACGTAGCAAACCGAATAACTCATCCTTCTCCCGACAGCGTTTCGCCCGGTGTTCGAGTTCTTCATGGAGGCCCGCAAGGATGTAATTCAGATAACGCTTCATTTTGTGGACATGCTTTTTCTCCTCGAAGCCTTTACCCAACTCCACTCGGGCACGAGCGGTCTCCTCCCAAAGAACGTTCACATACTCCCATAGCTGGTTCTTCTTCACTCGCTCAATAGGATTGCCCGCGAACGCGGCTGCGAGCTGCGAAAAAATCCAAGGATTGCGAATAGCGCCTCGACCAATCATGAGGCCCGCAGCTCCCGATTGGGCGAGGTAGCTTCTACCCGTCTCCACATCCACGACGTTGCCATTTGCCACCACCGGGCAGCTCACTCGCTCCACCGCAGTTCGCACCACGTCCACGTGAACTGGGGTCTGGTATCGCTCCTTCACGGTCCGGCCATGAACACTCAGCATGTCGATGGCGTGCTTACGAAAGACATCCAGTAAATCGCTAAATTCGTCCTCGTGTGCGAAGCCGACCCTCGTTTTGACAGTAAACCAGCGCTCACCACATTCTTCCCGCAGATTTCCTAACAAGCGGTTGACCTGCTCCAAGTCGCGCAGCAAACCACCTCCCGCTTTCTTTGAACAAACCACCGGCGCAGGACACCCCAGATTGATATCCACCCCCGCCACCTCATCATACTCTAACAGCTGCCGAGCCGTGCGTCGCATCTCCATCGCATCCTGTCCGATCATCTGGGTGATGACGGGCCGTCCGGTGGGATTTTTCAATACACTGGCGAGAATATGCTTCTCTAAAGTCGAGTGAATATGCACCCGAAAATACTCGGTGATATAAAGGTCTGCTCCCCCTCCACAACGAGCCAGAGTGCGCCAGAAAGGCAGGTCCGTCACCTCCTGCATGGGTGCAAGAACAGTGAAGGGTTGAGAAAGGCTGACCATTGGGGCCCCAGTCTTTCGCTCACGCTGTCTCTTTGTCAATGAAACCTCAGACCAAATCCTCCAGCCCTAGGTGCTTTCTTAAAAATCGTGCCACCCGTAAGCGTCGGTTCTCGTTGAAGAACTCCATCCCACCGTGGCCGCCTTCCTCCAGAATCTCCAGTTCCACCTCGCATCCCAATTCCTGATAACGTTCGACGATGCGGTAGGCTTGATCGACCTTCACCTGAGCATCCTTCGCTCCATGCATCACGAACAGCGGCGGCGAGTTTTTTTTCGCATGAAACACCGGACTCGCCTTTCGAGCCAAGTCTTCATTCTCGCTCACCGAAGAACCCAAGAGTTTCCGTACGACAGAGCCTACTGGTTCGGTTGCTCCCGGCTGAGTTTGAGAACGGAGGATAAAATCGCTGGCGCCAAAGTAGTTCACCACCGCATCCACGCCTGAGCTTTCTTCCAAATACCCTCCCACCCCGCCTTCTAACTGGTTCCCGGCCAAGCCAACCATCATCGCCAAGTGACCTCCGGAAGAAATACCAACCGCGCCCACCTTCTCGGTTGAATAACCATATTCTTTCCCATGCGCTCGCAACCATCGGATGGCACCCTTGGCATCGTGTATTTGCGCAGGGAACCGCGCCTCACCCGAAAGTCGATACTGAACACTCGCCACCGCGAAGCCGTAGCCAGTGAGCCAGCTCACCCCCCCTTCCTTGTAACTTCCTGAACTCCACCCTCCGCCATGAAAGTAAACCAAGAGCGGACAGTTCTCATTCCAAAACGGCAGATACAAATCCAGACAAAGCTCTTGGCCATCGGCGACCGCATAGGTCAGGTCGCTGTAGGTCGGGCCTGCGAGCCAACTGCGCGACATTTCTAGCGAGCTTAC
>CAZGXV010000022.1:0-9129 GCA_964529725.1 uncultured Roseibacillus sp.
GCACGGCCTTAATGACAGGAATGGCGCCCGCGACGGCGGCTTCGAAATGGATGGGAGTCTGATGCTCGGCGGAGAGGGCAAAGAGTTCCTTTCCGCGTTCCGCAAGGAGAGCTTTGTTGCCGGTAACCACGGGTTTGCCGGCTTTGAGAGCCGCGGCGACGAGATGGAAGGCGGCGTTGGTGCCACCAATCAGCTCTACGACGATATCGATTGCGGGGTCTTCGATTAAGGTCGCCAAGTCGGTGCCGAAGATAGAGTCAGGAGCATCAGCCTCACGAAATTTATTGAGGTCGCGGACGACAATGCCTCGAATCTCAAGGTTGACCGAGCCGTGGGTTCGTTCGGTGATCAAGTCGCCATTACGGGCAATGATGTTCCACACCCCGGAGCCAACGGTCCCGAATCCTGCCAAGCCTACACCAAGTGTTTTGCAACTCACGTTGAGGCGTGTAGCGGGAAGAGATGAAAAGGGAAAGTTTGGATGGGAAGTTTTTTTAGGCACCTGTCTAGAGAGTTCTCCCCAATCTTTGCTGCCGGAGACGATGCTATTTCGCAAAGCGGCTGCGAAGGTGGGCGAGGTAGTCAGTTCCCTCGGTGGCCCTGCCAGTAGCGGACCGCATCAGGTCCTGTGGGAGCAAGGTCGCGCCCTTGGCGTGAATTTCGCGCTGCAGCCAGCTGAGAAGAGGCGCGGTGTTGGCGCTCGCGAAAGCGTTGGCAATGGTCTCGTCCTTCATGGCCGATTGGAACAGCTGGGCGGAATTCAAGTTACCAAGACTGTAGGTGGCAAAGTAGCCAAGTCCGCCCATGGACCAGTGAATATCCTGCAAGCACCCTTCAGTATCGGTGGGTGGGGTCATTCCAAAAAGCTCTTGGAAGAGCTCGTTCCATGCTGCTGGGACATCACGGGCCTTGAGCTCACCGTTCATGAGTTGGCGCTCGAGGGCGAAACGCAACAGAATGTGGAGGTCGTAGGTGGCTTCGTCAGACTCGACCCGGATGAAGGAATACTGCGAGCGGTTGATGGCGGTGAGAAAGGTGTCGAGGTCGAGGGACCGCAGATGCGGGAACAGCTCTTGTGCTCGTGGGAGCCACTTTGCCCAAAAGGGTCGGGAGCGGCCAACATGATTTTCCCAGAGGCGGGATTGGGACTCATGAATCCCCAACGAGACCGAGTCGCCGGAAGGCAGGTGCGCTTGGTCGGAAGGGAGCCCTTGCTCGTAAAGCCCGTGCCCTGCTTCGTGGAGAATGCCGAAGAGCGAGGAAGCAAAGTCGTTTTCGTCGTAGCGGGTAGTTAGGCGCACATCCTGCGGGCCGAGCGTGGTGCAGAAAGGATGGGTGGTGGTGTCGATGCGTCCGGCCGCAAAGTCGAAGCCGATGGATTCCGCGATTTCGCGATTGAGGATCTGCTGTTGAGCAATCGGTGCCGAACCCAGAAGGATGTCGTCGGGAACCTCCTGCGAGGCCGCTACCGCTTGGGCCGCGAGGCTGGCGAGTTCGTCCTTTAGCGAGTCAAAAAGGGTCGCCACCTCGGTGGTGGTAGCACCACGCTCATACTCGCAGAGAAGTGCGGTGTAAGGTTCGTCTGGATAGCCCCAAAGTTCCGCTTTTTCGCGCGCGATCTCGATCAGCTTTTCGAGGTGGGGCGCAAAGGCAGGAAAGTCGTTTTCCGCCCGGGCCTTGGCCCAAGCGGCTTTGGCTAACGAAGAAGTCTGCGAGTCTTTCTCGACCAAAGCCTGCGGGATGCAGGTGGCGCGATCGTGACGGTGGCGCAGCTCGCGTAGGTTCGCGGTCTGGTGGGGGTCGGCCTCCTCTTCGGCCGCCTCAAGAGTGGCGCGATAGCCCTCATTGGTGCAGAGTTCGTGGATTTTTCCAGAGAGCAAGGCCAGCTGATCAGCACGATGGGCAATCCCGGATTCAGGGAGAAAAGTCTCTTGGTCCCAGCCGATCACAGAGGCGGTGGAGGCGTAGAGGTGGCGTTCGCGGAGCAGGGCAGAAAGTTGTTCGAAGGCGGACATGGGAAGAGTCTTCGAGAGGGCTTGAAAATTGGCGAGGGGAAAGTTTTTCGAAGGTCAGTTTCCTCTTTGCCATGACCAATCAAATTTGAAAATCCCAGCAAGATGAGGCAACCCGACAGCCCCGAACACTTATCAAAAAATACCAGTCCTCTAGCTCAATCTTTGCTTGATGGCAGGGATGATTTCGTCGAGCTCGTTGACGATGGTGTAGTCGTCAGCATTGCAATATTTGCCAAGTAATTCCACGAGAGGTTCCCAGAAGCGATCTCCGCTTTCGTCCAATCGGTTGAAGATGACCACTGGCTTCCCTTTCATAAGGTCGTGTCCCTGTTGGTGAAAAATCATGAGAGCGAGCAGCTCCTGCACTGTGCCCGCCCCACCGGGGAAAATGACGAAGGCATCGGAGTTCTCAATCATGACCTCCATGCGAGTGTAGATGTCATCGCGCAGCCAGAAGGAATCGAGGCCTTCGGGCAGACCTTCGAGTTCGATAATGTGGGGGACGTTGGAGCCCGCGGTCCAACCTCCACCAGCGACGGAGCCACGAACCACGGAGCCCATGATGCCGCTTTTTCCCGCGCCAGAGACGCAGCCGAGCTTGTTCTTGGCGAGTTCGCGCCCCAGCGTTTCGCCATCGGCAATGTAGTCTTCCTTCTCGATGGTAGCGGAGCAGAAGACGCAGACATTTCCGAGAAAGTCGCTGGGAACCGGCGTGTTTGGCGCGGTGGGCATGTCCTGTTGCTCCTCGAGGGGTTCGCGATCGATGGGAGGGAGGCCTTTGTCGCGAAATTCGCTGAGAGCTTCGGTGACGCCTTCGGCAGAATCAGCAACTAGAAGGTAATCGCGGTGGTCCTGCTTGACGGTTCCGAGCTTGTTGAGGTGGTCGAGAAGCTGGAAAATGATGTTCCAAGACTGGTCGTCGTTGACGATGATGGTGGGCTTGGCTGCGAGATGCTTGTCGAGGGTCTGGTAACCGACAAAAATTGAGATGGCTTTGAAAAAGTCCTCTAGACTGGCTCCAGGCGTGAAGACAAAGGCGTCGGATTCGATGATTTTTTCCTCAATATTACCCAGTGTGATCTGCTGATCGCCGTTGGAATTGTAGATATCCCAACCCGCATTGAAGAGGTGGAATAGGAGCTTGGCGCGGGTAGAGCGATTGGGATCATCGGAACCAATAACGGTACCGGAGAGGCGGACAGTTGGCATATGAGGTGTTTTAGAACTTGGTGAGGGCGAGGCTAGTTTTGGCCTCGCCGGAAGGAAAAGTATAACCTAATTTTTCGAGAGATGGACAACTATTTGCAGGCCGCGATTGAAGAGGCTCGGATCGGCCGAAATGCAGGAGGCATACCAATCGGCAGCGTGCTCGTGCATCAGGGAAAGATTCTGGGACGTGGTCACAACCAAAGAGTACAGGGAGGGAGCGCGATTTTGCATGGGGAGATGGATGCTCTCGAAAAGGCGGGACGACAGTCTGCGCAAGTCTATCGCGAGAGTATTCTCTACACCACCTTATCACCCTGCAGTATGTGCAGCGGAGCGATCCTGCTTTACGGAATACCAAAAGTGGTCGTGGGCGAGAACGAGACCTTTATGGGAGAAGAGGAACTGCTGCGTTCGCGTGGGGTCGAGGTCGAGGTGGTTTATAGCGAGGAGTGCGTCGCGATGATGAGGGACTTTATCCAAAAAAAACCTGAGCTCTGGAACGAAGACATTGGGGTCTAGCCAAAGTGGGAGTGGCACTTTCTCCCGTTCCTTACTTTCGTCTTTTAGCACGGTCGAACCGAGAGGTACGCTGGGTGGGTGGGCCTGCCGGAGGACTGCTCTCGACTCCAGGTTGTTCGGGCGATGAGGGCGGGGTAGGTTTCGCACTCGGTCTCGTTTCTGTTGCTGCCGTGGGTGAGTTGGAAGGAGTTCCTGCCGGGGCGGCCTGCCTCTTTTGAGAGGGCTTTCCTTGAGGGAGAGCAAAGCTGGGTAATGTCCAACCCATGCGGGAGATGAGTGCGTCTAACAGCATGAGGAGGAGAGCCACGATGACGAGCGGGATGCGGAGGTCGCTCTCGTAATTAGCCGGGGGACGGAGCCAAGCCTTTGAGAGGTCAATGAGCTCGCGTCCGCCGGTTGCCGCCGAGGCCGCACGAAGTTCAGCCAAGCGCTCGGGCTCGAAAGTCCATTCAGTGGAGGAGCCCACCGCGATGGGACCAAACGGTAACGCATGGCGTCCGGCTTGGATGGAGCCGCGCACGACGGAGCCTTCTTCCAACTCGCGAGTGAGGGTGAAGTGCCCGGGAGCGAGCCGCTTCCAAGTGACTTCGTAGGGTTCTCCTCCGGCGGTGCCATCAAGCATTTTGATCGTAGGCGGGTTCTGCGAAAAGGGCTCGGTCCATTCCTCCAAGTCATAGAGAAGGTCGAGGGTGAGGGTGGTGCCTTCGAGACGGTGACGCATCCCGAGTCCCGGTGGCACGGCGTCCCCCGCAATCCAGTTGCCTACCGATTGCAAGAAGTTGCCGTAGCCCTCCCAGTCGCGGGTTCGTTGCGAGTATTCCCCTCCGAGGGGGAAGGAGATGGCAAGGGTGCGCCCCAGTCCACGCCGGGCGTGTGCTACGAGGGGAGCGAGATACTCGTCCTGAGCTACTAGAGAAGTCGTGGCATCGGGGCGAGCATAGGACAGGTTGTAGCCATCGACAGCGGGGAGCCAGTCAAGTTGACGCTGGAAGATTTCCGCACCACGGCCAGTGGCCTGCGTTTTGATGGGGTCAGTGAGGAAGGCAGAGCGGGCGATGGTCACTGTTTCTTGGGCAAAGAGCTTGGGGATGGAGAGAGGTCGATCGGTGAAGAACATGCGACCATTTCCCAAGGTGGCAATATCCTCCAAGAGCTTGGCGTCGGGGTCGGCTTTGGTGCCCAGCCCAATCACCGAGACGGTGGCTCCAGCGGTTTCCATTTCCTTGAGCAGTTTTCGATAGGCTCCAGGCTCTTCGGAATCAGCAGCATCGGAGAAGAGAATGATGTGCTTGGTTCCGACTTTGGATTTTTTGAGCTGGTCCCAAGCGGCCTTGAGCCCTCGATAGACATAGATGCCGCCCCCTTGCGATTGCATGCGGCGCGCCTTGTTCATCAGACTCTTCTTTTGATTTCCAATCTTGGTGAGCTTGACGATGTCGTGGGGTTCGGAATCCACCGCCAAAATCGCGACTTCGTCCATCGCTCCAAGGAGCTTGATGGCTTCCGCAGTGCCATTGTTGGCGAGCTGCATCTTGGTGACGGGCTTGCCGCCATTGTTGACCGTCATGGACATCGAGCCGGAGCGGTCGATGACGACTGCAAGCGCCACCGCGAGCTTACGATGCTCGCTCTTTAATTCCATCGATATGGGGAGCAGCTCGTCCACTGCCGATTGATAATATCCGCCGGAACCGAACGACTGTTTGCCACCTGCCATGAGAAAACCTCCGCCTTGTTCCTCGACGTAGAACGGAAGGGCATCGAGAAAGTCGCCGGGAACTTCAAAGGCTGGGACGTTGTTGAAGATGACGGCCTTGGCCCCGGCCAGCTGGCCCACGCGCAGTTTGCCGGTATCTCGCACGACCTCGAGGGTATAGCTTTGGTTGGCGAGGACTTTTTCGAGAGGATCAGGGTTGTATTTGGTCACCAGAAGGACGCGCGGACCGCCGGTGATTTGTATCCAACGCTCGGTCACGTTGTTTCCAGGGTGAGCATCTTCGATGGCAGGCGAGGCGGCCTCGGGCACAATCTCAGCCCGGTATTGATAGGAGCCTGTCTTCGCGAGACGGTCAGTAAATTCTGTCTTAGCCACGCCGTTGACTAAGGTGACGGAGGTCTCGCTTAGGAGGAACTCGTTGCGGTAGATGCGCAAAGGGATGGACTTGTCCTCGGCTCCTCGGACTGTGATGCCGATGACGAAAGGCTCGCTGGTCTGAGCGCGCGAGGGGGTGGTGAACCGGGAGATGGAGTAGTCGTCAGCGGTCTCGTCACGCACGAGCCGGAAGTCGAGGGGAATGCCCTGGGCCTTGAGCTTAGCGGTGGCCGCTGAGAGGGATTCGGTCGCAAAGCCATCTGAAAAAACAAGGACGCGGGAGGGGCGGTCTTTCTCGGCAAGGGCGAGAGCATTTTGGATAGCCAGTCCGGTCCGCGTGAGTTTGCGAGAGCCAGTGTAGATGGCGCGGTCGTTTTGCTCTTGCTCGATGACTTCAGAGGCGTAGTCGATGTAGCGCAGGCGATCCTTGCGAGTGGGCTTGGAGTCTTCGAGAAGTTCCTTCCACTCCGGCAGCCCTCGGTCGACGAGGTCTTCCGTGGAGTCGGAGCGGTCCAGCAGGACCCAGAGATCGAGGGCCTTTTGCTGTTTGGAGATACGCGGGTCGGCGAGAAGAAGGGTGAGGACCGCGAGGACCAGAAGGCGGAGGGGTTGAAAGAGGTTGAGACGCTTCCACACGAACCCCAACACGAGAAGCGCGGGGAAAAGAATGAGGAATTCAGGGCGTTCGAGCACTGGATAGTTTTCTTGGTTGGATGGTTCACCGCAGAGTCGCGGAGGAAGCTGAGTTTGGCAGTGAATCTCTGAACTTTTTGCGACTCTGTGTTCGATAAACTAGAGAATCGTTTTGATTTCCGTTTTAACGGAGTTGGCGAGGAAGCATTCCTCATGAGCCTTGTGGTGCAGTTCGGCAAGTTTCTCGGCACTGACTTCCACTCCTTCTGCAAAGACGGTCTTGGGGTGGAGTTCGACGCGAGCGAGGACAGGTTTGCCGTTCTCTCCTTTTTCCAAAAAACCAACGGCCTCATCAGTATAGGATTCTAGGGTGAGTTTTTGCAGGGAGCAGAAGGCGAGGAAAGTGAGCATATGGCAGCTGGAGAGTGAGCCCACGAAAGCTTGCTCTGGGTCGGGAAGGTCGGGGTTACCCAGATACTCGGCGGCTGCGGTGCAAGGGATGGTATGGCCGTTGCCATAATCGATTTGGTGGTCGCGGGGATACTCTTTGTAGGCAAAAGAGCTGTCGTTGCGAGACCAAGAGAGATGGGCAGAGTGTTGAGACATGGGGGGAGTGTGGCGGCGGATTCGGGCGGTGGCAATCGGTTGTTTATCGCGACCGCAAAAAGAGACAAAAGCTGCAGAACGCCCTTTCGTATCACGATTTCAGCTTTTCTAAACCGGGGCCTCCTTTTTTCCGCAAATTTTTGAACCTGTTTGCCGCTAAAAAATGCTGTCCCCTCAGTTGACAGTTGGGCGCAGGTTTCTATCTTTCGCCCCTTTCCAAAAATCACTAACTATGAGCGACGTTCAACAACACGAGTTTCAGGCCGAGGTGCGGCAGCTGCTGGATATTGTCATCCACTCTCTTTACACCGACCGCGAGATTTTTGTCCGCGAGCTGATTTCCAATGCCTCCGACGCGTTGGAGAAGATGCGACTTCAGCAGTTAAAGGGAGACGCAATTTTCGAAGGCGACTTGCCGTTGGAAATCAACATCACCACCGATGAGGAGGCCAAAACTTTGACTATCTCCGATTACGGCATTGGGATGACCCGTGAGGAGTTGGTGGCTAATATCGGAACCATCGCGAGTTCCGGCACGAAGAAGTTTCTGGATGCGCTCAAGGAGAAAGGCGATAAGGCGGATGTCATCGGTCAGTTCGGGGTTGGTTTCTACAGCGCCTTCATGGTGGCGGACAAAGTAGAGGTTTTCACTCACTCCTGGCGGGAAGATGGCGAACATTTGCGGTGGGAAAGTGACGGTGCGACCGGATACTCCATTGAAGAGAGCGCGGACCTGAAGCGGGGAGCGCGTGTTGTCGTTCACCTGAAAGAAGAGTTCGAGGAGTTTGCTAAGCCGGAAACCTTGAAGGCTATCATCGAGCGCTACTCGAATTTTGTGGGTTTTCCCGTGAAGCTCAATGATGAGGTCGTGAACACGGTGGATGCGATTTGGCTGAAGTCGAAGAGCGAAGTCAGCGAGGATGAATACAAGGAGTTCTACAAGTTCGTGGGCAAGGACTACCAAGACCCACGCTACACTTTTCATTTCTCGGCGGACGCTCCGCTGATGATTAATTCCATTCTCTTCGTGCCCGATGACAATATGGAGCGCATGGGCATGGGACAGACTCCTCCGGGAGTGAGTCTTTATTGCAAGAAGGTGCTCATTGATGCCGCTCCTGAGAATCTCCTTCCCGAGTGGCTGCGATTCCTAAAAGGAGTCATCGATTCCGAAGACCTGCCCCTCAATATTTCCCGTGAGTCCATGCAGGACAGCGCTCTCGTGAGAAAGCTGGGCGAGGTGATGACGAAACGCTTTCTCAAGTTCTTGGAGAAAGAAGCGAAATCGGACCCAGAGAAGTATCAGGAATTCCACCAACGTTACGCCCGTTTCATTAAGGAAGGAGTGGTGCAAAGTTACGAACATCAGCAGGCCTTGGCGGGCTTGTTGCGTTTCGAGAGTTCGATGACTGATGCTGGCAAGCAGACGTCCTTTCAAGAGTATGTAGACCGCATGAAGGAGGGGCAGGATGAGATTTATTATCTCGTAGCTCCGAACCGTGAGGCCATTGAAACCGGACCTTATCTAGAGGCATTCAAGAAGCGGGGTATGGAGGTTTGCTTCTTTACCGAGTCCGTCGACGACTACGTCTTGGAGACCCTTGGGCAGTGGAACGAAAAGAAAATTGTTTCTGCTGATCGCGCCGAAATTGACTTGGACGATGTTGCCGACGACGAAGGAGAGTCCCTTGATGAGGAAGCCACCAAAGGTTTGGTAGAGTGGATGACGTCAGCCTTGGGTGACAAGGTCGAGAAGGTGGAGGCGGGCAAACGTCTCGTGAGCCACGCCATGGTTGCTTTGACACCCAAGGATGCTCCGAATGCACAGATGCGCGCGATGCTTAAGCAAATGGGTAGCGATGCTCCCGAGATGAAGGCCAATATTGAGGTCAACGCGAAGCATAGTCTCATTAAAAAGCTGGCAACCTTCCGCGAAGAGAAGCCCGAATTAGCCGAAAAGGTGGCCAAGCAATTGGCAGATAATGCTTTGTTAGCGGCTGGTCTGGTCGATAATCCCGGCCAAGTAGTTGGTGGGATGAGTGAAGTGCTCGAGGA
>CAZGXV010000022.1:9229-42992 GCA_964529725.1 uncultured Roseibacillus sp.
CGGAGGGCCGGATTCGAGAGGCATTTCGAGGTCCATGGGGTTGTTTGATTGCTATTCGTCTTGGTCTTGGAAGAGAGGAAATCGGCCTTTGGGGTTCAATTTGGCGGGGGCGTTGAGTTCGAGCCTTGTTTCTTGGGTCAGTGAAAATGGTTTGTCTAGTAGCGGGATAGTGGTGAGTCGGCTCACCGGTTCGTCGACGGTGCCAGTGCGGGCGATGTGAATGATGATCAAGCCGTTGCGGGTCCGATCAATTTCGAAGGAGTTGTCGGCGGTGAGCTCGGTGTCGGGTGGTATCTCGGTGTCGGCTTCGGTCGGTAGGATGATCTCGAGTTCGACAGGGTAGGGTAGAAGCTCCGGATTGGTGGAGTTCTCTTGGTCGGAGGGGATTGCGAGAGCTTGCGCAAGCACAGCAAAGCCTTGTGGGATAAAGTCTTCATCAGTGAGCTTGCGCACCGAGAGAATGCGCCAAGTGCCCCGAACGTAATTCAGGTTCATGGGCTTCTTAAAGTTAGTGATGTAGTTCCGTTTGAGCTGTTGGTTGAGAGTGAGAAGGGTGGTCGCGTCCAGCAGGCCCTCACCTTCGCCCTTGCGCTGGAAGATGATGCGATAGAGTTGCTCGGGTGGAAGGGTAGTGGCTTTGGGAAGGTCGGAACCTTCAAAAAATGCAATCTCCGGGAGACGTCCCAACTTTTGAAGCAAAGAGTAATTCCATGGCTTTTCCGGGAAGCTGAACAGGAAGTAACAGCCAGTCCAAGAAAGAACCGCAAAGGCGAGGGCCAGCGCATTGATCAGTGCCCACCAAAAGTAGTTCGGGCGGCGCCGGGCAGGAGTGTCGGATTGATGCGGCACGCGAGGAGATTAGCGAGGGCGGGCAAGGGGGGGAATGAGGGAGTTTGTCGGTTTTTCCTCACGCTTCCAAAGCCGAAAACGATCAGCTCTTACCGCGCACGTGGTCGAGGTGTTTCTTAAAAATAGCGAGTGTCTTGTTGCGTTCTGTGGAATGCTCAACAATGGGTTGCGGGTAGCTCTTGCCATGACCACTGGTGAGGTCCGGGGCTTGATGTAGGGCTTTAGGCGCGACGTCCTCCAACTCGGGTACCCATTTTTTAATGTAATCTCCCTTGGCATCGAACCGCTTGGACTGAGTCCAGGGATTTTGAATCCGAAAGTAGGGTGCGGCATCGGCGCCAGTGCCCGCAGACCATTGCCACCCGCCGTTGTTGGAGGCGATCTCGCCATCGAGGAGGTGTTGCGCAAAGTGCTGTTCGCCCAACCTCCAATCAAGGTGAAGGTCTTTGGTGAGAAACATGGCCACGATCATCCTTACTCGGTTGTGCATGAAGCCGGTGGTCTTAAGTTCACGCATCCCGGCATCGACGATAGGGAATCCGGTCTGGCCCTCTTTCCATGCTTCGAATTTTTCATCAGGTTCAGCCCAGGGTAGACCCCGATAGTCGGCGTTGAACTCATGTGCGAGAACCTCCGGGTAGGCTTCCAAAAGATGGAGGTAAAAATCCCGCCAAGCGAGTTCCTTGATAAAGGTTTGGTAGCTCTCTCTGATTTGAGGATCGCCAGCTGCCTCCAAGGCCTTGTTGGCCTCCGCGTAGGCCTTACGAATAGAGAGGGTGCCCCAGCGAAGGTCTTGCGAAAGACGAGAAGTAGCAGGGACCGAAGGATGGTCCCGATTCTGAGCATAGGTGGGAAGGCGACTAGAGATAGCCTCCTTAAGGCGCTTGCGAGCTGCCGCTTCACTACCGGGTAACAGGTCGAGATTGGAAGGGAGATTGAGTTGCCAAGTTTCCAAAGTTGGCAGCGGCTCAGACTGAATCTTCTTGGGCGTCGAGAGGGATTTCGGCTTCAGTTTAGGAGTCCGCTTCTCAACCTTAAGCCATCGCTTGCTGTAGGGAGTGTAGACCCGATAGGCTGTGCCATCATCCTTGGTGGTTTGCTCGAAGGTATGCATCGAGACATCGTCGTGGCCGATGCATTCGATGCCTCGTTCTTCCAAGAGCGCGCGCAAACGTTCTTCCTCTTGGCGTCCATGCGGGTCCGGATCGCGATTGAAGTGAACGGCACTGATTCCGCATTGGGACACGAGCTTCTCGATCACAGACACAGGGTCTCCCTGCCGTAGGATGAGACGGCCGCCTAAGTCTGCTAGATTCTTGGAAAGCGATTCCAAGCATTCGCAGAGAAACTGTTGTCTGCCGGGTCCACTCCAAGCGTGCTCGCGTTTCCAATCGCTCAAGACATAGAGCGGAATCACTTCTCCTCCAGACTGACAAGCAGCGAGAAGAGAAGTGTTATCAGAGACGCGAAGATCACGTCGGAACCAATGGATAACGGAATGGACGACGGTTGGGGAGGCACTGGGCATAGGCCCAATCAACCCTCTTTCAGCAATTTTTCAGCCTTTTTTACTGTGGTCTGGCTTAATTTGCCATTCACGCGGCGTGATTTCTCTAGCAGGTCCTTGAGTTCCGACAGGCTTGCTTCGGCCTGCTTGAGTGACTTACGAGGACCACCATACTTCTTATCAGAGTAGTATTTAGTGAAGGTTTTGCCGCCCCGGCTGATGCAGAGGCGCCATCCTTCGAAGGCAGCGGTTTCGTAAGTAAATCGGGTTAGGTTGGGTTTTGATTTCATGACAAAAGAGGCAGGAATATGTGAGATGAGCCAGAAGATTAAGGCAAGTTGCACGATGTGAAAAGCAGGAAGGTGGCAAACTTGGCAAAAAAATGTTGCATCTGTTCGTTTGATGCTGTTGTTTCGCCGCCCGCGAGTCAATGAATCGCCGTTGGTCCTTCGTCGTCTGCTGGTGCAGACGCAACTCGCCGAAGGGAAACCCGGCAAACTAAAATACTATATGTCTGAAGAAGTCGTAGAGGACGTCCAAGAAGAAGAAAAGGATGGTCCCGTGAAGTTGGACCGGTTCGAAGTTCCGAACCGGTTGATTAAGGATGAAGACACCGCCACTGACACCTATGGTCAGTTTGTGGCCGAGCCCTTCGAGCGTGGCTTTGGTCACACTGTTGGTAACTCCCTTCGTCGTGTTTTGCTTTCCTCTCTGGAAGGTGCAGCCATTACCTCCGTCCGGATTTCGGGCGTCCAGCATGAGTTCTCAACTCTCGCCGGCGTGGTGGAAGATGTCACCGACATCATTCTCAATCTCAAAAAGGTTCGCTTTAAGCATCACGGAAAAGAGTCCCGCGTTCTTTCCATCAACGTCAACAAGGAAGGTGCAGTCACCGCCGGAGATATTGAGGACGACAACATGTATTCTGTCATCAATAAGAAGCATGTCATTTGTCACCTTGATCGCAAAGTGAAGTTCGAGTGTGAGTTCGAAGTTTCCGTCGGTCGTGGTTTCCGTATCGCAGACGACAACAAGCGCCCCGATGCACCTATCGGCGTGATTGCAATTGATTCGATTTTCAGCCCAGTAACGCGCGTGAAGTATTCCGTGGAAAATACTCGGGTGGGTCAGATTACTGACTACGACAAGCTCATCCTCGACATCCACACCGATGGTCGCATTGAGCCTCACGATGCTCTTTTGCAGGCATCCGGTATTCTTCGTCACCACCTCGACGTTTTCGTCAACTACGACGACGATGCGATTGAGTTCGAAGAAGCACCAGCTGAGCAGAGCGAAGAGAATGCAGCTCTCAAGAAGCTTCTCAACATGAGCGTCAACGAGATTGAACTCTCTGTTCGTGCTGCGAACTGCTTGAACAACGCCAACATCACTTCCGTGGGTCAGCTCGCGATGAAGAGTGAGGCCGAGATGCTCAAGTACCGCAACTTCGGTAAGAAGTCCTTGAACGAAATTAAGGACAAGCTCGTCGAACTCGGATTGGGCCTCGGAATGAGCATTGATCCTTCCTTGCTCTCCGGACCTGTTACCCAACTTCAAGCTCCACGTCTGGGGACTGATGAAGAGGCACCTGTTGGCCTTGCTGACCTGATCGCCCAGAACATTGACGATTGATTTTTAAAACGAGTTCATGAAACACCGTAGAAAGACTCCCAAACTGAAGCGCAATGCGGCCCAACGAAAGGCCCTGTTGTCCAATCAAGCCGCTGCCCTGATTACTCACGGACGCATCCGCACCACTGTTGCTAAAGCCAAAGCTCTTCGCCCCGTGGTCGAGAAGCTTGTGACCCAAGCTAAGAAAGGTGATTTGCATTCCCGTCGTCAGGCGATTTCTTACCTTCGTCAAAAGGACGTGGTGAGCAAGCTCTTCGGCGAGATTGCGGAAGCTTGCGCCGACCGCCAAGGCGGTTACTGCCGTATCACTAAGCTCGGCACTCGTGCCAGCGATGCTGCGCCCATGGCCTTCATCGAGTTCGTTGACCTCGAAATCACTGTAGGTGATGACGATGACGACGATGAGTAGAGCGTGAAGTTAACTTTTTGATAAAAACCGGATCCTGAAAGGGGTCCGGTTTTTTTGTAGCCAAGAAAAGTCTCCATTCATATCCAACGCGGCCCCCAAGTTTCGGAGCAACTCCTCGAACAACGAGGAGACACTCTTCGACAGCCTCGTCCTCAGCACCGACTCTCATTCCGGAACAACAGAACACGTTTTAATCGGGATGACTCCTTAAAGTGTCCTTGCTTGCTATCGTTTTTCTACTCCTTGGTCTTTCGATATTTGTCTACGCAATAGTGTTTGGCTCCTTTCCTCTACAATTGCGTAAACATCGGGAAAGAATGGCAAATGAATGCGAGGACATCCCAAGAAGGATAAAAATTATTCTTCGTTTTTAGGTGTTTCGTTCAAACAAAACAGGCAGCCCGATGAAGGACTGCCTGTTTCGAAAGTGTGTTGTTGTGAGAGAAGAAATTAAATCTTCTTCTTCAGCTTGGCATACTCTTTTTTAAGAGCAGTAACTTCAGCTTCTTTACTGGCCACCAGGTCGAGGATTTCACCCAGACGGTGGAGAACGCGGGATTGGGCAGTCGAGCCACGCTTACCACCCTTGGAAGCTGGAGCCGCCGCGGAGCCGCCACTCGCTTTCTTCTTCCAGTTGGTGATGGTGAGGGCGGTAATTCCAAATTTCCGCTGGGCTGCAGCAACGCCGCCACGTCCTTTTTCGGCATCTACGGAAGCAACATAGTCGAGTACTTCCTGCTTCTCTTCAGCAGAGTAGCGTTTGCCTTTAGTTGTTTTTTTCTTAGCCATAATTGGGTTGGTAAAGAAACTACTCTTTTAATCTTTATGCAAGAAAAAATTATATCTTTGTAATTATGGGATTTATTTTGCTAAAGATGAGTTTTTAAGGTGTTAGGCAAGTCACGAAAATCAGTGACGAAGGCGGTAGCGGCTTTCTTGACGGCATCGCGACTGACCACTCCTCCATATCCAATAAACAAATCCACGACGGTATTTGTTTCCAAATCGGAGATACCGTCTCCCATCATTACGGTTGTGAGCGAGGGATTGCCTTCTTTGAACGTTCTGATAATGTCCGGTTTGCCACCGTTTCGAGCGGTAGGGGACTCTTTATCAAATCCTTGGTAATTGCCGATTTTATCGAAATCAAGGTCAACAGCATAAGTCTTCTTAATGCCAAGCTGATTGGCCAAAGGCTCAATGACTGGGGTGAATCCGCCAGAAATAATGATAACTTCCCAGCCCTCATTCTGAAGTTGAGTAATCACCTCGGAAGCATGCGGCGAAATCTTCTCGATGTACATTGTGGCTACCTGAGCGCACATTTCGCGACTAGGCTCAATGAGGTCGAGTCGGCGAGCGAAGACTTCATCAATGGGCACAGTCCCGTCCATGGCTTGATTGGTCAGTTCGATTACTTTTTTTTCCACCTTGGGGCCGCGCAGAGCGGCAAGTTCATCAACCCCTTCAATGGCACAAATAGTGGAGTCACAGTCGAGAAAGAGTATTTTTTTCATGAAAAAGAGGCGTCGGAAATTTGAACAAGGGTTCCTACGGGAACTTGGTCGAAAAGTTGGGCGATATCTTGGTTTTTAAGGCGAATACAGCCGTGCGAAGCAGGTTGTCCCACCAGTTCTTGTTGATTGGTTCCGTGGAAATAGATATATCTTTGGTAGGTATTTTGAATTCCAGGCTCGTTGCTTTCGAGACGAAAAATACGGGTGAGGACGAGGTCTTCAGTCGTTTCCTGTCCTTCACTCCAAATTCCGATGGGTTTACGACCTTTGAAAATAGTTCCTTCGGGCGCTTTGGAACCGTATTTTTCACAAATGCGAAACTGACCCAGCGGAGTGCGGTTGGAACCTTCTTCACTACCGATACCGAATTTTGAGGTCGAGGCCGGCAGGGAGAGTATCAGAGTCTCATCCTCATAAAGCCGGACCTCTTGATCCGGAATGGAGACGCGGAGGGTTTTCATCTCAAAACCTAGGCTCCTTCCGAAGCGAGGGCAGGTTGGAGAGGTTGATTATCCTCAGGAGCAGGGGGGGCTTGGTTGCGGTTGGGCTCCTGCGTGGAAAGACCAAGCTTAGCGATCAGGTTAAGGTCTTTCTCAACTGCGGGATTGGCGGCAGTGAGCAGCTTGTCACCATAGAAGATAGAATTTGCACCAGCGAAGAAGCACATCGCCTGAGCCTCCTCGGAGAGGGCTGTTCGTCCGGCGGAAAGACGGACCTTCCCCTTGGGAACGGCAATGCGCGTGACTGCAATCATGCGAACCAGCTCGAAGACATCGACACCTTGATTTTCGGCCATGGGAGTGCCGGGCATGGGCATGAGCTTGTTAATAGGGATCGATTCTGGGGGAGGGTTAAAGGATGAGATGACCTCGATCATCTTGAGCCGGTCTTCAGTAGTTTCACCAAGGCCAAGAATCCCTCCGCAGCAGACCGACATCCCTGCGTCTTGCACATTCCGAATGGTCTCGAGGCGGTCGTCGTAGGTGTGGGTGGTGACAATCTCGGGGTAGAACTCACGCGAGGTGTCGATGTTATGATTATAGGCAGTGACGCCAGCCTCCTTCAGCGCAGCCGCCTCTTCGGGGCCGAGCTGGCCGAGGGTGACGCAGACTTCCATCCCAAGGTCGGAGACATTCCGGACAATATCGAGAACTTGCTCGAAGCGTTTGGTGCCGCTTCGGACTCCGCGCCATGCCGCACCCATGCAAAAGCGAGTGGAACCATTCTCTTTCGCTGCCTGGGCCCGGGCCATCACGTCGTCGCATTCCATCAGGCGGTCGGCGTCGACCCCGGATTTGTAGCGGGCAGATTGGGCACAGTAGGAGCAGTCCTCAGAGCAACCACCGGTCTTGATTGACAGTAGGGTGCAAAGCTGGACCTCGTTCTCGGGCCAGTTGGCCTCATGGACTTCACGGGACTTTTTGAGAAGTTCGAAAAGAGGGAGTTGGTAGTCAGCGTTCAGCTCGTCGTAAGTCATCTTGTCTGGAGAGATTAGTGTAATTTGAAGAAAGTGTAGAGCGATAAAAATGCCTTACCCTTGGTGGCGCAACATGGCCTCGATGAAGCCATTGATGTCGCCATCCATGACTGCTTGAATATTACCAGTCTCGTAGCTGGTGCGTAGGTCTTTCACCATCTGGTAGGGCTGGAAAACATAGGAACGGATCTGACTGCCCCAACCGATCTCACCTTTCTCGGAGTACGTGCGATCCGCTTCTGCCATCTGCTTTTCTTCTTCGATTTGGTAAAGTTTGGCCTTTAAAATTTGCCAAGCCAGTTCGCGGTTGCGCAGTTGCGAGCGCTCTTGGGTGGAACGGATGACAATTCCGGTCGGAAGGTGCTTCAAGATGACTGCGGTCTCGACTTTGTTGACATTCTGACCGCCCTTGCCGCCGGAGCGAGTGGTCGTGATATCGACGTCGGAGTCCGGAATGTCGATTTCGATTTGAGTATCGATTTCTGGAGTGATATCGACCGCTGCAAAAGAGGTGTGACGCTTGCCCGCGGCGTCGAAGGGAGAAATGCGAACAAGCCGATGGACCCCGCGCTCTTGCTTGAGGTATCCGTAAGCAAATTGACCTTCGATATGGAGGGAAACTCCGGAGACCCCCGCGCCGTCACCTTCCTGGAAGTCGAGAGTAGTGACCTTGAAGCCCTTATTCTCGGCCCATCGGGTATACATCCTCAACAGCATTGCCGCCCAGTCACACGCTTCCGTACCTCCAGCTCCTGCTTGGATATTGAGATAGGCATGATTGGGGTCGGCAGGTTGGTCGAGTAAAGTAAGCAGTTCGAAGGAGTCCAGCTCGCTATTGATGGCCTCTGCTTCGGCGGCCGCTTCTCGGGCCGAGTCGAGATCGTCGAACTCTTTGGCCAGCTCCATGGAGGCTGCTAAATCCTTGAGCCTGGCGGTGATTCTTAAAAAGGGTTCCACCTTGCCTGCGGTTGCATTTTTCTCGCCAATGAGGGCTTGGGCCGCAGCCTGGTCGTTCCAAAAGTCGGGGTCGGCCATCCGTTCTTCAAGTTCAGCCAACTTGTTTTGCAAGGTGGGAATGTCAAAGATACCTCCTGAGTTCCGACAACCGATCCGTGAGGGATTGGGTGTCGATCGCCAGGAGGTCAGCGATGGATTGATTATCGGACATGGTGCGGGAGCTTGGTAGGGGAGGCTGAGGGTTGGTTCAAGATTAGAATCAAAGGGCAAATTCTAGCAGGGTTTTTAGGAGCCTGAGCTTTTATCGGAAGCCTTGCAAGAAGGCCCGGAAACTGTTCGTTTGGGGGTGATATGATGGCGTTGAAAACGACGTTGGCGGTCCTTGTGGCAGGAATGGGGCTAACGAACGGGAAAGAACTCTGGAGCGGACAGGACTTGGAGGGCTGGCAGGCGCGTCCGGCTCAGCTGCAAGCGAGTCATTGGGACGGAAGGGGCGATGCCATTGTGGGTGAGAACTCCGACAAGAAAAACTCTGTCTTGTGGACCAATGAGGAATTTGGGGACTTCGAACTCTCTTTAGAATACAAGACCCCGTCGCCCGATTATGATTCCGGAATTTTTCTACGTGGTCAAAGCCATCAGGTGCAAATCGGTATTTCCCGTTCGCTAAAAGTCGATCTGACAGGGTGCATCTACGCCCCCAAAGACGGCAAAGGGGGCTATCCCGCGCAGTCCGACAAGGTGGAGAAAATTCATCAACCAGGAGACTGGAATCACTTGCGCATCTTGGTTCAAGGGCAACGAATTCAGACTTTTCTTAATGGAGAGCCTTTCGTCGATTATGTGGGAGAAACCATCCCTGAATCTGGGCCCATTGGATTGCAATTGCACGCAGGAGTGCATCAAAAGATGTTCTTTCGGAAACTAACGATAACAAAGTCGAAGGGGGAGAAGAAGGCCGAAGCCGCTTCCCAGTCGAAGCCTAACGTGGTGATCATCTATGGTGATGACGTGGGTTATGCCGATTTAGGCTGCTATGGTGCGAAGAAGATCCCGACTCCCAATCTTGATCAGATGGCAGCCGAGGGTCTCCGTTTCACCGACGCCCATTGTGCGGCTGCAACCTGCACTCCCTCCCGCTACTCGATGTTGACCGGAAGTATGGCCTTTCGAAAGGCAGGCACGGGAATTCTCCCTGGTGATGCCGCGATGGCCATTCATCCGGACCAATTCACAATGGCGGATGCCTTTCAAGCTGCGGGCTACACGACCGGGGTAGTGGGCAAGTGGCATCTCGGTCTGGGTGACGGGGTTACTCCCATTGATTGGAACAAGGAAATCAAACCAGGCCCATTGGAGATAGGGTTCGATTATTGTTTTATGCTTCCTTCGACCAATGATCGGGTGCCCTGCGTCTATCTGGAGAATCATCACATCGTTGGACTCGAACCCAGTGATCCACTCACGGTCTCTTATAGAAATCGCATTCCTGATGAAGTTCCGGGGACCAAGTATCCCGATGGCCGCGATGACCCGGAAGCGATGACCTACTACCTGAATAGTCATGGCCATAACATGACCGTCATCAATGGAGTGGGCCGCATTGGGATGATGAAGGGAGGCAAGTCCGCTCTCTGGGATGATGAGCAAATGGCCGATAAGCTGGTGGAAAAGGCTGCTGCATTCATCACCAAAAACAAGGAGCAACCTTTTTTCCTCTTCTTTTCTTCGCAAGATATTCATGTTCCACGCACCCCACACCCTCGCTTTCGAGGCCAGAGTGATTTGAGTTATCGCGGCGATGCGATGGTCCAATTGGACTGGACTACTGGTGCCATTTTGGCAGCCCTTAAGAAGAACGGAATCGATGAGAACACCTTGGTCATCTTCAGCAGCGACAATGGCCCGGTCTATGATGACGGCTATCAGGATGGCACCACCGTGAAGACTTCGACAGAGGAGGTGGATCGTGGGCATGACGGCTCGGGACCCTATCGGGGAGGAAAGTATCAGCTCTACGAGGGCGGAACTCGGGTGCCGTTTATCGTTCGCTGGCCTGCGATGGTTCAGCCCGGTGTCTCCGACGCCTTGATGACCCAAGTCGATCTATTGCGAACGTTTGCCAGCTATCTCGAGGTCAAAATTCCGGAAGGTCATGGAATCGATAGCCGGGACTATGGGGACGCTTTGATGGGCAAGGATGCCAAAGGTGCGGACTTGATTTTGGAGCAAGCGAAGTCAGTCGCAATCCGAAAAGGGAAGTGGAAATACTTCGAAGGCTGGCCTGGTAATCAGTTTGCACGCCCGAAAAGCTGGCAAGTGACGCCAGTTTTGCTCAATATTGCAAAAGACAAAATGGAGGCGAACAATCTTGTGAATCAAAAACCTAAATTAGCCCAGCAGATGGCAGGTCTTTTGAAGAAATATCAGGAACAAGGATTAGCTGAGGAGGAGGCAGAATGATTCGAAAAGCATTTGTGATGTCGGTTCATCCTGATGCTCACGAGGAGTATCAGAAACGACACAATCCAATTTGGCCAGAGCTCGAAGAGGTCTTGCGTGAGCACGGGGTGAAGTCCTACTCCATTTTTTTACTCGCAGAGACGAACCAGCTGTTTGCCTATGCCGAGATTGAGGATGAGGAGCAGTGGGCCTCTATTGCCGAAACCGAAGTCTGCCAAAAATGGTGGCAGCACATGAAGGAGGTCATGCCTTCCCATCCGGATGGCCGTCCGGTAGCCGAAGACCTGCGCGAGGTTTTTCATCTCGGATAACGCTTGTCCTTGTCCTTCTTTTTCAAGCTAAGAAAAGACAGGATGTTGATGACCCAGGGCGACCAAGCTAGGGATCAAGTTTCTCTCTTTAGCTCATTCTTGGACCAAGATGGATAGGATAGATTGGATTTTTTGATGGAAAAACATGAGCCGCGAGCTTTTGAAGGGAATGGCACTTCAAAACTCGCTTCAGAACGATGAGTTTGAATTCTTAAATCCAATCTATCCAATCCATCCTGGTCTCATTTTACCGAATTTTTCCCTAGCTTGATCGCCCTGGTTGATGACCGCCCGTTCGGAACTTGACTACCTCGTTGGTAGCATGGCGTAGAGAGCAATAGTCATGCAGAAGGCTTCATCAGCTCGCATGCGCTTTTTCTCATGGCCTTCGCCCCAAGAGTCGGAATAGATGATTTCTCCCTTAGCCTCGTCGTAGCCAATAATAAGGCGCATGTGGCCGCCAAACGATTGTGGCAGATTATCCTCTTTGAACATCCCCAACATCAGGGTCCAACAGAGAGGGACTCCTTGGTCGATGTATTCCTTGATTTTTTTGTTAAAGAACTCGTAGCCATTCTGGTCAGCCTTCACGTCGCGAAAAACCTTGGGGTCGACTTTTGACCAGAACATCACTGGTGAGATGTGCCACTCGTCGAGGTCGTAATCGAAGGTTGGTTTCTCGGCTTTTTTGGCCGCGCGGTTGTAGTAGCGGATGTCGCGCTTGAACTGGTTTTCATCAAACTCGACGAGCTTAATGGTGCGCACACTTGTTTTTCCTGTGAGAGAGCGAAAGGCCTTTTCCATGGCATCCATAGAGGTTCCTCCTCCTGCTGAAGTGTCGGCCAATCGGGCCATCTCGTGTTGGTCGAAGTCGCGACCATAGAAGCGGATCACCCGTTCGATAGTAGCCACCACGCAGTAACCTTTGTCGCCTTGATCAACCATGGGGACACCCTTGACCCAGACGGTGCTTCCGTCTTGCTCCACTCGTTTTTCGAGATTGTCGCGTCGGACAGTGGATTTTTTTCCACTGCCGCCAGCCTTGAGGGGGGCAATGCGTAGGCGGATAAACTCGGGCCGTTTCTCGCGTCGATTGAGAGAGCCCTCAAGGAGATAAGCGGTCTGGTTTTTCTGCCACATCCAACCGCTGATCGGCACGGAACCTCTCTGGTCGCGAGAACGGGCACGCACTTTCAACAGGCTGTCCAAAGTGCGTTTCCAACTTTCAAAGTCGCTTTCGTACTTCGAGGGGCCAATCTCTTCATCGTCTCCGCGATTGTAGAGAGAGATGGTCACTCCCGAAAGTCCCTCGCCAGTGCCGCGCATGACGATTTCTCCTACTTCCTTGCCGTCGATACTGTAGCCGCCGCGAGTGGAACGAAGTCCCTTTTGGGCCGACGAGAGCCAGTCGAGCTTGGGCAGAGTCACCTGCATGCTTGAAACATCAATGCCACGCTTCCTGTAGCGCTCCCGATCAGCAGGAGAAATTCCTCTTCCTTCCTGATTCTCTTTCTCAGCAATCCCGTGGTTCTTCTTCACATCGACCAGCTTCTGGGTCCAAAGATCGTCTGCAAAAAGAAGGGCCCCGATATCATTGAGCTCGGGGAGTTCGCTCTCGGCTCGAGCAACAAGTGCTGAAAAAATGAGGAAAGCAGCTACTTTAATCATCCTATGAGATAATGATATCGCTTTGAGGTTGTCGAGCTTGCAAAGGTCGTGACTGAGCTTTTATTCCTTCAAAAAGGCTGTGACCGCGTGAATTGGCTCTCAGCGAGACGACGCTGACGACGTGTTCTCGAACTCGTGCTTAGTCATTTTCTCGGATTTGCTGCAACTTTTCACCAGTTTTGGAGTTACCATTTCTTCATGAACAATTCTCTCATCGCGGTCGGAATCGGTGGACTTATTCTCGGAGGCGCAGGTGGTTTTTTCGCGGGTGGAGGCGCTGAAAGTAGCAGGAGTGGCGAGTCCTCAGTCGCAAGCGGGACCAAGACCGACCGGGCCAAGGTGGTGGCGGTTGAATCGAATCGCAGGGAGTCGATTCGGGATTTTTCGGAAATTTATGCGGAGCCTAGTCAGACCGCGCGGGTGCAGAAACTCTTGGATTACTATGCGAATTTGGGGCCGGGGATGTTTGAGGCCGAAGCAGCTAAGCTTGATGAGCTGCCTTTCTCCGAGCGAATTCTCGCCTCGTATCTTCTTTTTTCTCAGTGGGCGGAGGTGGACCCCTTGGGAGCTTTGGCCCATACGGATACCATGGGGCGAACGGGCTTTTTCGTGAAGCCGACAGTCCTCCAAAGTTGGGCTTCCACCGATCCGGAAGCAGCGGCGCAATTTTTGCAAGATAACCCCCGCGACTTTGCCATGATGGGAATGATGGGCGGTAGACGAGGCCAAGGCGCGGCAGGAACGATTGCTACCGAATGGGCGCGGCAGGACCCGGAGGCAGCCCTTGCTTGGGCAAAAGGCCTGGAAGGTCGAGATGGTGCCGGAGCAGTCGCGAATGTCATCAAGCAGGTGGCCTCCGACGACCCGGCGGCGGCCCTCGTTATGGCCAACGGTCTCGATGAGGAAGGCAAGCAGGCAGCCTACGCTTCCATTGCTCTGGAGTGGGGGCGCGACGACTGGGACGCGATGGAAAGTTGGGCCCGCGGACTCCCTTCCGACCAGCGAGATGAGGCTCTTGCGCAAGGGGTGGAGGGCTATGCTCAGCGTAATCCCGAAGGAGCGGCAGCCAAGTTGATGACGATTCCGGAGGGCGAAGTCAGGGACAATGCTTTCGATAATGTGATCGAGAGCTGGGCGCAGGAGAATCCCAAGGAAGCAATGGATTTCCTGTTGGCTAACGGAAGCGAGGCCGCGCAAGAAGATGCCATGCGCGAGGCCATGGGGCCACTGGCCCGAACCAATCCGCAGGCAGCCATGGAGGTCATCAATTCACTCGACGATAATGGGATTCGTGACCGGGCAGTGAGCACTTACGTTTTCAGCGCTACTGATGTTAATCCTGCCGAAGCTGTGACCTTGGCGGCTACGATTGGAGATGACGAGAGCCGCGCTCGCTCGGTGGGTATGGCCGCTGGTCGTTGGTTCCGAGAGGATGAGGCCGCGGCAGATGCCTACTTTGCCACTTCCGATCTTGTCGAAGCGAAAACTCTGGAGCGGATAAAAAATCGCGTCAATGGCGAGGGTGCAGGTCGTCGAGGCCGCCGAAGGTAGTGTTTCATCAGGCGTCAGCTCAGCGGGGAGTGCTTCCTCGTGCTTCCTCACCAGCGAGGCTTGCTTGAGTTTTTCCTTCTTTGAGAAAGAGATGACTGGCATTGGGGCTTCAATGGATTGGCAATGTGGTCTTGAATAGCGCCGATGAGCGAACGACTGTTTTTGCAGGGAGGAGAGATTGCCTCGGAAGAGGGACCGTTAGCGGCCGGAGATGTCCTGATCGAGGACGGAAGGTTCACTGCGATTGGCGTGGGTTTGACCGTTCCGGAAGGAGCAAAGGTAATCGATTGCAGCGGCAAGGTGGTGATGCCGTCCATGTTCGATACTCATGTCCATTTTCGCGAGCCGGGGCAGACTCATAAGGAGGATATTGCGGCAGGCACCGAGGCTGCAATCAACGGCGGCATTACTGGTGTAGTGATGATGCCAAACACGAGCCCAGCCATTGATTCGGCAGCTGTCGTGAAAATGGTTTTGGATAAGGCAAAAGCCGTTTCGCGCATTCCCGTCCTCACTTCGGGATGCATCACCAAGGGGCGAGCAGGCAAGGAGCTGGCGGCCATTGATGGCATGCGGGAACTGGGGGTGTTGATGTTGACCGACGATGGCGACGCGGTGCCGGACTCGAACTTGCTTCTGCAGGCAATGCGTTATGCCAAGGAGTTCGGGATGTTCTTTGCGAGCCATTGCGAAGACCCTGCGCTCGCGGGACCACGGGCCATGAATCAGGGTAAGAAAAGCTACCAGTTGGGAATCGATGGTACTCCGGCTTGTGCGGAGGAACTCTTCATCGACCGCGACATTCGTCTCGCTCATGCGGCGGGAGCGCATGTTCACATTCAACACGTCTCATCCCGGATGGGAATGGAAACCATTCGCTGGTGGAAGGAGATGGGAGCCAAGGTCACCTGCGAGGTCGCACCCCATCATCTGCTCTATCACGAGGAAGATATTGGAGACTACAACACGAACTATAAAATGAATCCTCCCTTGCGCCTAGCCTCCGACAACGCGGCCCTACTGCAAGGTCTCAAGGATGGAGTCTTCGACCTGATTGCGACCGACCACGCACCCCATACCGAGTTTGAAAAGTCTCAGGATTTTGTGAGTGCTCCCAACGGTTTGGTAGGACTGGAAAATGCACTCGTCTCTCTCTTTGACCGCTTTGTGGTGAACGGTGATTTGTCTTGGGAGACCATCGTAAAGTGTTACTCAGCCGAACCTCGCCGGATGATGAGCTTGGAGCCCGTGCCGGTGAAAGAAGGGGGAAGGGCAGAACTGCTAGTGTTCGACCCTCAAGGCGAAACGACCTTCTCGAAAGAGTTTTTCAAATCCAAGAGCTACAACACCCCCTGCTTTGGGCAAACTTTGAAGGGGAGCGTTGACGTAGTGATTCTTGGAAGCGAGGTCTTGTTAGAGAGGTGAACTCGATTCTCCTAAAGAACTTCTCTTTTGACTATCCGATGACGTCCGGAAGGGAGATTGCTCACCCATTACCTTGCTGAAGTAGGAATTTTCTTCGTTAGTGGATTAGCTCGGTTGCTCTCCTAATTTCTCTTCAACGAACTTCAACATGTAACCAGGAGTGAGAACTTCGGGGGTGATGTTCGGTGATTTTTCTTCTGGATCGTAGAGCACATTGACGGGAATGGCAGAGCGCCCAAGACGAGTGAGCTCACGGTCAATTTCCTCATTGGTGGTCGTTTTATCAGCCTTTAAGAAAACAATGTCGTGGCTATTCATCAGGTCGACGACCTCTTGGGTGTATGCGTTGCCTTTGTTGACCTGACAAGTGAGACACCACTTAGCGGTGAAGTCGACGTAGACTGGACGGCCCTCGGCCAAATACTTTTGCTCAGTCTCTTTGCTCCATTTCTCCCACTCGATGACAACGGTTTGCGACTCGGAAATCTCTGCCCCAGGTTTGGCCAAAACGAATCCCGCGACAAAGAGAGCAACGGTGATGCCTCGCGCAATCCACTTGGTCTTAGCCTTCCGGATAGGAGTCGTCCATCGTCCCCAAACCCAGCCCGCAGCAGCGATGAGCGAGAGGCCAATCATTACGAAAAGACCTTTTTGACCATAGTCCTGTTCAAAGACCTGAGCCGAATAAACCCAAAGCAGGTAGCCGACAGTAGCGAACAAGAGAAAGGACATACCTTGCTTAAAGGATTCCATCCAAGCACCAGGACGAGGAAGCTTTTTCACCAGACCGGGAAAGGCGGAGAGGGTGAGGTAGGGTAATGAAAGGCCCGCCGCCATCACGCTGAAGGAGACGAAGAACCAGAAGGTGGGAAGCGCCACTGCCGCACCGAGGGCTGCCCCCAGAAAGGGTGCCGAACAAGGAGTGGCCACCACGGTGGCGAGCACTCCCGAGAAAAATGAACCGCCCAAACCGTCCTTGCGGGTGAGGTTGGAGCCTACTCCAGTTGCTCCTACGCCAATCTCAAACACGCCATACATGTTCATGGCGAGGAGAAGCATGACGATGATGAGAGTGAACATCACGTAGGGATTCTCGAGCTGGCCGCCCCAGTTCTTAATACCACCCAACAACATGATGAGGGTAAGGAGCCAGAAGCTGGCAAACACGCCACCTGCAAACGCGAGTCCGTGCATCATCACCTTCTTGCGGTCGTGCCCAGCCTGATCGACAAAGCCCATGATCTTAATCCCAATGACGGGAAAGACGCAGGGCATGAGGTTAAGAATGAGTCCACCCACGAACATTCCAGTTAGGATCGGGAAAAGAACGGAGAAGCTCACCGGGGTGGTTGCGGCCTCTGCCTCGGAAAATTCCGTGCTCACGCGATAGGCATTTTCTCCGTCGGTGAGAATTCCTTGAAGCTTGTCGAGAACGGGACCGGGGTCCGAGAATTCGTTGCCTTGGTTTCGTGGAAGTTTGAGCGTAATGGTATCGCCGTCTTGGGTAGCGAGGTGAGGTGCCTGCACACTCACTTGCCCATCGTTGTCGAAGAATCTCAGGTCTTTGGGATTAAGGTCGCCAGTCGGTGAGATTCGGAGAGTGATGAGGTCATTAGCCTCGGAAGCGACGATGGAGAGCTTATGGTCAGCCTTCGGGTAATGGTCGCGCGCTTTTTCGAACTCGTTGACTAGGCTAGCATCGATAGAAGAATTCCCCGCTACATCGAGGGTGATGTTGGGAGCGGACTTTTCAGGGATACATCCCTTGTCGTCACAAATCTGCCAGCTGGCTTCCAAGGCAAGTTCGACAGATGTGCCCGCTACTAGATGAGCGGGGGGAGTAACCTGGTAAAGATGGTGAACGGTGCCTTCGTAACCAATGGTGCGAAACCCAAATGAGCTGCTAAGGTGAGGGGTAGGCCAACCGAGGTAATCGACCTCAAAGCCGTCAGGAAGAGTCCAGTTGACCTTGAGCACCTCGCCAATGAGGCCCGTATTGACGTAATAGCTGTGCCAACCTTCTGGATGAGTCAGCTTGAGTGCGACGGTGAAGGGTTCTCCGGGAGCAATGGTCTTCGCTTCCGAGAGAAGCTTGGCTTCGGTGGTGGGGGACTTGGCTTTGGTCTTCGCGCCGGGAAGGCTGAAGGGATCTAAGCCTTCCGCAGCGAGGTGCCCGGCTAGCGGAAAAAAGAGAGCGAAAAGGAGCAAGAGGAATTTCATTACTAAAGATGGAGTAAAACTACGAGGGACGGCCAGCGATTTCATTCCCTTATTTCTGCTTAATGTCAGTCAGTCGTGCCAATGAAGCTCAATCTGGGCGGGAGGATGTCCGCTCCCGGAAGGCGCAGCCTTCGAGATGATCGTTGACGAGACCACAAGCCTGCATGAAGGCGTAGGCTGTGGTGGGGCCTACGAATTTCCACCCCCGCTTTTTAAGGTCTTTGGAAAGACGGGTTGAGGTAGGAGTGGAAGAAAGAGAGCCAAGGGTGGCCTTGGTGAGAGCTTTTGGGCGCTCGCTTTTGGGCGGGATGAATTGCCAGAAAAACTGGTCCAGACTCCCGACTTCATCAACGAGTTCGCACGCTCGTTGGGCATTGTTGATGGTGGCCTCGATTTTACCACGATGTCGAACAATCCCCGCATCTGCTAGCAAACGCGCGATATCACGGTCATCAAAGCGAGCCACTTTTTCAAAGTCAAAGTTAGCGAAGGCCGCCCGGAAATTTTCTCGCTTGCGTAGAATCGTGAGCCAGCTCAAGCCCGATTGAAAGCCCTCCAAAGCTACTTTTTGGAAGAGGAGATGGTCGTCATGGACCGGGAGCGACCACTCGTGGTCATGATAATGGCGATAGTCATCCGCAGAATTGCCCCACCAGCAGCGGGGCAATTGATCAGGACCATACTCCAGTCCGTCTGGAAGTTGTTGGGCGATAGCGCTCTTTTATTCAGCAGCTTTGGTGGCCTCTTCAGGGACAACCTCCTCTTTGGCGGGAGCATTATCCTTGGCAACCTGTTCTTGGAAAGCCTGCATTTTCGCCATCAATTCGGGCTGCTTCGCTTGTGCGGCGTTCATGCCGATTTGCATGCCCTTTTGAGTGAGGTCAGGCATGGTGAGAAGCAACTTTTTGCCAAGCGGAGTTTGGTAAAAAAGCTCCAACTCGATGAGTTCTTCAGTCGTAAAGGTTTCGGCATAGAGCGCCTTGTAATTTTTGATAATCGCCTCCTGATCGATATCATTTTCCCACCAGCCAGTGAAGATAGCGTTCAGCTCTGCGATTTGCGCCTCGTTGAGCCCCATCTGTTGGATCATGGGCTGCAACATGGGTTCCATAGCGGCCTTGAAACCAACCGCCATTTCCTCGCGAACACCCATCGTGTCGATGAGCTTGCCAGCGGCGGCGAGTGTTTCTTCACCTGCCTCTTGAGCAGGAGAAAGGACGGTCAGCAGAGCGAGAGTAGTAGATGCAATCAGTGCCTTCATAACGACGACAGTCTACGTTGGTTGCTCGCCTCTGGCCATGACAACTTTACCTGTTCTGACGGTTTCGATGATTTCGAAGCAGGACAGCATTCCGATCGCAGCGTCGATTTTGGGGCTATCACCCTGGAACATCGCCACCATAGAGCTAGGAGTGAGGTCGAGAGCCTTCCCGCTAAAGTGATCTACGATTTGGAGAGCTTCGGTGCGCTTGGACGAGTCGACCAACAGCTTGACCAAGAGCATTTCCTTCACAACCGCATTCTCGGCACTGTGTTCGTAGCAATGGATGACGTCGATGAGCTTGTTTACCTGCTTAATGATTTGTTCAAGACCTTCGGGATCGCCGGAGATGCCAATGGTCATGCGGGAGAAGTCTTTGCTGCGGCCTTGCGAGACGACAAGGGAGTCGATATTGAATCCTCGACGGGCAAAGACTTGGCAAATGCGCATCAGAACGCCGGGGTCGTTGTTCACGAGCACAGAGAGAGTGTGTGCTCCTCCGCGAGTCAAATCTTCGACGGGTGTGTCGGTAGTGACGATGGTTTTCATTGGGAAAAATTGTGAGTGGTTGAGAGGGTAAGAGTTCTTCAGTTTGTTCAAAGTAGTCGCTCGGTGGCAAACAGGCGTTTACCGAAATCGGGCCTCCTAAAAACTACCGATCGAACAAAATTCCTAGGTTGAGCCGACGGGCTTGGCCATCTGGGTTTTGGGCGCTTCCGTAATCATGTCCTCCAAAGCCGCTCCGGCAGGAATCATCGGGAAGACGTTCTCAGTCTTGACGCATTCTGCATGAATCAAAATCGGTCCATCGTTGTAAGCGAGAGCCTCTTCGATTTTGCGCGCAACATCAGCCGGGCGCTTAATGTTCACGCTTGGAATATCGTAGGCGGCTGCAAGCTTGCAGAAGTCGGGATTGCCCAGCAAGTCGACACCGGATTCGCGGTTCTCGAAGAAGAGCTCCTGCCACTGCCGAACCATGCCGAGATAATGGTTGTTGAGAACCACGATCTTAATAGGGAGTTTGTGAATTTGAGCGGTGGCCAATTCGAAGAGGGTCATCTGGAAACCGCCGTCTCCGGAAATCGAAATCACACATTTGTCGGGTTGTGCAAGCTGGGCTCCAATCGCAGCCGGGAAGCCAAAGCCCATCGTGCCAGCTCCGCCGGAAGAGAGCCAATGATAGGACTCGTCATTCTTATAGAATTGAGCGGCCCACATCTGGTGTTGTCCCACATCGGTGGAGACGATGGCCTTGCCTTCCGTCTGCTCGTAAAGTTCATGAATCACCTGCTGCATACGCAACCCGCCTTGCTTGCGGAAGGTGAGGGGATACTTCTTTTTATATCCGTCCAAATGGCTAAGCCAGTCAGCAGTCTCGAGAGGTTCGATCTTATCGATGAGTTGGGTGAGCGCGGCCTTGGCATCGCCAACAATCTGAACGTCAGGACTGATCATCTTATCCATCTCGGCGGGGTCGATATCGATGTGGATAATCTTGGCATCGGTGCAGAACTTTTCTGGATTACCGATAATGCGGTCGTCGAAGCGGGAGCCAACATTCAGTAAAAGGTCACACTCGACCATCGCCTTGTTCGCGTAGGCGGTGCCGTGCATACCGAGCATGCCGAGGGAAAGATCGTGGGTCTCGGGGAAGACGCCTTTGCCTAAAAGAGTAGACGTCACCGGGCAGCCCAAGGTCTCAGCGACCTTCATCAGCTCCTGATCGGCACGGGAAATCATGCAACCTTGGCCTGCAAGAATAACCGGGCGTTTCGCTTGGGCAATCAACGCTGCCGCCTGCTCAACCGAGCTAGGTTCAATATTGAGTGACTCGTATGGGTCGTAGCCGGGAAGGTCGATTTCGGCATTCATATCACCAGTGAAATCGCCCGAGGAAATATCCTTGGGGATGTCGATGAGGACAGGGCCGGGGCGTCCGGTGGTAGAAATGTGATAGGCCTCGCGAGCAATGCGAGAAAGGGCATTGGTGTCCTTGACCAGATAGTTGTGCTTTACGACCGGAATCGTAATTCCGAAAATGTCGGCTTCTTGGAAGGCATCTTTACCCAACATCCAAGTGACTTGCTGACCACAAAGAACAATCATAGGAACCGAATCCATCATCGCAGTCATCAGTCCAGTGACGGTATTACCAGCACCAGGGCCAGATGTGACAAGCACTGCGGCAGGTTTGCCTGTAGCCCGGGCATAACCATCGGCCATATGAACGGCCCCTTGTTCGTGACGAACCAAGATGAACTTCATTTTGGTTTTCACTGTTTCTAGGGCGTCGAAGATGGGAATCGCAGCTCCACCAGAATATCCAAAGATATATTCGATCCCGAGTTCATCGAGTGATTTGATGAGTGCCTGTGCTCCGTCCAGTTTTTGTTTCTTGGCCATAAGAGTGTTTACTTGTGTTTCTTTTAATTCTGGATGCGGTTTTTGCAATCTCAAAATGGGTATTCAGGCCCTGAAATTGCAGTTTTCTCGCCCTCTTGTGTTCGAAAATTACGGTTTTTCGCTCAAAGTTGCCGATTCTGGTTATGTTATTGTCTCTAATTTCATTTTCTTTGGAGTAAAGCGAGGTTTGAGGTGGGCGGTTTTTTCAGAAAATCATAAATTGAATTGAGTGAGGTTTCGGAGCACCTCGAAAAGAGCTTAAATTTTCCGAAATTCATTAAATACCATCAGACCCCGATGTTCAGGGAAGTATCCGATAGAAACAAAAGGGTGAATCGCCCTTCGGCTCTTCGGTTGACTCCGTCCCCTCCTCAGCTCCTCTAATGCACAAGTTCGTTAATGGAAATCGTGTGAGGAAACGTCAAGAGAGGAGGGAAGGTTGGTGAGTGGCGAGAGGTTATGGGTGTAGACGGATGCAACTCCACCTTCTCCGATCTGGACAGAGCCCTCAATACAGAGAAAAGGCTCAGTAGTGATCGTCAGGCGGTGATGTTCAAAAGTTTTCTTGGGCACAAAGATGTTAGCGATGCCAGTTTCGTCTTCGAGAGAGATGAAGCAATGACCTTTGGCCGTCTGGGGTCGTTGCCGGCAAATGACCATCCCAACGATTTGGAGATAGGAACCATGGTCAAGTTGAGGGAGCTCACAAGCGGTTCTCAGAGTCTTAGGATTGAGAAGCGAAGATTCCGAACCTAAGACGCTCTGCCGCCAAAGTTTGATGGGATGGGGACCAGTTGTTTGGTTTTGGGTCGCAAAGTCGGAGGCTATTCGTTCCCAAGGCGTCATCTCGGCAAGGGGCGCTGTGGGTAAAGAAGTTTTTGAGGGCAGGCTATCTTTTGAGACGACAAGAGGATCGGACTGGGTGTCTCGCTCACGGGCGAAAAGCTCAAGTTGCAATGGACGCTCCACTTGCCAGAGAGCATGGCGTCGATGCAACACATCAGGAAGGTTGTTGAGCGCTCCGGTTTCCGCGAGTAAGCGGCGCTCCTTTTTATTAGGTTGAGCACGTTGTAGGAAATCGGGGAGGGAGGTAAAGGGGGCATATGCTTTCTGGGTAGCGATTCTTTCCGCCGTTCCTTGGGAGAGACCTTTTAGACGATGGAGGCCAAGACGGAGGGAGTCTTGCTGCTGGCTTTGCGGGGAAGAGGAATGCGTGGACTCTTTTGCAGGCGATAGCTCGATAGTAGTAAGGTAGTCGCTCGCAAGAACACAGACCGGACGAACGCGAATGCCATGCCGCTTAGCGTCTTGGAGGAGGGTGTTGACGTTGTAGAAGCCCATAGGTTGGTTGTTGATGAGGCCCGCATAGAATTCGACCGGATGATGGACCTTGAGCCAGCAGGAGGTGTAGGCAATGAGGCCGAAGGAGATAGCATGGGATTCGGGAAATCCATACAAAGCAAAGGAGCTAATCGACTTGATGACTTTTTCCTGAACATCTTCGGAAATATCTTTCTGGGTCATGCTGCGCCGCAGTTTCTCAGTGACCGCTAGCATCTTTTCATCGGAACGCTTGAAGGCCATAGCCCGACGAAGCTCGTCGGCTTCGGTGCCGGAGAAATCGGCAATGATCATGGCCATCCGGAGGACTTGTTCTTGAAAAAGAGGAACTCCGAGAGTGCGCTTAAGAACAGGCTCGAAGAGAGGATGGATATAGTCAATTTTCTCCAAACCTTGACGACGATTGAGGTAGGGATGGGCCAGTTCGCCAACGATAGGGCCAGGACGAATAATGGCTACTTCGACGGCTACATCATAGAAGCAGCGGGGGCGCAAGATGGGTAGGGTATTCATCTGAGCGCGGGATTCTACTTGGAAGGTACCTACCGTATCGGCACAGCACATCAGGTTAAAAGTTGCGGTGTCGTCTTTGGGAATTTGGGAGATATCGACTTGTTTGCCTCTTTGGTGGCAGAGGCGAATGGTGTCTTCCATGGCAGCGAGCATCCCGAGACCAAGAAGGTCAATTTTCACAATGCCGAGGTCCTCACAATCATCCTTGTCCCATTGTACGATGGTGCGTCCGGGCATGGAGGCTGGCTGCAGGGGAACCACGGCATCAAGGCCATCGTCGCAGATGATCATGCCTCCCGAGTGCTGCCCGAGGTGTCGGGGAAGGGATTGGAATTGAGTGAAGAGGTAGTTGAGGGCTCGAAAGCGGGGATGGGTAGCGGGGATGCCAGCTTCTTCGATGAAAAGGGCGTGGGGTATCTCTTCCTTGTATTTGCCATCCGGCACTTCTTCCGCTGGAATGCAAGCTCGAGGAGAGGCGTGAATGTCGGAAAAACGGTTGGCAGTTTCTTCGGAGAAGCCAAGGGCTTTGCTCACCTCGCGAAAGGAAGAGCGAGGACGGTAGGTGATGACGTTAGCGGTCATGGCTGCACCGCGCGGAGCATACTTCTGAAAAACGTATTGAATGACGGATTCGCGTCGCTCACCAGAGGGAAAGTCGATGTCGATATCGGGCCAAGACTTGCGGTTTTCGGAGAGGAAACGCTCGAACAAGAGTCCAGAGCCAATGGGATCGGCCGCAGTGAGCCCGAGAAGGTAGCAAACTACCGAGTTGGCGGCAGAGCCTCGGCCTTGGCAGAGGATTCCCTGTGAGTTAGCAAAGGAGACGATGTCGTGGACAATGAGGAAATATCCCGAGAAGCGGAGATGGCGGATGAGGGCCAGTTCATCTTTGAGCTGGGCACGGACTTTGCGCAGGATTCGGGCACTGGCATGAGGGTAACGGCGGGGAACGCCTTCCGTGCTGAGATTGGTCAACATGGCATGGGCGGCATCGGGATCATCGCGATGTTCGGGCACGAGGGAAGGGAAGCGGTAACCGAGATTCTCGAGCGTGAAGTCGAGGCGTTCATGTAATCGCAGAGTCTCGGCGAGTGCTTGGGGATGATCGGGAAAAAGCGCGCTCATCGCATGCGAGGACTTGAGGTGACGCTCGCTGTTTTGCCCAAGGAGCGTGCCCGCTTGGTCGAGATTGGTATGATGCCGCAGACAAGTGAAGGTGTCGGCAATGAGCTTGTGATGACGGGTGGCGTAGAGAGGGGCGTTGGTGACGAGGAGGGGGATTTGATAACGGGAAGACAGTTCGCGCAGAGCAGCGTTGAGTCGCTGATCGTGCCGGGTCAGGTGCCGGGTGAGCGCGAGGTAAATATTGTCAGCGCCAAAGAGATTACAGAGGGTTTCGAGATGCTGGCAGGCTTTCTCGTGATGACCCTTGAGAATATGTTGATAGAGGGGAGTGCCCGGATGTCCTGTAAGGGCGATGAGGTCTTGCACTCGCTCACGAGCAAGGTCGAGGTCCTGCCCTAGCAAGGTGCTGCCAAGGTGATGGTCGGTGAGAAGGGTAGATAGGTTTTGATAGGCCCGCCTGGTGGGACAAAGACAGGCAAGGGTGAGAGGCTCGGGATGGGGAGAGTAGAGAGGGTGAGGTGGAGAAAGCTCGAGGCTGGCCCCGACGCGAGCTTGTAGCCCTCGGCTGTGTGCGGCTTGGTGGGCCCGGGCGGAGCCATAGAACCCGAGATGATCGGGAAGACTGAATCCGGGCTGATCCAGCTCGGCGACCCGGAGCGCAAAGGCTTCGGGATGGCTACCGCCACGGAGAAAGGAGAAGGCTGAGAAGGCGAGGTGTTCAACGTAGGTCATTTTTTCTAAGAGACCAGAGTTTCGTTTGGGATGGGCGAAGGATGGTTTTTTCCGATTAATAATAGCCGTCGATTTGCCAATGGTGAGGTGGTTGATGGCTGAGGCGGGCAAGGGGGCCACGATGGGATTGCACGTCCCACTCGCTACTAGACCAGTAGTGGTCCCGTTCCCACCAGTCACTCTGGAGCCGGAAGGGGCCAGCGATACTGCCGAGAGGACCGGGATAGGGACCGTTGAGAAGCGCCTGTGGGACTTGGTCGGGAGTAGCCAGCACTTGCACTGAAAGCGGAGGGCGGAGCCGTCGCAAAGGAAGGGAAGAGGGACTGTGGTTTGTCTGGACGGAAGCGAGTGAAGAAGGCTTCTTCTTTTCGAAAAGAGTTTCGGGCGGCAAGAGGAGGAATTGGTCAGCGCGAAAGCTATCTTGCGCTTGCGGAACGCCTAAGGATTCCCGTCCCAGACAAGCGGAGAGTTGATTGAGAGTGTGGGCGAACTTATTGGGATCGCGTAAGGCTTTTTGGAATAGGTCGCTCTGGCTGCGCGAAGGTAAGGTGACGGTGGCATCGAGAGTGAGGGCGATGATAGGGGCCGGGGCAGTGAGGCCGTCGAGATGGGTTTCAATGATGTGAAGAATCTGCTCCTGATTGGTGGTGGGCTCGGGGATGCGTAGAATGGAATGGTGGTTAGAATGGTCCTCGAAGTGTAGCGTGAGGAGAAGGTTGTCGGGGACGCGTTGATGGGCCTGCAAACGAGCGCTCAAGGTGCGGATAAAGTTGCGCAAAAGCAGCAAGAGGGAAGCGAGGGTTTCGAGAGGGTAGTCGAGGTCAAGGTGTTGGCGATAGTCTTTGGGCGGACGATAGAGGGTGAGTAGACGATGGGAACGACCAGTAGCAATGTCGTGCAGGTCGGCAGCAGCAGAGCCCAACCGTTCTTGTAAGTCGGGGCGCTTAAGAGCGAGGAAATCCCTTACGTTTCGGAGCCCCCAAGAGGAGAGGGTCGCACTAAGATCATTACGCTCGGGGCCGGGCGGGAGAAAGGTGGCAAGCAAAAGAGAGAGCGAGGTCTGGCTAAGAGTACGAGGAGTGAGAACTTGTAGGTGGGCGAGATCGGGGGTAATAGAGAAGGCGGTCTTAAGACTGTCCGAAAAGAGAAAAGGAAAGGGAAAGGGAAAGGTCTGCTCAAATCCACCCAAGTCAGGCTCTTGTTTTCCTTGCCAAGTCAACAGAATGGTGTCACGGGAGGTGAGTTCGATATCCGGGGAGAGCGTGCGCGCGAGATGCAGAAGGTCTTGCTGAAGCTGGCATTCGTTATCGGGATGCGGCGAAAGGAGCTGAAGCTGAGGGCAGCGCGCTAAGGCTCGGGCGGTGTTCATGCCAACGGCCAGTCCCTGTTCGCGTGCGCTGGGATTGAGACAGGTGAGGACCGACTTTTGAGGAGTCTGACTATTGGCAGCATGACTGAGAGCGAGGGGACTTTGCCAAGCACTGGCATCGTCCCAAGTAGCAGCACGGAGAGGAAGGTCTGGCAGATGAAGAGCGAGATACATGGTAGCTTGTTAGATTCATGAGTTTGTTAGGGAAGCTAGCGTAGCGACTTCTTTGAGGGCGTGGCTTTGCAACTTGGGCAAAAGTTGTGGGCGAAGTTGTTGGAAGTCTTGGAGAGAAAAGTTATTTTCCAACTGATAACGCGCGGCGGCAGCTGCAATCAAAGGTGCTGGAGTGAGAGCGAGAAGGGAGGTGCCGGAGCTCTCTGCCAAAGTGCGCAGACGATACCATGAGGAGGAAGGAATGGACTTAAGCTCGCGCAGGGCAGTGAGTGAGTAATCGAGTAAGACGAGAGGAATATTGCCATCGCGAACCAGAAGATCAGCTGCTTGCAGAGACTTGGTAGCATCGGCAGAACGCAGCCAGAGAAGAGGGCGGCGGGGTTGGTAGGAAGCAGGATCGAAGCTGTCATTGGGGTCGATGAGAGCGAGGGGCAATTCTTCGTTTTCTGCCTCTAAGAGCTGCGAAATGAGAAGAGAGGAACCAGAGACTGTGGGAGGAGTGACCAGCTCGCTAATAGTGCCTTTCGGAAGTGGAGGAAGCCCAGCCAGAGTGTAGCCTTCAGCGACAGGATGCTCTTCGTGAGCACTGGGAAAGCGCTCCCTAAGCTGCCGCCGGAGTTCTTGGATGGGGACGGGGTTCACATGTTCAAAAGAACATTAACAGGCGAGAAAGGCAAGAATTTTTCTGACGATCGCAGGAATGGATTCGACGAATCAGACTTAAAAATTCCAATCGTTTGCACTGAGCGATTCTTAAAGTTCCGTCTCCTTCGAAAGTTTGTGGCTCTGGTTTTCCCATCGAAAATATCCAAGCTATCCTATCCATCTTGATTCAAAAATGAGCTAGAGAGAGCAACTTGGTCCCTCGCTTGATAGCCTTACTCTCGCGCGACGGCCTTTTTTGTTTCGCTTTCACGGGGCGCGACTAAGTTGGGTCTATGGAGTTTGCGGAGATCGACAAAGAGCAGTGGCGCCTGCTTTACGAAGACCTTTGTGTCTACCGCATGCCGTTTGGTAAATACCAAGGACGCTTGCTGGTCTCGCTGCCGGACGAGTATCTCATGTGGTTCAAAGAAAAGGGATTTCCGACAGGACGCTTGGGAGAATTGATGGTGTTCGTCTATGAGGTCAAAATGGCAGGCGCCGAAGAGGTCTTCGATCCCATTCGACGAGCGGAACGACAGTCGGGCAAATCTGGAACGTCTGGAAAGTCTCGAAAGTGAGAGTCTTATGAAGAGGGTGGTGGTGCCAGAACTCCTAGACGAGCTTGATGGCTCGGATCCGCGCGCTATCCGAAGCCGCAGGGACTTGCGCTTAATCAATGCCCTGATGGGGAACGAGCGCTGGATTGTGCGGCAGCTGGCCGGATTGCGCGAGCGGGGCTCCTTTGCGGAATTAGGTGCAGGAGGTGGAGAATTGTTAGCCACCTTGGCGAACCAAGGATGGCTTGGTTGTGGCTATGATTTGCAGCCAGAGCCAAAGAACTTGCCGGGTCAGGCGCGCTGGTGTCAGGGAGATTTTTTCGAACAACTAAGCAAGGATTCTGCGCCGGTCGTGGTGGGTAGCCTCATTTTACACCATTTCGAAGAAGAGGCTCTTTTAGGTTTAGGCCGTTTGTTAGCCGATCGTCAGGTCTTGGTCTTTGCCGAGCCCTTACGCTCGCGGGTGGCTCTTGCTGAAGGATCGGCCTTGTTTCCGCTGGTCAATGATGTCACCCGGCACGACATGATGGTGAGCATTCGGGCAGGTTTTCGAAAAGGAGAACTGCCAGAGAAGCTTGCCTTGCAAGAGGGATGGCATTGGCAGGAGAAGGCGACCTTGCGGGGAGGATTACGTTCGATAGCCGTTAAGAGAGAGTTCTGACCTTTGCCGCTTTTTCGAGTAAATTCGTGGAAGTAAGATGCTGGAGATAAGGTGCTCCATCTGTTACGCTCACGCCATGTCTGCCAAGAAAAAGAAAAACAAGCCGCTGGTAGGTAACAACCTCATCAAGGAAGTGAACCGTCGCATCCGATTAGCGCGAAGCCATTGGGACGACCACAATAACAAGGCCTGCCGCCGAGAGCGGTTGCGTGCCCTGGAGCTCTACGAGACCTTGAGCAAGGAGGAAAAAGAGAAGGTGCCGCAAACTCTTCGGGTGTGGTTACGCTATCGAAGCGAAAAGTATTTTGGCGAAGACCGAAAGGGGAACGGAGCTCATTCGAAGGAGTGACTTTCTCGAATCAAAAAAGTCAATCCACCGAGTCTGTTACCGTGGAGCATTCCCGATAACCGCGTCACCAGACGGTTCTTCGGGTGCCCTCACTTTCGTAAAATGCCAGGCCGCGAGCAAGGCCGCCAAAGTGGCAAAGACCCAGAGCGGCCACCACTTGTCCTCACTCGTATTCTGGTCTACCGCTGATGCCGTAAGCCGGGTCAGCTCGTTCTGGGATTCCGCTCCACGGAGGTCGGCTTCGCGAGTGTCGGCAAAGTGACTAGCAGATTTAAGCAGAATGGTCTCGCCTTGAGCAACCTCGAAGTAACCCGGCAGGTTGGGTGCACGAAGAACCTCATTGGCTGGCTGTTGCGAGGTCTTCAGGGTGCCGTCATCAGCAGGTTGCCGGAGTATAAGTTTCTGCCCCGGGTCACGAGCGAAGGTCAGTTCTTGGTTGGTTTCGGTGTTCAGCGCCTCGAAGGCAATCTTTTGCTCACGCAATCCACTCGTGAAGCGGTGCAGCAGGATGACCGTGGAGGGCAGCTTGAGCGCATTCGATAGCGAGAGGTCAAAATTAAAAATAAGATGCTTACTAGGTTTATTGACTTGTTCTGATTCGCTCGGCAGCACCTCGCGCAAGACAATGAGAGGACGCTGTCCCTGCCAAAGTAAGACCTCATCGGAGGCCGTGATGGGGAAAGGAATGGTCTCGCGGGATTGCAAAGCCTGCCAATTGAGGCCCTGCGTCAGTGGATGAGGCTCAGCTACCAGACCGCCAGTCAAGAATTTGCGCGAACGCGCGGTCTCATTGATCGTGATAATGGAGTGGGTCTCCGGGATGATCGGGAGAAGAGGATCATAGGCGGAAAGTGTGAGGTCGGGCTCCTCACTAGCGTCATTTTCTAAGTTAGGAAAAAAGGAGAGAAAGCGTTTCTCAAAATCCTTAAATTTAGGAGGAAGCTCGGAGAGAGTGGCCAGGGTTTTAGGCTCGGGGTTCACGATGGGAAGTTGGTCATCCAAGGTGAAGGCGTCTGGAGCGAGCTTGACGGTCACATAATCGGCCCCGGTGGGAAAAGAACCCGTCAGGGTAGTGATGCCATCGGCGGAGAGAGAAAGTTGTCGTTCCTCCGACAGTGATCCATCCGGGAACAGCACCTGCCAACCACGTGAGACTTCCTTGTCCGCGTAATTGCGCACCGTTGCCTGCCAGTTCTTGCCATCCTCGGAAAAGCTCAATCCGGTAAAGCCCAGATTGTCGGTCGGCTTTCCAACGGAAAGCAATTGGGCATCAAAAGGCAATTCAGTGCGCTCCAGATTATCCGTAACATAGATGAGCAAGCCCTCGCTTCGGATCCGGGAGCGCGCTAGTCGCAGAGCGGCATTAGGGTCGAGCGCTCCCGCAGTCGGAGACCATTCTTCCAAAACAGCCAGGGCCTGTTCCGCTTCGTCGCCTGAGTAAAGCAAAGGCTCGTTAGGGTCGGAGGTCAGGAGGTAAATTTGCAGTTGGGATGCTGGTCCCTTGAGTTTGGGGAACTCATCTGCCAAGGCATCTAAAAGCTCCTTGTGAAAGACCGACATCGAAGCCGAGGAGTCGAGAACAATAGCTACCTGTTGGGTCGAGGTCTTGCTCTTGTAACGAGGTTCCACCAAAAGCCAAGTTAGCAACAAGACCATCAGGAGCTGGAGCCAGAGCGGAACCGAATTGGTCAAACGGTCAAAGCGACGTCCCGAGGTGGATTCCCGTTGCGTCTGTTCCAACAGAAAGAGAGTAGAAACAGGAATGACCCGGGCTTGCCGTTGCAGAAAGTGAATGAGCAGCACTGCCGGAATGCCAAGGAGGGCCAGCAAACCCCATGGATTGGTAAGAATCATTCGAGGAAGGAACATTCCCGAATCGCAGCCCGATAGTCCAGCGGAGAACCTGAGAAAGACAGATTTCACGGATTGACAGAGACGGGGTCACGAGTGCATTCTCCGCGCCCGCGTAGGGCCTGTAGTTCAATGGATAGAACGACGGTTTCCGGTACCGTAGATCTAGGTTCGATTCCTGGTGGGCCTACCATTTTTTGAGGAGAATTTTTCGGGTCTACACCAAAGTTTGGGGACGAGGCGTTTTTTAAGTATAAGCACGCCGGAGCGCGGAGCACCAGCTCCGCCAATCCTACCATGGGCCAACATCGTTGTGGAGCTGGTGCACCGCGCTCCCATTGAGGTAGGGTCGTTTTGAGGGTCTACACCAAAGTTTGGGGGACGAGGCATTTTCTTGAGGCTTGAAAACGAAGCGAACAATCGCGGACCATTTATCAAATGGTCCCTACCTTGGAAACGAGGTTGAATTTTTAGGAACCGCGTTGAATCTATCCCTATGCCCAAGGACGAGCCAAACGAGCCTGAGAACCCGAAAACGCCGGAAGAACTGCAGAAGGTATTTCAAGACTTTTTCGGGAAATTTGGAAATGTCAGTTTCGATATCGGAGGGATGGGCATGGGGCCGCAAGAGGTCTCGCCAACTGAAACCGAGGAACCGGAAACCGAGCTTACCGAGAAGCAATCCGTCTTCGACTTCGACCTGCTGCCTCGGGATGTGAAACGCCATCTAGATCGCTTTGTCATCCGGCAGGACGAGGCTAAAAAGGCTTTGGCGATTGCTGTCTGCGACCACTACAACCACGCCAAACAAATGCGTGCCCTCGAGGAAGCAAACGGCGGTCAGCTTCCCGACGGGATGGAGTATCAAAAGCAGAATGTCATGATCGTGGGGCCGACAGGGGTGGGAAAAACCTACCTCGTGAAGCACATTGCGGAGCTGATGGGGGTGCCATTCGTGAAGGCGGATGCGACCAAATTCTCGGAGACCGGTTACGTCGGAGGCGATGTCGATGACCTCGTGCGCGACCTCGTGCAAAAGGCCGATGGCGATGTCGAGTTGGCGGAATGTGGCATCATCTACATCGACGAGGTGGACAAGCTAGCGAGCAAGCCGGGAATGGGAGGACGCGATGTCAGTGGACGTGGGGTGCAGACTACTTTGTTGAAGCTGATGGAGGAGACCGAGGTGCCGATGACTAATCCCACCGACATGCGGGCGCAGATGAAGGCGATGATGCAAATGCGTTCGGGCGCTGATTCCGCTAAAGAGACGATCAACACGCGCAATATTTTGTTTATTGTGAGCGGGGCTTTTTCTGGTTTGGAAAAAGTAGTGCAGGGTCGCTTGAAAAGTGGGCAGATGGGCTTCGGTGCCGAGATTTCGGAAGCGGTGTTAGATGGCGAGTCCTTCCGCGAGGTCGAGACCCGTGACTTTGTCGAGTTTGGCTTCGAAGCCGAGTTCGTGGGACGTCTACCAGTGCGGGTAATTTGTGAAAAGCTAACCGCAGACGACTTCGTGAAAATTCTCAACGATTCCGAAGGGAGCATCTTGCGCCAATATGAGCGCGAGTTCGAGGCCTATGGAATCGATGCCAAATTTCAGCCCGATGCCATCGACATGATTGCGCAGATGGCTGAGAAGGAAGAGACAGGAGCGCGGGCTTTGATGACGGTTTTGGAGAGGCAGTTGCGAGACTTCAAGTTTGACCTGCCAGGGACAGCGGTCAGCGAGCTGGTGATTGATAGAAATCTCTTGGAGAACCGCGAGGCCAAGCTGAAGGAGTTTACGGAATTAGGTAAGCGGGTTGATGTGAAGAAGACGCGCGCGGAAGTCGATATTTGGGAGAAGGAGTTCAATGCCAAGCATGAGGTGACGGTCAGACTGAGTGATGGCGCGGTCCGGGCGCTGGCAGAAAGAGCGAGTGAACAGGGGCGCAGTGTCCTTCAAGTTTGCCGCGAGCGCTTTAAGGATTATCAATTCGGGCTCAAGCTCATTGAAAAGAATACGGGGCAGGCCGAATTCGAACTCACGCCGGAAGCGGTTGCCGATCCCGACAAGTTCTTGAGTCAGATGGTGGTTTTGAGTTATGGTCGCGAGGCAGAGTCGGGTTCGGCTCCTGCATCTGAGTCATGAACAACCGTAATTCCCTGACTTCTCCCACCCTGTGGCTCGCTGTGGGCATGGGACTCGTAGTGGGTCTGGTGTGCTTGCTTCTGGGTGCTGGAGATGGCTTTGGAAAATGGCTTCAGGTCGGTTTTCAGAAAAATGGATTTCCTGAGCTAGAGATTTTACCGCCAGGTTCTCCAGTTTCGTTAGTCGCGCTCGTGATTTTTTCTTTTGGAGCTGTCCTGGCCTTGGAGGGAACTCCCGGAGCCGGACGACGTGCGATGTTACTGCTCAGCGGGCTAGTCGTGTTGGCAATGGCAGCTCCAGTCCTAGCCTTGTGGGGTGTTTTCTGGAATCCCTTCGTGCTGCTGATCACGGTTTTTTGGTCTGGAATGGTCGCGATGGTGCATGCCAGCACTCGCGACAAAGCAGAAGCCCTGCGCGTCGCAGACGAACGCAACGTCGTGCGCATGAACCCACCCATATCACCTAATCAGCGGCGGAACAGGAGGTAGTGTTTTGTCGAACGGAGGACGCCCTCGATTGGCGTTAGGTTTTGTTCTGTTTTTCCAAGAATGGCACCATGAAAGGTCACCTCTTTTTTTTAAAGCAAGTTTGCTTGTCCATCGGAGCTGGGTGGGTCGGCTCCGATTTTGGTGTAGGCGGGGGGGAGGGCGACGCGGCCG
>CAZGXV010000023.1:0-42304 GCA_964529725.1 uncultured Roseibacillus sp.
AACACAAATTTTCTACCAACGAATCACGATATGTTGATGCGAACGCTTGACCCCTTGGAGTGAGGCCATACACTTCAGGAAGTCAAACTATCATGCAACCGGACCCCACTGCCGACCTCCAAGAAGCGATTGCCAACCGAATCCTCGTCCTCGATGGCGCCATGGGCACTACCATTCGTGGCTACGAGCTGAGCGAAGCCGACGCCCGTGGCGAGGAATTTAAAAGTAACGAAGAAGACCTTCTCAACAACGGCGACATCCTCTCCCTCACCCGTCCCGACGTCATCGCCGATATTCACAAGCGCTTTTATGAGGCGGGCAGCGATATCGTGGAGACCAATACTTTCTCGGGCACCACCCTCTCGCAGTCAGAATTTTTCGTCGAAGATCCCCGTAAAGCTGGCAATGGCGCGCGGAAAGACCCTGAGTTTTTTGAAGAGAAAGTAGTCCACAATGAGTTCCTGAGTGACCTCGTCTGGCGGCTCAATGTCGAGTCTGCCAAGCTTTGCCGCGAGCAAGCGGATCGCGTCGCTAACGACACCGGGCGTGCCCGTTATGTCGCGGGTGCCATTGGTCCCATGACCGTCTCGCTCACCAACCTCGCGGACCCGAATGACCCCGCCTTCCGCGCTGTCACCTTCGACCAAGTGAAGGATGCTTACACCCATCAAATCAAAGCCCTCATCGAAGGTGGCGTTGATATCCTGATGGTCGAAACAATCTTTGATTCCCTCAACGCCAAGGCAGCCTTGGTCGCGTGCCAAGAAGTGCTGGACGACTCACCCAACCGACTACCGATCATTGTTTCTGCAGCCGTCGGCCGTGGAGGCGAGACCATGATTTCGGCCCAAAAAGGAGAAGCCCTCTGGAACGCGGTGGCCCATGCCAAACCGCTGGCGGTAGGCCTGAATTGCTCCCTCGGTCCTGACCTGATGAAGCCGTTTTTGCAAGACCTCGACAAGTGTGCCACCACTGCCTTAAGTTGCTATCCCAACGCCGGACTGCCCAACCCTCTTGCTCCCACAGGCTTCGACCTCGAGCCCCAGCACATGGCCGACCACCTTACCGACTTCGCCGAATCCGGGCTCCTCAACTTTGCCGGAGGCTGCTGCGGCAACACTCCAGAGCACATCGCCGCCATCGCTCAAGCAGTACAAGGCAAAGCACCTAGGGCAATTCCTACTCTGGAGAAATAACTCGAACCGCAAAGACACTAAGTCGCAAAGATGAAAAAATTGGAAGAGCTGGCAAGAGAAGCGGTTGATTCTGTCTTTCAAGTTCACAAAACACCTAAGCTCTCAAAACGCACCCTAGGACTGCTCATCAACTTTAACGTTCCGCTTATCAAAAACGGCCTTCACAGAGTCGTAAACAACCACCCTTCTCACTAATCTGAACTTTTCGCCTGAGCGTCTTTGCAGTTCAACTTTTACCCCTTTCTTTTCCATGACTATCCCACGCCTTCTTCGCCTTTCCGGCTCCGACACTTACAACCACACCCCCGATAAAAACTTCCTCATGATCGGGGAACGCACCAACGTCGCGGGCTCTCCTCGCTTCCGCAAACTCGTCCAAGAAGACAAACTCGAAGACGCCCTCGAAGTGGCTCGCCAACAAGTCGAGAACGGTGCCAACGTCATCGACATCTGCTTCGACGACGGGCTTATCGATGGGGTCGCGATGATGGGTCGTTTCCTCGACCTCGTGCAGTCTGAGCCCGACATCACCAAAGTCCCGATCATGGTCGATTCCTCCAAGTGGGAGATTATTGCCGAGGGGCTCAAACATCTGCAAGGCAAGGGCATCGTTAATTCTATCTCGCTCAAAGAAGGCGAAGACACCTTCAAGAAACACGCACGCCACATCATGCGCTACGGTGCCGCCGCAGTGGTGATGGCCTTCGATGAGAACGGTCAGGCAGCGACCTATGAAGAGAAAATTCGCATCTGCAAGCGGGCCTACGACATCCTTGTCGACGAGGTGGGCTTCCCGCCGGAAGACATCATCTTCGACCCCAATATTCTCACCGTGGCCACTGGCATCGAAGAGCATAACAACAATGCCCTCGACTTCATCAACGCCACCAAGTGTATTAAAGAAAACCTCCCTTTCGCGAAAGTCTCTGGGGGTGTCTCCAACATCTCTTTTTCCTTCCGTGGCAACAACCCCGTGCGAGAGGCCATGCACTCCGCCTTTCTCTATCACGCCACCAAAGCCGGGATGGACATGGGCATCGTCAATGCGGGCATGCTGGAGGTCTACGACGAGATTCCACCCCATCTCTTGAAGGCAGTGGAAGACGTTCTTCTCAATAAAGACCCCGACGCCACCGAACGCCTGTTGGACATCGCGGAAGAATTCCGAGGCAAAGGCGGAAAGAAGAAAGAAGAAGACCTCACCTGGCGTGAAGGCACCGTCGAGAAGCGGCTCGAGCATGCCCTCCTCAAGGGCATCGACAAGTTTGTCACCGAAGATACTGAGGAAGCACTCGCCAAATACGAGAAGCCTCTTTCCGTCATTGAGGGACCGCTCATGGATGGCATGTCTATCGTGGGCGACCTCTTCGGAGCAGGAAAAATGTTCCTTCCCCAAGTGGTAAAATCCGCTCGAGTGATGAAAAAGTCCGTTGCTTTTCTCGAGCCTATCATGGAGGCCGAAAAGGAAGAAGGGCTCGCCGAACAAGTCGCTCTCATTCAAAAAGAACAACCGGAACTTTCCAGCGAGGACGCGCTCCGACTTGCCGAGAAGCGTAACTCGGCAGGCAAAGTGATCATGGCCACGGTCAAAGGCGATGTGCACGATATTGGCAAAAACATCGTCGGCGTTGTTCTCGCCTGCAACGGCTTCGAAGTCGTCGATATGGGGGTGATGGTTGCTTGCGATAAAATCCTCGATACTTTCGAAGAGCAACAAGGCGACATCATTGGACTTTCTGGTCTCATCACCCCTTCTCTGGACGAGATGATCACAGTTGCCAAAGAAGCCGAAAAGCGTGGCTTCGGCGAACGTGGCGTTCCTATTCTCATTGGAGGAGCGACCACCTCGGCCGCCCACACCGCCATCAAGATGGCCCCTCATTACAGTGGCCCGCTGGTGCATGTTCTTGATGCTTCGCGTTCGGTTCCGGTCACCACCGCTCTCCTTTCCAAGGAACAACGCGATGAGTTCGTGGTGGCAAACAATGCCAAACACGAAAAAGCCCGTGCGGCCTTCAAAGCTGGCCCGAAAAAAGAGCAAGTTTCCCTCGCCGATGCGCAGGCTAACAAATTCGTTCCTGCCGAGGGCTGGGATAGCTACACTCCACCGCAGCCAGAATTTATCGGTACTCGCGCCATTGAGAATCAATCTCTGCGCGAGCTCGCCACCTATATCGACTGGACTCCCTTTTTCCACGCATGGGAATTGCGTGGCGTCTGGGATCCTGAAGAAAAAGTTTTGAAGACTCGCAAGGAAGGCGCACCAGAAGAAGCAGCCAAGCTCCATGCAGAAGCACAAGAACTGTTGGAGGAAATTATCGCGAACAAGAGCTTTACCGCCAAAGGCGTCTATGGATTTTTCCCCGCCTATGCTGATGGTGACGACATCGTCCTCCCTGACCACAACACCACCTTCCACACCCTGCGCCAACAAGGTAAAAAGTCGGACAAACCCAACCTCGCCCTCGCCGACTACATCAAGCCCACGTCTGTGAACTGGACTTCCAGTCCAGTCTCTTCTCAATCAGAGACCTCCAACTTTTCACCAAGGGAAAAACTGCTTACTTCTGGAACAGCACAGCCAAGCTCTTCCGTGGAGAAGAAACAAAGCCACCGCTTGCCTCATTGGACCAAAGAAGGAGCAACCTATGCTGTCACTTTCCGACTAGCTGATTCTTTACCTCAAAGTGTCCTGAACGAACACCAGACAAGGAAAGAAGAATTGGCAAATCAAACTCAAAGCTCCGACCCTTCCGTTTCCAAGAAAGCAAACGAGGAATTATCAGAATTACAAGAGTCCGTTATCGAAACAGCTTGTGACCAAGGCCACGGTGAATGCTGGATGAACAATCCTGCAGTGGCTGATGTGATAGCAGATGCTCTTTCTCATTTTGACGGGGAACGGTATCACCTCTTCGCTTGGTGCGTGATGCCAAATCACGTGCATCTTCTCCTCAAGCCTATCGCCGACCACACCCTTCCTAAAATTGTTCAGAGCATCAAGAGCTACACTGCAAACCAAGCAAACAAGCTTCTCGTTCGAGAAGGCGCTTTTTGGATGTCAGATTACTACGACCACATCATCAGAGACGACGAAGATTTCTGGAACCAACTCAACTATATAAATAGTAATCCCGCGAAGACAGGATTGAAGGATTGGAAGTGGAGGTCTCAAACAGCGGTCAGTGAAAAGGAGGCGCAATCCGGCGATTCTAACCTTAAAAACTTAAGACAAAATACTGGACTGGAAGTCCAGTTCACAAGCATCACTGACCATCTGGGAGGCTTTGTGGTGGGGATTCATGGTGCGCATGAGCTTGCGGACGAATACGAAAAGGACAACGACCCTTACAAATCCATCATGGTCAAAGCCATTGCCGACCGTTTGGCTGAGGCTTTTGCGGAACTTCTCCACCACCGGGCTCGCATCGCTTGGGGCATCGAGCGTCCCGGCGAATTCAACCACAACGAGCTCATCAAAGAAGTCTATCAAGGCATCCGCCCTGCCCCGGGCTACCCTGCGCAACCTGACCACACCGAAAAGCCCCTTCTCTTTAGCCTGTTAGAAGCCGAAGCTAAAACCGAGGTCGAACTGACCGAATCTTGTGCTATGCACCCAGGGGCGGCAGTTTGCGGATTGATTTTCAGCCACCCCGACTCCCACTACTTCGTCATCTCCGACTTGCAAAAAGACCAAGTCGAAGATTACGCGAAACGCAAAGGACAAACCCTCGATGAAGCCGAGAAGTGGCTGGGGCCCTGGCTCGGTTATTAATCAATTCGCCAATCGATGCGTGCGCTCTACATCGCTATGCAAGCGGAAGCCCAAGGCCTTCTGGAGGCTTTGGGAGCTCGACCACTTCCTGACCAGCCTGTCATCGGAAGCTACTACCGAGCCGATGACCTCCTCATCGTCACTTCGGGCAAAGACCGCGCGACCGGAGCGGATTGCATCGGCACCGAGCCCGCTGCTCTCATTGCCCATGACCTCATTACCAATCATGGCGTCACTAGTCTTCTCAACGCCGGCACCTGCGGAGCCCATTCTTCGCTGGGAGCCGAAGTCGCCGATGCCTACCTCATCGCGCCCGCCATCTTTAATCACGACCATCGCATTCCTCTTCCTGACCTTGAGCAATATGGTCTCGGTGCCCACCCCTCTCCGGAGAGTGTCCCCGCCTTGGCAAAGGCTCTCAATCTCCCCACCGCGATCCTTTCCTCCGGCAACTCCCTCGATCACACCGAACGTGATTTGGAACTTTTCCTGCAGAATGGAGCCCAACTCAAAGACATGGAAGGATCGGCCCTCGCTTGGGTCTGCCGCCAGCACGATATCCCCCTCACCTGCCTCAAGATCGTCACCGACATATTTGACCTTCCGCACCCTGCCGCCGAGCAGTTCCAAAACAACCTCGCCCGGGCTGCGCAGGAAGTCACTCGCGTTACGCTCGAGGTCCTTTCTGTCTTAAAGAGCCAAGGAAATGAGGACTTTGCTGACGCTTGAGCAAAAGAATCCCTGCTGACCACTCACCTGCCAAGTCAATCGGGTCAGTCGAAATTGCCCCACCATCTCATTGACAAAGGAGAGAATTCCTCCTAAATCCGCCGCCCCTTCGGCTTTGTGCCGCTTTATCAACCAAGAATAAGGCTTCGGAGGGCAAAGGCGGCAACTTATTCACAAGCGCCCGCTGTGCTTTAACACGGGACCCAAAAATATGGTAAACGACCTACTCAAAGAAATGGTTGAGGCTGGCGTCCACTACGGACACCAGACTCGCAAATGGAATCCGAAGATGAAGCCCTACCTCATGAAGGACAAAGGCGGCATCTTCATCATCAACCTCGAGGAGACTGTCCGTCAGATTGACAAAGCCTCCGACTTCCTCAGCGACCTCGCCTCCAAGGATAAGAAAGTTCTCTTCGTCGGCTGCAAGCACCAAGCCCAAAAGGCGGTTCAGGAAGCAGCGGAAGCAACCGGTCAATATTACGTCAATCACCGTTGGCTCGGTGGCATGATGACCAACCTGACCACCATCCGTCAGTCCGTCGAGCGCTTGCGCTACCTCGAGAACATCGAGAAGCAGCCTGAGTATAAGAACATGTCCAAGAAGGAACTCGCGGCTCTCAATCGGGAGATGGAAAAACTTCAGCGCAACTTGCACGGAATCCGTGGCATGGAGAAAAAGCCTGACGCCATCGTCGTAGTCGATACCGCTCGCGAGTCGATTGCAGTTGCAGAGGCTCTTCGTCTCAAGGTGCCCATCATTGGCATCGTCGACACCAACGGAGACCCCTCCAAGGTCGACTACCCTATCCCTGCTAACGACGACTCGATGCGCTCCATCCGTCTCGTTCTTCAAAATCTCGTCGATTCCTTCCTTGCAGCCAGCAAGAAGTAGTCCTCCGAACAACCGAAATACCTCATTTCAAATTAGACATGGCAATTACTGCATCCCAAGTCAAAGAACTCCGCGAACGCACCAATGTGGCGATGATGGAGTGTAAGAAGGCCCTCACCGAAACCGACGGCGATATGGAAGCCGCGATCAAGATTCTTCGTGAACGCAGCGGTCTCAAGGCGGCCAAAAAGGCTGACCGCGCTGCTAAAGAAGGTCTCGTGTCCGCTCAGCTGTCTGCTGATGGCAAGTCCGGCATCCTGCTCGAACTCAACTGCGAGACAGACTTCGTAGCCAAAAACGACAACTTCGTCCTCTTCCTCAACACCATTGCGGAAGCTCTCGCGGCCTCCGATGCCAAGGACCTCGCCTCGGCAGAGCAAGTGTCCGTCGGAGAAATGACTGTTGCCGACGCCGTCAAGGCCAAGGTCATCGAGCTTGGTGAGAACCTTCAGTTCTCCCGCTTCGACCGCTTCGACGTTTCCGGAGCTGGTGCGATCGCTTCCTACATCCACATGGGTGGGAAAGTAGGCGTCCTCTTAGAAGTCGGCTGCGAGAAGGAAGACACCCCTTCCCAAGAAGGCTTCAAGGACCTCGTCAAGGACATCACCCTGCACATCGCAGCGGCTGCCCCTGCTGGTCTCAACCGCAGCGACATCCCTGCCGAGTTGGTCGATGCCGAGAAGGAAGTCTTCCGCAAGCAGATGGAAAACAGCGGCAAGCCTGCTGAAATCATCGACAAAATCGTGGAAGGCAAGCTTGGTAAGTTCTACAGCGAGCAATGCCTCGTGGACCAAGGCTTCGTCAAAGACCCCGACACCACCATCTCTGCACTCGTAGAGGCGAAGGGCAAGGAGCTTGGCGACACCCTCACCATCAACCGCTTCACCCGCTTCGCGGTGGGCGGTTAGAGGCCTTTGCGATCATATTTTCTCAAAAAGAGCGTCCTCTTCTGGACGCTCTTTTTTTGGGCCAGGATTTCATCAACCAAACGACAAAGCCGCTTCTCCATTTGCAAATTATTCAAGATATAGAAAAAAAGCGCCTCTCCTTTTCCTAAGCATTTATTTGACCAATCAGATTGCTAAAACCCTGACCTTGTAGGCGATAACCCTGAGAACTATTTGAGTCCGAGTGAGAGTAAGCACAAGAATGTCTTGCCATTCTAAACTCACCATTGTTGTTGTCAGTATATGGAACAACAAATTCCAGATGGGTGTGGGAGCCTGTCTGTAGGTCGTGGGGCTTATTTACTCGCCTCCTTTGTCTTGACGACTGCTTTCGTCGAGGCGGATCCTGTGATCACTGATGTCTCCATTACCGCTACTCAGGTAATGGTCACTTTTGAAGAAGACGGTCCCAACAATCAGTTTGAGATCGAACGTAACCCCAGCCTTCTTGCTGTCAACTGGAGCACCGATGATTCGGCAGTCTTAGCCCCTCAGGGCGGTGGTGTCTTCACTTACACGCTCTCTCGCAATGCAGCCGACCAAGAATTTTTCCGGGTTATTGGTTCGTTTTTTGGCACAGGCATCGATCCGGACGGCGATGGGCTTCCTTCAACTTTAGAAGATGACTTCGCCACCAATTCCAACAGTCCCAATTTCTCGGACTCCACCGACTTCGACACCGACAATGATGGATTTTCTGACGGAGTCGAATTCGCCAACGGCACCGAAATCAATAATCCCGCCGATTTTCCGGTGTTTTTAGGCGTTCCGGCAGTACAGTTTGCCGAAGCCAACTCTTCCTTTGTTGAGGGCTCCTCTTCTACTCACGAGATTGAGTTGGTCTTAGACCAACCTTACTCCGGAACAATTACCTATTCAGTCAACTCCCGCAGCACTGCAACAACGCCGGCCGATTACGGTAGTCTTAGCGGCACCGTGTCCGTGAATGGAACAACGGCCACACTTTCCATCCCGGTTGTCGACGACATGATCGTTCAGCAGGAACAGAAAATTTTGGCCATCACGCTGGACTCCGTGCCGAGTTCAAGCGGCTATCGACTTGCGGGAGGTTCGCTTCATGTTGTTTGTCTGTGTGACAACGATGCCTTTTGGAGTGCTTCCCTGAAGGATGATATTTTCGAACGCGATTTTCGGCTCAAAGTTCTGAAACAGGGCTCGACTACCGAAGTTGTCATGGTGGCCGGATCTTCTGACGGTCTTCCTATCGTCGATGGCGGCACCAGTTCCCAGTCCACTGGTCTGGTCCCCACTTCACCCCAAGAGGAATGGCCAGCTTCATTTACTTTCGATAGCACCAGTCAATTTGCGTTCGTTTCCCAAGAACTGCCGGTCCCTGTTTCTACTTTTGGCGGTTTCAATGGGAGCAGTGCCCGTGTCACAGAGGAACCTCTTATCAGAGTGATTACTTTTAACTGCGAAGCTAACAATCCTGACCATGTGTTTCAGGATGGGGTGCAGTATATCGGTGATTCCTTAGAAACGATCAGTGCCGTTGACCCCTCCAAGACCTATCTCACTCGGCAAACCTCTGGGCTCATGGTCATGATTAGGGAAATACAAAGCCCGCCTAATTTGAGCAATCCGTTGGACCCACGCCTTCCTTAAAATTTTATTTCTCTAACAAATGCGCTTTTCACTCTGCTTATTGGTCGTAGTAATCACTGCTGGGCCCTGTCTGGCTACCGTGCCGGACAACGTGCTTCGGCCCCGATTCGGCAATGCCAGCGGTGTCAACGAGTCAGGAGGACTCACCATTTCCCAAGGCATCATTGCTAGAGGAACCAGTGGGCTCCCTTCAAATTCTGATCCCGACAATCCCCTTTCGGAAAGTCACCCCACCTTCTACCTGTCGGAAGCCCAATATGGCCACCCTTTCGCTAATCTGCAGGATTTTGCACCCAATCGCAGCTTTGCAGAAAAAATCCTGCGAAATGATGCCGGAACCGGCGTCTATGATGTTCTCTATCCTCCCGGTTACCGAACACCCACCGGGGTCACCGCTTCGAGAACCGAGATGGACGAACTGAGTGAAGGTGGTGCTTTCCGCTATAAGTGGCTTGCCTTTGGCGAAGACGGTCAAGACGCCGATGGGAATCCCATCGTGCTCAGCCTCTTCGCCGATCTCTTTGGTGAGACCCCCGACGAAAACAATCCTTGGTTTGGAGATGCCGAGCGTCAACTTGCTCGGGACCAAATTGAGGTTTTACGGGAAGCTCTCGCCATTGCTCCCCTCAATCGCGAGCTTCAACTCGCGCTCTTAGATATCTATTACGATTTAGCGGCGGCCGAGATGCAGTTTGTAAACAAACGACTCTCCCGTCTCGCCATCATCCGGCTCGGTTTGGACTCAACCCCAAGCAACTTCATCATCGACGATGAAATCAATATTTATCGGGAAATGCTCCAAGTGGTTGGTCAGGCCGCTGCTTGGTATTCGGAATTACTTTGTTTCGAAATGAGCGGCGTTGAACCTGGCGATTTCGCACCCGCCTTCGAGGGTTTCCCTTACGGTCAGTTCCTCTTTCGCAGCCGCGTGCCAGGTCGCAGTCAAACCGCAACCGAGCTCGTCAACTCCCCGACTATCCCTCGAGTCGCCACCGCAGATGATTTTGTCGCGACCTTCGAACTTCCCGGCGAAAACAATGACTTTACTATCACTGCAGTCGCTCCCGCTCCTAAGAATTTCCGAGTCGTCATGCTGGAAGGCTCGACTGTCCCTAGCTTTGGAGTGTCTACGCTGGTGATTCCTATCGATCATAACACCACCACCATCACTCAAATCAAAGCCGCGGTAGAGGCGGTGCAAGTCGGTGGGATTTCCCTCTTCACCGTCTCCAATTTGCCGGGAAACAATGGCAGTGGAACCGCCAGCATCCAGGCAGGTGTCGTCGATTCCATCATCGATCCTGATCCTGACAACGATATTGTTTTTGCTGGTTATAAGGACTTTCAAACCTTCATCACCATTCTGGGACAGCTTGTCCAATACAAGTGCGACTTGGCTCGTCTCTTGGGTTTGAGACAAGCTGCCGGCGATCTCACTGAGGCCCGCCAACTTCTCGCGGAGGTGCAAGGTCCCGATAGCGACACCTATAAGCAATTACTCAATCTCTTTCCTAATACTGACTTCGATGATGTCAAATTGGACGCCACAGGAGTGCGGGCTGCCTTCACTCTTTTCAAAACCGCTTTGAGCGACTGCGTCGGTGTGCGCAGCTTCATCAATGGGACGACAAACATGTTAGGCTTGGACCCTAACTTCATTCTTCTCGTCCAAAAAAATCAAAGTCAACTCGGCTCGGATAGCTACGATATCTTAGCCGAACGAATCAATCGGGTGCAACAAAACGGAACTCCCGTAGGTGCACTCGCCGTGGCGCTGGATGAACTGGGAGATCCTGACCGACCCACCGGTGGGGGCGGCGCCATTCAGGCCTTCAACACCTTTAGTTCCTCAGTCAGTGATGTCGCAGGCGATTTGTTAGACCTCGAAATTCAGTTTCGCAATCGTTTCGAAGAAATTACGGGCTTCGAATGGAATGGTGGCGACAACGATTGGGATGGAGGCACTCCCAAACCCGGGGTTCAGGGGAGCGACTTAGCGACGATCAATCGTACTATTGACCGCCTCAATGGCGAGAACACGACCCTTGGACAGATCGTTGCCAAAGGAGATGAGGACGTCATCGCGGCCAACAATGCCGTCTCCCTCGCCGAGGGAATCAAAGACTCCATTCTTGATGCCGAGAGTGCCTACTTCGACAAGACGACCGGACTTTGGATTGGCCTGGGCATCACCAACGCCATCTCAGAGGCCGCTCACATCGCCCAGAATACGGTGAACGCTCTCTCCGGAGTCGACGGGTTGCCTCCGGTTGCTGCCATCAAAGGAGCTGCGGTCACCAAAGCCGGGGTCGCCAACGGGATTGCACAAGCAGCAGCGGTCGCATCGAGGACCGCCTTGGAATCCCAATTCGATGCCGCGTCCATTCAATACAACACCAAGCTAGCACTGGCTGACCAGTCTCTGACCGTGCAACAGAATGCTCTCGCCATCGGTGCCCTCGAGCGCGAGGTCCTTTCTAATCAACTGCAGATTAACAGCAACTCCAACGCCCTCGCGCAAGCGCAAGCAGATAAGGCCGCTCTGCTACGGGAGGTGGCACGAATCGAAGAAAACTTCGAAGATTCCCGCGCCAGCCTGGCGAGCAGTTACTTTGCGGACCCCATTCATTTTCAACGCGCCGAGGCTTCCCTTCTCATCGCCGACGCTTCCTTTCGAAGAGCACAACTTTGGCTCTTCATGACCTGTCGGGCCCTTGAATATAAGTGGCAGGAACGCTTCAGCTACGCAAATCCTCAAATTGGAGAATCTCTCGATATCGGTTCCATCTTCAAATCCCGTAACGCCCTCGAACTGGAACGCATTTTCCAGAATATGGAGTTCTTCAACGATGACCGGGAGCTGCAGCCCGGCACCAGACGTGACGATCTTGCGACAGTCTCCCTGCGAGATCGAGTTCTCACTCCGAACCCAAAGGACGTTAATAAGGAATTTGGAGCTTTTCCTCTAGACGACGGTATCCGTTCGTCGGGGTCTTCTAGCAACCCGATAGACAAGGTTTCCAAATTTCAGGAGATTTTAGCTGAACTTCAAACCGCTCCGGGAAACAGCTTTGGTAGCAATGGCCCGATCACGATTCCTATCGACACCACTCAGCTTGAGATTGGTCAGCTTTTCGCTGGTCCGCGCTATACCTACTCCCCTCCCGGCTCCACGAATTTGACCTCAATTACATCAGGGCTCTATCGCGACAAAATCACCTATCTCGCGGTGCATTTCGTCTTTAAAGAAGGAAGTCTGGTCAAAGGGAATCTCGCTCCCTCAATCCCTGGAAACAACGGTATCGATGGAGATATGACCTATGCAGGTAATACTTTCTTTAGAACCCGCATCCCACCCTACCCTTCCAACCTCGCTACGGGAACCCCCCAAAATACGAGCGACAATTCTATCGTGGATAGTGAGAACGGGGGCACCCAACCTCGGACCAACTTCCCGGGAGAATTCCTCATTGCCCCGTTCCGTTACTTTCAAAATACCGACCCCGCAACCCGACAATTCGAGACCTTCGACAATCAGCAAGCTCCCTCCTTGGAGTATCTTTTCAGTACCCAATCTGCTGAAACTCCTGCGGTCGAAACTGCGATTACCAATGCGAGTGGATTTCAAATCAGAGACTTTCAAGAACTGAGCGTTGCCACGACTCGCCTTGAGCTGTCGATTGCCGCCAACCAGTTCAAAATCGAAGATCTTATCGATATCGAGATTCTTGTGCAGCACACCGCCTATGTCCGCCCTCAAGTGGCTCTTCCATCCAACTAAACTCTCTCTAACAACCACCTACTATCCTCATGAAAATGAAATCTCGCGCCGCACTCGGCCTTCTCACAGCCTTTGCCTTGACCGCAGGTTCGGCATTCGCGCAAATGAACTATCAAGGTCGCCTCACCGATGCCAACGGTGATGGGCTGGCAGGAGTCCAGGCCACGCTCACTTTCTCAGTATGGGACCAAGAAGGAGCCGGAGCCGGAACCAAACTTTGGGGTGATTTCGAGACGAACGCCGACCTCATCGACGGACGCTTCAACGTCATTATCGGCGCCACTGATTCGATGAACCGCGACCTCGACCAGGCCTTCGCTGGTGGCGCCCGTTTTTTGGAAATCAAGGTTGGAACTGACCTTCCCCTGCCCCGGCAACAAGTTCTTGCTGCACCAGAAGCGCTTAATGCCGCTACCCTCGGAGCCGCCAACCGGAAGATCAGCATCTCAAACGTTCCAACCTTGGGACCTGCTGCGAACTCGAACTTTAAATTGGGCTCAAGCATTTCCGACACCACTCAAAACCCGCCTACTGACCCAGACAATGGCGCTGATGGCCTCTTGATTGAAACAGTCGCTGAAGACGGCGAAAGTGCGGGCATTTTCCTAAACGGGGATACTATTGCTCTTTATTCCCCCGGGGACCGCGGCCTACTCAATATCTACGACGAAGACTCTATGGACTTCACGAACGCTATTCCTGTTCCTCGCTTCAGCGTGTCTGGCGCTGGCGGAATTGTCACTCAAGGCCCTTCGATCATGAATGGCAACCTTAGCGTCGATGGTGACCTTAGCGTCGATGGCAACATCACCGCCGGAACCATCACCGGCACCCTTTCCACCCCCAGCATCTCCATTCCCGACGACCTTACCGTCGATAGTGGCCTCTTCATGGTCGATACCAGCGCCAATGTGATTGGTATCAATTCCACTCAAACGAGTTCAACTTTCAACGTCAGAGGCTCCTCTGGAGACAGCACCTTCTTCCAAGTCGAAAATACCAGTGGAACAGACCTCTTCGAAGTCAATTCAACGGATGTGAATGTTAACACCACGTTGGATGTAAGCGGAAATCTCGACGTCGATGGCTTCACAAACTTGGATGGCTTCACCTCAAACGGAAATTCGACCATCAACGGAAATTCGACCATCAACGGAAAAACCAACGTCAATATCTCTGGAGATATCCGCGCGCTGGAAATCAACGCAAGTCAAACGACTTTTGCTAACACTTTCCTACTCGGCCTCAATGCCTCGACCCCCGGTTTTAGTCACAGCTGGGACTTCAACATTGACTCCGATGACCCGGGCGATGCTGATCTCCTCTTGCTCTACAACGGAACTGGTTCCGCTGTCTGCGAACCCAACAGCAATGGATGGCGGGCCTGGAGCGATGCGAGTCTCAAAGAAAACATTACTCCACTTGAAAACTGTCTCGAAAGTGTCGTCGCCTTGAAACCGAGCAGTTACAATTACATCGCATCGCCAAGCAAAAGACCTTGCATCGGATTTCTAGCGCAAGAGGTGCAAGAAGTCCTCCCAAAACGAGTCAAAGAAGTAGACGGCAAACTCACCATCAACTACGGGGAATTCGGCGTTCTCGCAGTCGGAGCTGTAAAAGAACTCAAAGCCGAACTCGATGCCGAAAAGGCAAAGAACGCGGCCCTCGAAACTCGCCTACAGGCGATCGAAGCCAGACTTGCCGAGCTCGATTAACGCACGTTTCTAGGCTTGCGCTCGCTTTTTCTTAAAAGTCCCACCTTTGAGAACAAGCTAATCAGCTCCCTCCCATTCGAGGAGAGTCTACTCAAGGTTCTCATTCGAAAGCCTTGCGGTCGTGTTTGCTTGTGGGATTGGTATCGACTCGCTTGGGCTTCTCCATCCACAGCTCCAAAAGTCAAAATTAGCGAGGTTGAATCAGCGGCAGCCACGATCACCGTCTTAGTCAACAAACTTGTTTTTCTGTTCCACGCTATCAAAGGGCCCTGATGTTCAAGTTGCCTCTCGTATTTAACGGGAACACAGGGCGTAAAATCGAGGTTCGTCGATTATTCGGAAGTACGAAGGAGGTGTTTTTTCGTGGCTTGATGACACGATGCCACCCTATTTTCTTCCCCTGATTTTCCGGTGAAGCCGTGTTCACCTTTTTGGCTGCGGGAAATTGAAGACTGCCAGACAACATCCATGCCCGAAACCAAGTTCAACCCTTCCCAACAAGTCGAACGCATCCGCGAAATCCTCGTCGGACGAGAGATGGGACGCATAGAGCGCCGCCTCGCCGAGCTCGAGACCACGACCACCGCAACAACCTCCTTTCGCCGCGAGCCCGAAGTCGACCAGCGAATGGCCACTACTCAGCAGAGTATTCTGCGCGAGACTCAAGACCTCAAAATGCGCATCCAGAAGGAGTCCGCAGCCCGACAGCACCAGATCGCGCAGCTAGCCAAGAAGATGTCCCAAGGAACTACCGCGGGTACTCCTATGGGTCTTGCCGAACAGGGCTCCATTGAGCGCCACGTCAGTGACCGGATGGAGAAAGTGGCGGCCGAGATGACCTCTCTCATTGATGCTCGCACGAGAGAAATTCTGCACCACTTGCAGAACGAGATTCTCCAGTGGAAGAACCAAATGGACCGCGACCTGCAGAGCATCCGCGATATCAAAGCGGATAAGAAAGAACTCACAAGCCGTTTCGCTCGCCTGGCCTCCGCTGCCATGGACGACCAGAACAATTTCGAGACACCCGAGGGCTACCTCCTCTAACTGAATCTAACGGAAAAACTGACTCGCTTCTCCGATGACCATTCAATCTCCTTTCCCTGAGCTCAAGGCTTTCGAAACTCCTCCTCGCCTCCCTTCGCTGGGTGAGCTCCTTGCGGCTCTTCCCCCGCATGAGACGGATGCGGGCACCTCGCCTCCTCCCATCCCACAGAAGTTTCCTTCTTTCCCGATGGAAACGACCCCTTCTGCGCAACCTCCAGCATCGCCATCCCTCAAAGAAGCCCTCCCAACACCCCCCGAATCCTCAACTCCTCCAAGCCAGCCCCCCAAACCAGTTCGCACCGCGCCGATGCCCAACACGGTCGCCTCCGCTGTTTCCGCTGCCATGGAAGATGACACCCCGCCTGCAACCGATGAAGACCTCAGGCGCGCCTTTGAGCCCGTGGTCGAGAGTTCACTCGAGCGCGTGCTCTATGCGCCTGACAAAGGGCTCCACACCTATTTGGAACCGATGCTGCGAAGCACGGTCCGGCGAGCTATTGCCGAGCAAATCGATGCCGCGGTTCAATTCCGATCGACCGGCACGATGGACCGCCTTGGTTGGCGCCTCAAGGCCCTGATGACGAGCCGGAGCTACGATGAGGTGGTCTTTCGTTCCACGCGTCGCTATCAAGTCGAGGAGGCTTTTCTCCTGCGTAAGGAGGACTTCTCACTGGTCTCATTCGCTTCCCACGATCCTGCCCGTCATGCATCTGAAAAGCGGGTGCTCAGTACGGTTAAAAAGCTGGTCCGCAACCTCACTGACGACCAAGGGCAAATTCGAAAGACCTTCGACTACACTGAGGACCAAGTGGCCATCATCCGGCAAGGCACCCATACCTTGCTCGTGGCTCTTGTCCGGGGACGCTCGAATGCGCTGGTGCGTGCGGACTTGGACTTCGTCCTCCGTCAGGCAGAAGACCGTTTTGGCGAACGTTTGGAGGTGGAAACACAAGCGTTTATCCATGTGCTCCAGCCCATCCTAGAAGGTTGCTTGCTCATTCAAAGCCCGGCACCGCCCACTTAGAGAACGGCTAGCAGTTAATTGACATTGTCGAGCCACTCTAACATACCCTCGGCAGTCTTCTCAGATATTCCGGGCAAGGTGGCAATCTCTTCGGCAGTCGATTCTCGCAAACGCGCCACACTGCCAAATTTTTTTAACAAGGCTGCCTTCCGTCTCGGTGACACTCCCGGACAGTCGTCGAGCAAACTTTCCTTCATTCGTTTGCGCAATAACAACTCGTTATACCCATTTGCAAACCGATGGGCCTCATCCCGGATACGTTGCATGAGTTTGAGAGCACCTGTGTTGTGATCAAGGAGAAGAGGATCGCTCTCGCCTGGGAAGAAAATCTCCTCCCGTTGCTTAGCCAAGCCCACAATTGTCAGCTCACCTAACCCGAGACGCTTGAGTTCTGCAACTGCGGCCGAAAGTTGCCCTTTGCCTCCATCGACAATGACGAGATCAGGAATCGTGATCGGGCTTCTCCCCTCCTTCGCCAATCTTCGCAAAGCCTCTAAGGGACGCTCTTGACTGGCCTCCGCCACCTCGGGATTGGCTTCCCCGTTTTCTGCCAAAATCCGCGCATACCGCCGCCTTACCACTTCGGCCATACTCGCAAAGTCATCTTGCCCTGACACGGTCTTGATGCGGTATCGGCGATAGTTCTGATTATCGGGCGCTCCCCCACGAAATCGCACCATGCTGGCCACGATGTGAGTATCGGAAATGTTCGAAATATCGAAACACTCCATAATTTCCGGTGGCCCCGGTAAACTCATCAGCCTCCCCAGTTCTTCCAAATCTTCGGTGGGCTTGACGGTGGTGGGCACCCCTCGCCCACGTGTGAACTGTCGGGTCGGGCTTAAGGTCTTCTCCAAGTTCTGCATGATATCGCGCAACCGGGCTGCCTTTTCAAAGTCCATCCTCATGGCGGCGGCTTCCATCTCCGTCTTCAAGCCCCGCAAGCGCTCCCGCCTCCCCTTACCCTCCAAAAGTTCGCAGGCTTCTTGGGCCCTCTTCAAGTAGTCCTCACGCTCAATCTTGCCCACACATGGAGCGGTGCAATTACGAATCACGTCGGCATTGCAATGCTTATACTCTTTCTCGCCCGGATGCTTGGGTTGGCAGCTTCGGAGCCCAAACTCGCGATGCAACCAAGCCAGCGTCGAGCGCAAGGCGCCCGAGTGCGCGAAGGGCCCGAAGTAGCGCGCGCTATCGTCCTTCTTGAGTCGGGTCGTGGTAAACTTTGGCCACGGCTCATCCAAATCAATCCGCACGAGTAAGAAGCGTTTGTCATCTCGAAAGGCGACGTTGTAGCGGGGACGATATTGCTTGATTAACTTTCCCTCTAACAGAAGCGACTCAGGTTCGTTGCGCACGACATGAATCTCGAAATCGCAAATGGAATCAATGAGTGCCCGCGTTTTCAAATCTGCCCGCATCTTCTTCGAGGGCATGAAGTAGCTCGAGAGCCGTTTCTTCAAGTCCCGTGCCTTTCCGACATAGATGATCGAACCCAATCTATCTTTCATCAGATAGACCCCCGGCTTGTGCGGCACGGAGCGCAACTGTTCTTTCAAATCGACCGCCATTTTTGCTTACAGGGTTAGGATAGCACAGTCCCGCCACCCGTCAGACAAATTGAATACCGAGGCGCGCTTTCCAGTCACAAATGACGCAATCGGGGCCCGTGTCACGGCACGACCCGCTCTTGCAGATGGTCTGGGAGTTGCTACTCTTTTGGCCAGAATTCCTTATGAAATCAATTCCCCTGCTTCTCATCCTCTCGGGAGGACTGGCACTGGCACAAGGCGGTGCTCTTGGCGGCGTGCCCACTGAAAGTACTCCCGAAGGCACAATCCTCCCCAAAGTTCCACTCATTGATATTCTGAACAAAGGCGGGATTATGATGGTTCCACTCGCCGCTATGGCATTGGTCGCCATTATTCTGATCATTCTCTACGTGCTCACGATTCGTCGCCGTACTGTGGTCACCAATCGCTTTATGAATGCGGCCGATTCCATGCTGCGGAAGCGTGATATCATGGGCTTGTTATCCTACAGCCATCGCCGTTCCGAGATGGTCGCCCGCCTAACTTCCAAGACTCTGCAATTTGTGACCGATAATCCCAATGCCTCTCCGCACGAAATTAAGGAAGTGGCCGAATCAGAAGGCTCGCGTCAGTCTGGAATTCTCGCTCAGCGCATCACTTGGTTGGGTGACATCGGAGCGATCGCTCCCATGTTGGGTCTCTTAGGAACAGTGATCGGGATGATTAAATCTTTTATGCTCATCTCGCAGGGAGGCAGCCCCGGCAATCTGCCAATGCAGCTTGCTTCGGGGGTCTCGGAAGCTCTCGTAACCACTGCTAGTGGTTTGGTCATCGGCATCACCGCGATGGTGTTTCACTCCTACTTCAAAGGCCGGGTCAATCGACTCATTCACGAGTTTGAGGCCGCTTCCACCCACATCATCTCCCTTTTGACCTCTCAGCTCAAAGCCGCTCCCGCTACTGGGACGGTTGCACAACAGGCTCCTCTGCCGCCGGCACCTACCAGCGAGATGTATACGCAACAGGACGTGGTAATGCCTCAGGGCCAGTAAATTTTTTCCCGGATTTTTGTGAAGTTCAAACGACCAGAACCCGAGCCTGCTAGCTTCCAGCTGGCACCCATGATCGACATTGTCTTTCTGCTCCTCATCTTCTTCATCGTCACGTGGCAGTTCTCACGAGCGGAGCTCGACCTCAAAGTTTCGGTTCCATCTTCGACCGATAGCAAAGAACGCGAAAGCCGCTCTTACTTGGAAATTATTATTAATGTCCGCGCCGATGGCTCCACATTCGTCAATGGCGATCTCATTGCTGACGAGGACCTTTACGAAAAGCTCTCTGCGATTACCCGAGTGGATCGCGACCAGCCAGTGCGCGTGCGTGGCGATGCCGATACCGACTTCCAGCACGTCGTGCGGGTGATGGACGTTTGCACCCGGGCTGGAGTGTGGAATATTTCTTTCGCCACGCAAGTTGCTGGCGGTGGCAGCTAGCTCACCATGAAAGCCTTGTCTTATCGCTCTTCCTCGTTCGGTGTTGCCCTCCGTGCACCTCTCGCGATCACCTTTGCAATCAGCTTTGCAATCAGCTTGTGCCCTCTCTTGGCCCAAGAATCCGCGACACCTGACGAGCAGCCTACACCCCTTCGGGCGGACCCTGCTCGCGACCTTTACGAAGCCGCGCAGCTTGCTTATGCCGAAGCGAAACAAGCCAAAAAACCAGAAGCTAAAAAAATCGCCTACGAGAGTTCGCTCCGAACCTTTGAGCGCTTTCGCCAAGCCTTTCCCAACGATGCCCGCGCGACCGAAGCCCAGTTTTACATCGCCTCCTGCTACGAGAAACTCGGTAATCAAGACCAAGCACTCTCCGTCTATACCGCTCTCGCCAATTCTGGTGCCAGTGGTCCTCTCGTCGAAGCTGCCGCCCAGCAGGTTGCCAACACCTACTATAAAAATAAGAAATACGAGCAAGCGGAACCTCTTTTCGCTCGCCTCGCCAAGGTCGCTTCAGAACCGAAGACCCGCCATATCGCGCTCTTCCAGCGAGCGCTTTGTCTCCAACATTTGGACCGAACCGATGACCTCAAGACAGCTTTGCGCGCGGTCGTCTTCGATACTGGTTCTCCATATCAGGAGAAAGCGCGCATCGCCATCGCTTCCATCTACGCCAAGACAGGCGAGAAAAGTCGGGCCTACGCCAACTATCAGATTCTCGCTAAATCCACCGACGCCAAAGTCGCGTCAGAGGCCATTCTCCAATCCGCCCTACTCGCGCGTGAACTCGGTAAAACTGCGGAAGCAACCGAGTGGTTTGAAAGTATACTCGCAACCTCTCAGCTTGCCGAGTGGCACGGCAAAGCCCAACTCACGCTGATGTCGCAAGCCTACGACGCTCAGGACTACCCCCAAATCATCGCTCTCTATGAGCGAGGCAAATACAAGCTCCCCAAGGACCAAGATGCGCAGCGAATCGCGATGGCTGCCGAGGCTTTTCGTCAATTGGGTAATGGCGAACAAGCCAATCGTCTCTACGAACGACTGGCCAAGGTCTCCACCAACAAGAACCAAGCCTTTGATGCCGCTTACGCGGTTCTTACCCGGGAATACAAGCAAGGTCAGAGCAGCTTCTTCAGGTCCGGACAAGACTTCCTGAAGCGCTACGAGAAGGACCACAACGAAGACCCTCGAGTTGACAATGTGCACCTCATGCTGGCGGAAAAGTACTCTTCGGCCAAAAAATTCCGCGAAGCCGCTCGCGAGTATGGGGCCATCAATCTCAGTCGAATCGACCCCGCCAATATTCCTAGAGTCCGTTATCGTCTTGCCTACTCACGTTTGAAATCCGGCAACCAGAAAGGAGCTCGCGATTCCTTTGATGTCTTTCTCAACAAGCACCCCGATGACAAGAATGCCGTCCGTGCCTTGGCTCATCGAGGAGCCATCAATTTGACCTTGGGTGCCGAAGAAGCGGCCCTAGCAGACTATGAGGAACTTCTCACTCGAACCAGTGAACCTGACTTCCGTCTGCAGGCTCTCTCGGGAATGGCGGAGCTTTATCGCAAAAAAGAGAACTTCCCCCAGCTCATCTCTACCCACCGCCGTCTTCTTGAGGAGTTTCCTAAACGGTCCACCCGGGATGCAGCCGCTTCGCAGTTCATCTTAGGCTGGTCTCACTTCAAACTGGAACAACCCGAACTCGCCCTCCCTGCGTTTTTGCGAGCCCGCGAGCTGAACCCCAAGGGTCTGGGGAGGGACACCACTATTCATCTCGCGCTCATCCACTTCGCCCGGCAGGACCAAGCAGCCTTGCAACCCGAGCTGGACCGACTGATGAAGGAATTTCCAGATTCAGGACTTCCCCGCCCGGTCTACGCTTGGCTAGGAGCAAAGTTTGCCGCTGAAGGAGGTTATGCTCAGGCATGGAAATACCTCACCAAAGCAGTAACCCCAAACAAACCAGAAGACACAAAGACCGCCGTCTGGAAAGCCTATGCTCAAAGCGCAGAGGTATTGGGCTATCATAAAGAGACGCTGCAAGCCTGCGACATTCTCCTTCCTCGCGAGGAAAGCCGTTATTTGCGAGCGGTCCTTCTCCATCGCAAGGCTAAGGCCCTTCTTGGATTACGGCAATACGCTCCCGCCGCCGAAATTGCCAAGCAAGCCTTGGAGCTCAAGCCACAAGGCGACCTGAACGCCGAACTCCGCCTCACCTTGGGCGACATCGCCCGTCGTCAGAAAGACCTTGATGGAGCCCTGAGCCATTACGTGGTGGTGGCAGAAATCATCGGGACAGACAGCACTAAACCTACTGCTCTCCAACGAGCAATCGAAGTCTACGAGGAAAAGGGGGATTCAACTTCTCTTGCCGCCGCTTCCAAATACAAGCAGCTTCTCCCCTGACTCCTGAAGCGCAGGAGGCCGCCTGCATCAGCTATGACTTCGAACCAAAAACAACGCTACCTTCGTCACACCCTCCTGCCGCAGGTGGGCGAAGCCGGTCAGGAAAAGCTCATTGCCTCTTCCGTGCTCATTATCGGTTGTGGTGGCCTTGGTTCGCCGGCCGCACTCTATCTTGCTGCGGCGGGAGTGGGAAAAATCGGGCTCGTGGATCCAGACCATGTCGAACATTCAAACCTTCAGCGCCAAATCCTTTTCAAAGACGAACAAGTCGGAAGCCCAAAAACAGAAAGCGCCTGCTCTCGGCTGCTAGAACTCAATCCCGAACTTATCATTGAGGAACACCGCGTGCGCTTCTCGGTTGCGAACGCCATCGACCTTGCCAAGGACTACGACCTCATCGTAGACGGCTCGGACAATTTCCCCACCCGCTATCTTTCGAACGATTGTGCCTTCTTTTTAAAAAAGCCGCTCATCTATGGGTCCATCTTTCAGTTCGACGGCCAGGTAACCGTGTTTCACCCCCATCGAGACGGTCCTTGTTACCGTTGCTTACTCCCCGACGCTCCCGCTGCTGATGCGGTCCCCAACTGCGCGGAAGCTGGCGTTCTGGGAGCGCTCCCGGGCATCATCGGTTCTCTGCAAGCGATGGAAGCCCTCAAGACTTTGCTGTCAATTGGTGAGCCTCCATTAGGCAAGCTGATTTGCTACGATGCCCTGCGCACAACTTTTCGAACGATCAAACTTCGAAAAAATCCCGACTGTATTCTCTGTGGGGACAAGCCTAGCCTTGAAACCCTCCGCTACGAAGGTCATAGCTGTCCTGTGAACGCGCCTTACACTGAACTCTCGACCGACGAATTCCGCGACCTTTTGGCAAAGGGTTGGGACGGAATGCTTTTAGATGTTCGCACTCCTGAGGAATACCAAGCTCGTAACATTGAGGGGTCACACTTTATCCCTTTGCAAGAGCTTCCTAGGCGTCTGGGCGAAATCCCGAATGACAAGCCCATCGTCATTCATTGCAAATCCGGGGTCCGCTCTGCCAATGCCTGCTTATTCTTGGCCGAACAGGGCTACTCCGACCTCGCTAATCTGGCGGGGGGGATCGATGCTTGGTAAGTCCCCCGGCTTTGTCAAAGGACGAGGTTAGCGCTTCACATTCACAGTGAGCCAATCGCCGTTCGCCACCACCTCATAGTTGGCAACCCCCAGCTGCCATTCGTAAATCGAGCATTCGATTTCTCCTCCGTCGTTTAACTTCACGGTAGCACGCACCCGCTTATATTCATCATTGCGCGTGTCTTCGATACCAATGCCTTCGAACTCGTCGAGCTCTTGCAGAGTCTTCTCATCCACTTCGTAGACTTCGCCTTTAACCAGAGTATCCCCTGCGAGGACCAAGCCTGGGTACCAATCAATCCGAGCGAGCGTCCCCCGGACCGAAGCTTCTCCCACAAAGTTCGCCTTCTTCATACGCCAAGCATGCAAAGCGCCCTTTCGCAAGGCGCCATAGACAAACACCGTCGTCATGACTCTTTTTCGTCTTCGTCCTTCTTTTTGACAACGTCGCGAGGTTGCTGCCCTACCTCTTCGCAAAGCCTCTTCTTCAGCTCCTCCAAGCCTTCTTCTTCTTTCGCAGAAATGGGAAGGATTTCAATCTTCGGGAAGCGCTGCTTGAGATACTCAAGATTCTGGGCGGACTCTGGCAAATCCATTTTGTTTGCCAAAATTTTCCACGGGAACTTTGCCAACTCTTCGTCGTATTCTTTAATTTCCGTTCGCAGAATCTGCAAATCTTCAATTGGATCACGGCCCTCCAGCCCGGACATATCAACCACGAACAAGAGCAGGTGACACCGTGTGATGTGGCGTAAAAACTCGTGTCCCAAGCCCCGATTATCGTGGGCTCCTTCAATCAAACCCGGGATGTCAGCAATGGTGCAACGCTTGAAACCGGGGAATTCGATAACCCCCACCGAGGGAGTCAAAGTCGTGAAAGGATAGGAACCAATCTTCGGCTTGTTTGCTGAGAGTGCGCCAACCAAGGTCGATTTTCCGGCATTGGGAAAACCCACCAAACCGACATCGGCAATGCGGCGCAGTTCTAGAAAGTAGACCCCCTGCTCGCCTTCGGTTCCCATCTCCCTTTCTTCAGGAGCTTGATTGGTCGCACTCCGAAAGTGCCAGTTTCCGCGCCCGCCGTGACCCGGTTTGCAGAGCACGACCCGGTCGCCAGCTTGGGTCAAGTCAGCGATTGGCTCGGCATCAATTCCCTCCCCATGCTCCATCTCGAGAGCCTCCTTAACCGTCTTGGCATCGGTGCGATAGACAACCGTTCCGGGAGGCACCTTGCCCACAGCTGGTCGCCCTCGTTTGCCCGACTTCTTATACTTCTGTCCAGCCTGTCCATCTTGGGCAATGAGCTTGGGATTGTAGGAAAAGGCCTTGAGATTATCAACATGCTCACTGACCTCCAGCACCACCTCACCACCGTCGGCCCCATCACCGCCATCCGGCCCTCCCTCGGGGACGAATTTTTCACGACGAAAGGAGACGGCTCCATTTCCGCCGTCTCCTGCTTTGCAAAAAATGCGAATGCGGTCAACGAACATGCCCTTCCATGAGGTAAGAAAGACCGAGATGCAATTCTGTTCTCACTTGCGCCTGAGCAGTTCAACGGCATCTTGCGCCATGTTTGCCGCCACCCGTGCCGAAGCGCTCGCCCGTCTTCAAGATTTTATTCCAGCTTCTGGAAAATACTCCCGCGAGCGCAACCACGTGTTTCCCTATCGGCACGAGAATGTGTCGCGACTCTCGCCTGCGATTCGACACCGTCTCCTTACCGAAGAAGAAGCCGCGGCAGCACCGCTCGCCCGCTATGCACCCAGCACGGTGGAGAAGTTTACGCAAGAAATCTACTGGCGTCGCTATTGGAAGTCTTGGCTCTCGCTGAGGCCACAAGTTTGGGACGACTACACGACCGAACTTGCAGCACTTGAAAGCGACCTCTCTTCCAAAACTAAAGAACGACTGCAGCAAGTTTGCGCGGGAGATTCAGGGCTCGCCATCATGGACTTGTTCACCCGCGAGCTCACAGAGACTGGCTACCTTCATAATCATGCGCGCATGTGGTGGGCAGGTTGGTGGATTCACTTGGAGGGACTGCCTTGGCAACTGGGTGCTGATTTTTTCTATCGCAACCTCCTCGATGCCGATCCTGCCTCCAACACGCTCTCTTGGCGCTGGGTAGCTGGTCTGCAGACTGCCGGAAAGACCTATTTACCGAGACGATCTAATCTTGAAAAGTATTTGCCGGCGGCACTTCTTGCCGAGCATCACCAAGGTCTTGAGCTTCTCGAAAATCCTCAGCCACGAAAAATTGCAGAGTCTGTAGCGAAGCCACCTCTCTCTCGCACGCAACTCAAACAAAGTGAACCGGACTCAACTGTCGAGAGCTTGCTTCTCATCCACGAAGAAGACCTTTCACCAGAAACAAGTCCGATAACCCAATTTCAGATAAGCGACATTTGGGTGGTTGCCAATCGGGATTCGTGGCAAGAGCGAAAAGACTCCTCTCACAAGCAGCAATGGCTCGAGAGGGCCTTACAAGACACTCTGGCACGAACCCAACAAGCCTTCCCCAAAGCTCGTGTGCGAGAAAACGTCTCAACACTTAATGCCCAACTCGCACGAGAGGCAGGCCAGTTTGAGCAGGTCCTTAGCCTACGCCCCGAGGTGGGACCACTCGCAAGCACGTTTGACCATTTACGGGAAGAACTACCTGAACTTGATACACGTTGGCATTGGCTGGACCGCGAGGAAGATGTGGCACTGAGAACCTTGGCCACCGCCGGTTTTTTTGGATTTTGGAAAAAGCTCCAGACGAAGAATCTCCTCCCTCAAAAATCGCAAGCGACGCCCCACGCCTAATTCTCTTCTTCCACTGGTGCTTCGAATTGTTCTTCGGCCGAGGGAGCTTCAAACAAAGCCAAGTCTTCTGGAGGAAGTTCTGACTTCCAAGCATCGGCTGCCTCTTGGTCGCTACCGCCCCATCGATTGTAGAGTATTTGAAAGTTTGTCTTACGCTGGTCTTCGTCAAGAATCTGCCCATACCATTCCGCCGAGCGTTCATACTCACTACTGTTTAACAAACTCTGTCCAGCACGCAGGAAGACGGAATCGGTCTTAAATTCATCGGGTTGTTCGGAGAGCCATGCTGCTGCTCCCGCTTCATCCTGTGCCGCCCAGTTGCCGAAGCTCTCAGCGATTTTTTCCCCGGCATCTTCCTGCCCCCGGAATTCCTCACCAAAATATTCGACTGCACCTTTGGGGTCCGAGTGGGACCACATGCGAGTGGCGTTATCAAGAAGGCTTTGCTTAGTTTCAGGGTCGGTTTGCTCGCTTTCAATAAAGGCGATAGCCCCCTGGGGATCGTGCCAGGCCATCTGATTGACGATGTTCGTGCGCGCCTCTGTAAGGAGGCTCTTATCCTCCTTAGCTTTCAAATAATCGAGAAGCTCGTTGCGCTTGTCCTCATCCATGACTGCGGTTTGAGAGAGTTGCTGGATAACTGCTTTTTGAATTTTGGAGTCCATGCCATCCAGTTCAGCCATCGTGCCGTCAAAGTCTTTCTTGGCTTTGTTGGCAAAGTACATGGCTTCGATTTGCTCTTTCCCCATCCCCATCGCCCCCCCACCGAGTCGATCCCCGTTTTCTTGGAACCAGCTATAAGCCTGCTCGGGGTCGGAGCGCATCCAACCCATCATTGCGCCCATTGCACCGACCACTTGCATCATACCCTTCTCGCCCTCAAAGACGCTTTCCATCGCGGCGGGACCATCTTTGGCTGCCCAACGATTGAGGAGCATCATGCGGACAGCCATCATCTCCTGCCCCCCACCCATCTCCTCTAATTCGGCCATCAAGGCCTGCAACTCATAGCCGTCCAAATACTGGATCATATCCCATATCCCAAACAAAGCTTCGAAGTCCATTTGCGCCATCGGCGATTGACGAAGCTCTTCTAAGAGCGTTTCCAACCCCATACTGGGATTCTGGGAAAGCTCATACCCGCGAAGATTGGGTTGAACATCACCACCGCGAGCGACCGCCTTTGTCGCGGCAGACTCGGCGACTTCTGACTTACTACCCGCAATCTCGCTCTCGGCATCGACTCCATCTCGTGAGCTCCCCTTGCCCACTAGGTAACCACCCAATCCAGTGAGAGCAGCAAAAACGACGGCAAGAACAGTTCCAGCATTTTTCATAGTTCCTCATCCTGCCCGCCTCATGCCCTTCTCGCCAATTCTAAAAAGAGAGAGATTTTCCAAAAAATAGATCCACGCGCGAACATACGCTCACCCGTGCTACTACTCGCCTGGGAGGACAACAGAAGCGGCCAGAAAAATGGCCTGTGCTAGAAACCGATTAATGAACTAGCTCGGCAATGCCCAGTTGCTCGGGAAGAGCTGTCCGCGGGCGCCAAGTGAGAATCTCGGGGGCTTCTTTTCCGACAAGAACGGTGTGTTCAAAGTGCGCAGAATTCGCGCCATCATCCGTCACCATTGTCCACCCATCGGCAAGAGTTTGCACATGCGAGGTGCCGGCGTTCACCATCGGCTCGATAGCCAGAATCATCCCCGCCTTTAACACTGGCGAGCGTTTTCCTAGCGGTCGGTAGTTGGGAACCTGCGGCTCTTCATGGAGATCCTTTCCGACGCCATGACCGACCAGATCGCGAACGACCGTGAATTTGTATTTGCGGACATAGGTGTTCACGCTTCCGCATAAGTCCCAAAGACGATTGCCTTCAACGGCATACTCAATGGCATTGAAAAGCGATTGTTCGGTGGCGGCGAGAAGAGTCTTGGTGGCCTCGTCAACTTTTCCTACGGGAACCGTCGTGGCATTGTCGCCTACCCAGCCGTCTTTGAAGATGCCCACGTCAATCTTGACGATATCGCCATCCTTCACTTCTTGCTCGTCCCCGATTCCGTGGACCACACATTCATTGAGACCCACGCAGACGTTGCCCGGGAAGCCACGATAATTGAGAAAAGCACTGGTGCAGCCATGCTTAGCAATCTCACGGGCGGCGAACTCGTCAATCTCGCGGGTGGTCTTACCGGCTTCAATAAAGGCAGCTGTCGCTTGCAAAATTTCGGAGGCAGTTTTGCCCGCAGCTCTCATCAAATCGATTTCTTCAGCAGTCTTGATGGGAATACGGTTCTTTTTCTTTTTAGCCATTTAGGTGAGTTGGGTTTGGATTGCAGCTGCCACTTCTTCTCGCGACCCGCTACCGTCGATAGTGATAACCTCGATGCGGTTCGTGAGGAGTTCAAGAGCAGGCAAAGTAAGTTCCTGATAAGCGGAGAGTCTTTTTTCGAAACCTTCGCTGGAGTCATCGGCGCGAGCTTCGAGTTCGGCACTCCCACACTTGGGACAGGTCTGGTGGTCGCTAGTGGTGGTGGTGCCGCAGTCAGGACACTCCCGCCGAGTGGTCACCCTCTTGCGGAGCTCGCCAACGGGGACCTCGAGATGAATGACCCGAAAGGGCCCAGGGGCAAACTCAAGGAGCGCTTCCGCCTGCGGCACACTGCGCGGAAAGCCGTCGAGCATCCATCCCCGCTCCTGCCGAAGAACCCAAGCCTCGACCATTTCCACTGCGAGTTCGTCGGGAATGTATTGGTTAGCGTCGAGGTAGCCTTTGGCCTGCTTTCCCAAGGAAGAGCCTTCCTCAATTTCGCGACGAAGTCGGGCTCCGGTGCTGAGGTAATTGATTCCCAGCTTCTCGGCCAAAAGTCTTCCCTGTGTCCCTTTGCCAGATGCAGGTGGACCCAGCATGGCAAAGCAGCACGTCTTGCTCATTGCTCCGCTCTATTTGGCGATCCATGCGGCAATCGCGAGAACAATCATCACTGAGACGAAGACCAACAACCACACAATGAGTCCGCTGGAAGCAGAATTCCCGGTCGCTTGGCGACGTTCGATACGCCCCTTGAGCTTACCTTTGCGCAGGAAGCCATCGTAGTTACGTTGCAGAAGATGGGTCTCAATCTGGCGCATCATATCCAAGAGGACACCTACTAGAATCAGAAGACTCGTTCCTCCAAAGAACTGCGAAACAAGCCCGGGCAACTTGAAAATTTGAGTCACGAGAGCCGGGAGAATAAAGATAATCGTAAGGAAGATGGCACCTGCGAAGGTGAGGCGGGTCATTGTGAAGTCGAGGAAGTCGGCAGTGGGTTTGCCGGGACGCACTCCAGGAATGTATCCGCCTCCTTTTTTCAAGTTTTCAGAAATCTCGCTAGGTTGGAACATGGTCGCGACCCAGAAGTAACTGAAGAAGAAAATCATGAGACCAGCGATGATATAGTAAGGCCATGCGGCCGGATTGAACCACTGCTGGAAGTCTGCCACCCAAGCTGCGTCGGGGAACATTTGGCTCAGTAAAAGAAGAGGCAAGTTCAAGACTGCACTCGCGAAGATGATGGGCATAACGCCTGCGTAGTTCACCTTGAGAGGCAAATACTGGGTGTGGCCAGTCATCTGCTTGGCGCTCCGATTGCTCGCCCGCTTCGCATACTGGACCGCAATTCGCCGTTGCGCCTGCGTGATCGCAATGATGGCTGCGGTAATAAATAAGAGGAAGGCCACGAGACCCACGAGGGTCATGGCTTGGAAGGGACTGGAGTCGCCGTCGGTTCCAATGAAAGTTTGCCAAGCTTGGGTCAAGCCACCAGGAAGAGCTGCGATGATATTGACAGAGATGATGAGGGAAATTCCGTTACCAATACCTCGCTCAGTAATTTGGTCACCGATCCACATCAGGAACATGGTTCCAGCCACAATCGTCAAAACCGCCATGCAGACAAAACCCCATCCCCAATCAGGCACGAGGTCGCGACCGACCTTCTCGATGCCATCCATGTAGATGATGGAGGCGGGATTCTCGAGAGACTTGGCCAAGAGGAAGCCTTGCACGGCTGCAATCACGATGGTCATAATGCGCGTGTATTGGTTGATCTTTTGCTGACCGCCCTCCTCACGCTTGAGCTTGGCAAGCTTGGGAACGACCGCTGACATCAGCTGCATCATGATCGATGCCGAGATGTAAGGCATGATACCGAGGGCAAAAAGAGCGGCATTTTGGAGAGCACCTCCAGAGAACACGTTCAGGAGAGCTCCGAGGTGGGCACCTGCGGAAGACCCCTCTTCATTCGAGCGAATTTCCAACCACTCCTTGATGACCGTGGAGTCCACACCAGGAAGAGAAATGTTTACCCCCAAGCGGACGATCACAATCATCACTAGGGTAAAGATAATGCGGTCCCGCAATTCGGGAACCCGCCACGTGTTAGCAAAAGCCGAAATCATTGAGTGTCAGAAAAGTGAGTGGAATATCTATGGAAAAATCCCAAGGGCTTCGGACGGATCCGAAGCGCAACTTGGGAGTAAAAAAACGGAAAATCTATCCGAGGTCAACCGAGCCGCCTGCCTTCTCAATCTTTTCCTGAGCAGATTTGCTCACGTAATTGACTTTGAAGGTCAGCTTCTTGGTGAGGTCGCCTTGGCCGAGAACCTTGACAGCATCATAGACACCCTTCATGAGGTTCCGTTCGCGAAGAGACTCTTCGTTGACGGTCTCGCCGTCTTCGAACTTCTCCTCAATGCGCGCCAGATTCACGACCGCGATTTTATCCGCGAAAGTGAAGTTGTTGAAACCGCGCTTGGGCAAACGACGGTTCAAAGGCATCTGACCGCCTTCGAATCCGACACGGACTCCCCCGCCGGAACGGGACTTTTGCCCTTTGTGTCCTTTACCGGAGGTTTTTCCGAGACCGGAGCTTTCGCCCTTACCAAGGCGCTTAGTGCGGTGCTTGGAACCTGGGTTTGGTGATAAATCGTGCAAATTCATGCTAATAGCTTTCTAGATGGGTTTAAATGGCCTTGCTCTTCTTCTTACCACGAAGAGCGTAAATCTCGTCGCGGTTGCGGAGTTCGGAGAGAGCCTTGAGAGTGGCTTTGACCACGTTGGCGTGATTGTTGGAGCCCAGGGACTTGCCCAAGACGTCTTTGATGCCGACCGCTTCGCAAACGGCACGGACCCCACCACCAGCGATAACGCCGGTTCCGGGTGAAGCAGGCTTGAGAAGCACGATGCCACCACCGTGAGCGGCTTGCACTTCGTGAGGAATGGTTCCTCCGTCTAGCTTCATAGGCTCAAGATTCTTCTTGGCAATTTCGCTCGCCTTTTTGATGCACTCGGCCACCTCGTTCGCTTTACCGAATCCGAAGCCGACTTTGCCATTCATGTCTCCGGCTACCACGAGGGCAGAGAAACTGAAGCGACGTCCACCCTTCACAACCTTGGAACAGCGGTTGATGAAGACGACCTTCTCGGTCAAGCCATCATCTTCCTCTTCGTCACGGCGGCCGCGGCCTCCATCACGACGGCCACCAAAGCCTCCGCGGTTGCCACCAGGGCCTCCACCGCGATTGCCACCGGGACCACCAGGACCACGGTTGTTGTCACGATTAGCAGGATTGCGGCGATCCCCACGAGGAGCAGCTGGAGTTTCGGCGGCTGCAGCGGGTGCGGCCTCGTCAGCTTTGGCAGCGGGAGCTGCAGCAGGTGTTTCTGTTGCTGCGGCTTCTGGCTTGGCCTCGGGTGCGGGAGTCTTGGCCTCTTCAGGCTTTTTGTCGTTATCTTCTGACATCGTTCTTCAATTAAAATTTCAATCCCCCTTCGCGGGCGGCGTCGGCCAAAGTTTTGATTTTGCCATGGAACAAGTGACCACCACGGTCGAAGACCACTGCGGAGACATTAGCGGCTTGAGCGCGTTCGGCAATCAACTTGCCAACCTTCTCGGCTGCTTCCTTACTCGCGGTCTTAGCTTCTACTTCTTTGTCGAGAGTTGAGGCCTGACAGAGAGTCTTGCCCGCAGCATCATCAATGAGCTGCACGTAGACGTTCTTGTTCGAGCAATGAACGGCCAAACGAGGACGCTCAGGAGTTCCAATCACCTTCTTACGAATCCGCTTATGGACGCGCTGGCGTGTTTTCTTTCGATTTAAAATACTCATCTTCTTGGTTCCTTACTTGCTCACGGACTTACCGGCCTTACGGCGCACATATTCGCCCACATAGCGGACACCTTTTCCTTTATAGGGCTCTGGTGGATAGAAACGGCGCACTTCGGCGGCGAACTGTCCAACGAGTTGCTTGTCGATTCCCTCAACCTTGATTTTGGTATTCTCCGCAACAGTAACGGTCAATCCTTCAGGGATAGGGTGTAAAATAGGGTGAGACTTACCGAGACTGAGGTCGAGGTCCTTGCCCTTGAGCGCGGCACGAAGACCGACACCTTGAATCTCAAGTTCCTTAACGAAGCCTTCGGAGACACCGATAATCATGTTCTGAACGAGGCTGCGAGAAGTGCCGTGAAGGGCACGCTTCTCACGCTTGTCGTTGGCGCGGGTAACGGTCAATTCACCGTCTTCCTGAGTCATCTCAATACCATCTGGCAGAGTCCACTCGAGCTTACCCTTGGGGCCTTCAACAGTGATGTTAGGGCCGTCATTGGCGATCTTCACCTTGTCGGGAAGGGCGATAGGTTTGTTTCCTACTCGTGACATCTTTTTAGTTCTTTCAGTCTAGGGTTACCAAACATTGGCCAGCAATTCGCCGCCCACGTTCTCACGCTTCGCCTGTGTTCCAGTCATCACACCACGAGGGGTGGAGAGGATGGAGATGCCAAGGCCATTCAACACGCGGGGCACTTCGCCCGCACCGACATAGTGACGACGACCTGGACGCGAGACACGCTTGAGGTCGGTCAACGCTGGAGTGCCATCCACGAACTTGGTGGTCACTTTCAGGGTTGGGAACTTGGTGGTCTCATCGACCTCGTAGTTCCAGATGTATCCCTCTTCCTTCAGAATACGAGCAAGCTCGATTTTCATCTTGGATGAAGGGGCGGTGAACTCGTCATTTTGAGCGCGAGAAGCGTTCTTGAGACGAATCAAAAAATCAGAAATTGGATCACTAATGACTCCCATAATATTATCCTGTTAAATTGTTGTAAGGTTAGGCTGCGGATTTCTCAGCGGGCTTGCGGAATGGGAAGTTCAACTGTTCGAGCAAGAACTTGGCTTGTTCGTCACTGTTGGTGGTAGTGACCACAATGAGGTCGAAGCCCAACTGGCGCTTGACTTGGTCGAGCTCGATTTCCGGAAAAATGGATTGGTCAGTGATGCCCATCGCGTAATTACCACGACCATCAAAGCTCTTGAATGGGAAACCGCGGAAGTCACGCACGTTGGGAGCGGTGATGTTGATGAAGCGGTCAAGGAATTCCCACATGCGCTCGCCACGCAGGGTGACACGTGCACCGACGGCCTCCCCTTCGCGGACCTTGAAGTTGGCCACACTCTTACGAGCAAAAACCACGCTCGGCTTCTGACCAGTAATTTTACCGAGGTCTTCCACGGCATCTTCAACGGCCACCTTGCGGTCGTTAATGTATTTTCCAATGTGGGTGTTCAGGACAATCTTCTCGATAGTCGGAACCTCATTGGGATTCTTGAGACCAAACTTCTCCTTCAATTGAGGAGCCGCCTGGCTGACGTATTTCTCTTTAGTTTCGTTTTTCATAATCGCGGGTCAGCTGGTTTCGCTTAAGCGCTCGGGTTGCAGAATTGAATCTGCGGGAAGCGGGGGTTAGCCCACTTTCTTGACATTGGAAAGATGAATCGGACCATCTTTTTCGATGATTCCGCCTTCGGGCTTCTCCTCGGAGGGACGAGTCGCCTTTTTCATCAAGCGGACGCCTTCGACGACCACTTGTTCTTTTTTGGCATCGACGGAGATCACCTTGCCGGACTTGCCCTTATGGTTGCCTGCAATGACGGTGACTTGGTCCCCTGCCTTGACGTGTGTTTTAGTACGCATCTCGTAAATTCTGGTTTTGGGTTAGAGGACCTCGGGAGCGAGGGAAACAATCTTCATGAAGTTCTTCTCGCGCAACTCACGGGCCACTGGACCGAAGATGCGAGTGCCCTTGGGGTTACCGTCCTTGTCGATGATGACCGCCGCATTGCCATCAAAGCGGAGAATCGAGCCATCGGGGCGACGGATGGGGGCTGCGGTGCGCACAATCACGCACTGAACAACTGTCCCCTTCTTGACCGATGCGGTCGGGATCGCCTCACGGACGTGAGCGGTGATGATGTCACCTACATCTGCGGAGCGTGAGCGCTTGCCCAAAACTCCAATCATTTTTGCCTGACGAGCACCGGTGTTATCGGCAATCTCGAATTTGGATTCCATTTGAATCATCGCTTCGTTCCTTTCGGTATAAATTGGTTACTTGAATTTGTTCGGCGGAAAATTAGTGAGTCAAAATATCCACTAGCTTCCAGCACTTCTTCTTGGAGAGAGGACGGCATTCTTCAATGCGCACCTTGTCACCGACTGCTGCTTCTTCCTTTTCGTCGTGAGCGTAGAACTTCTTCGAGCGCTTCACGATTTTCTTAAATTGGGGGTGTGGTACGCGGTTGGTGTATTCCACCACGATGGTCTTATCCATACCCGTGGAGCGCACAATGCCGACACGTTGCTTGCGCAAACCGGCTTCTGTTTCTGTTTTTACTTCTTCGCTCATCTCGTTCTTGATTCTTCTCGTTCTCGGTTATCGGCGGTTACGCTTGGTTGCGACGCTCATTCAGAATGGTCATCACTTGAGCAACCTCACGGCGAACCGAGCGGATGCGGGCGGTGTTTTCCAATTGGCCGGTCGCTGCTTGCACGCGAAGGGTCACGCCCTCCGCCTTGAGGTCCTGCAAGTTCTTGGTGAGTTCTTCACTGCTTTTTTCGCGCAGGTCTTTCGCTTTTGTCGCTGCCATAATAACTGTCTTTCTTCTAAATTTTTTGAGGGGTTAACCATGGTTACCGCGTACCACGAAACGGGTGCGGATACCGAGCTTGTTGGAGGCGAGACGCATAGCCTCTTTGGCCTGGGATTCGGGGACACCTGCAATTTCGAAAAGCATCGCTCCGGGACGAATCACAGCCACCCACGCATCGACGGGGCCTTTACCTTTACCCATCCGGGTTTCTGGTGGACGGGCGGTGACAGATTTGTGAGGGAAAATACGAATCCAGACTTTACCCTTACGCTTGAGGTAACGGTTGATGGAAATCCGGCAAGCCTCGATCTGACGATTGGTCATCCAACCGCGATCCATGGCTTGTAGACCGAAGTCTCCAAAACTAACGTCTGTTCCGCGCTGGGCATTACCAGCACGGCTTCCGCGATGTGATTTGCGGAACTTGGTCCGCTTGGGCATGAGTGGCATATCTTAGGTCCTCCTGTTTAAAAGTTTGTTCGTTGGAAAAATTGTGTTTGTTTCGGTTGCTTAGTTGCGTGGGCCACCGCCTCCGCGATTGTCTCCACCACCACCACCGCGACGGTCACCACCGCCTCCACCACCACGACGATCACCGCCTGGTCCCCCGCGACGACCACCTGGGCCACCACGACGCTGGCCGCCACCTTGGCCGCCCTTGAGCTTCTCTTCCTTCACGTTCAACCAGCACTTGATGCCGATGATTCCGTAGACAGTGCTCGCTTCCGCGAACCCGTAGTCGATAGGAACACGGAGAGTTTGCAGAGGAACCTTGCCTTGGCGATACTGCTCGGCACGCGCGATATCCGCACCACCGAGACGACCTCCACAGCGGACGCGAATGCCATCGGCACCGAAGTCCATTGCAGTCTGGACAGCACGCTTCATGGCGCGACGGAAGCTGATCCGACGCTCGAGTTGAACGGCAATGTTTTCACAAACGAGCTGAGCATCGAGCTCCGGCTGGCGGATCTCCACGATGTCGATTTTGACCTGAGCACCCTTGCAAATCTTGGTCATGTCCTTAGTCATGGTCTCGATTTCGGCGCCACGCTTACCAATCACCAAACCGGGACGGGAAGTGTGAATGGTCACTCGCACACTGTTCCAAGCACGCTCGATGACGACTTTGGAAATCGCGGCAAACTGAAGACGGTCCTTGATGTACTGACGCACGGCAAGGTCTTCGTGAAGCTTGGTGGTGTAATCATCACCTTCGGCATACCACTTCGACCGCCAGTCGCGGTTGAATGCGAGTCGGAAACCCACTGGATTGACTTTCTGTCCCATATCGTTCGTTAAATAAAAGTTAGAGTATTGCGGGAGGAATTAGGCCTCACCTCCGTTTTCAGATTGAAGTGTCTTGGCTTGGTCCTGCCAGTTATCGCGCTCAATGCGTCCTTTGAAAGAAAGGAGGTCATCAAAGGTTGCGATGTTCTCCGGCGTCCAATCAACGATTTGTTGGAAAGTGTAAACACCAAAGCTATGAAGTTTTTCCTCAAGTGCAGGGCCTACGCCGGAAATCTTCTTGAGGTCATCGGCATTGTCGGGAGCCGAATCGTAAACCAAACCACGGTCTCCGGTCACTAGGGCGTCAGCAGAGTCCGCAGGTGCTTGCTCGGCGGCCTCGGCCTTGACGGGAGCAGCTTTCTTGGGAGCGGCCTTCTTAGCGGCCTTGCGAGCCTTGGGCTTCTCCTCCTCTTCGGGAGCTTCCGCGAGAGTGATGTAGATGTGGCTGGTGCGCTTGCGGATGGCTGCGGCAGAACCACGAGCACGAGGCTTGAAACGACGCTGCATGGGACCATCGGTCACGTGAGCTTCCTTCACCATCATGGTCTCGGCGACCATATCGTGGTTGTTCTCGGCATTGGCTACCGCGCTCTTGAGGGTCTTTCCGATGAGGAGAGCGGCCTTCTTGGGCGTGTAGGTCAAAGTGTCGAGGGCATCGGAGACAGGGAGGCCCTGAATTTCCCGTGCCACATCCCGAGCCTTCTTGGCTGAGATTTTCGCATATTTATGTATCGCGCGGACTTCCATGATTCTTATTCCTTAATTGCTACGTTTGAATGAAACCCGGTCGCCTCGGCGAACGGGGTTTTCGTCGTTTTCTAAATCTGTGATTAACAAGGCGCTGACATCGGCGCGCGTTTGCGCAACGAGAGCATCGCCAACTTTGCTGTCATTGCGGTAGACCTCGAAGGCCATCCCAACAACTGCGGATTCTTTTTCTCCCACATTGACCACCACAATGCCGGACTCGCTATCAACACTGACCACATCGGCCATCTGCAGGCTACCGGAGCGGCGGTCTTTTTCCGAAAGCTCGCGTAATCCAATCACGGCGTCGAGGTCTCGAATGCGGGTCTCTACCTCCACCCTGGCTTCCGGGTCGGCTGCAATGGCAGTGGAAAGATAAGTTTGGGTGCTGGCAGAAAGTCCGAGGGCAGCCTCTTCGAGTTCCTTCAGCTTGCGAGCCATCACCTCGAGGTCGGATACCGCTTTCACGAGGCGGTCTTCGCCACCCTCGAGTAAACCGGAACCCATCGCTTCGAGGCGAAGGTTAATGTCCTTGAGCTTTTCCCCGCTTTCATCAGCACGCTTTTGAGCGGCCACCAGACTCTCCTTCAAGTTGGTGTTCTCGCGACGAAGACGGAGGAGTTCACCACGCAGGTCCTGAGCTTGTAGACCACCAGCCAGCGTGGCCATCCCCAGAAGGGCGGCAAACACGGTTGGCATGGAAAGTCGGAAAGTCATGGCAGGAGTTCTACGCGATGGAATCAGTTCAAAGGCTTACTTCTTACCCACACCACCGTGGGCCTTGAATGTCTTGGAAGGAGCAAACTCCCCCAACTTGTGTCCCACCATATTTTCAGTAACGAGAACAGGGAGGAATGTCTTCCCGTTGTGAACGGAGAAGGTGAGGCCGACAAAATCAGGAGTGATCATCGAGCGACGACTCCAAGTCTTGATAGGCTTCTTGTCGCCTTTCTCCACCGCAGCATCGATTTTCGCGAGCAGCTTCTGGTCAACAAAGGGTCCTTTTTTCAGTGAACGTGGCATAGTAAAATGTGTGTTTAAAAATTAGGTGCAGGGACTAGCGCTTCTTCTTACGACGCTCAACAATGAAAGTGTTGGAAGGCTTCTTCTTCTTGCGAGTCTTCTGACCCTTGACGTGACCCCAAGGTGACTTCAAGTGCTGACGACCACCACCGGACTTGGACTTACCCTCACCACCACCGTTGGGGTGATCGACGGGGTTCATGCACATTCCGCGAACGGTTGGGCGAACACCCTGCCAGCGGCTACGGCCAGCTTTACCAGAAACTTCGTTCATGTGGTCGCGGTTTCCGACCTGACCAATGGTGCAGTAGGAATTGGCATTGAAACGACGCAGCTCACCGGAAGGCATGCGGACAATCACATTGTCGCCGTCGCGGGAAGCAAGAATGGCTTGCTGACCAGCAGAGCGGGCCACCTTACCACCACCACCAGGCTGAAGCTCGATGTTGTGAATCGCAGTTCCAAGAGGAACCTTACCAAGAGGCATTGCGTTGCCAGCCTTGGGTGCAGCGTCTTCACCAGAAACCACTTTGTCACCGTCGGTCAAACCAACAGGGGCGAGGATGTAGGACCTCTCACCATCGGAGTATTCTAAGAGAGCGATGCGGCAGGTGCGATTGGGATCATACTCGATACCAACGACAGTCGCTTCGACATTGAGCTTGTTGCGCTTGAAGTCGATTACGCGATACTTGCGCTTGTGTCCCCCACCCTTGTGGCGGCAGGTGATACGACCTTGGTTGTTGCGGCCACCAGACTTCTTGAGAGGACGAGTGAGGCTTTTTTCCGGTGAAGTTTTAGTCACCTCTGCAAAGTCAGGGTGCTCCTTATACCGGTTGGTCGGAGTGATGGGCTTGAATGTTTTCAGAGACATCTCGATACGGGGTTAGAAATTTTTAGGTAGTTAGCGGGTGTAATTGAATTTACACCAAGTCAAGGGAATCCCCTTCCTTCAGGCGGACATAAGCCTTCTTAAAGCGGGCGGTGCGACCCTGGTCGGCACGACGCTTGCGCTTGAGCTTGCCTTCGTAGTTACAGGTGCGAACGGCTTCCACCTTAACCGCGAAGAGCTTTTCAACAGCCTTCTTAATCTCGATTTTATTAGAAGCACGGGCGACCTTGAAAACGTATTCGTTGTTGGTCTCCTGCAGGAGAGCTGCCTTTTCCGACATCTGGATGGTGTCGATTACTTGGTAAATGTCTTTCATTTTCCTTGGGATTCTACTGCGGGTTAGGCGGTGCGGGCGGCGAGGGTTTCGAAAGCATCCTGAGCGATCACCACTCCCTGATACTTCATGAGCTGCTCGATGTTCACGTTCTCAGCAGTTTCGAGCTGAGCCCATGCCACGTTGCGGCCAGCGAGGTAAGTCTTATCGTCGAAGGACTTGGCTACAATGAGCACGGTAGCCGCTTCGATGGTTTCATTGACGGTCTTGACGAAAGTCTTGGTCTTGCCGTCGCCAATCGCGAAGTTGTCCACGGTCACGACCTTGCCAGAAGCAATAGCGTCGTTGAGCACGCGACGAAGAGCCAAGCGACGAACCTTGCGAGGCACGGTCTTCGAGTAGCTACGTGGACGAGGTCCAAACACAACACCACCACCCACGAAAATCGGGGCTTTGTTGGTGCCGTGACGAGCATTACCAGTTCCCTTCTGACGGAACATTTTCTTGTTGTTACCGGAGACTTCGCCCCGGGTCTTGGCACACGCGGTGCCGCTGCGGCGGTTGGCCTGATAGGCGACCACGAGGTCGTGCACGGCCTGGTTACCTCGGCCCTCTTCCTCGAGGGTCAGGTTTGCGGCTTTCGCCTCATCGATTGTGAGTGTTTTTGCCATCTTCGTTCCTTTCTAAATTCTAAACAGTTTTGCGCTTACTTTTTGAGCGCGGGGCGGATCACAACATAGCTACCCTTGTTGCCGGGGACGGCACCAGAGATGAGAACTACGTTGTCGTCGGGGCGGCTCTGAACCACCTTCAAATTCTGTGTCGTGCGGCGATAGTTACCGTGACGACCGGGCATTTTCTGCCCTTTCCAAATACGACCGGGAGTCGAACCAGCACCGACAGCACCTGTCCGGCGGTGCATCATGTGACCGTGGGCGGCAGGCTGTCCTTGGAAGTTATAACGACGCATAACCCCTTGAAATCCTTTACCCTTAGTTGTGCCAATGATGTCGACCCAAGCTCCGTCTTCGAAAAGTCCAGCACCGGGGTGGGCCTCTTCGGTGTTGGGAAGCTCGGCTCCCTCTTCGAAACGGAATTCGAGAAGCTTTTTCTTCGGCTTCACACCCGCCTTGTCGAGATGACCCTTCGCAGCCGCGGTGAGGCGGTGCTCCTTCTGGTCATCGTAGCCGACCTGGACAGCAGAATAGCCATCCTTCTCTACGGTGCGAGTCTGCACGAATTCGTTACCAGACACGTCCACCACAGTGACCGCAATCATGGAACCGGCCTCCTTGTCGAAGACGCGGGTCATGCCCAATTTTTTACCAATAAGTCCTAAAGCCATTGTCTTACGAGGGTCAGATTTGAATGGTGATGTCCACACCAGCGGGAAGATTCAACTTCTTGAGTTCATCTACTGTGCGAGCAGTAGGGTCCACGATGTCGAGGAGACGGCGATGAGTCCGGATTTCGAACTGGTCGGCGGCCTTTTTGTTGACGTGCACAGACGCGTTTACGGAGAACTTCTCCACACGAGTCGGAAGAGGAATCGGGCCGGCGATACGTGCGCCTGTGCGCTTCGCGGTTTCCACGATTTCGTCGGACGAGCGGTCGATCGCGCGGTGGTCGAAGGCCCGGAGTCGGATGCGGATTTTCTGGTTCATCAGTTTATTGAAAAAAGAGTTTGGTTCGTTCGAGTTATGCGGCTGGGCGTCGGCCCGTAAGTTCGTCCACCAGTTTGTCGGGGACCGGTTCAAAGCTGCTGGGCTCCATGGTGAATGAAGCTCGGCCGGATGAAAGAGTTCGTAGGTCGGTCATGTAACCGAACATTGCGGAGAGAGGGGCCTGCGCCTTGAGGGTGCAAATCGTGCCCTTGGTTTCCATGCTTCCGAGCTGAGCCCGGCGGCGATTGAGGTCACCCATGACATCTCCTTGATAGTCGGGCGGGGTGCTTACTTCGACATCCATCACTGGCTCAAGCAAAATCGAGTTCGCTTTGGCAAAAGCATCACGGATGGCGAAAATAGCGGCCATGCGGAAGGTGTTTTCGTTGGAGTCCACCTCGTGGAAAGAGCCGTCCTTGACGTTGACGTGGACATCGACCACGGGATAGCCCGCTACGATTCCGGTCGTCATTGCCTCTTTGAGACCGCGTTCGATTCCTGAGAAAAATTCTTTGGGAATCACGCCATTTTTGACGGTGTTTTCGAAAGTGTTGCCGCTCCCCTTCTCATTGCTCTTCACCTCAAGAATGACGTGACCAAATTGCTTGGTATCACCTGTCTGGCGGTCGAGAAGACCTTCGCCAATCGCAGGCTGAGAAATGGTTTCGCGATATGATATCTGTGGCTTGCCTACCCGTGCCTGCACTTTGAATTCACGCAAAAGACGGTCGACGATGACTTCCAGGTGAAGCTCGCCCATACCGGAAATAATGGTCTGACCAGTTTCTTCATTAGTGGAAACCACGAAAGTGGGATCCTCGTCAGACAAACGACCCAAAGCGACGGCCATCTTATCGGAGTCAGCAGTCGAGCGAGGCTCTACCGCGAGTCCGATGACGGGCTCAGGGAAAACAGGGCGCTCGAGAGCCACCTTGTAAGAAAGATTGGAAAGGGTGTCACCAGTAGCGGTGTCCTTCAGACCGACCATGCCTGCGATGTCGCCAGAGTAGCAAGTGTCGATGTCTTTGAAGCTGTCGGCTTGGATCTGAATCAGTCGACCCACGCGCTCTTTTTTGCCGGTGCGAGGATTGAGAATCTGGTCCCCTTTAGAAACCGAACCAGAATAAACGCGGAAGAAAACGAACTTACCGAAGTGCTTGTCGTTGGTGAGCTTAAACGCCAAGGCGCAGAACTTAGCGTTATCATCGGTCTCGACGACGACCTCCTTGTCCTCGTCGTCAGGATGCATTCCCACTGCGGCAGGAATATCGAGCGGGCTGGGCAAGTAATCTGCCACCGCGTCGAGAAGGTATTGCACCCCTTTATTCTTGAAAGCAGA
>CAZGXV010000024.1:0-22051 GCA_964529725.1 uncultured Roseibacillus sp.
CGATTCCTGAGCCCGTCTTCCACGTAAGAACTTTCGCGGTCGTTTTATCAAAACGGCCCTACCCGCGACCAGCGCGCATCGCTGGTAAAGGATGGGTCCGGGAATCATCTTCACCCGGTAGGGACCATTTGATAAATGGTCCGCGAGCAATGTTTCCGCGAGAGGAAAGGAAAAAACGCCCGATTCCTGAGCCCGTCTTCCACGTAAGAACTTTCGCGGTTGTTTTATCAAAACGACCCTACCCGCGACCCGCGCGCATCGCGGGTAACGGGGAATCATTTCTCCCGGTAGGGACCGTTTGATAAATGGTCCGCGAGTAATGCTTCCGCGAGAGGAAAGGAGAAAACGCCCGATTCCTGAGCCCGTCTTCCACGTAAGAACTTTCGCGGTCGTTTTATCAAAACGACCCTACCCGCGACCCGCGCGCATCGCGGGTAAAGGATGGGTGCCCGGGAACCAGTATTCGAAGGAAAGGGCTCCCTGATGAAGAAGAAGCGAAAGGCCGTTTGAGACGCGAGCTCCATTAGCCTCCGCTAGTCGAAGGAACTTAGTGCGGGCGGGCTCATAGATGGTGTCGTAGACGAGATGATGCGGCTGCAGGCAATGGCTGGGAATAGGTGCCGGGTCGGTAGCCTTGAGCCCCAAGGAGGTCGTTTGAATGATCAGATCGCAGTGACCAGCAACTTCGGGCAGGTGAGGGGAGTCGATGCCATAGCGAGTTAACCGTTCACCAGGCCCATCCAATTTTTCCGAATCAAAATAAGGGCTCAGCTTCGCGCTCAGTTTGGCGAGTTTGTCCACCGAGCGGTTGACGAGCACCAGTTGCTCACATCCCTCGCGGGCACATTGGGTCGCGAGAGCTTGTCCGGCTCCTCCTCCTGCACCAACAATCATGATACGCAGGTCACGAATATCGACTGAAAAATCCTCGCGGATGGCGCGTACGAAACCAGGGCCGTCAGTATTGAAACCCAAGATGTCGTCGCCTTCCCCAAAGAGGATCGTATTGACTGCTCCCAGTGCTCTGGCGGCAGGATCGAGGTCAGTGCAGGTCGAGAGTGCTTCGAACTTGTGGGGCACGGTCACGTTGGTGCCGAGAAAGCCTAGTTCACGCATCTTGGAAAAAGCGGTGGGCAGTTGTCCCGCTTCGAGTTCGAGCCGAATATAGCGGGCGTCGATTTCTAGGGAATCCAAGGCGGGCTGATGGAGCTGCGGGGATTGGGAGTGGGCCACGGGATGGCCAATGACCGCCAGCTTTGCAGGCTTAGCGTCAGGGGGATTCAGCTCGGCTTCGTTGTCCAAGTCGGACAAGGTGTAGACTTCCTTCATCTGAGGGAAACGATAGTCCGCTTGTTTGGAAAGACCAGTCGCGAAGAGGGCTCGACCCGCGAGCTGTCGCAATTATGCTCCGGCCATGTCTGCAGAAACAAAACTTACGGAACTTGGTCTCAGTCTCCCCGAAGTCGCTACTCCGGTGGCAAGCTATGTCAACGCGGTCCGCACCGGCAATCTTCTCTTTCTCTCCGGAGGTCTCCCCGATTTGAGTAATGAGGGTTATCGTGGCCAAGTCCCTTCAGCGGTGGAGCCTGGGGTGGCGCAACAGGCGGCTCGCGATGCCGTCCTGGGCCGACTGGCTGTCATTCGGCAGGAGGTCGGAAGCCTCGACAAAGTGACGCGCGTGGTCTCGGTGCAAGGGTTCGTCAATGCTGCGACTGACTTTGGTGACGTCCCGCAAGTGATCAATGGTGCCTCTGACACCCTCGTGGAAGTGTTCGGCGCCGAAATTGGGTCCCACTCGCGTGCGGCCGTGGGCGTGGCCAGTCTCCCGCTCAATGTCTGCGTGGAGGTGGCTCTGGTGGTCGAGATTGCCGATTAAAAGACTCGGTTAATAAGAACCGTTATTTGCGAAGGGAGTAATCAGCTCGACGGGTAAGGAGGGAGTGGCTCCTTCCTGCGTGCAAACATAGGAGGCGATTCGACTTGCGTGCTGATGAAGGGCGGGCAGCGGTATCCCGGCCAGCAGCCCCACCATCAGTGCCGCTACAAAGGAGTCTCCTGCGCCAGTAGTATCTACTGCTTGCGTAGTAGTTGGCTTATGCCAATCTTGTTGAGTAGGCGTCACGATGAGCGAGCCTGCTTCACCCAACGTGAGGGCGATGAATTTTAGCTGAAAATCTTGCAAAACTTTGCGAAGAAAAATCGCGGGTTCATCTGAGTCGATATTGAGAATATCTTTCAGGACCTTGAGCTCGTCCTCGTTGCACTTGAGGGCGTTGGCCATCGCGAGTGAATCAAGGATGAGTTGGCGGGACCAAAACTCTCCACGAAGATTCATATCGAAAAGTCGCAGGCAATCCGGCGGGCAATGCTCAACGAAGCGTCGAGTGGTAGCGAGAGATACGCGAGACTGTTGGGCGAGGGTCCCAAAGTTGACTGCTCGGCACGAACGAGCGAGTTTGAGTTGTTCTTCAGTTTCGGCAATTTCGTCCCAAGCAGGCTCGGGCATAAAGTGAAATTGAGGCACCGAGCGATGGTCGAGGGCCACTTGCACTTGGCCCGTGGCCCGGGTGGGATGGATTTGTAGGTGGGCGGTATCGACGCCGTGATGAGCGAGCACAGCCCATGCCTCGCGTCCCAGGTTGTCGTCACCGAGGGAACTGATGAGAGAGGACTTTCCAATCAGGGTCGCGACGTGGCAGGCGAAGTTGGCAGGAGCACCCCCCAAGTTCTTTCCGCTGGGAAGAACATCCCAGAGGGCCTCACCGATACCGACAATGACGGGTGGTTCACTCATCGACTAGATTGACCTCAGCGGAATGGGTGACGGCCAGTTTCTCGGTTTGCACGCTAACGGAAATACTGAACTCCGGCCTTGAAGAGGGGTTGGTGCTTATTGCCCGGGACATTCTTGGCGACCTGATCACCGCGACGTTCGGTGTGTCCCATCTTCCCGAAGATGCGACCGCAAGGGCTGGTAATGCCTTCGATGGCGAGCGCGCTTTGGTTGGGATTAGCGGGTTCAGTCATCGTGGGGCTGCCGCTGGCCTCGCAATACTGGGTCGCGATTTGTCCGTTAGCAATGAGGCCGGAGAGAGTTGTTTCGTCGGCTAGAAAACGTCCTTCGCCGTGCGAAACGGGAATGGTGTGCAGGTCGCCGACTGCGCAGTTGGCCAGCCACGGCGAGTTGTTGTTAGCAATGCGAGTGGTGACGTAGGTCGAGATGTGGCGCGCGATGGGGTTGTGGGTGAGGGTCATCGTTTGTTTGGCAGAGACCGCTTCTTCATTGGCAGCAAGCAAGCCAGATTTGACGAGGGCTTGGAAGCCGTTGCAGATACCGAGAATGAGACCTTGCCGGCTGGCGTGAAGGTCGGCGATGGCATCCGCAATGCGAGGGTTTCGCAAAATGGTAGCGATGAATTTTGCCGAGCCATCAGGTTCGTCACCAGAGCTGAATCCGCCGGGCAACATCAGGATGTGGGACTCGCGAATCGAGTCTGCGAGAGCGGCAAGAGATTCCTCCACTGCGGTGGGCGTCAGGTTACGAAAGACAAGGATTTCGCTCTCGGCTCCCGCTTGGTCAAAGACTGCGGCACTATCATACTCGCAATTCGTGCCAGGAAAAACGGGGATGAGCACCTTAGGCTTGGAGGTGAGGAGCGAAGGCGCTTTTTGCAAAGTCTCTTTCGAGATTGCTTCCACGGCAGGGTTGTCGGTGGCTGGATTCCGTCGAGAGGTGGTGTGGTAAACACCCTCCAGAGTGGTGGTGTAGGCGTCTTCCAATTCTGAGAGAGGAATGGTGACTTCGTCGATGGTGAGGCCTTCCTCGTCTGTAGTGCCGCCGATGGTTCGAAAGTTGTCTGGAAGCTCAGTCTCCGGGGCTGTCTCGAGGAGAAAGGCGTAGGGTGCCGGAGCTAAGGGAGTGGCATTGCTAATCTGAGCTCCAATGCTGTTCCCCAAGGCAGAGAGGACGAGGGCATTCCCAAGTCCGGCTTGGCCAAGGTATTTGAGGGAGAAAATTTTCCCAGCGGTGACTAGTTCGTGGATCTGGTTAGCAACCGCGATCAGGTCGGTGTAGTCGGGGAGGCCTTCGTCATCTGTCTTCGCGGTCACGAGTGAAAGCTTGGAGCCAGTTTCTTTGAACTCTGGAGAAATCACGTGCTCCGCTTGGCCGGGGGCAAGAGCAAAAGAGACCAAAGTGGGAGGAACGTCGAGGTCCTTGAAAGAACCGGACATCGAGTCCTTTCCTCCGATGGCTGCCAGACGAAGACCTTGCTGAGCGTGGAATGCACCCAACAACGCGGCAAAGGGAAGACCCCAGCGGGCAGGGTCGTCGCCAAGTTTAGGAAAATACTCTTGGAAGGTGAGGCGGGTGTCGCTGAGCTTGGCTCCGGTAGCGACAAGCTTGCACACCGATTCGGCAACCGCGTGCACGCTGCCATGGAAGGGAGAGTGACTGCTGAGCTGAGCATCGAAAGCCCAAGACATGTGGGTGCATGCACTTGTTTGCCCGTCGAGGACGGGAACTTTGGCCACCATGGCATCGGGGGGCGTGAGCTGATTCTTGCCGCCGAAAGGGGAGAGAACGGTGCCCGCTCCGATTGAGGAGTCGAACATTTCGCCCAAGCCTTTTTGCGAGGCGTGGTTGAGGCTGCTCAAGTGCTCAAGAAGCTGTTCTCTCAATCCGGAGGAAGAGTGAGTCTTCTCGTCCTGAGCAAGAGCCTTCGTCTTCGAGGCCGAAAGTGGAGACTCAATGTGAATCGTTGCCGATCCTTGGACCCCGTTGGTGTCAATGAAGGTGCGGGTGAGGTTGACGATGGTTTGGTCGCGCCAAGTCATGGTGAGACGACCGCTATCGGTGACTTGGGCCACTTGCACACATTCGAGATTCTCTTTGTCGGACTCGGCGATGAAGTAATCGACATCGGCAGGATCGACCACCACCGCCATGCGTTCTTGCGATTCGGAAATAGCGAGTTCGGTGCCGTCGAGGCCCTGATATTTCTTGGGAACGGCATCGAGGTTGATGTCGAGGCTGTCGGCGAGTTCGCCAATCGCGACCGAGACTCCGCCAGCCCCAAAGTCGTTGCACCGTTTGATTTTATAGGAAAGCTCGGGATTGCGGAAAAGGCGTTGCACCTTGCGCTCGGTCGGTGGATTCCCCTTTTGCACTTCAGCAGAATTTTCGAGAGCGGTGTCAGTGTGTTCTTTGGACGAACCAGTCGCTCCACCGACACCATCGCGTCCGGTGCGGCCTCCGATGAGGAGGATGATGTCGCCGGGCTTGGGATTACCCCGTTGGACTTGGCTACGCGGACAGGCTGCCACCACGGCACCAATTTCCATGCGCTTAGCCAGGTAGCCGGGGTGATAAATTTCGGAAACTTGTCCTGTGGCCAAGCCAATTTGGTTTCCGTAGGAGGAATAGCCACGGGCAGCTTCGAGACAGATTTTCCGCTGAGGAAGTTTGTTAGGCAGGGTTTCCGAGAAGGGCGTGCGAGGGTCCCAAGCGCCGGTGACCCGCATTGCCTGATACACATAGGCCCGTCCCGAAAGCGGGTCGCGGATGCAACCGCCTAAGCAGGTGGCAGCTCCACCAAAGGGTTCAATCTCGGTCGGGTGATTGTGGGTCTCGTTCTTAAACTGGATGAGGTATTCCTCGTTCTCAACCTGTCCCTCCCGCTCAACGGGAATCTCCACAATGATGGAGGCGGCATTGATTTCTTCGGAGAGTTCGAGATTATCTAACTCGCCCGATTTCTTGAGTTCCTTCGCAGCTATAATGGCGAGGTCCATCATAGTTTCAGGCCGTTCCGTATCGGCCCCGTAGAGAGCTTCGCGAGTTTTCTGATAGTCGCGATACGTGGCTTGGATGGTCTCGGTGTTTTCACCGAAGGTGACTTCCTTAATTTTGGTGAGAAAAGTGGTGTGGCGGCAGTGGTCGGACCAGTAGGTGTCGAGGAGCTTGATTTCGGTGAGAGAGGGATTTCGTTTTTCCTCGTCACGAAAGTAGCTCTGAGTGTGCGTCAGATCGGCCAGAGTCATGGCCAGGCCGAGTTCGCTTTGAAGTTGGGTCAGCTCGTCTTTTGATTTTTCGGTAAAGCCATCAAGGGTGGCTACTGGCGCAGGCTCTTTGATGGGAGGAGTTAAGGTCGCGGGGATATCGAGTGAGGCTTCGTGAGAGTCGACGGGATTGATAAGGTAGCTTTTAACTGCATCGAGTTGTTTGGGCTCAAGCTTTCCTTCCAGAAGATAGACTTGGGCAGAGGTCAGAGGAGGAGCCTCTTCTCCGGTGAGGATGGCAATGCATTGCGCGGCGGAATCGGCACGCTGGTCAAATTGACCGGGAAGAAACTCGATAGCGAAGCGGTGGGCCGCAGGAGGGAGCTCGGAAGTCGTAGTCTCGGTGAACGGCTCCGAAAGGATGTGCTGGCTCGCCTGGGCGAAGTGGCTGTCGCTGAGGCCATCGACGAAGTAGCGTTGCAGGACCCGGAGGTTCTCTAATTGAGGCAGGTCGAGGGTCTCGCGCAAGTCGGCGAGGAGGGACTGGGCGGGCTGGGCGTGTTCGGGGCGTTTTTCGACGTAGAGCGCGTGCACCCGAAGGGATTTAGGGGCTTTCGCGGCTGGTGGCTAGTGCGGAATGCGTATCGGGGGCGTCGATTTCGGGGCGCCGCTGTCTCAGGCGGTCAAAAATGTGATGTCGCCCCCGTCTTCCTCTTGTTAAGAAAATGGCATGAGATGGATTTGGGCAGTTTTGGTGGTGGTTTTGGCTCTGTCAGTGGCCTGTGCGCCAAGTGGTCTGGACGAAAAAGGGCTCCCGCATCCCAGCGCGTCCCTGGCGGCCCAAGCAAATATTACAATCGATGAGATGGGGGAAGGCTACTGGGTCTTCAGTCGCAAGTGTATCGAATGCCACGAGGTCAAGCTACCCGCCGGCGAATTGGAAGGGCAGTGGCACCCCGTGGTGGAGGGGATGGCGGGCAATGCGGGGCTTTCCCTCGCGGAGGAGACCGCCATTGTGAAGTATGTGCGAGCGGCCAAGTACTTGTAAGGAATTTTCGTTGTCGTGGGTGCGGAATGGCTGGCGGACTGGGGTCTCTTTGCAGGGGTGATGGCGCTGGGGCAGTTCAGCCCCGGACCAGATATGATCTTGCTGACTCGGGTTGCCCTTCGGGACGGGAGGCGGGCTGGTTTTCTTGTCGTATTAGGAATCGTGAGCGGTCTCTGCATCCATGCGGCGCTCGCAATTGGGGGCATGTCCGCTCTCCTCGCGCAGGGGGGGACTTGGGAGAAAATAATGAGCGCCCTGGCCGCAGCTTACCTGATGTGGTTGGGCAGGCAGATGATTGGCGAGTTTTTCCGAACTCGCGCAGATACCGAGCTGCACAAGGAGCCAGATAGGCGAGGAGGCTCTTGGTATTTCAAAGGGCTCCTGTGCAATCTGCTCAATCCCAAAGTGGTGGTGTTCTTCGCAGGGGTGACGGCGGTTTTCTTGAAGGGGGAACGGGAGTCCTGGTGGCCAGCGTTGCTCTGGGCCACGATTGTGTTGGAGGGATTGCTCTTGTGGGGCGCTTGGGTCGTTGTCCTGCAGAGAAAAACGATTCGCGAATTCTATCTCCAGCAAGGAAAGTGGCTCGAGCTCGCGTTCGGAACAGGTTTGTGGATTCTAGCTGTTATGCTTTTGCTTACGATTTTTTAGCTGAGCAACACCTTCCCCAAACGCGACAAACGACAGTGGTGGGCGCAGCCGCCTTTACGCGGTGCCCTTCTTGATTTCAAAAATCAATCTCGCTCTTCATCAGGTGTCCAGCGAGATTGAAAAAACTCCAATTCTCCTAAGTGGTGCTCCGCTTGATGCCATTTTGGCCTCGAGAGAGTCATCAAGGCTCTTTGCTAGCAGACACCTGGTAACGTCCGCGATAGCAAGGTCATTTTCTAATCGTGGTTGGCTCGTTGCTCGGGCTCGTCGGCCATGAAGAGAGCGCGGAAGATTCCGCTGAGAGTCACTTCCTCATCATGACGTTGGCGTCCAATTTCTTTGGGAGTTAATTCAACCCCAGAAGATTTCTTCGGCGTCGCTGCCTCTTGGGCTCTGGGCTCGGTGGTGGCCTCCTCGATTTGCTTGCCTTCGGAAGCCGCGTTCTCGAGATGAGAGCGCACATCGGCCAAGCTTTCGTGAAGTTCGGTGATGCTCTTGCTCAGGGCGTCGATCTGAGAGTTGATCTTAGGATCCTTTGAATTCACCAAATCGCGAAGATTCAAGCATTCCAGGTCTAGCTCCTTTTCCACTTTGCTCAAGCGAGTGCCCAAGGTTTCGAGCGAAGCACTCACTTCATTTCCTAACTCTTTCGCAAGAGTGTTGACGTTTGTTTGCATGGTTCCTGAAGCTAGCCTGATTTTGATATTTCGCGAAGAGTTTCTGACTTAGCCTGCGGGCCGGGCTTTGAGGTCGAACTTGATGACCACTTCATCACGGATGGCATCGTCCTTGCGACCTTCGTAATTGATGCCGAAGTCATCCCGATTGATATCGAATTCGGCTTTCACCGTCACCATCTCTGCACTGCTAGTGACGGTGGCAGGAAAGGTGATGTTCTTGGTCATCCCGTGCAGGGTTAAGTTGCCCGAAAGGTGATAGGAGGTGTCGCTCTTTTTATCAAAGTTAGTGACGACAAATTCGGAGGTCGGGAAGGTGGGAACATCGAAGAAGTCGGGCGCCTTCAGGTGCTGGGTCAGCTTGTCGTCATCCGACCAAGTGGAATCCATGTCGATGGTGAATTGTCCCGCTTGGGGGACGCCGTCTTCGACAGTGAAGCTTCCGTCGAATTTTTTAAAACCACCCTCATGGCTTCCGGTCACCTTCGAGCCGATGAAGCCAATCGTGGAGTCGTCGGTGAAAGTGTAGACAGTACCTCCGGAGGAGGTGGCGGCCGGAGCAGCTTCGCTGACGGAAGCGTCAGTCGTTTCGTCGGCTGGGTTCTTGCAGGAGCTGAGTAAAAGAAGGCTGGTTCCGGCAACAGTTGAGATGATGGTTGTTTTCATATGTTTTTATTTTTTAGGAGATTGTGAATTTTTGAGAAAGATAAGCCACTCTTCCCCCTCGGTCCCCAGAACGCAGGCAGTAGGGAGGGAGGCAAGATTCATAGTGGATTTTAAGTTCAAGTTTACGAGAGCGCAAAGAAAAGGAATTCGCTTTCGGCTGCGGCGACGATGGGCAGGCTTTTACCGAAGGCCACACCATCTCCAGCGGTCAGCGTCTCACCGCCTATCTCTAGTTCTCCGTGAATGAGATGGAGGTAATGATGGTTTAGTTCTGAATCAGGTTCGAGCTTTGCTCCCGCGCCCAAGTGTCCAAAGTGAATCTCAGCATGTTGCCTAATCGCAAAGGACGTTTCCGTGCCTGATGGTGATGCGAGTAGGGTGAGCCCGTTCTCTTTTCGCAGCGGCTTGGTATCAAAATCAGCGTAGCGAGGCTCTCCACCGGGATTGGTGGGGGTGATCCATATTTGGAGAAAGTGGACTGGCTCGTCGGAGGACGGGTTGAACTCGGAGTGCTTCACTCCGGCCCCGGCTGACATGTATTGGAATTCGCCCGCTTTGATGGTGCGACCGTTCCCCATCGAATCCTTATGCTCCAATTCACCAGATATAACATAGGAGAAAATCTCCATCGAGGAATGGGCGTGAGTTCCGAAGCCTTGCCCAGGTGCAACAGTGTCGTCGTTAATAACGCGGAGGCTTCGGAAGCCAGCTTGCGTCGGATCATAGTGCTCCCCGAAGGAAAAGGTGTGCCAGGAATCAAGCCAGCCTAAATCGGAATGAAAGCGGTCACTAGCACGGCGGACTTTGACGTCAGGAGATGTTTTCGTTTGCATGAGAAAAGAAATACCCGAACTCCGAAAGTTCCGCCAATGCCAGCTTGGTGGGCTGAGTATGCCCGAAAGGCATGGTTGATTCAGCTGAGATGGTTGGGTAAGCTCTTGCCATGGACGTCAGAAAATTGCGTTACTTTGTGGAGGTGGCGGAGCGCGCAAATATCTCGGAAGCGGCTCGCGTGCTCAATATGACCCAACCTGCTTTAAGCCGACAGGTGAGATCCTTTGAGGATGAGATGGGGTGGGAGTTACTGGTGCGAAGTGGCAAGGCTGTCGCTCTCACCAAGGCTGGTGAGATAGTAATGCGCGAGGGACGCCGGATTTTAAAAGCAGTGGAAGCCGGAACCGATCGGATGCGCCGAGAGGTAGAAGGGGCTGAACTACGGCTTGGGTTTGCTCCCAGTCTGGCGGGCGGGATGATCGAAAAAACGATGGCAGTTTTTTGTCAATTGCATCCCACGGTTAGGGTCCAGCTCCATGACTTATCGACTGAGGAGATGTGGCAGGGAATCCGTGAAGGAAGCTTGGATTTGATTCTGGAAGTGGCGACCCGCGACCGGGACTTGAGCTGGGAGGTCTTGCGACGGCGTGGATTTCGAGTGGCAGTGCCCGAGGGCCATCACTTGGAAAAACGAAGAAAAATTAAAGCTGCCGAGCTGGATGGCGAGCGTCTGCTCCTATTGTCCCGGACTGATTACCCGGGCTATTGGTCGCAGGTCACCGACTATTTTACTGAACATCAGGTCAATGCGAAGGTGGCAGGTGAGTTTGATGGCATCTCGAGTTTGCGCATGGGGCTGCAGGCAGGGATGGGGCTGGCTTTCGTTGCCGAGGGCTCCACTTTACCGAAACCGATTCGGGTGGCGCGCTTGCAACCAGAACCGGAGCCCCTTTGCGTGGCAGTAGGGTGGCAAGCACAGCGAAAGCTCCAACCCTACGAGCGTCTCTTTGTCGAGGAGCTTAAGCGGGCCGGCGAGCAGGCGGTCTAGATGCTTCGATTTGTTCGGTCCGGGAGGATTCAGTCTTTCGGAGCTGTCCGGAGGAACTCGATGGCAGCCACCACCGACTCGGGAGGAACATCCTTGCTGGTGTGTGCCTGGCCTGCCTCAGAGAGAAGAACAAAGGTGCGTTGCCCGCCTGAAAACTTTTTAACGCGACTCATCTTTTCAATCAGGTCCTCGGTCGCAAGACCTTCAGGGAGGGTGAGGGGCAGCTGAAAGTGGCGCAGAAGGTCAAGCACCCGACTACTATCCGAGGGGCTCAGTGAGGAGTGTTTTTCAGAGAGGAAAAGTGCGGCGCGAATGCCGAGGGAGATGGCCTCGCCGTGCAGGAGTTCGCCGTAGGGCAGCGAGGCCTCGATGGCATGTCCGATGGTGTGGCCAAAGTTGAGGAGCGCGCGAGTGCCGGAAGTTTCTTTCTCATCTTCTTCCACAATGCGGGCCTTGATGGCCAGGTTGCGGAGAAGAAGCTCGCAAGGTGGGGGCACGTCTTCTGGGTCAAGGTTTGCAAGGTCGTCCAGCATGGCGGCATCGCGAATGGCAGCATGCTTGATGACCTCAGCAAAGCCTTCGCAATATTCCCTCGGAGGAAGCGAGGTGAGGGTCGCGGGGTCGATGAGAACAAGGGCTGGCTGATGAAAGGCACCAAGAAGATTTTTGCCTTCGGGGGTATTCACTCCCGTCTTGCCGCCAACCGAAGAATCGACCTGGGAAACGATCGTAGTTGGGATTTGAACGACGGGAATGCCGCGATAGTAGATAGCAGCGACAAAGCCGGCGAGGTCCCCGGTCACGCCGCCTCCAAGAGCCACCACAAAAGACGAGCGGTCATGTCCAGATTGAATGAGACTGCGGCAAAGTTCGTCCGCTTGCGCCATCGACTTGGAGCCTTCTCCTGCTGGGAAGGTATGGGTCGTGACCTCGTAACCTGCTTCGGCGAGGGAGGCCCGTGCTGTTTCAAGATAGAGTGGACCAACGTTGCTGTCGGTGATGAGCGCGGCCTTGCCGGAGAGTCCCGCGATTTTGACGTGCTGGCCGAGGCGTTGCAGAGAGCCGCTTTCGACAAGGATGTCGTAGTGAGCGGAGGCGAGGGAAACAGTTTCGGTTGGCACGGGGAGAGGAAAACGGAAATCGGGAGAATGAAAACTGAAAAAGGAAGCGGAACGGAAGTTTCAGCAGGGCGGCAAACCTTCAGCTCTCGATGTCAATCATGGCGTGCTCCTTGAGTGAGTCGATCCACTTCTCATACTTTTCGGTGCGCTTCTCGATATTGACTTCTCTCTTCATGCGCTCGCGAATCTCCTTCTCAGAGAGGGATGGGCTGGGGCCGTAGTTGATCTTAATAATTTTCACGATGGTGAATCCAGCGGGGTCCTTGAGAGGTCCAACGAGGTCACCAGCCTGAGATTCTTCAAAGAGCGCGTCTCCGAAAGAGAGCGAGAAGTCCGTGCGCTTGGAGTCCTCCCAAAGGCCACCTTCACTCGCGAAAGCACCGTTGGAGTGTTTCTTGGCAAGCTCCGCAAAGTCTGCGCCTCCCTTGAGCTCGAGCATTACTTTTTCGGCAAGGGCCAGCTGGCTTTCAGGAGTGACGTTGGGGTCAAGGCGATCCCGAGCCACGAGAAAAATTTTTCGAAAGGTAATGGTGTCTTTAGTACGGTCGCGCATCGATTTTTTGCGCTCGGCATATCTAGCCTTGATTTCGGCCTCGGTTGGCGGAGCAATGTCGGTGAACTGCTGGGAGCGGTAGGCTTGCACGAGAATTTGTTCGCGTTGCTGCTTCTTGAAGCTGGCACGGGTGAGACCATTCTCACGGAGGAATTTGTTGAATTCGCTTTCCTTGCCATCGTAGTTCTCGCGAATGATTCGCGAGATTTCCTGTTCGACCACGTGGTCGGGAATGTTGGCTTTGCCCTCAACTTCCGAAAGTAAAAGCTCGTTGTTGATCAGTTGGTCGAGAATCCTGTCACGAAACTCCTTAAGACGTCGCTGATAGACTTCGCCACGCCGAGGGTAGAGCGTTTGCAGCATCTCGCGGCGGGGTGCAAGCAGGGTTTCCACCTCCTTCTTGGTGATAGCATGGCCGTTGACTTTGGCGGCGATAGAATTGATTTGGAATTCTTTCGCACCAAGGGTGGCGAAGAGAGAAAGGAACGCGATGAGACGAATCATAAGAGTGAAAGTTGGGACTGAAAGAGAAGCGATTTTGTTCAAAAGGTTCGGGAAAGACTAGGCGGCATAGACTTGGTCACGGGTGGTGCCTCGCAGTTCGAAAGCCCGCAGGATAGTCGCCTCAATGAGGTTAGAGGGGCAGGACGCTCCGGCCGTGACTCCGATGACCACGGGTTCATCGGCGAGAATCTTGGAAGGGTAGTCAGAGGTGATTTCGGATTTGGCCTCCAAGTCGTAGTGAGCGATGGTCTCGAGGGACGCAAGGCAGTCGGCATCTTGGATGAAGAAGGTTGGGAGTTCCTCTTGCCCAATCTCGACGAGGTGGGTGGTATTCGAGGAATTATAGCCACCGACCACCAAGAGCACATCCATGGGAGCGGTGAGCATTTCGAAGAGAGCATCCTGACGTTCTTGGGTGGCACCGCAGATGGTGTCAAAAACACGGTAATTACCATCGTCGCCATCGCGTTTGACCACGGCATCACGGATGCGGCGGCCCATCTCCTCGGTCTCGGACTTTAGCATCGTAGTCTGATTGGCGACCCCGACTTGGGCGAGGTGCAGGTCAGGATCGAAGCCTGGAGAGGTGGCCCCCTCGAAGCGCCGGTAGAAGTCATCGCGGTCCCCGCCTTCCGCGAGATACTGGCAAACGTAGTCAGTCTCGGCGAGGGTGAGAATAATAAGGTAGTGACCATTGCCTGCTTCGCCGAGAGCGCGGGAGGCTGTCGCCCGTGTCTCCTCGTGCCCCTTCTTGCCGTGGATGATGGAGGTGACCCCGGTCTTGGCGTATGTGCGGACCCGACGCCATACCTTCATAACGTCGCCACAGGTGGTATCGATGATATAACAACCTTTTTCACCTAATTTATCCATAAACTCACTGGGAGCTCCAAAGGCGGGAACGATGACCACGTCTTCCTCGGTGAGGGCATCGTATTGTTCGTTCATTTCCTTCCAAGGGAGGGTCTTTATTCCCATCTCAGAGAGTTGTCGGTTGACCTCCGGGTTGTGGATGATCTCACCGATGAGAAAAATATTTTGCTCTGGGAACACGCGGCGGGAAGCATAGGCCAAGTCGATGGCACGCTCGACGCCGTAGCAAAATCCGAATTGCTGAGCGAGGCGAACGGTGGTGTTCCCAATAGTGAGAGCTCCTCCTAGTTTTTTCAATTTCTCAACCACGGCCGAGCGATAATGTTTTTCGACTTCGGCTTGCACGAGCTCCATCACTTCGGGGCGACGGACATTGACTCGTTTGGCTTTTTTGGTGGCTGGGGCGGAACTCATGTTTGGAAAAAAGTGTTCAGGTGGCGGGCAGATGGGCGTCTTCTTTGGGGAGGAAGGGCGTGACGAATGCTTCTTGAAAATCGAAGATGTCGCCAAAGTCCTCCAGCGTGTCGGAGTCCTGCTTGCCAAATACTTGCTCACCAATCAGAGCGAAGACCATCTCCCCCACATGAGTACAACGCTGGACACCCCACTCGCGCAGGAGCGTGGAAGCCATCGGGCCGAACTGTTCGAGGGCAAAGTCGCGGAACCCGATGAGAAGTTCGGGGCCAGAGACATGGCGGTTCTCGCCTTCGTTCTCTTCCTTGGCCCGTTTGACTGTAAAATCGAGGGCTTCTTTGAGGAAAAAGTAGGCGTCGGGATCGAAGCGGGAGTCGCGATGGACAATGGCGGCGATCGCGTCTTGGAAGGCGCTGGCGTGCATGAAATAGAGCTTAGTTGCGGACCGGAGTAATGCCGGGGGGCAGGGTGGGCTTTTCCTCGGCGGGAGCGGAGGCAGGTTGTGCCTGGGTGGCAGATTGTGCTGGGGCGGCAGGTTTGCTGACAGTCGCTGGCTGGAGGGCGGAGCCGGGTTTGATTTTGAAGCTAGCCGGAGCCTTCCAGTCGGGATGATCCATCTGGAGGCGTTCTTCGAAGGCTTCGGCAGCCGTGTTGTCGCCTGCTTTGTTCAAGCACCAAGCGGCCTTATAGAGAGCCATCGGTTGGATAGCGGTATCGTTGAGGAAAAACTCGGCGGCCCGGACGTAGGAGGAAGCGGCGGCATTGTAGTCAGCTCGGGCGAAGGAGATGTCGCCTAAAGAGAGGTGAAGACCAGCCTTGATGGTCCCCTGCGGGTCGAGATCGAGGCCCCGATGGGCTGAGATTTCGGCATCGTCCCAGCGATTGAGCGCGATCAGGGCGTTCGCTTTGTCGAGGAAGGCATCGCAGCGCCAAAACGGTTCGTTCTCGTTGGCGAGAATGACTTCAACGGCTGCCAAGGCTCGTTCCGCTTGTCCCTCGAGCTCCAGACGTGACTTGGCCAAGGCTTTCCACAAGCCCAAGTCGGGTTCGGCAGGATCGTCGGAATCAACCACGAGGGTCAGGAAGTGGTCGGCTGCTTCGAAATGAGATTTTTCATACATCTGCAGACCTAGCCAAACCAAGAGGCGGCGAGGAAGAACCTTTTTGGGATTGATGGCGTAGACCCGGGAGACCGTCTTTCGCAGCTCCTCGGAGTCCCTGAGACGGTAGTAGCAGAGAGCAATCGTGGTGCCGGCGGAGTCTTCGTAGAACTCAGGGACGAGGTTGCGGGATTTGTTGAGGTGAATGAGCGCAGTCTCGAACTCGCCTTCATCGAAGTAGCCTAAGCCCATGTTGTAGTTAGCGCGGGCCACGGTGTCTTGGCTCAAGCTGTCGTAGTCCTTCAAGAGCGTCTGGTAAGCGGCAATCATCTTTTCGTTCTGCCCTTCGAGACGATAGAGGCGACCGGAAAGCTGGAGTGCGAAGGCAGCGAGAGCAGGTGCGTTTTCCTTCTGGTCGAGAATACGCTCGCAGTCGGCCAAGGCGGAAATGCGGTCACCAACCTCGAGATAGGACTGTGCCCGCTTAGCAATGGCAGCGTGGAAGTCGGGAGAATCAGGATAGCGGGAAATGAACTCGGAGAGGATACCGATGGCACTGTTGTAGTCTCCGTTTTCAACCAACGACCAACCGCTTTTGAAAAGACAGGGGCCCTGCATCTCTTTGGGGAGCCGGGAAAAGTTAACCCGTTCCCAAGCTTTCGTCGCATTGGCGTAATCTTCGAAGCTGAAGTAGGTCTCCGCCTTCATCACGCGCGCCTGCTGAATCCAAGGACTTTTGGAATACTTGTGCTTATAAAGTTCGATGAAGGAGTCCGAGATTTCAGGGATGTTAGTGCCCCTCATTTCATAAAAGGAGAGCAGTTTGCGATAGCTGGCCTCGAATGCCATCTTGGTGTTGGGGACGGTGCGATCAACGCCGATGAACATTTCCACCGCAGCATTGTGTTGGCCGAGTTTCGCGGAAGCACGACCGGCAAAGAGAAGAATCTCGGCTGTGGTTTCGGCCCGGGCCGCACGGAAGGGACCGAGACGAAATAGCTCTTGCACACGCTCGTAGTTGTCGTTGGAGAACTCGTCCTGCATTAGCATCAGCTGGGCCTCGGCTTTGGACTCGTCGGGTAGACCGATAGTGGAGAGGGCGGTATTGAGCATTTCGAGACCCTTGTCTCGTTTCCCCAGACGCATGGCGGTCATCCCTCCGTGTACGATGGCCTGGGCTTTGATTCCGAGAACAGCAGGATCCAGCGTTTCGACCTCGGCAAGGGTGAGATAAAGTTCAAAGGCCTCTTCCAATTTGCCCGAAGTGGCGGAGATGTGAGCCAAGGCGAGGCGCGCTTGATTGGCGAAGGTGTTGGGTTCGTGGGGGTCTTCCACCAACTTCTTCAAAACCTTGGCGGCCTCGGCGGTGCGCCCGGTGAGGAGAAGGCAGCGAGCTTGGAAGTTGAGGGCCTTGTGGCGTAGATCAGGTTTGTCGGTCTCGCTGGCTGTGACCGCAAAGTGAGGGAGAGCGGTTTTGAAAAATTTGTCGTTGTAGGCGAGCGCTCCGAGGCGAAAGGCAGCGGTGGCCGCTGTTTGACCACGTTTCTTGGTTTTCATCAGGGTGGTGACGAATTTGCTTTCAGCATCTTTGCGGCGACCAATGAGCAAGTTGGCCACACCTGCTCGGTAGATGGCTTTGGCGGCCTCCGGGTGGCTCGGATAGGTGTTGGCGAAGCGCTCGAACATCGGAATGCAGGCCGCGAAGGCGCGCGCGGCCTCATTGAAGTTCTTGTTCCCTTGTTCAATTTTGCCGTAATCGTAAACCTTGTTGGCCTCGGCAAACCAAGAGTCAGCCCGCGCCTCTTCAGCGGCGGCACGGTTGATTGCGGCATCGGGCACTTCTTGCGCGGTCAAAGAGACTGCGAAGAGAAACCAGAAAGGGAGTAGAAGTCGCAAAAACATCATTGGTTTTCGGGTCAAAACGGATAGGAAACCGCCTTGGATTTTTGGAAAGCTAGCGTGTGATCGGCGGGGACGCAATCATTGGTCGTGCCTTCCTGCAAGCCCGTGGTTGAGGGCCAAAAGTGGTAGCGAAGGAGAAAAATGGTGGTGATGGCTCATGGCTTCCCTGAGGTAGCGTCGCGCACCTTCGATTGCAGTTGTAAAAGTTTCTCCTTTTCCCAAAAAAGCAGCAATGGCACTGGACAAGACGCACCCCGTGCCGTGCAGGGAAGCGGAGGTGTCAATTCGGGCTCCGCAAAAGCTGGTCAGTTGTCCGTCTGCGGCAAGAAAGTCGCAAATTTCGCCATCGCCGCCACTATGACCACCAGTCAGGAGGACGGGGGTTCCCGTTACATCGGCAAGCCGGAGAGCGATTGGGCCGGGCTCGCTTCCGTCCTCGTCGTCGAGAAGAAGCCTCGCTTCAGGCAGGTTGGGCGTCAGGAGGGTGACCAGCGGGGCCAGATGTTTGCGGATCGCGGCCGTGGTTCCGTGCTCTTGCAGAGAGGTGCCGGTTGTCGAAATGCCGACTGGATCGAGCACGATGGGGACGTTGCTGCCGTCGAGAATCTCCCTCACGACGAGGACTTGCGCGGGCGAAGCGAGCAGACCGATCTTGATGGCTGCCACAGGGTAGGTTGCGAGGAGAAGCTCGATCTGCTGGTAGAGGAGTTCGGCAGAGAGGGCCTCGCAATGGCGGACTTGAAGGGGAGTCTCGACCACGAGGGAGGTGGCGGCCGTAAGCGGGTGATAGCCGTGATTATGAAAGGTAAGCAGGTCCGCTTGGAGCCCAGCTCCCGCGCAGGTATCGAAGCCCGCGATGGTCAGGGCGAGGGGTGTGTGCTCGAGCATGGCTTCGCGGGAAAAAGGCCTTGGAAGCGATTCTTCCCAAGGCAGGGTTACGGGGCGTTGAGGACGGGGGTGGCAGGACCTTTTTTCGCCTCTGGTTGTTCCTTGGCAGGCGCGGATTCCTGCTTGCCTTTGTTGGCTTTGGCAAGGAGACGCTCCAGCTCGGGTCGTGGTTGGCCACCAGCCTTGCGGAACTGGCGGTAGTAGTTGAGAGCAGCTTCTTCTTCGCCCATCTTATTGTGCAGGACGGTGAGGTTGAGGAGTGGCTCGAGATAGGTGTTGTCGATGCGGTAGGCGAGTTCGAATTCTTCCCGAGCTTGTCCCAAGCGCCCGGCTTGGGCGTGGATTCCACCAAGGCGATTGTGGGCATCGGCGTTGTTGGGATTGAACTTGATGGCAAGTTCGTACTCCTTGCGGGCCTGCTCGAATCGCTTTTGAGAATGATAGGCCACGCCCTTCATATAATGCGCGTAGGGTAGTGGCTCCACTTGCATGGTGACGGCGTTGTTGAAGGAGTCGACGGCGAGGTCGGTGAGGCCCATTTTGAGCCGAATGACGCCTTGGTTCACCATCGTGGGAACGTGCCCCGGATGCTCATCCAAGAGTTGCTCGGTGAGTTCGAGGGCGACCTCGGTTTTGCCACGATCAAAGGCCTTCTCAATGGCGTTGCCCAGAGCAGTGACGTAGCGGCGCAGTTGGGCGTTGTTCAGTTTGACATCGGCGGGATTGCTGCGGTCCATATTGAGCTTGAACTGAAGGTCCACCCCAGCGCGGTCGATGATGTTTTGCTCCTCGGCAGTGAGCGCCATCTCCTTACCCACGAGTTGCTCCCCGGCTGCCATCAGGTTCTTGTCTTCTTTTTCTTCTTGGGCTGTTTTGAGGAGGAGGGCCGCTTCCTCGCGACGCCGCTTTTGAGTGCGAACGAGACGGTCTGCAACCTCGCGTAGCATGCGATTTTCCTCGGCAAGATCGGAGTCCAGATCGGCGAGGGACTCACGGGCCTTTAGCTCCTCATAAGCATCCTGCAGTTTAAGCTCAAGGCTACGGCTGCGTTGCATTTGGGCATCGCTTTCTTCTCGTTGCTCAATGATTTTGGCCTTGGCCATCGAGAGGTCGCGCTTGGCTTCGAGGAGAGCCTCGGCATTGCCGTCGGCGTTGTTGGCGAGATTCTTCATGGCCTCCTCGGCTTCGCGCAAGTCGCGGGCAAGAGTCATGTTTTGCTCAATGAGCCGCTGAATGCGATCACCCTGATTGAGTTGGAGAAGTTCGGTGAGGTGGTCGCGCTCCTTGAGGAGGTGGTCGCGCTCAGTGGTGAGGGCTTCCACTTCGCCGCGAGCATCCGTCAATAGGCGCGTTAGACGTTGGGTTTGTTGGCGCTCGACGAGGAGCAGTTGTTTGGTCTCCGTTAGCTCTTTGGAAAGTTGCGCCTGTTGTTCGCGCAAACCATCGATCACCTCGCCCGCCACCCCGCGCTCTTTGGCGAGCATGGCATTGAGCTGGTTGGCGACCTTGCGGGATTTTTTCTCTTTTTCGTCGAGTTCCTGAATGGTTGCCATCGCTTGTTCGAGCTCAGTGCGAGTGCCGGAGAGCTGGTGGGCGAGGGCCCGCTTCTCATCCTCGACGAGGTCGATGCGGTTTTTGAGCTGTTTGATTTCGAGGTTGAGGGTCGAGGCGGCCAGTTGATCCCGCTCGGCGGTGAGCTCTTGGATACGCCGTTGGTAACGAGCAGCGTCGGCATTGCGGAGGTCTTCTGCTTGGGAAAGTTTGGTGCGGGCTTCCGCGAGATCGCGTTGGATGCGGGTAGCTTGCAGGACCTCGGCGGGCGTAAGGCCGGGCGAGACGGTGGGGGTGGGTGCCGTCTTGTTCCCCTGGTAAAGCCGCAGCCCGGATTCATTGAGGTCGGGGATGAGGGTGGCGAGGGTCTCGAGTTTGGAAAGGGCCTCCTTCTGCTTGCGCTCGACGAGATGGGGTTTCCACTGCGGGTGGTAGAGGGTGATGGTATCGACGAGACGTTTACTGCGCGTGGCTGCCTCGAAGGCTTTTTGATAAGCCTCCTCTTTCTGATACTCGTCGGCATCACGAAGAGCCATCCATCCTTGAAAATAGATGTCGGAGGGGTCGAGCTTGGAGGGATCGGTTTCGTCCTGCGCCCATGCGTTGAGCAGCGTGAGCAGGCTCAGGAATAGGATTGGAAAGAAGGGGTGTGCGGCCTTCATGGGTGGGGCAGTGTAGGGGTTTCCCAGCAGGGGGGAAGCTTGAAGTTACCGCTGCAAAAGCGCCCAGAATTCACCCTCACTGGGAGCGCCGGTCTGCGACCGGCAGCGCTAGTGTGACGAAAGTTCAGGCCGTTTTGTTGCTGCTGAACTTTATTCTCCTCAATCTCTCGTCATCAAACTGGTGAGTGGTTCAGGCGGGGCTTTGAGTGAGAGGGAAACGCTGCAAGGGAGATGTAGGATTGGTTGGGATCAGGCAGAAGGGCCGGTCGCAGACCAGCGCTCCCAGTGTGACGAAAGTTCAGGCCGTTTTGTTGCTGCTGAACTCGTTTCTCCTCGTGCTTATACCTGCGGGCTTGGGCCGCTTGTCAGCTTGGTCTACGCCTTGTTGACGCGAGCAGTCAATTGGCGAGCCGCGTCGTGGTAGGGGGAGTCGGGAGTGGTGAGCGCGATGGGCGCTCCCGCGTCCGCATTTTTGCAAATTTGACTCTTAATAGGAATCTGGGCGAGGAGAGGGACCTTAAGGCGTTTTGCTTCTCGTTCTCCGCCGCCAGATCCGAAGATGGGGTAGCGGGTGCCAAGATCGCACTCGAACCAAGACATGTTTTCGACAATGCCAAGGATGGGGACATTGACTTTGGCAAACATGGTCACTGCCTTTCGGGCATCAATGAGAGCGATTTCCTGTGGCGTTGTCACAATCACCGCTCCGGTGAGGGCAACGCTCTGGACGATAGTGAGCTGGATATCGCCCGTGCCAGGAGGAAGGTCGAGCACCAGCACGTCGAGCTCACCCCAAGCGACTTGCTTGAGAAATTGTTGGGTGTATCGGTTTGCGAGCGGTCCACGAACGATGACGGGGGAACTCTCGGAGAGAAGAAATCCCATCGACATGAGCTTGATGCCGTAGGCCTCGATGGGAATGATGTTTTCGTCGCGATCAGATTGCAGATCGTGATCAGCGACTCCAAACATATGCGCGATGGAAGGACCGTAAAGATCGCAATCACAGAGCCCGACCTTGAGCCCCTGACTAGCGAGAGAGACCGCGAGGTTGGAGGAGACAGTTGACTTTCCGACCCCACCTTTGCCAGAGGCCACCGCGATGATGTGTTTGACGCCGGGAAGTGATTGTTTGACCGCTCCAGAGTCGCCTTGAGCGGGCGGGTCTTTGATGTCGATACCAACCTTGACCTTTTCCGGACCACCTAACAGAGGGTCGAGCAGGGCATGAATTTCGGTAAATATCTGGCGGGGGATTTCCGCATCTTTAGTCTGAATCTGAAGATGGATGTCAGCGGTGTCGTCTACCATTTCTACCAGTTTAACGAGACCGAAAGAGACGATGTCGCGGGAGAAACCTGGGTACTTGATGGTGGCGAGGTGAGCTTGAAGTTCTTCAGTAGTCATGAGTGAGAATAGGCGAGAATTTGGGACAGAATGAACAGAATGAAACAGAATTTTTTCGAGGATAGGGTTTCCGGGCTGGGGTGGGTCAATTTCAACACAGAGCCACAGAGAGCGCAAAGAAATCGCAGAGTCACGGGCCAGTGTTATTCGAAGTTCTTAGTCGGGTTGAGTTTTGGTTTTTGAGTCTTTGGTTTTTGAGTTTTTGCAAGCAGCGC
>CAZGXV010000024.1:22151-41815 GCA_964529725.1 uncultured Roseibacillus sp.
CAAGCAGCGCTCAGCAAAGGCCTCTCAATTTAGTTTTTCAGTTTTTCGTTTTTAGTTTTTCCCCTCAAAAACTAGCCACGAGTTCAAAAGTAAACCCCTTCAGATACTCCGTCTCAGGCAGATGAGCGAGGATAGGATGATCAGGGCGTTGGGTATGGGTCTCGGTGAGCCGAAGGGTCTTCTTGGCATCATTGGCGGCAGAACGGATGCTTTCGAGAAAAAGCTCGCGCGTCGCATGGTGGGAGCAGCAGAAGGTGGCAAGATGTCCCCCTTTTTCTAGTAGTCGGATGGCGCGGAGATGAATTTCCTTATAGCCTTTCATTGCCGAATGAACGGTCTTTTTGTTGCGGGTGAAGGAGGGGGGATCGAGAATCACGAGGTCGTATTTCTCCTCGCGTTTTTCGCGGTGGCGCAGGTTGTCGAAGGCGTTGCCGGTTTCCGTTTCGATAGTCAGGTCGTTGAGCTCAGCGTTGCGTCGAGTGGCTTCGGTTGCTTTCTCGGAGATGTCGACAGCGGTGACCGAGGTTGCTCCGGCTTGAGCGCAGGCGAGTCCGAAGCCGCCTTGATTGCAGAACATATCGAGGACCTTGCTGCCTTTGGCATGACGGGCGACGGCAGGGTAAGCATCGGTGATGTCGAGGTAGAGCCCAGTTTTTTGCGCGTTGGCTAGATCGAGTTCGAACTTGAGGCCCTGCAAGGTCACTTCCATGGCTCCCGGGTCATCGCCATGGAGGATTCCGGTTTCGGGTTCGAGCCCTTCGGCAGTTCGCATGGGGGTGTCGTTGCGCAGAATGATGGTTTTGGGTGCAAATACTTGTTTGATAGCCTCAACGAGGAGGTCTTTGCGAAGGTCGAAGGCCAGAGTGGTGGTCTGAAGAACGAAGACGTCGTGGAAGCGATCGAGAATGACACCCGGCATGCCATCGGACTCCGACCAGACGAGGCGGCAGACGTTTTCGTCGATCGGTAGGGCCTGGCGAACCTTGAGCGCGCGTTCGAGCCGTCGCACGACGAAATCGAGGTCCAGTTTTTGCGCACGGTGGGAAAGCCGGCGGGCGATGATTTGGGAGGCAGGATTGTAGATGGCCGCGCCCATGGGACGATCCTTGAAGTCCTTAAGGGTGATGACGTCGCCGGGTTGGGGCTCGCCGAAGGTTTTTTTAACCTCAGAGGCATAGATCCAGTCGTGGCCTTGGAAAATGCGAGACCGAGGTTTGATGATAATTCCGCCCATGACCCGCTTAGTAGGACCTCGGGAAAGAAGTCGCAAGAAATGTTTGGAGAGAAGGGGTAATGGTCTGTTAATGTCCCGGTAATGGACGCATTGATTTCGACGGTAAAGAATGGCGAGGAACTGGATGCGCGGCATGCCGAGGCGGCGGTGGAGTTTTTGCTGGATGAAGCAGCGGACGACGGCAAGAAAGCGGATTTCCTCAAAGCCTTGGCAGCCAAAGGCGAAACTCCCGGTGAGATTGCCGCTTTCGTGGAGGCCTTTTTGGCTCGCTCTTTAGCGGTGGATTTGCCGTCGGAAGAGTGGGACGGGCCGACAATCGATGTTTGTGGCACCGGGGGCGATGCGCTGAACTTGTTCAATGTGTCGACCACGAGCATGTTCGTCATCGCGGCCGGGGGCGCAGTGGTGGTGAAGCACGGCAATCGCGGAGTGACCTCGAAGAGCGGCGGCGCGGATGTGCTGGAGGCATTGGGGGTGGATATTGAGCAGGAGCCCAAGACCTTTCGCGCGACCATTCGGCGGGCGGGAGTCGGGTTCTTGTATGCGCGCAAATATCATCCGGCCTTTAAAGCGGTGGCCCCGGTGCGTGCTCAACTGGGACAAGAAGGCGTGAAGACCATTTTCAATCTCGTGGGCCCCTTGCTCAATCCTTGTCGGCCTCAGTGCCAGTTGGTGGGAGTGACCGAGCGAGCAATGGCTCCCGCTTTCGCAGAAATTCTACAGCGATTGGAGCGGGAGTCGGTGTGGGCGGTTCACGGCCAGACGGCAGACGGTCGCGGCGTGGACGAAGTCAGTCTGATGGGGCCGACCCGGATTTGTAAAAGTGGAGTTCTGCAGGACCATGCCGATGAGGAAGTCAATCCCGCCGACTTCGGCCTTGAGGTGGCGAAGGTAGAGGATTTAGTCGGTGGAGATGCCAAAGAGAACGCGCAGATTCTGATCAACATTTTGGGTGGCGAAGAAAAAGGACCCAAGCGTGATATGGTCCTGATGAACGCCGGTGCAGGTCTCGCTTGTGCGGGATTGGCCGATGACCTCGGTGATGGCATCGAGATGGCGCGAGGCCTGATCGCGAGCGGTGATGCCATGGACCGCTTGGAAGCGATGCGGGAGTGATGGCCCTTGCGGGATTCTTCCGAACGAATTCCAATTTCTAAAGACCGAGGGTTTGATGGGCTGCCTGCGAGGCTTCAGTGAGAAGCACCGTGAGCTTTTTCACCAAATCAAGGATGGCTTCCGCAGCTTGTCCCGCTTCCAGTTGGGGGCGAGCGCTCTCTAGCAGCTCGGTAATCGCTTTGGACTCCAGGTAAGGCTCGAGGCCGTAGCCAACCATAAGCCCAAGCCGTCCGATGGCGGGATCGAGGGCGAGGAGAAGGTCTTGGTTCTTTTCGAATTTTGATTCGGTAGGCGAAAGCCCGGCCGTATTGAAGAACCAGAAGAGGTGGGTCGAGAGATTAAATTTTGGGTCGAGGTGTCGCAGGACAATATTGAGATTGGACTGTGAAAAGGTGAGTTCGAATTCCGCAATGGCTGCTTTGATGGCCTTCTTCTTTTTCTCGGAGAGGGTCTCGGTGGTGTCGGTGAGGCCCCGGTTGAGCAGTGGGACCGGACCCAGCAGAGCGGTCGCGCCTTCCACCGAGAGACTGCACGACGGGCAGACCGGAGTGTCTTCGGCGAGTTGTACGTGACAATAAGGACAGCTCAACATGCGCATTTGCAGGGTAGGTCGTGCGCGCTCTCGTGAACAGCTTTCCCTCTGTCGTGCAGCGACTTTGAGGTTGGCAGACGGGCTGGACTCGGATGCAATCCCCGCATGTCGAAATTTCAAGATAAGGTCGTGGTGGTCAGTGGCGCGGGGCGTGGCATCGGATTGGAGATGGCGAAGTCCTTCGCGGCCGAAGGCGCCAAGGTGGCGGTGATTTCTCGCAACGAAAGCAGCTGTGGCGCGGCAGTGAACACTATCAATGGCGAGCACCCGGAAGCGGCGAAAGCTTACGCTGTCGATGTTGCAGACGGAGCGGCAGTTGATGAGGTGGCCAAGACCATTCTGGCTGACTTCGGCTCAGTGGATGTTCTCATCAACAACGCAGGCATCACCCGAGATGGTCTGCTCATGCGCATGAAGGAGGAGGATTGGGACGCCGTCCTCGATACGAACTTGAAGGGAGCCTTCAACATGACGAAGGCCTTCCAACGACCGCTGATGAAGGCCGAGCACGGTCGTATCATCAACGTGAGTTCAGTGATTGGTCTCATCGGCAATGCCGGGCAGGCGAACTATGCTGCCAGCAAAGCAGGATTGATTGGATTCACCAAATCGGTGGCCCGCGAGCTGGCGGGTAAGAAAGTGACCTGCAATGCCATCGCTCCCGGCTTCATTGCGACTGATATGACCGACTCTTTGGACGAGAAAATCATCGAAGCGATTCTAGGAAAAATCCCCCTCAAAGAGTTGGGGAACGTGGGCGACGTCACTGCTCTGGCCCTCTTTCTGGCGAGCGCAGAGGCACGTTACATTACTGGCCAAGTCGTAGCTACTGATGGGGGAATGACGATGTAATGGAGGTCTTCTTCGTCAGACATGGGCAGGCGCTGGACTACGGTCCCGATGGCAGTGACCACGGGCGTCGCCTGACAGATAAAGGCTGGGACCAGTCACGGGCAGTCGGCAAGTGGCTGGCGAAAATGGATGCGGTGCCGGACCTGGTTTTCAGTAGTCCTCGGACAAGAGCCTCTGAGACCGCATCGGGAGTGATGGCTTCCGCAGGCTTGGAAGGGCAGCCAGTGGCTGTGGAATGGCTGAATTTCGATTTACGTCCGGCAGAGGTGATGTCGGAGCTGGGTGCGCTCCCAGACGAGATTGAGCGAGTAGTCCTAGTGGGGCACGAACCGACTTTTTCGGGGATGGTGGCTTGGTTATTAGGTGCGGAAACTGGTTATGCGGAAATGAAGAAAGCGAGCGTGGTTCACTTTGAGTTTTCCCCGCCCTCTCGCCATGGCGCATTGCTAAAAGCACTCGTCCCCGTGAAGGGCTTGCTGTGAGAAAGAAGGACGCGATGTCAGGTCGTGCTTCCTCTGAGAGGAAAGAGTGACACTACGAATGACGCTGATTTCGTGGGCGCGGGCTTTTCGGGTGGCTAGGAATCCGCTTGGCTAGTCGCCGTGAGGCACTTCCACTTTATTGGTATTTGCGGAACCGCGATGGGTTCGGTAGCTGCGGCGATGAAACGAGCAGGCTATGAGGTCACTGGTTCGGACACCAATGTCTATCCACCCATGTCTACTTTCCTCGAGGGTGAGGGGATTCAGCTTTTTGAGGGTTACAAAAGGTCCAACATTCCAGCGGACGCCGAAGTCATCATCGTGGGTAATGCCGTGAGCCGGGGGAATGAAGAAGCGGAAGAGGTGCTCGATCGGAAACTACTCTATCAATCTCTGCCAGAGGTGTTGAAGGAGCACTTCCTGCGTGGTCGTCGCAATCTCGTCATCGCCGGCACCCACGGCAAGACAACGACAAGCTCCATGGTGGCTTGGCTGTTGAAGTCGGCCGGACGCAATCCCAGCCACATGATTGGTGGGGTGCCCAAAAACTTCGAGCGCGGTGCCGAGTTCACTGACTCCGAGTTTGTGGTCCTGGAAGGGGATGAATACGACACCGCCTTTTTCGACAAGCGTTCCAAGTTTCTCCACTATCTCCCAGAGTTGGCTGTGATTAATAATATCGAGTTTGACCACGCCGATATTTATGAGGACCTGGATGCCGTCTTGCTCACGTTCTCGCGGCTCCTGCGTGTGGTGCCGGGCAACGGGATGGCATTCCTGAATGGTGATTGTGAAAATTCACTCACGTTGGTTGCTGAGGCTCCGTGCCCCATCCAGCTCGTGGGTCTGGGCGAGAATTGCGATATTCAGGTGAGCGAAATGGTGGCCAAGGATGGCGCAACCAAGTTCAAGTTAAACGGGGTCGAGTTCCATCTTCCGATGACTGGTGAGTTCAATGTCCGCAATGCCGCGATGGCCATTTGCGTGGCGCAAAAAGCAGGGCTTTCCGAAGAAGAAATTCGCGAAGGGTTAGCTAGCTTCGCAGGAATCAAGCGCCGTCAGGAAGTTCGCGGAGAGGTGAGGGGGGTGACGGTCATTGACGACTTCGCGCACCATCCGACAGCGGTCGAACTGGTCATTGAGGGCTTGCGCCAAGGTTATCCTGGCCGTCGCCTGATCGTCATTCTTGAGCCACGCTCCAACACCATGCGGCAGGAAGCTCACAAGGGGAATTTGGCGGGAGCGCTCGCCAACGCAGACTTGGCAATCGTGCCGCCCGTTCTGGAGGCGGGAAAAATTGCGGAAGATGATTTGTTAGATGTGCCCGCTTTGGTGAAAGAGGCAAATGCCGCAGGCGGAGTGGTGCAAAGCATCGAGTCGGTGGACGATATCGTAGCTTGGACCGCGGCGGAGGCGCAAGAAGGAGACGTGGTCGCGGTGCTAAGTAACGGGGGCTTCGGTGGCATCCACGAGAAGCTACTGCAGGCCCTTGAAGGTCGCAGCTAGAGGGATTTTTCCTCTAGGTTGATTGGTCGGTTAGGTTCCGCAGAAAGTTTCGTGCACAATCTCCTCCGGTCGAGGTCGCTTCTCATAGTGAGTGTGTGTGGGTGATTCCTCGAAGGGACGAGCGAGAGCTTCCCGAAGCTGGTGAAAGGGTTCGAAGTCGCCACCGTAAGCGGCTTGGATGACTTCTTCCACGCGGTGATTCCGAGGTATCCGAATCGGGTTGGCAGCTCGCATCGCGGCGAGATCGGGTTCACCGTTGGTTACCGTTTTCCATAAGACCAGCCAGTCGCGGACGGGAGCAGGCTCTGTGAATAAAGCGAAAAAGGGTTCGTCGCTGCTGCCTGCGGCCACCCGGGTGAGATGACGAAAGAAGAGCGTGAAGTCGCCCGATTGGTTGGCGAGGAGTTCTAGGGTAGCGCGGATGAAGCCGGAGTCGGTGTCCACTACCACGCCCAATTTGTGGCAGAAGCGACGGTGGTATTCGCTCGCAAACTGGTCGCTGTAGGCCTCGAGCGCATCTTCGGCAAGCGACTTGGCTTTCTCATTATCGGCATCCAGAAGGGGGAGGAGAGTTTCCGCGAATCGGCTGAGATTCCAAAGCCCGATCTGGGGTTGGTTGCCCCAAGCGTAGCGGGCCTGTCGGTCAATAGAGCTGAAGACGCAACCAGGATGAAATTCTTCCATAAAGGCACAGGGACCGTAATCAATCGTCTCTCCAGAAAGAGCACAGTTGTCCGTATTCATGACACCGTGGATAAAGCCGAGGCTCATCCAATGGGGGATAAGCCGGGCTTGCGCGCTGATGACGCTTTCCAGAAGAGCGAGAGCCGGGTTCTCGGCCCTTGCTGCGTGGGGGTAATGGCGGGCGATAACGTAGTCGGTGAGAATGCGCAGGGCCTCATCGTCTTGCCGGGCGGCAAAATACTGGAAGGTGCCTACCCGAAGGTGACTGGCGGCGACGCGGGTGAAAACTCCACCCATCACTTGCCCTTCTTGTCGAAAGACGGACTCACCGGTGGTGACTGCGGCTAGGGCTCGCGTAGTAGGAACGCCGAGAGCGTGCATGGCCTCGCTGACGAGGTATTCACGGAGGACGGGACCAAGGGCCGATTTGCCGTCGCCCTGACGAGAGTAGGCTGTGCGGCCCGAGCCTTTGAGCTGAATATCGCGACGGCCATCCGAACCAACGACTTCACCTAAAAGAAGAGCTCGGCCATCGCCAAGTTGAGGAGAGAAGCCGCCAAACTGGTGCCCGGCATAGGCTTGTGCGAGTGGCATGGATCCGGGAGCAGTGGCGTTTCCTGAGAAAACACGCAGGGCTTCGGGAGAGTTGAGCCAATCGGGATCGATGCCGAGTTCGCTGGCGAGAGACTGGTTGATAGAAATCAGATGCGGGGCAGGGACCGGGGCCGGTTCTTGTTTGGAATAGAAGGATTCGGGGAGATGGGCGTAGGTGTTATCGAAAGGAATGGGGAGGGACGGCATGTCACCGCAAGATAGGTCCAAGGGAAGGGATGGCAACTTTGGAAAAGACGATGAACTCGCCCGAGCCAAGCTCTTTTCCGCTCTTTTCCGCTCGTCACTCAGTCACGCCTAGGTCTTCAACAGCCTACTCGATAGGGAGCGCGCGGAGGGGTTGGTCGTCAGGGACCGGGAGGGCGCGTTGGGGTGGCTGATGGGGCCGAACCAAAACAGGTTGCTCGCTGCGGGGAGCTTGCAAGGCGCGGAGCGGATGACTCGTGCAGTAGTCATTAGCGGCAGGCAAGAGCGCTTCCGGCACGAGGTCCTGATAGGCGGTGCCTGCGGCTTCGCAACCAGAGGTCACTCGCTTAGCCGAGTGGCGGCAGAGCCTCACGCGGGAGTAATTGAGAGTAGGCTCCAGGCTTGCGGCAGGATAGCGGGCGCTGCCATCGACATTGCGGAGGGAACCTGCTTTGCGAAAAATATGGGCCCAAATAGGAAGAGCGAGGGAGCCGCCATAGCCGCCTTCGATGATTGTTTTCGGGGAGTCGAGCCCGACCCAGACACAAGCGGTGAGGGAGCTGGTGTAGCCAGCATACCATGCATCTTGATAGCCTTTGGTCGTTCCGGTTTTCCCAGCTGCGGGATAAGAAAAGCCGTAAGTGTTGCGCAGGGAACGGGCGGTCCCGGAGGCGGTCACCTCCCGCAGGAGATTATTGACGAGCCCGGCAGTCTCGGGGCGGGAGACGATGGCTTTGAGAGGGCTGGATTGATAGAGAAGCTTCCCGTCGGCGTCTTCGATTTTGTCGATGAGAAAGGGAACGACCCGGCTCCCTTGATTGGGAAAAGTGGTGTAAGCGGTGGCCAACTGCCAGGGTGAGGCAGGCGAATTCCCAAGGTAGAGCGCGGGGTTGGGCTTGTGCTCCTTGAGCAATCCGGCGGCCTTGGCGGTGTCGATGACATTGTCCATGCCCGCGAAGTGACCAACGCGCACAGTAGAGGCGTTGTGCGAGAGAATGAGCCCGTCGCCAGTCCGTAGATTCTGGTAATATTTGCCACTCGAGTTGGCTGGCCACCCGGCAGCAGCCCCGGGGATTTCACCAGCCTTCAAGGGCGTGTCGGCGACCCAAGTCTCCGGTAACATTCCCTGCTCATACGCAGCAAGATAGACAAAAGGTTTGAAGAGGGAACCAGCAGAGCGACTGGACCATTGGGCCCGATTGTAAGAGGACTCCGAGACATCACGTCCGCCGATTATCGTGCGAACCGCTCCAGTCTGGGTATCGAGAATGACCACTGCAGCTTGCAAATAATTAGGATCGCCGTTGCCAGCACGTTGCCAACTCGCCCGCGAGGGGTGGGTGTAGCCGGGACGGGATTCGATACGACCGAGCTGGCCTTCCACCGCAGATTCGGAGATATCTTGCAGGACGGCATCCAAGGTTGTGGTGACCACTAAGCCGCCTTGTTTGATGTTGCGGCGAGCGAGGATTTTATTGAGCTCACCCTGAATGATGCTAAGCGACCAGCCAGTTTTGACCTTGGCCGTTTTCTGAATGGTGAGAGGCTCCAGCTTGGCTTTTTCGGCTTCTTCTTTGGAGAGAAATTTCTCGCGCACCATGGAATCGAGGGTGGTGTCGCGCTCACGTTTGGCACCCTCGGGATTGCGGTGCGGGGTGAAGGCGTTCGGCCCGCGGATGATGCCCGCCAGCATTGCGGACTCAGAGAGGGTGAGCTCCTTGGCCCGCTTGCCAAAGTAGTTTTGCGAAGCGGCCTCGATCCCACGATAGGAATGACCCCAGAAGATGCGGTTGACGTAGGCTTCTAAGATTTCGTCCTTGGAGTATTTGCCCTCGATGCGGAAGGTGACTGCGATTTCAAGAAACTTGCGGTCGAGCTCGATGAGCGCACTCGGTGCCTTAGCCTTAATCAGAGTCGGATTCTGGAGGTTGAAGGTGTTGCGCGCGAGCTGCATGGTGAGGGTCGAGCTGCCTTGGGCAAGGCTCTTGCGCTTAATGTTCTCGACGATGGAACGGGCAATACCCATGGGGTCGACGCCCAGGTGGCGGCGGAAGCGACTGTCCTCGCGAGCGAGAAGCGCATCTTCGAACTCGGGGGCGATCTCGGAAAGCGGAACGATGGTGCGGTTCTCGCCATGAAGGCGGGCGATTTCCTTGCCAGTGCGGTCTAGCACCGTGGTGCGTTCCGGCATTTGGCGGACTTCCGCGAGGTCATAGGGCAGGGCGCGGGTGAAGTAAAAGACGGCCATGCCCAGAAAGACGAAGAACCCGGCCGCGGCCCCGACGCCCGCGAGCTTGATGGGCTTGCGGATGATTGCAGGCCAGCCTGACACGACTTTGGCCACGAGGTGATAGGGCCAAAAAAGAAGCCAACCCCAGAAGCCCACTTGGCGGGCTTTCTTTTGCTTCTTTTTAGATTTCTTGGCGGGCTTGCGCCGATTCTGTTTTTTCTTCGCCATAGGGCTGCACTGCAAGCGAGGCTAGCGAAGGGTTTTGCCTTCGAGGAGGGGGCATCGGGTCAGCTTGCCTCAAATGGGCAGGCTTTCGAAAATTCTTTTGGAAAGAGGAACTGGACTACCCTCTCCCTGTTACACCCAACCAATGAGGTCGGCGACGCGGTAAAGTGAGTAGATAAAGGTCAAAATCAACAAAACGATGAAGATTTTGATGCTGAGTTCAATTTGCGGACGGGTCACGAGGGAGGATGTAAGGGAGCTAGCGGCGAGAATCAAGGCACAAGACTGCTGTTTTGGCTTGGATTCCACTTTGCCTCTTTTTTTTGGGGAAGAGCTTCGTTAAAGTCGTTTCATGGCGGCAAATGCAATGGAACGCTTGGATTTGGCCTTGGAAGCCTCGAATGAAGGAATCTGGGACTGGGATTTCGAGACAGGTACTTTGGATTTTACAGACCGAGTAGGCGAGTTTTTCGGATGTGCGCCAGACGAGATTCCCAACTTTTTCGAGAACGAGGACTATCTTCACCAAGATGATCGCGAAGAGTTTTTTGCGGCCATTGAGGCGATGAAAAACGGCGAGAGCGATATCCTCGCGATTGAGCCCCGGATGAGGCTGAACGAAGACCAAGACTGGAAGTGGTTTCGAGTGCGGGGGGTCTCGGTGACTTACGAGGGGAAGTTGGGTGGTTTGGCTGGTTCGCTGATTGATATTTCGCTGAGAAAAAGAGCCGAGCAAGCTCTCTTAGAGGAGCAGCACTTGACCAAAACACTGGTGGAGAACGTTCCTTTGCAAATTTATTTTAAAGACAAAAAGTCACGATTTACGATGGTGAACACGCCCATGGCGCGGTGGACGGGTTTTCAGAAGCCTCGGGATTTGATTGGAAAGACCGATGCCGATCTTTTTGGAGAAGAGCATTCCAAAAAAGCGTTCGAGGACGAGCAACGCATTTTGGAAACAGGAGAGGTCTTGGAGTCCGTGATTGAGAAAGAGACCTGGTCGGGTAAGGAGGAGACTTGGGTTCTCACAAGCAAGATGCCCTACCGAAACCGACGCGGCGAATTGATGGGCACCTTCGGCGTCTCCAGTGATGTTTCCGAGTTGGTGCGGACCCAGCGTTCGCTGGCAGAGATGGCGGCGACCTTGAAGGAGCGCAACGAAGTCTACGAGGAAGAGATGGCACTGGCGCGAGAGATTCAGCAAGGGTTGTTGCCAACAGATTATCCCGATTTTGGTGAGGCCCGCTTCGGTCATCGCTACCTGCCGATTTCAGGGCTAGCGGGGGACTTTTTCGAAGTCTTGGAACTGGGTAACGACCGCGTCGGCCTCTTGATATGTGACGTCATGGGTCATGGCGTTCGGTCGGCACTGGTGGCCAGTTTGCTGCGAGGTCTCGTGGCGCAAGCGATAGCAGTGGCCGCGCAACCGGACCAGTTCTTGGCGGCGCTCAACTCGGGCTTGGTGAATTTTCTGCAAAAAGCAGGAGTCACCATGTTTGCTACCGCTTTCTATGTGGTGGTGGATCGCAAGGATGGCAAAATTCGCTACGCGAGTGCGGGTCATCCGGCAGGCATCGTGAGCGACGGCTCAGGAGTCAGTCTCCTCCCGCTGGGTGGACGGGGAAAAGGCCCGGGACTGGGGCTTCTGCCAGAGGCCAACTATGGAGTGGAATCCATTCCAATGGAGGGAGTGAAGACGCTTCTGCTCTTTACTGATGGAATTTACGAAGTGGAGAATTCGGATGGAGAGGCCTTCCTCCAAAATCGTCTAGTGCAAACAGTCAAGCGAGCGCGGGCAGAGGATTTGGAAACCCAATTGGATACCATACTCAGCGAGGTCAAAAGCTTTACCGAAGGCGGTGGCTTCGATGACGATGTTTGTCTTTTGGGAATGAAATTATAGCTCGCGGAATCAATGTGGTATTTTGAACTGAATGGAGCCCAGCAAGGGCCGGAGGAAACGGAGCGAATTCAGCAACGTTTGAGAAACGGAGAGCTATCGTCGTCGACTTTGGTTTGGCGGGATGGCATGGAGGATTGGAAGCCGCTGTCGCAGGTGCCTGAGTTGCAGAACCCGCAAGCGCACCCGACTTCGGGAACCCTCTCCGGACAGTCGCCCCAGCACGCGCAAGGAGCACCGGGAGTAGGAATGATGCCGTCGCAGAATGGCCTCGCACTGACGAGTATGATTCTGGCGATTTGCGGTGTGGTGCTCACGATGCTTTGCGGGATCGGATTTATCCTCGCCATTCCGGCCGTCATTCTTGGCCATATTTCTCGCAAGCAGATCCGCGAATCTACTGGCCTGCAAAGCGGTGAGGGGATGGCGCTGACGGGTCTCATCATTGGTTATATCACTCTCGCTTTGATGCTGGTCATGGGGGTCTTGGTGGCGGTGGCGGTCATCGCGGAAGGCTCCTCCTCATTCCCCTAGTAGTTGCGGAACAGTCTCTGGGCTGGATTAATGGAAGCAAATCTGGCAAAGGTCCCTCATGTGGTTTTACGCAAAAGACGGTGAGCAGCATGGACCAGTAGAAGCGGATGATCTTCGGAGTCGTCGCAAGAGTGGTGAACTCTCCAATGAGACGCTGGTTTGGAAAGAAGGGATGGCTCAGTGGTCTCCCCTAGGCGAAGTCCTCGAGCTTCGGGAGCCCGTTCCGGGTGGAAGCGCAATCGAGACAGGCTCGCCTGAAATCGCGCCTGCTCAAGCTCCAGCCCCTGCTCAAATGCCGCAGCCAGCTCCGAATTTGGTGGCTCCGATGCAGCAGAATACCATGGCACTGGTCAGCATGATTCTTGGGATTCTGAGCATCGCCTTGTGCATGCAAGCTCTCACCGGGATTCCTGCCGTGATTTGCGGTCATATGGCTCGTAAGCAGTTCCGGAATTCGCCCGTACCGCAAACAGGAGAAGGGATGGCTTTGACGGGCTTGATTACGGGATATTTCGGCATTTTGATTAGCGTGGCCTACGTTGGTTTCTTCGTGTTTGCCGTCGTTGGTGCCACTGCTGCCGCAGGATCGGCTCCGGTCGCTCCTCTGCCTTAGCTTTTGGCCTCTTTGCTGATTACCGGGAAGTTCTCGACGTTCTCTTTGAAGATTCGTTGGTCAGGCAACGTATGTGGGGATAGATTGTTGAACGCTTGATGAGGTATGACTTTGAAATTCCGCTGACTTTTCAGCACCGGGTGGTGTTCGACCGCGATGTCTTCGGTGCGGAAAACGAGGTCTTGTCTGAGCTGCTGGTAGAACCTGCAGGCAAGGTCAGTCGAGTGTTCGTTTTTGTGGAAGAGGGTTTGAAAGAGGTCTTTCCTCATCTGAAAGCCAAAATCGAATCCAAGCTGGCGAGTTTGCCAGGCCTCGAAAATCGCGGGCTGGAATTTGTACCCGGTGGCGAGGAGTGTAAAATCGACGACGCCGTCTACCAACGAGCTTGCGATGCCATCGCGGCGGCGGGAATTGACCGTCACTCCTATGTCTTCGCAGTCGGAGGGGGAGCGTTTTTGGATGTGATTGGCTTTGCCGCCGCAACGGTACATCGAGGGGTGCGTTTGGTTCGTTTCCCAACCACCACACTTTCGCAGGACGACAGCGGAGTGGGCGTTAAGTCTGGCATCAACAAATACGGTAAGAAAAATTTTATGGGCGCCTTCGCCGTTCCTGCTGCCGTCATCAATGATTTTGATTTTCTTCACACTCAGCCGGAATCAGTTCGGCTCGATGGCCTCGTGGAGGCGGTGAAGGTGGCGCTAGTCAAAGACGGCCGATTCTTTGACTGGTTAGAGAACAACCTCGCTGACCTCGTTGACCTCAAGCCCGCTTTCCTCGAAGAGGCGGTGGAGCGCTCGGCGGTTCTGCATGCGAAACACATCGCCGAGGGCGGCGATCCCTTCGAGTCTGGGAGCAGTCGGCCTCTCGATTTTGGCCATTGGGCCGCGCACAAGCTGGAGCAAATCAGCGACTTTCAGCTCAGCCACGCGCGTGCCGTTTCGATTGGACTAGCCTTGGATTGCCTCTATTCGGTCAAGAAAGGTTATTTAGCCGCTACTGATGGCGAGAGAATTTTGTCGATTTTGGAGCGGATGGGGCTTCCCCTTTGGAGCGAGTTTTTCGAGACTCGCAATGCCTCTGGTCACCGCGAGGTTTTTGCCGGTTTGGAGGAGTTCCGCGAGCATTTGGGCGGACAATTGACCATCCTTCTCTTGCGTCGTCCGGGCGAGGGTGTCGAAGTCCACGAGATGTGTCAGGCAACGTTGGAAAAGTGCTTGGTGGAATTAAAGGAACGAGCCTGTAGTCTGGCTTAACTGGCGATGAAGAGGATCGCTGTTCTCAATGTGGTGGGTCTCTGTGAGCGTGAGCTGCAGGAGATGCCGTTTTTGAAAAAATGGGCTTATGAGCGAGAGCGAGCTTCCTTCAAGCCCTCTTTTCCCGCTGTGACCTGCACCGCGCAAGCGTGCTACCTCACCGGAAGGTCCGTAGGCGAGCATGGCATCGTTGGTAACGGCTGGTATGACCGCGAGGCAGCTGAGGTCAAATTTTGGAAGCAGAGCAATCATCTCGTGAAGGGGGAGAAGCTCTGGGAAAAACTCAGGAAAGAGGCCCCAGCCTTTCGCTGCGCAAAATGGTTTTGGTGGTATAACATGTATTCCACCGCAGACTACTCGATGACGCCGCGACCCATGTATCCTGCAGATGGTCGCAAGGTCTTCGACGTTTATGCGCATCCGCTTGTTTTGCGGGATGAAGTGAAGAAAGAGTTGGGTGATTTTCCCTTTCCTGCTTTTTGGGGGCCACGGGCTGGGATTGCTTCCTCGCAATGGATTGCGGACTCGGCGAAGTGGATTGAGAAGAAAGAGAGCCCAGACCTCAATTTGGTTTACTTGCCTCATCTGGACTACGCTTTGCAAAAAGAGGGCCCGGGCAGTGAGGGCGCTCAGAAAGCCACTCGCGAGATTGATGGTCTCCTGTCGGATTTTGTTCCTTTTCTAGAACAGCGCGATGTCGAGGTGGTGGTGCTTTCGGAATATGGTATTTCAAAGGTGCAACGGACTGTTCACCTTAATCGCCTGTTCAGAGAGCAGGGATGGCTGACCATCAAGGACGAACTGGGGCTTGAGCAATTGGATTGCGGTGCCAGTCGGGTCTTTGCTGTAGCAGACCATCAGGTGGCGCATATTTACCTCAACGATCGAGAGCTGAAAGAAGAAGTGCGAGCTCTCCTAGAAAGCACTGATGGCGTGGAAGAAGTGCGCGAGGGTTGGCAAGGAGTGGGGGGCGAGCGAGGAGGGGATTTGGTAGCGGTTTCGGAGGCCGATGCTTGGTTCAGCTATTACTATTGGCTCGATGATGACAAGGCTCCTGACTTTGCTCGCACCATCGATATTCATCGCAAACCAGGTTACGATCCGGTGGAACTCTTTATCGATCCGAAGCTAAAATTCCCACAGCTGAAGGTGGCCGCATTCCTCGCGAAAAAGAAGCTCGGCTTCCGAGGCCTCCTGGACGTCATTCCCCTCGATGCGTCTTTGGTCAAGGGTTCTCACGGCCGGGATTTAGTGCCCGTTGATGAGCAGCCGCTGGTTCTTGGGCAGGGGGCCAGTCAGGTCAGGTTCGCGGAGGATGTTTTTCACTACCTTTCGGCAAAAGCCAACGGTTGAGAACTCGAAAGCCTCACGACGCACTGGACTGGTGAGCGTCCGAAAGAAATCGCCAAAACTAACGACGTCGGCGGAGAACGAAAAGCAGGCCAAAGCTGGCCAGCAAGGACGAACTAGGCTCCGGTACGAGAACGCCAGTGATAGCATTGATATCATCTTTAAAGGTCGAGATATCGGTGAAGATGGTCCCGTAGTAATCGGTCGGTGTGCCGTCACTAAAGGCGCTATTGTTGAGGTCTCCATCTCCATCTCCCGTGACATCGGCTACTGTGATCGCGCTTGCTAATCCGCTGAGAACCCATTCGCCATTAACGAAAGTGAAGGCTCCTCCTCCGGAGTCATTAGAGGTTCCTTGTCCTTCGTTACTCGTGGTCCACTCGCCCAAAATGGTGGATGGTTCTGTGAAATCAACCGTGAAGGCGGTGGTCGCAACCGAGGAGATCGAGACTGGGACCGTCGTGGTCGGAAAGGTCCCAAAGGCGAGGTCGATAGTGTTGGTACCCCAACGCTTGATACGACTGTTTTGGCCCTGCCAAGTGTAACCATCGAATCCGTTACCGAGCGCAACTGCGTCCGAGGTGAAGGGGTCTGTCGAGCCAGGTTGAACACGCTGTCGCCCCGTTCCTAACATGATGATTTCATCGCCAAGGGTGGGCACGCTCATCGCGAGATTGACTGCTTGCAAGCCAGGGTTATTCCCTCCTGAAGGAGCAGAAATGAGACGTAAATCAGCTCCGCCAATCGTCTGGTTCGAGTTCACGGTGTAGCTTGACCCCTCAAAGTTAAAGCTATTCCCGGAGCGGATGGCGTTGAAGTGTTGAGAGCTGAGAAACCACAACTCACTGGTCGTCGGGTTGGTGCCTAGATAAACCATACTGCCAGCACCTTGGCGGACCACATGGTCAAAGTAAGGGAAGTCTGTCCCGAGCGAAGAGTTCAAGTCAGATAGCGTTGTGTTCTCACTTCCTACGCCATTGGCACCTGCGACGAGAAACGCATGAGCGGAGGACAGGCTACCGAGAATAGCCCCGAAATAAGTGAGGGATTTTATCATAGTTAAGAACGATGAAGTTTTACGGACTCGTGAGCAAGCGAAAAGTCCCCGTTCTCATTCAGCTTATCGGTCTAATGAACTATATGGAAAAGTTTTAAGTTATTAGTTTTAAGCGATTTATGTAAAGTTATTTTTCTTCGGAGAAGTCGGGAGTTCTCCTTCAAGACTTCGATACCATGGACCTTACATAGTTCAGAGCCTCGCTCCGCTCGGTGAGCGATCCCTCCAATTGCCTGTTTTGCACCTCTTCCAAGAGGTTGCGAAAGGACGGACCAGGCGTGAGACCCATTTCAATCAGATCCTTTCCGGTGACAAGCGGGGGAGGAATGATGGGCTCGTTCGCGAATTCTTCTGCCTTGGCGGTGAGAAAATCGTAGTTGTCGGTGAAGCCGTTAGAAGAAGCGCAATCGACGCGGTGCAGTTCCATCTCAAGTGGAAAAGTGGGTCGAGCCATAAAGCGCTTCACTTTGGCGGTGCGCATGTCCTGCACATTCATAAACTGCATGTGCCGGGCGACCATCTCTTTGACGTTGGCGATGGTCTCGTTAGAGTACCGGAGTCGGCGGAGGATTTCTTCCGCCATTTCGGCACCCACCGCGTCGTGACCCGAGAAGCGGATGCGCTGGTCGGCTTCGTCCCAAGAATAGGTCGGGGGTTTACCGATGTCGTGCAAGAGAACTGCGAGACAGAGCTCGAGCGGGGCCTCATCATGAAGAAGATCGAGTGCGATTTTGGTATGGGTAAAGACGTCCCCCTCGGGATGCCATTGCGGTGGTTGCTCGCAACCGACAAGGGGTATCGCTTCGGGGAGGAATCTGGCAAGTAACCCTGAATCTAGTAGCAACTGGAGGCCGTCGGCCCGTCGAGGATGGGTGAGGATACGGGAGAATTCATCACGAATGCGCTCGGGTGCAATTTTTTCTAACAAATGCGCGTTCTCTTGGATTGCTTGCCAAGTAGCAGGGCCGATGACGAATCCGGTTTTGACCGCAAATCGAATCGCTCTCAGCAAGCGCAGGGCGTCTTCCTGAAAGCGGGAAGCTGGCTCCCCGATGGCACGCAGAACCTTCTTCTCAATGTCCTCCTGACCACCCACGTAATCCAAGATTTCGCGGGTCAAAGGATGTTGGAAAAGTCCATTGATGGTGAAGTCGCGCCGGAAGGCATCCTCTTGAGCGTTGGTAAAGGTCACTGATTCTGGGCGCCGGCCATCATGGTAAGAGCCATCGTGGCGAAAGGTTGCAATCTCGAAAGAGTGGCCCCGTTCTTTGACAAGAATCACGCCAAAGTGAGCACCGACGGCATTGGTATGCTCGAAGAGAGCCTGCACTTGCTCTGGGGTTGCGGAGGTGGCGATGTCGAAGTCTTTGGGCCGGATGCCCAAGAGTTGATCGCGCACACAACCTCCCGCGAAAAGGGCCTCGTGGCCAGTTTCGAGCAAACGGTTCGCTACTGCGGTGGCAGTCTTTCGGAGAGAGGGCATTCTGATTTTAGAAAAGGACAGAGGTTCTACCAGTCAAGCGATGCGATGCGACCAGTGACGTGCAGAATCGCTTCCGCAACTTCCTCGGTGCCGCAGTTGTCTTTGGCCGTCGTATCCAGAATAAAGGAAAGCTCGTCTTCCAGAGTAGGCGCGGTGCTGGTTGGCAGGTCGCTCCCCAGAAAGCGCATATACCAATGGGGGAAGATGCGTTCAGGGCAGGAAGGCAGCGGCACTATCGAGAGGATTTTGTGGCGGGGATCAGTAGTGATTTTCGCCATGAGGTCTTCCACTGCCTTTTGCTCGCCTTCGAGGTATTGGATAAAAAGTTCGTTCCGAAAGTAGAGATAGCCGGTCACGCCGAGTTGCTCGTTTTTGGCAGCAGCACAGTCGGCGAGTTCCAAGAGAGCCTCGTCGTCAAATGCAGTCAAAGCCCGACTGCTGTAGGCAAGGCCAAAAACCATGGCTGGGATGTGCCAAAAATGAGAGCAAAGGGCAAGGCCGCAAGCTTTGGAGCGTGGCTCTGTAAGCCGCCACGGGTGATTGGTTTTCGGGGGGTGAGGGGTCGGCTACTTTTCGAGGAAGAAGCGGGCAGGCCTACCTTGAACTGTCGCCGCTGAAGGGTAGCGGCTTGAAAAGACTACGCTCCTGAACATGAGGGTAGGTCGTGCTTCGCCGGAGCCGACCCCCTTGATCTTCGGATCCACCTTTGCAGGATTACGAACCCTGTCCACCGCGCCGGGTGGTCCATGTTGGCTCGCAGGACGTGAAAGAGCCTACCAAGAGCTCTCGGCGATCACAGGGGGCGGTTTCGGCGAAACACCGCCCTACCAGTAAGGCGGTAGGCGGATTGCGGGTTTTCAATCACAGTCCACGTTGGTTGAGCTCGCCGATTTTTTGAATGCCTTTGAGGGTGAGAAGGGGATCCACGGTCTTAATTTCGGGCATTTTGGAAGCAATGAGCTCGGCGTCGCCTCCAGTGGCGAAAATTTGAGGCTCGTCGGGGAGTTCGTTTGCGAGGGCTGTTAGAATTTCACGGATGAGGCCTCGGTAACCGATCACGGCCCCGACTTGCATGGCGTGCTCGGTTGATTTGCCAATCGCGCTCGGAGGCTCGGCGAGGTCGATTCGAGGGAGAAGGGCGGTGCGCTGGTGGAGGTCATTGCGTAGCGCTCCCAAGCCGGGTGCAATGACGCCACCCAAGTAGGTGGCCCCATTTTTTGCGGAAACAACGTCGAAGGTGACTGCCGTCCCAAAGTCGATCACGATGGCGGGCGCCTTCAAGGGAGCGAGCGCGGCTGCATTAGCGAGACGGTCAGGGCCAATCCCAGAGGGGTTGGGATAGTCGATGGCGATAGGCAATTGACTCTCGCAGCTGACTTGATGAACCGAGAGGCCTTCATCGGAAAGCACGGAGGCGAGCAGCTGAGCTTTCTCGGGAACCACCGAACAGATCGTGGCCTGAGTAGGCGACTGCTCGCGGATGGCATCTTGGATGTTCGCCACCGTCAACTCGGCAGTGGGAATGACGGTGCGCCCATCCAGAATGGTGTCGCCCTGAGCGAGGGCAAATTTGGTGCGGGTATTGGAGTTGTCGATGAGGAGGTGGATGAACAGGAAATAGGGGAAAGTGAGGAGGGGGCAAAGAAAAAGCGACCGGTTGCCCGGTCGCTTGAGTGTATGAACGAAATGAAATTTCGAAGGAGATTAGTCTGTGTAGGCAGGAACTCCGTGCTCCGCGACATCGAGACCTTC
>CAZGXV010000025.1:0-21171 GCA_964529725.1 uncultured Roseibacillus sp.
TGCAGATGGACTTGGAGTCTTCTCTAGGGCGGAGCTGGTGCTCCGCGCTCCCAGCTTGGGGTGAGCTTTAGGAGGGTTTCTTCTCATTCTTGAGGAAGGAGAGGGTGCCGACGATGAAGAGGATGACGAGGAAGACGAGGCCTCCTTTGGCGACGCTTCCGATCCAGGTCGGTGACTCTGCTTTGCCTAGAAGAACCCAGACCGAGCCTAGGGTGGCGATCGAGGTTGCGAAGATCATGAGGCTGTTCCAGATGAGGCGGGCTTTGCCTTCGGGGCGATGCTCTCCGAGAATTTTCTTGGAGTTCATCATCAGGAAGAAGGTGAAGTAGGCGATGGGAATCAAGGAGCCACCAATGACGGAGGTGGGGATGGCAAGGGCCGCTTTCGAATCGCCAGTCCAGAACCAAGGAAAGCAACAACCAGCGAGGCCGGAGAGGGCGCAGCCGAAGAAGTAGAGCGCCTTATTGTCGTTAATGTTGGCCTTACCGGATTCCTTAGGTGCGTCGGCTTTACTGAAGGCTTCTTGGAAGGCGAGACCGTTCATGAGCATGAGAATGATGATGGTGGAGACCGCCATCCCGAGAACGCCGACTCCAAAGATTCTCTGGGCGATGACTTCACCGGCAAAGGGTTCCAAGGTGATGGCGAGCGCTCCGGCGTCCCGCTTTTGAAGCATGGAGGTGAGTAGGATATCAGCGTTCCCGACCTCTTGATTGCCGAGCACATCTGCTCCCATCGTTTCGGTGACCGCCGCTTGGGCTGCAAGCAAGTCCGCGCCTTCGGGCAAGCTTGCTTTCCCGTGGAAGCTGCTGGCGGAGGCAATCACCACGCAGGAGGTGGCGAGGAAGAAGGGAACGAAGAGTCCAATCGAGAGGTCGGTGATAGATAGACCGCGATGCTTTTTCCCCCAGCGCTTCTTGAGGAGGGTGTAGGGGAGGAGGAAGGTCATGTTGATGCCGACTGCAGAGCCAAAGGCTGCGAAGGTGACGTCACGTTGCTGGTCGGTAATCTTTTTCGTCCAATAGTCCGAGAAGTTGGATTGGGCGATGAGGGCGTCGTAAGTGGGCGAGGGCTTGAAGAGTGCGAGCGGATTGGGAAGGTAACCGCCGAGAATCTTAGCGAGTGGTAGCTGACCGCCTGTGAGGAGTGCGAGCACTACCGCCATGAAGGACAGGATGATGATGCCGACCATGATCTTGATGATGAGGTCGAAGGTCTTTGCCCCTTGGCCGCCAGATTGGTAGAGCCAGTTGACGAAGAGCCCCAGCAGGAGAAGAGGGATGGTGACGCCAGCAGGGTTGAACTTTGCTCCGCCGAGAAGGTTCTGTTGGATGGAGGCCGTCGCGAGGGCGAACTGGGGCATGGTCCAAACGATGTTGGCCATGATGGTGGCAATCAACCAAGCCCAGCCGAGAAGGGGATTGAGGTGACGGTTGATGGCATGGAAGGGTCGGTTCTCAGTCGAGAGCGTGACGTAGGCGATTGCAGACAGCATGATGATTCCGCAAATCATGGCGAGAGGCTGGACCCACATCGCACCAAAGCCTGCCGTGCTACCGAGGAAAAGGGCCCCCGCAAGCGAGCCCCCGCCTAGGGTGATGGCTCCTTGCAACCAGCCGGGGCCGGAGAGTTTGGCGTAGGTAAAAAACTTTTTGGAGGCTGGTGCGTCGGCGACGGATTCAATGGCGGCGAGCTCGCGTTCGTATTGGTCAGACATGGCTTTTTGGAGAGACGACTGTTCTTACCAAGTGTTTTGGACAGATTTTACAGCTTTGAACAGATTTAGATTTTTCGGCTCAGTTTGTTTATCTTTATTGAATATTTTAGAAAATTAAAATAAACTGTCATCATGAAGCTTGTTTGGGGGACAGCAGTTATAGCGGCTTTCGCATCGGGGGGTGTCTTGTCGCTCACATCGTGTGAAAAGATTCAATCGAGCCTCAACGATTTTGCTGGAAACGGCGGTCCCGAGGCGTTGCCGGAATCCGAGTCGCTGGCGGGTGCGGAAGGGTTGCCAGTGGTGACCAGCTTCGCGACCATTGCGCCAAGCACCTTCGCAAGCTTCACCGCCGCGGGAGACCGGATTTCGGTGGTGGAATTCTATAGCGACACTTGACCTCCTTGCCGAAAGCTTTCCTCCGTGATGGGGAAACTCGCCAGCAAGGGTCAGCCCGGAGTGCAATATGGCAAAGTGGACTTGGCGAAAAACCCGCAAATGGGAGCCAAGTTCAATGTCCGAAGCATTCCTGACACGCGCATTTTTCATAATGGAGAGCAGATTGGCGCCTTTGTCGGGAGCCGGGATGCCGCTTCTCTGGAAAAACTAGTGGGGCAGTATCTTCATTCGGTGAAGCCGATCGGGGAGATGAACCCTGAGGCAGCTCCTCTCGACCAAAACGGGCGCGCTCTCCCTCCTGCCCAGGCGGTGCAACCAGCCATCCGCCCGGAGGCTGCGAACCGTAGTTTACCTCCGGGAATCACGCCTTTGTAAAAGAGTGGTCACTCCTGTTAGGAGAGGAATGGTCCTCCTCCCTTGATGCTCCGGGCAATCCGGTGTTAGCTGAGCAACGATGTTTGAGGTACGCGAAAAGCCTGATCTAGTGGAACGGGCAATGTTGGTGGGATTCTACTTCAAGAGCGAAGAAGAAGCGGAGGCCCGGGCCCTCTTACTGGAGCTCGAGGAGTTGGTCGATACCTTAGGCATCGGAGTGGTCGGCATGGAACTCATTCGGGTGCGGGCTCAGCACAAGGCCTTCATTTGTGGCACCGGCAAGTCGGAGGAAGTGGTTGCGATGGCCAAGGAGAAAGACTGCGATTGTCTCATCATCGACAATGGCCTTTCGCCGTCGCAACAGCGTAACTGGGAGGGAGTGGCGGCGATGACGGTGATCGACCGTGAGGAAGTGATTTTGGATATTTTTGCAAACCGGGCTTCCACTAAGGAGGCGCAGCTGCAGGTGGAACTCGCGCGGATGGAATACGCACTCCCGCGAATGGCGAAAATGTGGGGCCACCTCGACCGCGAGGGTGGAGGCGGCGGTGGCAGCGGTGCGGCCTCCCGAGGCATGGGTGAGCAACAGATCGAGATTGACCGACGCCTTGCTCGTACCAAGATTTCTCGCATTAAGAAGGAGCTCGAGGTCGTTCGGCGCCAGCGGGCCACCCGACGCAAGGACCGGGACCGCTTCGAGGTGCCCGCAGCCGCTATCGTGGGCTACACCAACGCTGGCAAATCGACTTTGCTCAATCGGCTCTCGGGGTCCGATGTCTACGAGGCCGACCAACTGTTTGCGACCCTCGACCCGACCACGCGCCGCATCGAGCTACCGGGCGGCCAACCTCTCCTGCTTACCGATACCGTGGGCTTCGTGAGAAATCTGCCGCACCGCCTCGTGGAGGCATTCAAGTCGACTTTGGAGGAAGCCGTGCTGGCCGATTTTCTCATTCATGTTCTCGATGCCAGTGACCCGGCAGTTGAGGTTTTTTATGAGACCACCGAGAGCGTCCTGAACGAATTGGGAGCAGGCGAGAAACCGGCGATTGTGGCTTTGAATAAAATCGATTGCTTGGGTGAGGGCGATGAGCTGACTCGCTTGCGGGAGCGCTTCCCGGGGGCGATAGAGATTTCCGCCAAAAAGGGACTGGGCATGGAAGGGCTCATCAAGGCTGCTGAGGAACAACTGGCCGACCGTGTCAAACGGCGCGCCTTTCGCATTCCGCAAAGTCGCGGCGATATGATCAATCTTCTCCACCAAGATGGCAAGGTGATTGCTACTGATTTCGAAGGAAACGATGTTCTCATCACCGCGGTCGTCTCACCAACTGTGGACGGAAAATTACGAGATTTTTTGGAAGAAGAGTCATAGAAGAAACGTACTCCAATGGGCTGTCTCAGTTGTGCAAATAGCCGACGCCGAAGGTCTCTGTTTTCAAAAGTTTTTAGAATACTTTGCTTTTCTTAAATAAATTGATAAAGTTTGACCGCATTCCACCTCTTTTCATGAAAACTTTCTTTCTGACGCTTTTTTTACTCACTCCATTGGTTTCGGCGACCGACAAGTCACTGGGCGAGCAGCGTGATGCTGCTGTCCGTGTGCAAATTCTGTTAGACCAAAAGCTCTTTGGCCCAGGATTCATCGATGGCAAGCCGGGCACGTTTACTAAGCGTGCGATTGCGGCCTACAATCGGTCACGAGGCCGCCACGAGGGAGACACCACGATCCTCCAAGCCGAGGCTGACGAACTGGTAGAATACACTTATGTTACCGCGACCGTGCCTCAGATCGCCAAGCGCTTCGTCAACCCGAAGCTGCCTCACAAGCGCGAGGAGCAAGCCGAGGAACGGGCTCTGACCTATCGCAGCTATTATGAGTTTATGGCCGAGCGTTACCACACTTCGGAGAGCGTCCTTTATGAGCTCAATGGCAAGCGCACCACTTGGGCTGCGGTCCCGGGACGCACCTTGATCGTGCCCAACGTCGAGCCTTTCAAAATCGAGAACATCAAGCCGGGCCGTATGTATAAGGGCGACGATGCTGGTTTGGCTAATCGCAAGGTCATCATCGATACCAAGGAACGACAGATTCAAATTTACGAGATTCCCGACAAATCCGTGGCAAGCGTCGGGCTGGCAGTTCCGAGCGGTGAAGAGCGCTATCGTCTCGTCGCCAGCTTTCCGACGACCCCTGGTCAGGAGAAGTTTATCCACCGTGGCACTTGGGTCTTGCGCAACACCATCGAGTGGCCGACTTGGCGCTACGACAAGAAGCTTTTGCAAGAAGGCAAGCGGGGTAAGGAAGCGCTCAACATTCCCGGAGGTCCTAACAACCCAGTGGGTGTGCTCTGGGCTGGACTCAGTAAGAGCGGCATTGGGATTCACGGCACCGATAGTCCTCGCACTATTGGGCGCACACGGAGCTCGGGTTGCTTCCGCCTAGCAAACTGGGACGCCGCGCGCATTCCACAGGTGATTCGCCCCGGGGCGAAGGTGATTGTGAAGTAGCGTTCGTTCCCCATTCCTCGGCCATCGGTGGTGTCTCTTCCGGTGGTTCTGAGCAAGGAGATCGGTTTTTGCGAAAACAGAAGAGGAAGCGAACGGAGCAGCGAGGAGGCCTCTCGATAGGATTGATGTTGAGGGCTCGGGTTCTTTTTTAAGAGCGACGGTTATTGCTGCGGTCAGGAGCTGGCAAGAAGGTTTGATTGGCGGTGTGGAGCGAGCTTGGAAGAGGAGCCCGTCAAGGGTAGGAGTCCAAAGCGGCAATTCTTGCCGCACTCCCAAAGAACTCCCAAAGAACTCCCAAGGAACTCCGAAAGAACTCACAAAGGATTCCCAAAGTTATTGGAAGAGGGCGGCGGCTACTCCTGTTTCGGGGAACCCGCCTGTGCGTTCTTTTTTGAAGAGAAGTTCGCCGTCTTTGCGAATCTCAAAGATACCACCTTGTCCGGGGATGAGGGTGATGTCCTCGTCGCTCACGGTTTTGATTTCGGCCGACACCCGGTCGGCTTCTGGGAGGTAGTTTCACTTAGAGCAATATTCGATCTCGATCATGTCGGGGAGAAGATGGGCGGCTTTTCATTTTTCGCCAATGAAAAGTTACTTCGCTTGTAGCTCGCAATGGTTCGCAGCCAACATTTTGTAAGACACAGGAAACGCCGTCTCTCAATTGCGAAAGCTGAGGACGATGCCATCTTTCAGATAACTGTTAGTCAGCAGTTTCTCAAGTGTTCGGTAATCACGGCCTGCAAGCAACTTCTTGCGGGCCGTGCTGCTGTTACTCCCTCGGTTCAGCGCTTCCGTGTATTGGCGTAGACGCCGCCCCTCGCCCTGGCCGTCTGAGTGTGCAAAGTAGTGAAAGACAAGGAGAGCGTAGGGATAACCGTTAGGGATTTGTTGGAATTCGCGGTAGTCGCATTCCATGAAGGTTTTCAAAGAAGTGAGCTCGATCCGGGTGCCAAGATTGTGTCCGCCCCCGTTGCGATAGCCATAGCCAGTGATGTAGCGGATGATGGAATCGCGATGATTTTCGAGAAGGAGGCTATTGTTCCTCATCGGAATAGTCGCAACGTATTCCGCCGCTCCTTCCACAAACCATCCGTCTTTGAGAAGGGGCCCACGCATCATCATGTGGGTGGCTTCGTGCATCAGGGTTTGATTGCTGCGGTGAAGGTCAAGCGCGTAGCTGCCTCGCTTTTTTTCCAAACCCAGACCTTCGAAGGGAACGAGAATGAGGTCGGGCTCGGTGAGGTAGATGCCACCCGATCCGGGTGCTCCGCCTTCGCGCAGATAGTGGGAGTAGTCCTCAATGAGACGGACCTGCAAATTTTGGTCATAACCATTCTGCACGCGCTCGAGCCCGAAGGGCAGACGGCTGCAATAAAGATGGGTCAGCTCGAACAGCGCGGTAAATTCACGCACGACATGGTCACGCAAAGGGGCATTGGATACGAACTCGAAGTGCTCGCTGCGATAGGTCCAGTTGCCTGCGCTTTCGACTTTCTGAATGGGGAGATCGAGGGGCAGCGAGAGTTCTCTCTGGGTGGGCCAAGTGCGATGGGTCGCTCGGATCGGAGTCGAGCTGGCAACTGGGGTCACCACTTTGGGCGGAAAGGCCGGGGTGGGCAGTGGGGTGCGGGCGACCTTCGTCAATCTGCTCTGGAAGCGCTCTCCTGCTTCCGCAAGAGCCTGCGGGCCTCGCCACGAGAGTAGCTCGCGACCAGTGAGGGTCAGAAAGAGAAGCCAGAGAATTGCCTGCGCGTATTTCAATGCCGATGATGCTACGGAGATGCGAAATAGTGTCGAGGAGCGAAGGGGGCAGTAAGTCGAGAAAAGCCCGAGAAAGCTTTTGCGTGCAAGCTATCGGGGCTGATAGGCCGCCTCGAGGTCAATGCGGAAAGACCAACGCATGGGCAGTTCGTATTCGCGATGGTCCTTGAGCCGCCATTGCACGGAGACTTGGCAAACAGGGATGCGAAGAGGTCGGTTGACTTGCCAAGAGAAGGTTTTGTCCTCCTCGTTCCATTTGGCAGGGACTTTGCCAAAACCACCCACGCGCATCACAATGGATTCGGGATCGACTTCCGTTTCTTGGGAAAGGTCGGCCGCGATGATAGGGAGTCGATTGGTGATGGTGTCGCCGGGCTTGGGCGCCACCGGGTGCTTGGTGGTCTGTACGTTGATGCCATCGGCAGCGGCACTGGCAGAGGTCTCGCGGAAGGTGGTGGCAAGTTGAAAGACCCCGTCGCGATTGCCCAGTATGATGTAGCGCGGGAGGGTGAAGTTATCCGAGCTGAGCCGGGTCATCCCAGGATTGACGGTAAAGAGGAACTCATAGCCATGCGCCTCCGCGACCGGGAACATAGCGTCGGTCACATAGCCGCCCGGGTAGGCGTAGGTGGGCACATCGATATTGAACTTTTTCTCAAGAAAGACTTTGGAAGCACCGAACTCCTCATTGAGAAAGGCGAGGTGGGCTTCGGGACCCTTCTTGGCGGCTTTCTTGAATTTGGAAGGAAAGGGGTGAGTGACAGAGTGGCAACCAATGGTGCACAGCCCCGAATCGAGCATCTCCTGAATCATCGGAGTGGTCAGCGCCCGTCCACCGCCATCGACATATTTTTTGTAGAGAAAGATGGTGAAGGGAAAGTTGAGCTCCTTGAAGACGGGAAAAGCATCGGTATAGACGGACTTCCAACCGTCATCGATCGTGATGAGGAAGGACTGGGGCGGGAGGGTACCCTCGCCGCGCTTCCACTTGATGAACTCTTCCATGGTGATGATGGGCTTGCCGAGGTCGCGGAGTGCTTCCATTTGCTTCCGGAACTTCTTGGTCTGGATGCGCATCGCCGTGTTCGGCAGGCTGGAGGAAAACTCGTGATAACCGAGCACCGAGACACGCACGCCGTCATCCTTCGGCTCCACCTGCAGGGTCTCGGGGATTTTCTTCGGCGCGTTCTCGTCGCCCTCCTTGTTTTCGGCCGGAACGATTTCGTCAAAAGCAGGCTCGCGGTTCGGATTGGGGTCGGAAGGGATGTAGATGCGACCGGAAGGAGTGGTTGCATCCGCAGGCAGAGCCTCCACCGGGGCGGGCTCTGTCGTCGACTCCGGGGCGGCTTCCTCTGCCTCGACAATGGGGAGAGCTGGTAGGGGGATGGTTTCTTCCTGCCCAGAGAGAGCTGAGGTCAGAAGAAGAACGAGGGCGAGTAGTCGCATCCGTGAAGGCTCACGAATTTATGGACGGGAATCAAGACGGAGTCGGCTTGCAGACGGACTTTTCCCAGCTCGCCTTAGTTCCCCGGAAAGGGATTGGCCGTGAGGCGGAGCTCGACCTCGGCTTTCTGGTAGTCAGTGCCGTGACCGAAGGTCTCTTCGATGGCCGGGCGCAGGGTGGAGAGAGCCAGCGCGGTACCCAAGGTCAGCAGCAGGGTCGCCGCGATGGGGAGAAAGGTGACGGGCCGACGCGGCGAGAGCAAGTTCTCCACCCGATCGCGCAAGGTGGACTTGGTCGCCATCGCCATCGCCAGCGCAGGAGTGCGGCAGCTCTTGGGCATCGCCAGATCGCACAGGGTGTGGGCGTAGCTCTTGGCGTCGATCCCCGTCTCCAGCACGCGGGCATCGCAGGCAAACTCGCATTGGGTCAACAGCCGTCTGCGCAGGATCCACGCTAGGGGGTTGAACCAGTGGACCAGGCAAGCGAGACGAGCGGCAAAGGAGGCCCAGAGGTCGCGGCGAACATGGTGACCGAGCTCATGCAGAAGGACCGCCTTCGCGGTTTCGCGTGACCAATCGCGGGCGCACTCCGGGAGGTAGACTGTGGGTTTGCGGAGACCACCCGCTACTGGAGACTCGAGATGGGGGTGGAAACGGATGTTAACCTCTTGGATTATTCCGAGTTGTTCTTGGGATTCGTTCAGGACTTCTTCCAAAAGAGGCGCGTCTTCGAGCGCAAAGGAGGCTTTTTTCCAACGCTGAAAAGAGAGGAAATCGAAAAGAAGTTGACCGGAGAAAAGAACAAGTCCGAGGAGGTAGATTTTGACGTAAACACTCGTGGAAGCTTGCAGCGCTGCGGGGGCTTCGGCAGGGAGCTGGAGGTGGATTTTCGGCAAAAATCCTAACAGCGGGAGGGTGAGAAGAGTAGCCAGAGTAATGGCGGTAAGGAGCGGCGTGCGACGTCCGGCGAGCTGAACTGCAAGAAGTCCCAAGGCGGCAATGAGCAGGCTGACGAGTGGAGAAGGCATGGCAAGAGAAGGATTAGTGAGCATCGAGTAGGGTGAAGGGCGCGCGCCCCAAGACCTTCCACCCTCGAGCCGCCAGCAAGTGAGAGACCTCTTTCACCCTCTCCGCATAGACCGGGCTCTCTGAAGGCATCAGGTGGGGAACGTCGATGTAGGCGATGCCAAATTGATACCAATCGGCATCGGAAAGTTTCTCTAACTCCTCGGCAGGGCGGGTGGGAGCAACCGGAGCTTTTTCCAAAGCCGCGATCAGGTTCGAGTACTGGGTGAGCACACCCTCGTGGTAGAACTGTCCCCGTTCATCGACTCGGAAGTTCAGGCACTTTTCGTATTCCATATTCATCACCAGAATCTCCGGTGTTTGCTGGAGAAGAAAGATGGCAATTTCGTCCTGGGATAGCAGGACGGCCCCGTAGGATTCACCACACGTGCAGTCGTTGTGGGTGATTGATAGAAGCCCCTCAATGCGTTTGGGAGTATTGGGTGATTTTTGGCGAACAGTCTGCCACTGCTCCTTGGTCAGCGTGACGGAGTTGAGCACAGAAGCCTCCTCGCGCTGGGACTCATTCAGAGAGACCTTGAGGTGCGGGACGGCGAGGCTTCCATCTTCGTTCTTCGGAATGCCTTCCGCAAAGAGAAGGGCAGGCCCAAGGCCGCAAAAGCTGAGAAGGATGAGGAGGAAGAACAGTTTCATGGCGCCGTTTATTGATCGTCGATGAGACCGCGGATGCTCTTGATTTCTTCAGGAGAAAGCTTCTGATCCTTCGGATCGAGTAGGGCTGCCACGAGGTTTTCCGGTTTTCCTTGGAAAAAGGTGCCGAGCAAATTCTTGAGCGCAGAACGTTTGGCCGAGTCCTCTGCAATCGCCGGTTGATAGAGATAACGGCGCCCCGCTTTGGTGTGTTTGACCATCTCCTTGTTCTCGAGAGTCACCAAGAGCGCTCGCACCGCCGAATAGCTGGGCGGGTCAGGCAAATTGTCCTGCACATCTTGGGCAGTCGCTTCGCCGAGACGATAGATGATATCGAGAATTTGACGTTCCCGCCGCGAGAGATGGCCCTTTTCGAGTCGGTTCATACCGCCAATTTAGCGGGTGCTGGATTTTTGGCAATTCGAAATGTTGTTTTTTTGGCAGAAAGGGTTTTTGAAGGGAGGAACTTCGAACCGATTCTGGTCTGACCCGCAGGCTCGCGAACAAGGAGTTCTAATAGAGTTGGACCCCATGGCTCTCCCGAGGTCTGGCCGCCATAAAGTTGATGCCTTTGCAAATTTGGTGGTGAGCCATGAAGTAGAAGACAACTGCGAGAGGAGGAAAGATGAGGTAGCAAATGGCAAAAGCGAGAAAGATTCCGCTTTCGAAACGCGGGGCACCATGAAGATCCTCGTAAGAATCCATAATACGGTTCCAGTCGTCGGCGAGCCCCTTGTAGGCGATAAAATACCAATAGAGGTTGAAAAAGGGGATGAAGAGGAAGCCCACCGCCTGTCCCGGCGTGGCACGAGCGCCACCTGGCTGCAAGCAATACCAAGCGCGATAGAGATGAACCAAACCCACTATCGAGCCCGCGATCAGGCAACCATACAAGACAGCCACCAACAACATGAAGGAGGCTCCCAGAGTCGCCGCTACCGCATCAGAGGGCTCGCCGTCGGGACTAACCGAAGCACTCGCCCCTGCTCCCGCCATTGCTATGAACATGACGACGAAGACAATGGCCGGAATGATGAGTTGGAGAATCAGGTGCAGCTTGAAGCTCGCCTTTTTGACTAAAAAGGGGGGATAGCTTTTCCCGCTTGGGGCCCTGCCCGTGGCAGCCTGAGAAACGGCATAGGGATTGTCACTTGTATCGGTGGCGGGTTGGGTGGAACTCGCGAAGAGTTCTGTTAGGTTTTCCGCAGGCAGCCAGTCGGCCATGCCTTCCTGCCACACAAGGGTTTGTCGGGAGACGGAGCCACTCGCCAGAAGTTTTCGAAACTCTTCGTCGGTGATGGGGCCAGCTTGACCCTCGCTAGTGGAATAATACCAATCAGTTGCCATCTATGGAATTAAGCCAACTTTGCGATCAGGGAACAAGGTCTTTGTTTACGGCCAGCAAATGCTACCGGAAAAAGAAACGTTGGAGGAAATCAGAAACTCGAGACAATGAGGTGAACAATCAGACTGCAAACGACAGCAGCTTCAACGAAGCCTCGGGATTGTTATCTGCAAAGCCTTCTGCACAGGGGAGGCGCCCAAGATTTTTGTAGTCTGCAAAGAGATCCGTCAAAAAATCCTCGCCGAGATGAGGCGCATTGAGACAGCCAAGAACCTGCGAGCCCTCGTGAATAAGCTCTGGCAGGCGACGAAGAATTTTCTGATAATCCTTCTCGGCGTAGAAGCTCGAGCCCTGGTTCGAAGGGGGGTCAATGATGATGAGGTCATAGGGGCCGCCGCGTTTGAGCTTCCCCCACGACTTGAAGAGATCGTAAGCAAGGTAACTCGCGCGTTGGCACTGTTCTTTTTCAAAATTGAGTTCATGGTTTTTGCGCCCAGTTGCGAGAGCCCCACTCGCCATATCGAGATTCACCACCTTCTCGGCTCCTGCCGCAACCGCGGCCACGGATAACGAGCAAGTGTAGGCAAAAAGATTGAGCGCCCGCTTGCCCTCGGCATGCTTCCTCACCCAGTCGCGCCCCGGCTTCATATCGAGAAAAAAGCCATGGTTCTGATTGCGATCAAGCGAAAGGTGGAACTGGAGCCCGGACTCAACCGCGTAGACTCTTTCCGGCAAAAGACCATAAATTGTCTCTTTAGGTGCTTTGGGTAGAAAGCGTTTTTGCAGCACGACGGCTGCGACTTCTGAACTCGCCTGCGCCGCCTCTATCAGATTTTTCACCAACTCTTGATTCGCTTCCCTCTCCACATAAAGAGTCACCAGAATCACGGGCGCAAACCAATCAATCGCCACATGCTCCCATCCCTCAAAAAAGCCACCCCGCCCATGGAGCAAGCGGCGGCTTCCAAGGCCTAGGTTAGTGAGTGAGGGGAGCATCAGGATGAAGGCCTAATTGCCCATTAGGAAGCTTCCGCTTGGTAGAGGTGTTTTTGAAAGTCTCGCAGATGAGCCTCCCCGATACCGCCGTCTTCGGCGGTCTTTGGTCGTCTTGTCGGTTCCGGTGGTCATGGTGAGCGGGATGCGATCTTGCTTGGCCGTGATGGCATCGAGGGTCTTTTCGATGGCGACGTGTTGAAAGTAGCGCCGCAGATACGGTCCCTTAAACAGGGCAAAAGGAACGGCCTCGAAACGCGTTCTCCAGTCTGCGTTCTCTTGTTTGTAGAGTTTCTTGGGCTTGGGAAAAGTCATCTCCCAAAGCTCTTCCGGGGTGAGAAAGTGTTCGATGTCACCCTCCACGCCTTCGTCCATATCGACCCCGTAGATTTTCTGCCCGTTGGTAGCGTAGGTGTAGCGAATGTTCAGGCGGTCGGCGTAGTCCAGCACGTAGTCAGCTGAGAGTGGATGTTTGCGTTTCTTTTGCCCAATGGTGAGGCCGTCGGCAATGGAGAACTCTACCTGTATGCCACTGCCCTCGACCGCTCCCCAGTCCGCCGCCTTGAGCGCGAGATCGATGAGGTCGAGGCGGGTCCGGGCTTCGTTCATTGGGGTGAAGTCGAGTAAGAATCAAAACCCAATTAAGAAACTGATTGGGAAATTATCACGTGATGAATTTACGGCTCTGGGAAGGAATGGCGAGAGTGAAGTGTTTTCTCGTTAGGGACCCCTTCAACCGCTGGTCTTTGGTGTCCTCTAGTAGGAGAGCCATTGAGTCACGCCCCAACGGGGCAAACTAAAGTAGCCCCGCAGCAGCGCCCCGGGTATGATGACCACCCACCCATCGTTAGATCGCTCCTTTGGGCGAAAGAAGGAAAAGCGCGGAAGAAGTAAAAAGCGCGGAATCCGGCCAACAATCTCGTAGCGAGCGCTCGTTTTTAAAAGCACTTCTTGCTAGCAATCGGTGTCTCACTGGGAGCGCTGGTCTGCGACCGGCCCTTCTGCCATGAGCCGAATTGTGTGGTGTTGGAGGGCTACTAGCCATAGCTCCCAGTGTCGGACCTGCGAACCCTGCGCGGTCGTCCTGACTCGCTTTGAAGACGATGCTCTGGGTTTGCAGAGAGAGAATACTCACCGACTGAGAGGACTGGCGTAAAAGGGCGCAACCTCATTGGGAAGCGTTATCTTGGGTCGCGAATCACGAGATTGCGGATTTCGGTCATGTCTTCCATCGCGAAGCGGATGCCCTCTCTCCCCAAGCCGCTATCTTTCACCCCGCCGTAGGGCATGTTATCAACTCGCCAAGAGGGAACGTCGCCAATGACGACGCCACCGACATCGAGCTCGTCCCAAGCATCGAGGGCTTTGTAGAGATCCTTGGTGAAGATGCCTGCTTGCAGGCCAAAGGTGCTGTCGTTGACTGCGGTTAGAGCCTCCGCAAAGTCGGTGAATGAGCTCAGAACGGCGACTGGCCCAAAGGCTTCTTCAGTGCAGATTTTCTGGTCGGACGGCACGTTTTCAAGGAGGGTCGCTTGGAGGGTAGCTCCGGTCCGTTGTCCTCCAGTGAGGAGGGTCGCTCCGGCGCCGAGGGCTTCTTGCACCCACTCGTCTAGACGGGTGGCTTCTCCCTCGGAGATCATCGGCCCGATAAAGGTGTCTTCATCACTGGGCTTTCCGGAAATCAATTTTTCCGTTGCGGCGACTAACTGGCTACGGAATTCATCGTATATAGAGGCATGAACGATGATGCGCTGAACGCCAATGCAGCTTTGGCCCGATTGATAAAAAGCGCCAAAGACAATCCGCTCCACCGCATCCGGAATATTAGCATCGGCGTCTACGATGCAGGCCGCATTTCCTCCCAGCTCGAGAATCACTTTCTTTTTTCCTGCTCGCGCCTTCAGGTCCCAGCCGACGGCGGGAGACCCGGTAAAGCTCAGTAGTTTGAGCCGCTCGTCAGTGGTAAAAAGGTCGGCGCCATCGCGACTGCAGGGGAGGATTGAGAAGGCTCCCTCGGGGAGGGCGGTTTCGGCAAGGATTTCCCCGATGATGAGCGCCCCGATCGGGGTGCGGCTGGCCGGCTTGAGCACAAAGGGGCAGCCGACGGCGAGCGCAGGGGCAACTTTGTGGGCAGCGAGATTGAGAGGGAAGTTGAAAGGGGAGATGAAGGAGCAGACTCCGATGGGAACTCGTTTCCATTGACCACGATAGCCTTTCGCCCGAGCAGAAATCTGCAGCTCCTGCACCTCACCATTCATTCGCACCGCTTCTTCGGCCGCGATTCGGAAGGTGTCAATCAGTCGGGAGACTTCGCCTCGACTATCCTTGATAGGCTTGCCTGCTTCGATGCAGAGGGCCTGCGCGAGTTCCTCCGCTCGCTCGGTGAAGCGGGTGACGCAGTGTTGGAGAATAGCCTGCCGTTCGTAAGGCGGCATTTTCCTCATCGCGGGAGCAGCCGCATCGGCCGCGGCGATAGCCTCGTCGATGGCCTTCGAGTCGGCAAGGGCCACCCGTGTTGCCACTTCTCCCGTGAACTTGTCGGTGACCGCGAGGTCCTGATTAGGACTCTGCGCCTTGTTAGCGAGGTAGTAAGGATAGCTGGTGTTCATCGTGCTTAGACTTGAGCGCTCAGTGCCGGGAGATCCTTGTTGAGAATCTGGTCGTTCTCGGAGTAGTCGATGGGAACATTGATGAGGTGGACTCCACCCTCTGCGAGACACTTCTCGACGAGGGGGATGAAGTCATCGGTCGCTTCCAGGCAGTGCCCGTGGGCACCGTAGGACTCGGCGTATTGGCAGAAGTTGGGATTTTGGTAGTCGAGTCCGTAGTTATCGAAGCCCATGTTGGCCTGCTTCCACTTGATCATTCCGTAGGCATTGTCATTGAGAATCACCACGATGAGGTCGAGGCCCAGCCGCACCGCAGTCTCGAGCTCTTGCGAATTCATCATGAAGCCTCCATCGCCACAGACCGCCATAACGGGTCGGTCCGGATAGACCATCTTCGCTGCCATTGCCGAGGGAAGACCCGCCCCCATCGTTGCGAGGGCATTGTCTAACAAGACGGTATTGGGGAGATGGGCCGCGTAGTTGCGCGCAAACCAGATCTTATAGACGCCGTTATCGAGGGCGATGATGCCGTTATCCGGCATCAACTTACGAATGTCGGCAACGATGCGCTGCGGATAGACTGGGAAGCGAGGATCCTCTTGGCCTTCTTTCACATGTGCAGCCATGGCGTCTCGAGCAGCAAAGATGCCCGTGAAGTCCCAGTGCGATTGAGGAGTGAGGGCTTCATTGAGTTGCCAGATAGTGTTCGCAATGTCGCCCACCATTTCAACTTGAGGGAAGTAGACCGGATCGACCCGAGCGGAGTTGAAGTTGACATGAATGACCTTCAGTCCGGCCCTCTCCATAAAGAAGGGAGGCTTTTCGACGACGTCGTGACCGATGTTGAGAATGACATCGGCGTGATCAACCGCTCGATGAATGAAGTCACCGGCCGAGAGGGCAGCATTGCCGAGAAAGAGAGGGTGGCTTTCGTCGACGACCCCTTTCCCCATCTGAGTGGTGATGAAGGGAATGCCTTGCTTCTCCACGAAGGTGTGAAGCTGCTTGGCGGTGAGCTTGCGGTTCGCTCCGGCTCCAATCACGAGCAGGGGCTGCTTGGCTTTCTTGAGGAGGGCCACCGCTGCAGCGAGGGATTTGCTCTCGACGGTGGGGCGTCTCACCTCACTGGCCGGAATGGGGTGGATGGAACTCTCCTCGGCCGCAATGTCTTCGGGCAGCTCAAGGTGGACCGCTCCGGGCTTTTCCTCTTCGGCGAGGCGAAAGGCTTCGCGCACGCGGGAGGGGATACTGTCTCCACTCACAATCTGGCGAGTATACTTTGTGATGGGACGCATCATGTCGACGACGTCGATGATTTGAAATTGACCCTGCTTACTGTGCTTGATCGGCTTTTGGCCCGTGATCATGAGCATCGGCATGCCGCCGAGTTGCGCATAGGCGGCAGCAGTGACAAAGTTAGTCGCCCCTGGACCGAGGGTGGACAGACAGACTCCCGTCTTTCCTGTCAGGCGTCCGTAAGTGGCAGCCATGAATCCAGCTGCTTGTTCGTGCCTCGTGAGTACGAGTTTGATTTTGGAGCGAGAGAGGGAGTCGAGGAAATCGAGATTCTCTTCTCCAGGGATTCCGAAGATATACTCCACGCCTTCTTCTTCGAGGCATTGGATCATGAGGTCAGAGGCTTTCATCAGTATACCTGAGAGTCTCTGATTTTGAATTTATTCCAAGCAATGAGTCTTGGTATCTGCTGAGCAATGCTTCTTCCGCGACAGGAATGTCCCTGCTCCACTACGCGTGGTAGTCCTGAATCGCTTTGACGGTGAGGTCTTGGGTTTGGAGGGAACGGATGGCGAGGACGGAGGCGGCTGCGGAGGAGAGGTCGGTGCAGTAGCTGATCTTGTTGGCGATGGCGCCGCTGCGGATGGTGACTTCGTCGGTGCGGGCTTCGTGGCCGCTGGGGGTGTTGATGATGAAGCTGATGTCGCCGTTTTTCATCATGTCCATGACGTTAGGTCGCTTTTGTTCGGCGAGCTTGTAGACGCGCTCGACGGGGACGTAGGAACCGATTGCATCGTCTGTGCGGTTGGGGTTGAGACGGTGCTTTCGCTGACAGGGGTGGGGGCGAAGGAGTTTTTCCGGCTCCAGGAGAAGGGGGAGTAGCGCTCTTGGACTATAAAGCTGGTGTCGGGTTTGGCGTGATGCGGTGACTTCTCATGACGGATTGAGACTCTTGTCTTCACCTCGCGATCAGCCCAGACTCGCTCTACCTACCAAACGGATCAGGGGCTCCTTCGAGAACGTTTTTCCGACCACTAGCAATTTTGCGGTTGCGCTTCTGATGAAAATAAATACTGTTCATGTAAACAAGTGATAATTTACAAGCGTCAGAAATTACTTCTCAGCCTCGTTGAGGCTGCTGGTGGCGTCTTGGCGGCAACGGACCTGCAAAAGCTTCTCTTTCTCTACACTTCAAAGTTTGAAAAAGAGCCTTCATTTAAGTTTGTTCCTTATCGTTATGGTTGTTTTTCATTCCAATCTTATGCTGACCGCCACACCCTGATTCGAAAGGGAATGCTGCTTAAGAAAGAGGATAGCAGTTGGGAAATCACTCCGCTGGCCAAGCCTTATCTCGACAAGGAGACTTCCTCTCTCACACAACTTTTTGTGAATCGGACAGTCCCTGAGCGTGGAAAACCACTTGTCGAGAAGGTCTACCGAGAAGAGCCTTTCTTTGCGTCTCGAAGCGAGATCATCGACGAAATTTTTCCTGACTCCAAAGAGCGGGAGAAGATTCTATCTGCTGTTAAAGTCCCTTGTGGCAAAGCCCTTTTCACCCTTGGGTATGAAGGAGACAGCATTGATGGCTACCTCCAGCGACTGATTAAGAACGGAGTCAAGCTGCTCTGTGATGTGCGGCGCAACCCGCTGAGCCGTAAGACTGGATTTTCTAAGAAGCAACTTGATACCTATTGTAGCCGGGTTGGCATTGAATATCGTCATCTTCCAGAACTGGGGATTCCCGGGCATCGCCGACGTGAATTGAATAGTCAGGCCGACTATGATGCGCTCTTTGCTGAATACGAAGCGGAAGATTTGCCGAAGCAGAAAGAGGCCATCCAGACGCTACTGGAACTTTTGGAGAGTTATCAGCGCATTGCTCTCACGTGTTTCGAACTCGAGCCACATAGCTGTCACCGTCACTGCGTCTCCGAAGTGATGGAGTCGCATGCGGGTTGCCCCATTGCTCAACACATCTGATGAGTCATGGCCACGGAGCGAATTCTCATCACGGTGAAAACCTATCCGACTCTTTCGTCGAAGTATGGAGAGTTAGTTTGCACTGCTGGGCTCCGAGAGGATGGCTCATGGATTCGGATTTATCCCATTCCTTTCCGCAGTCTCGACGAATATAAGAAGTTCGAGAAATACCGCTTTGTCACGGTTAACGTGATTCGAAACCGAAAAGACCCACGACCTGAAAGTCATAAAATTGATTTGGCGACTCTCCGCATCGATGAGGAAAAGTTGGATACCAAAGATTGTTGGCGAGATCGTCGAAAATGGGTTCTGGAGCGCTCGACCGTCTACACCAACTTGGCCGAGCTGATTGAGAAAGCTAACAAGGAGAATAGTCTTTCCTTGGCTACTTTTCGTCCAACAAAGGTGCTCGATTTTGTGGCAGAGGAGTCGGAAAGCCGTAATTGGGATCCAGTTAAGCTTGCCAAGATTGCGGAGGAGTCTCGCCAGGAGCAGCTCTTCTCAGAGTTTCAACCTGAGAACCTCACTAGTTTGGTTGACAAGCTTCCTTACAAGTTCTCCTACCTTTTTGAAGATGACTCGGGAAAACGATCAAAGATAATGATCGAGGACTGGGAAATCGGGGCGCTCTATTGGAATGTTCTTAAAGCCGTCTCTTCTGAGGCCGAAGCCGTTGCAAAAGTGAGGGAGCGATACTTCGAAGACTTTGGTAAGAAAGACCTTCACCTGTTTCTAGGAACAACGAGAGAATGGCATGGGCGAGGTTCCAATCCTTTCGTTATCATTGGCTTGTTTTATCCTGATTACCAGAATGCTCCTGAGTTTGATTTCTTTGACTGAAAATAGAAACTGGGTTGCGCGTGATAGAGATTTGGTGGGATGCCTACGGGATTGTCTTTTGGAGAGGAGGAATCGCACGCTTGGCAACCTAATACAGTTGGGGTTGAAAAACCCAGGGTGGCGCGCCTTCGTCGCTTACCCTGGGCTGAGATACGTAAGCCCTTCAGGCTTGTGGATGGATGGCAGGATCTTGGGGAATGGGGTGGGAGGCAGAATGATGGGGAGCAGGCTTTGGATTATTCTTGGAAGAGCTGCTCGGCGATCTTTTTGGCGAGTTCGATGCCTTCTTCGGTGAGGTAGAGGGATTTGGCTTTGCCGACGGGGCCGATGATGAGGCCTTTTTCGTAGAGGCGTTCGCCGATGTCCCAGTCGAGGGATTTCCAAGCGCGTTGGTGGCCGCCTTTTTCGGTCCAGGAATTGAGGTAGAGGAGGGCGAGGGCGGCTTGGTCGATTCTTTCCTGATCGTAATTCATCAGGAGGAGGATAGAGACGATTCGTGGGAGAGTGAAGGAGGAGTTTGCTTGGAATGGAGCGCGGAGCTTTAGTCCGCCCCGCTGCCATGAGTATTGAATGGCTAGGCGTTGCTGGCTCTGTTGTTCTATCGGCGGGGCGGACTGAAGATCCGCGCTCCGATAGGGATTTCGACTTTACGCGTGGTAGTCTTGGATGGCTTTGACGGTGAGGTCTTGGGTTTGGAGGGAGCGGATGGCGAGGACGGAGGCGGCTGCGGAGGAGAGGTCGGTGCAGTAGCTGATCTTGTTGGCGATGGCGCCGCTGCGGATGGTGACTTCGTCGGTGCGGGCTTCGTGGCCGCTGGGGGTGTTGATGATGAAGCTGATGTCGCCGTTTTTCATCATGTCCATGACGTTAGGTCGCTTTTGTTCGGCGAGCTTGTAGACGCGCTCGACGGGGACGTCGTTTTCTTTGAGGAAGCGGTAGGTGCCGCCGGTGGAGTAGACGGTGAAGCCGAGTTCGACGAGGTCTTTGGCGATAGGGAGAGCAGCGGGCTTGTCGCGATCGTTGATGGAGAGGAAGACGTTGCCGCCGATGGGAAGGGGATTGAAGGCGCTGGTTTGGGCCTTGGCGTAGGCCATGCCGAGGTCGTCGCTGATGCCCATCACTTCGCCGGTAGATTTCATTTCGGGTCCAAGGACAGTGTCGATGCCGGGGAAGCGAGGCCAAGGGAAGACCGCTTCTTTGACCGCGTAGTGAGGCGGGATGACTTCTTCGGTGAAGCCCATGTCGGCGAGCTTTTCGCCCACCATGATCTTGGCGGCGAGTTTAGCGAGGGGGATGCCGATGGCTTTGGAGACGAAGGGGACAGTGCGGCTGGCGCGGGGGTTGACTTCGATGACGTAGAGTTCTTCGTCCTTGATGGCGAACTGGATGTTCATGAGGCCACGCACTTCAAGTTCGACGGCGAGTTCTTTGGCGGCCTTGCGAATGGCGGCACCCATGGGTTCGCTGATGGAAAAGGCGGGGATGGCGCAGGCGGAGTCGCCGGAGTGAATGCCGGCGGGCTCGATGTGTTGCATGACGGCGCCGATGACGGTGGTGTCGCCGTCGCTGATGCAGTCGACGTCGATTTCGGTGGCGCCTTCGAGGAAGCGGTCGACGAGGACGGGGCGCTCGGGGGAGGCGTCGACGGCTTCGTTCATGTAGCGGCGGAGTTCGTCGTCGGTGTAGACGATCATCATGGCGCGGCCTCCGAGGACGAAGGAAGGCCGAACAATCACGGGATACCCAATGCGGTCGGCGATGGTGACGGCTTCGTCTTCGCTGACGGCGGTGCCGGCTTCGGCTTGTTTGAGGCCGAGTTTGTCGAGAAGGGCGGAGAAGAATTTGCGGTCTTCGGCGAGTTCGATGGACTTGGGGGAGGTTCCCACGATGGGGACGCCGGCGTCTTCGAGGCGGGCGGCGAGGTTGAGGGGAGTTTGGCCGCCGAACTGAACGATGACGCCGTCGGGCTTTTCCTGCTCGCAAATATTGAGGACGTCCTCGAAGGTGAGAGGCTCGAAGTAGAGCTTGTCGCTGGTGTCGTAGTCGGTGGAGACGGTCTCGGGGTTGGAGTTGACCATGACGGTCTCGTATCCGAGCTCTTTGAGGGCGAAGGAGGCGTGCACGCAGCAGTAGTCGAACTCAATTCCTTGGCCGATGCGGTTAGGTCCACCGCCTAGGATGACGATTTTCTTGGTGTCGGTTTCGCGGGCTTCGTTTTCGTCGCCGTAGCTGGAGTAGTAGTAAGG
>CAZGXV010000025.1:21271-40523 GCA_964529725.1 uncultured Roseibacillus sp.
AGGTCGAGATTGGCGAGGTCGGCGCCTTCGTCGGCGATTTCCTTAAGGTGGTAGAGGAACCAGCGATCGATTTGAGTAGCGTCGAAGACTTCCTCGATGGACCAGCCGTTTTGGAAAGCCACAGAGAGCCAGAAGATGCGTTCGGCGTTGGGGACATGGAGTTTGCGCTCGATGTCTTCGCGGTCGAGGTCCTGCGGGTCTTTGCCGTCGAATCCGAATCCGAAGCGTCCGGTTTCGAGAGAGCGAAGGGCCTTTTGCATGGACTCCTTGAAGGTGCGTCCGATGGCCATGGCTTCGCCGACCGCTTTCATCTGGGTGGTGAGGACAGGGTCGGCGGTAGGGAATTTCTCGAAAGTGAAGCGGGGGAGCTTGGTGACGACGTAGTCGATGGTGGGCTCGAAGCTGGCGGGGGTCTCGCGGGTGATGTCGTTGGGAAGCTCGTCCATGGTGTAACCGACCGCGAGCTTGGCCGCGATTTTGGCGATGGGGAATCCGGTGGCTTTCGACGCGAGAGCGGAGGAGCGGGAGACGCGCGGGTTCATCTCGATGACGATGATGCGTCCGTTGGCGGGGTTGACCGAGAACTGGATGTTAGAGCCCCCGGTTTCGACCCCGATTTCGCGAATGCAGGCGAAGGACTGGTCGCGCATGATTTGGTATTCGCGGTCGGAGAGGGTTTGCGCGGGGGCCACAGTGATGGAGTCGCCGGTGTGCACGCCCATGGGGTCGAGGTTTTCGATGGCGCAAATGACGACGCAGTTGTCGGCACGGTCGCGCATGACTTCCATCTCGTATTCCTTCCAGCCGAGAAGGCTTTCCTCGATGAGAATTTCGGTGACGGGAGAGAGGTCGAGTCCGCGAGTGCAGATTTCTTCGAACTCTTCTTTGTTATAAGCAATGCCGCCGCCGCTGCCGCCGAGGGTGAAGGCGGGGCGAATGATGAGGGGCATGGTGCCGATTTCCTCCGCGATTTTGCGGGACTCCTCCATGGTGTGGGCCACGCCGGAGTGGGGGAGGTCGAGGCCGATTTTGAGCATGGCCTCCTTGAAGCGGAGTCGGTCTTCGCCCTTGTCGATGGCATCGGCGTTAGCGCCAATCATGCGGACGTTGTGTTTGTCGAGGGTGCCGCTTTTGAAGAGGTCCATGGAGGCGTTGAGGGCGGTCTGGCCACCGAGAGTGGGGAGGAGGGCATCAGGTTTTTCGGCGATGATGATGCGCTCGATAAAGTCCGGGGTGATGGGCTCAACGTAGGTGCGCTCGGCCGTCTCCGGGTCGGTCATGATGGTGGCCGGATTGGAATTCACTAGGACGACCTCATAACCCTCTTCGCGCAAAGCCTTGCAGGCTTGGGTCCCGGAGTAATCAAACTCACATCCCTGTCCGATAACGATGGGTCCGGAACCAATAACGAGGATTTTCTTGATGGAAGTGTCTTTCGGCATGCAGGCGGTTGGCTAAATCTTCGTTGTACTGCCAACTGCGAGAGAAAGGGTCAAGCGTTGTGAGTGAATTTGAGGGATATTTTGCGTTTTCTCGCCGCAACCCGAGGTGAGGGCTCCTATTTTCATAATCAGCAAGTCGGGAAGTTGCTCCTTCTCCATTTCGTGCTCTAATTTTCCTCTATGGAACGAGATTTCGACTTGGTTGTAGTTGGTGGCGGGAGCGCGGGTTATGCGGCCGCGGCCGCAGCGTCGGCAGAAGGATTGACTGTGGCAGTGGTCGAGAGTGCGGAACAGATGGGTGGGCTCTGCGTCAACAACGGGTGCATGCCGAGCAAAACCTTGATTGAAACTGCGAATCGAATGAGGGCGATTCGGGAGGCGGACGAATTTGCGATCCGAGTAAAAAGCGCTCCCGAAGTTGATATGGCGGCTTTGCAGAAAAGAAGGGCCAGACTGGTCGATGATTTTGCTGGCTACCGCGTGGAGCAACTCAGGGAAGGGGATTTCACTCTGATTCGGGGCAGCGCCCAGTTTCTTGACGTTCATCACTTGCAAGTCGAAGGCGACTCGCCGGAGGTTATCCGATTCGAAACGGCTGTGATCGCGACCGGATCGGAGCCCTTCGTTCCCGAGATTGAGGGACTGGAAGGGCTCGACTTTTGGCTGAGCAAGGATGCTTTGGAGACGACTGTGCTGCCCGAGAGGTTGCTCGTCTTGGGTGCAGGAGTCATCGGCTGTGAGCTGGGCCATTGTTTTGAGGGACTGGGCTCGGAGGTGGTTCTCATCAATCGCTCGGAGCATGTTCTGAGCGAAATGCCGGATTGCGTGGGAGAGATCATTGCGCAAGCATCGCAGGAGCGGGGAGTTGAGATCGTCACCGGAGTTTCTACCAGACGAGTGGTTCGGGACGGTTCGCAGGTTGTGGTCGAGGTGAGCGACGGGGAAGGAAAGCTCAAGCGACTGAAAGGTTCTCACCTGTTGGTCTCCACGGGCCGCAAGCCTCGTATCAGCAATTTAGGTTTGGAGAATTGTCAGGTTGAATTTGATAAGACCGGAGTGAAGGTTAGTGCTACTGGGCAGACTAGTCAGAGCCATATCTTTGCAGTTGGCGATTGCGCGCACGGAGCCCAAATCGTGCATGAGGCGGTGATTAAGGGCAGGCAAGCAGGGTTCAATGCGAACCGCCAAATAAGGGGAGAGGCTCTCGTCCCTGCCGATACTGAACCGCTCATTCTAGCAGTCTTCAGCGAGCCGGAGGTGATTCACATTGGACCGGAAGAGCCTGCCTTGCAAGAGCGGGTGGATGAATTGGAAAGCCGTGAATTCCATCTTCCCGAGATGGGGAAAGCGATCGTAAAAGGCCTCAAACACGGAGTGCTGAAAGTGACATTCGAGCGCGAGGGTGGGAAGCTGATTGCGGCTACCGGAGTGGGACATGGGGTCATTGATTTCTCGCACACTCTCGTTCTCGCTATTCGAAAAGGGATGACGTTCGAGGAGTTTTTGGAGGTCCCGCACTACCATCCTACTTTGGCCGAAGCTTGGACTTATCTCGAGGACTAAGAATCCAGAATTTTTTCTCGGACGAATCTATTTCTAACAGGAAAACGCAGGCGGAAACATTCCGCCCGCGCTCTCTAGTCCTTGGATTGGTTTGTAGAGGCCTAACTCGCTTTGCGAAGCTCAGAGTGCAGCTTAAGCACCTCATCACCATCTTCTTGCTCGAGAAGATAAGCGGGGTTGTCGTCACTGCCTTTCCGGGTCACCTCCGACCCCGAGAGAGTCTTGGTCACTTCTTCGCGGAATACTCGCCGCACCTTGCCAGTCGCGGTTCCATTTCCCCAATCCCATTCGACTTTTGTGTTAGTTTGGTAGCTGTCTTTCATCATTAATTTTCCTTGTCTGCTTGTGCTATTTTTTTGGATAAATTCTCAGCCCACTTTCGTCCTTGGTCACCTCCCCAAAGCAACCAAGCGATGTAGCCTGCCGAAGGGTCATTCTCGTTGCCAAAGTCTTCTGCGCTTTTGTCGCACTCATGACGGGCAAAGTAGGAGATCATGCGGTCGATGGTTTCTGGAGAGAGATTCTTTTGGTTCTTAAGGTCTCTTGCGCGCGCCACGCCTACTTCGGTGCCGCCACGGCCAAATTCTCTTCGGAGCTGCAAGCCCTTCTCAGCCTGTTCCGCGACCGAGTCAGGAGCCGAGAAATCCAAGTGTTCGTATTTCTGCGGAAGTGACATGAGATTCTAGTCGTTGGAGTCTTCGGTTATCATTTGGCCTTCGCTGACGCCTAAGCTTTTGAGGGTATCGGTTGTCTCTTCGGTCATTGCCGGAGGACCGCAGAGATATATTTTAGCTTCGGAAGCTTGTTCGAGATGCTTCTTCAGTATCTCTTTGCCGATGCGACCTTCGGTGAAGCCGGGATGGGATTCGTCAGTAACGAAAAAGTGGCAATCTTCTCCTAACATCGTCTTGAGTTCGGCTGCCGCAATGGCCTCCTTCGCAGAAGAGTTGGCGTAAAGAAGAGTGTTACCATCCAGCTGCCCCTGTCGACGTAAGTCCCGCAAAATGGCTAAGAAAGGCGTTATACCAGCGCCACCAGCAATGAAAATCCCTGGGCCTTGATACTCGATGGCACCCCAAGGCTCTCCCAAAAGCAGCTCGTCACCAGCGCGAAGTTCCCGCATCTTGTCGGTCACGCCATCACGCTCTGGATAAGTTTTGATTGTGAACTGCAGACAAGGGTCGTCGGGGAGAGAAGTCATCGTAAACGGCCGCTCTTCTTCCTTCCAGTCCGGTCGGTCGATGGCAACGTTGACAGCCTGACCAGGTTGGAAATCGAAGCCTTCAGGCTTGTCCGTGGCTAGGACTCGGGTTTCGAAGGTGTCTTCGGAGATGGCGAGAATCGTCGCTTTGTGTTTCATCGTGAACCTCTTTCGCAAGACTCGGGCCAACGAGTGGGTGGCTACCCTCCTTTTTGGAAAGACGGGTAAGCCGTCATGCCGCCATCGGCGTAGACTGTGGTCCCGGTGAGGTAGCTGCTAGCATCCGAAACAAGCCACGCAGCCGTGCTCCCAATTTCTTCGGTTGTTCCGAGGCGCCCCTGGGGAATTTTGGTGAGGAGGTCTTTTAGGTTTTCGGGGTCTTCCCAGGCATCGCGGTTGATGTCTGTTTTGATGGCTCCGGGGGCCAGATTGAGCACGCGTATTCCTCTGTCAGCCAATTCCAAAGCGAGAGTGCGGGTCACCATGGCGATTCCAGCTTTGCTAGCGCAATAGGCAGAATGTCCGGCCCAAGGAACGCTTTCGTGCACGGAAGTCACCGAAAGGATGACGCCCGACTCTCGCGGCTTCATTCGTTGGAGGGCCTCTTGGATGCCTCGCACGCCCCCAAGAAGGTTGACTGCGATCACGTTTTCAAAGTCCTCAAAACCGATTTCACTGAGAGGGGCGCGATGACCATCAAGCCCGGCATTGTTGACAAAAATATCAAGATTCTCGAAGTGGGAATCAACCTCGAGAAAGCATTTTGCAAGCTCGTTGGCTTTGGACACGTCACCTTGCACGATGAGGGGCTCAGGGGCAGCCATTTCACGAATCTGGCGGGTAGTCTCTTCCGCTCCTTCCTGATTGGACCGATAGTGAACAGCTACTCGTGCACCAGCAGCAGCCAAGGCCAAAGCGATTCCTTGTCCAATACCGGAGCTGGACCCGGTCACAAACGCATTCTTTCCAGTAAGGTCAATTTTCATCATCAATGAGGCTCAATCGAGACAGAATAGTCGCAGTTTCGGTGCCGTTCTGGGATTTCGGCAGGCCAGCGCTGGGCTTGCGAGTGGTTTCTTCAGTCGACCGCTTCTTCAAGGGAGGTCAGCATTGCTTCCAGGCGAGTGGCATAGTCTCGACCGGTCGTGTTGGCTTGCAAGCGGTCAGCCCAGAGGGGAAAGGCAAAGGGGGTGAGGCGTTGCGTTTCTTGAACGACGATGGGCAGTGTCTGCAGAGTCAGGAGGACGGCTTGCAAGCGGGTGAGCTCGAGTTGACGTTCGAGGATTTCACGCTGTGCTTGTTCTAGCAAAAGGTTGTCAGGATCGTAGTTGGTGAAGACGTCAAAGAGAAGGGAGGAGGAGGTTTGAAGCTCGCGCCCCGTCTTCCGCTGGCCGGGATAGTTAGCCACAATGAGTCCGGCAACTCGTGCGATATCGCGAAATTGGCGACGGGCGAGTTCGGTCGCGTTCAGGCAAGCGAGGAGGTCTGCTACGAGATTTTTAGTAGAAAGCAGGTCGCGCCAATCGCCTTCGTCTAAGGGCAGGTCAGCATTGCTTGAGAGTGAGAAGCCGTAATCGTTTTGCGTAGCTTCGACAGTGGCCCCGGTGTCCCTCGTGATGCGCCAAGCGATGAGGGCTCCAAGACCTTCGTTGGCAGAGCGACCAGCGAAGGTGAAGAGGAAGAGGTGGTGGGTCTCTCGACCTTGGCCACGAATGGAAGACGCCAGGTCTGCAGTCCTTTTTTTTGAAGGGGACTGAGCGAGATGCCTAGAATCCGCAGCGACGTGGCAGGACTCGATGAGGAGGGTTTCGTCGTCGGGTAGCCGAGACCATTTCTTCTGGATTTCAAGAAGAGGTGCGAGGGCCTTGGTCTCCGGGGTGTCCTCGGGATCGAGATGGAGACGATGCGAGATGGCGTGGGTCAGTTCGGTGGAGAGGGACATCTTAGCCCCGGTCCAAGTGGCAATGCTGCCTTTGCTCTTGTTGGTCGCGACTCGGACGGTGGCTGCATGGGCACGCAAGCGGACGAACTCGAGACGGCGTCCGGCAAAGATGAGCTGTTGGCCAGGCTTGAGCTTGGAAATGAAACCTTCTTCAACGGTGCCCAACAGTTTGCCGTTCCCCATCTTGACGAGGATATTCTGGTCGCTAGTGATGGTGCCGATGGACATGCGGTGGAGTTGAGTCTTTCGCTTGTCGGTGACGGTGAAGCGGCCATCGGGAAGAGCTTCGGCCTTGCGGTAGCCAGGGTAGGCCTTGAGGGCGTCGCCACCGTGGGTGATGAAGCCCAAGGCCCAAAGCCACTCGGCATCTGTTAGATTTTGGTAGGCATGGGTGGTCTGAATCTCTTGGCGCAAATCATCGGGATGAGCAGGCTCGCCAATGAGTAGGGTGACAAGGTGCTGAACCAGGAGGTCTAGGGGCTTGCGGAGCGGAGGACGGGACTCAATGGTTTGGTGAGAGCGAGTCACTGAGGTGTCCCTGCTGACGGATTGAATAGCATCGCGTGCTGCCGCAAACTCGAGCAGTTCAAGAGCGTTGGTGGGGACGCATATTAACTTGGACGTCTGACCAGGAGCGTGCCCCGAGCGTCCGGCGCGTTGCATGAGGCGGGCGACGCCTTTTGGGGAGCCGACCTGAATGACTAAATCGACGGGCGAGAAGTCGACTCCCAGGTCCAGTGAGGAGGTGCAGACCACACACTTGAGGCTGCCGTCGCGCAGGCCTTGTTCCACTCCATCACGATCGTCTCGGTCAAGTGAGCCGTGGTGCATGGCAAGGGTGTCGCCCCACTTGGGTCGCGCAGCAGTGAGTTCCTGATACCAGATTTCGGTTTGAGAGCGGGTGTTGGTGAAGAGAAGGGTAGATTTATGTTTATCGACTTGTTGAGCTACCTGACGCACGAGACGGGTGCCGAGATGTCCGGCCCAAGGAAAGCGCTCGATGTCTTTGGGTAGTAGAGTGGTGATTTTAAGGGGTTTCTTTTCTTGGGAGTGGATGATTCTTGTCGAGCTTTCTGCAGGGCTGGTGCTCCGCGCTCCCACCAGGACTTGGGCTGCTTCTGTAAGGTTACCGAGGGTCGCGGAAAGACCCCAGGTGCGGAGCGAAGGTTGATAGCTCCGAAGTCGTGCGAGGCAGAGTTCGGTCTGGACCCCGCGCTTACCGCCCATGAGCTCATGCCACTCGTCGATGACGACGCACTGCAAGTCTTCGAAGTAACTACGAGAATCCTCGTAGGTGAGAAGCAATGAGAGAGACTCCGGGGTCGTCACTAGGGCGAAGGGCGGTTTTTCTCGAATCTTCTTTTTGCGATAGCCTGAAGTGTCCCCAGTTCGGGCCTCCACTTCCAGATGGGGAGCGAGTTCTGCCACTGGTTCCCGCAGCGACTCAAGGGTGTCGGCCGCGAGGGCACGGAGGGGAGTTAGCCAGAGAACGCGCAGGGTCTTGCTCGGGCCTGGTTGTTCCAATTCTGCGGCCAAGGGCCCCAAAAATGCGGAGAGGGTCTTTCCTAAGCCCGTCGGAGCATGGATGAGACCGCTTTCGCCATTTTCGTAGGCCTCCCAAGCTTCTTCTTGGAAGTCGAAAGGCTTCCATTTTCGGGCTTTGAAAAAGGGTTGGAGGTGTTTGTTCAGGGTGAGCAACAGAACCGCAATCTGGCAAAGGCGCAAAGGATTTTAGGGCCCACCAACTTTTTTCATTTCTTCCTCCCGAGACCCGTTCGGCCACTCGCTTTCGAAAAGAGGCTTTCATTGTCCGTGAGGTTTCCTGCCATTCTTCTGAGCTAGAAGTTTCTCTTTTCTGTTGAAAGGGTGAAAAATTGTCTTCTCCTTGAGGGTTGTATGGGAGGGTTGGCAAACTCAGCGACGGGGGCTTGACCAAGGAGGGGAGGAAGCTACTTTTTCGCCATGTCGTCGGTCACCATCTATCATTATCCTCACTGAGGTTCTTCCAAAAATGCCTTGGCGGTCGCCGAGGAACTGGGAGTGAAACATGAGGTTGTTCTTTACATCAAGACTCCGCCGGGTCGCGAAGAGTTGGAGGAAATGATCGCCGGATTAGAAGACCCGGTCGAAGACTTGGTCAGAAAGGATTCTTTGTTTAAGAAGAAAGAATACAATCCCGACGATTACGTGGGCAATCCCGAGGCTGTGATTGAAATTTTGTTGAAGCACAAGCAACTCTTGCAACGACCGATTTTGGTGAAAGGCAAGAAGGCAATCATTGGAAGGCCGAAGGGGCGCATCGTGGAGTTTTTATCTGAATAAGGTCAGCGCCAAGAGAGGGCTCCCTATTCTTGTGAAGCCGACCGTCGGGTCGAGACGGCCTTCATAGGAGCACCGAATTGTTCGGGTAAATCGGTGGTTTGCGGTCAGGTCTCAATAGTTCTTCATGCGAGCTTGGTGAGATTGGTCAGTGAGGAGGCTCATGGTCTAACAGGGGTTTCTGTTAGGTTTCTGCCTCTGGCTGAGAAAAAATGAGGGCCCCCGGAGACCAATCCGGGAGCCCGCATGGATTGCTTGCGGTCGAGGCAATCTTTCGACTACCTCCCGTCATTTTTAGCAACCGAATGATGTGCAGCTCATTTCAAGAAATCAATCAAGGAACTCAAAAAATTTCAGGTCTGACGTAATTTGATAAAGAGGTGAAGTGACCGCAAATCTTCGTTTGACAGCCCGCCTTGGGGGACAGGTCTGCCTTCAATTTACTGAGTCGTGGCAGCGAAGCCTGTCCTTGAGGAAAGCGTTATTCTCTCAGAATCAGGCGAAAGCGAGCGTTTAAAGTCTTTGAGAATGCTTGGGCTTCACGTGCTTGATTGTCTTTGCAGTGGCTTTTTGGGGCTGAATGAGGTCTTTAAGAGACGATGAAGTTAGTTTTTCCGACAATGATCGCTTGTTTGTTGCTCAACAGTTGCGCGCATTTTTATGTGAAGGAGAAAACCTATCAGACCGGAGGCGGGAGCGAAGTGAATGGAGCGATGGTCACCAGCGCGGTCAAAGGGATGGGCGGAAAAGCAGGAATGTCGGTTTCCGCGATGGTCTATAACGCGGCCACAGGCGAGACCGATGGTCCTTTCTTGTGGCGAATCGAGGCCAGGGGGCAGGAGGGCGTGCATGAGTCGCTGACTGTGCACAGCCTGCGCGTGAAAACGGCGAAAACGAAGCGAAACGAGCCTTTTCCCAGCAAATGGCTGAACAAGAAGGCACCCTTCGAGGCGATGAAAGGTCGCAAGAACGCGGGCAAGGTTTTTGCAAAGTTCCAGCTACCAGGCAAGCTTGAGGTATTTCCTGAGGTTGACGGGGAAATCACGATGGTAGCAGATTTGTCGATCCAGGCCAATGGCCGCAGCGAGCGTCGAAAGCTGACGTTCGTGATGCAACCGAGTGTGGGACGAAAAAACGAGATGGTCTTTCTTCCCAAGGAAATCGTGACGAGTTTGGGTAAAAAAGACCCTACGGAGTGGCAGTGGAGCACTCCAATGAGCGGTGATCGTTATGGAAACGAGTTCTGGGGCGATAACGGACGCGGAGTTTATTAACGCAAATCTTCTAATTGGGACCGCTCTTCAGGCGAGTAGGGTCACGGTGCCGCCTTCGGGGCTCGCATTGGCCTGAAAAACATGCATCGTAGAAGAAATAAGATGAAGCGAATCGCGATACTTTTCTTAGTCTGGGCGACAGTTGGATGCTGGGCTCAACATGAAGCTGGCTCATCGTCCGATCTTTCCCCGGAGGAGCTGGAGCTGAAGGAACAGGCGCTCTTGGTGGCCGACTTTGATGGTCAGAAGCGGCGTCGGCCTGAGGATGGCTCGGTCAAGACCCGCACCAATGCCCGCGCGATCACGCGCATTGTGCCCGCTCCTCGAGGTATGATTGTGGACCGCAATGGTCGCCCAATGGCACGCAACAAGGTGGCCTACTACTTTGGAATCCAGTTTCCTCAGTTTGCCAGCGATGTCACCGATGCCGATGTCCTAGCCTGGTCGCAACGACGTTTGGACCAAGTCGCCGAGCTGGTGGATAAGGAAGTGAACGTGAAGGATAAGGACCTTCTTTCCCACTACAAGGAGCGTCGCTGGGTGCCAATGCTGCTTCCTTACCTGGCTGATGGGAGTGAAAAGTCACGCTGGGAGCCAAGGTTGATGCGAGGGCTCCAATTCCAAGCCATCTACTTACGAGACTATCCCGCCAAGTCTTCCGCTGCTCACATCATTGGTTATGTGCGGAGCACGGGGAAACTTCCCAAAGGCCCCATCCTTTCCGACGAGTCGATGTGGGAGATGACCTACGGCGAAGAGGGGCTGGAAAATACTCTTGATGACGAGTTGAGTGGTAAGCCGGGCGAATGGACCTTGCTAGTGGATGAAAACGGCGACCGCCTGCAGGATGAGTTGACGCGGGCCCCAGTCATCGGCAACACGGTGGTGACTACTTTGGATCTCACGTGGCAGGAGCACGCAGAAGCGGTTCTTCGTCGGTCTTGCCGCCGTGGAGCCTTCGTGGTGGTTGATATCCAGACTGGGGAGATTCTCGTTTTAGCTTCTCGGCCTAGTTATGATATCAACAAGTGGATCCCATTCATCTCAGCGGATGATTACAAGGAGCTACGAGAAGACGAATCTGCACCCATGTTTGCGCGGGCCTTCCAAGGTTCCTATCCTCCCGCCTCTACTTTCAAGCCCGTTGTGGCCGTGACGGCCCTCACCACTGGTGCAATCTCGGAGTGGAGTAAGTTCAACTGCCCTCCTTTCATTACCATTGGTTCGCGAAAGTTCCACAATCACAGTCGCAAGCATGCCGGACAAGTAGACGTCAAACTGGCATTGGCTATCTCTAACAATCCATGGTTCTATCAAGTCGGGATGAAGGTGGGGCCGACATCTTTTCTTTCGGTAGCCCGTCGAATGGGATTTGGGGTCAGAAGTGGGACTCCTCTTTACAACGAGGCTCCAGGTCGCATTCCAACTCAGGAGTATATGATTCAGAAGGAAGGCCGCCCCTTTACCGACGGTGACACCGCTAACTCGGCGATTGGTCAGGGTTATGTCGCGGCCACTCCGTTGCAAGTGGCGCAGGCGATGGCAGCTCTCGGCAACGGGGAGATTTTACCCCAGATGCGCCTGATTCGTCAGATTCAAGACCACGAGGGAGGAGTCCTGGAAGCGACTGTGCCTACCAAAAGGAATTCCTTGGGTATCACGCCTAGTTCGGCTCGAATCGCACGCACCGGCATGATGCAGGTGGTGAATGCGAGTTACGGCACGGGTAAGAATGGTGGGACAAGTTTCTGCCGCGTGGCGGGAAAGACGGGCACCGCGCAGTGGAAGGGCAGCGGGCGTAACAAGCAGGAGCTGGCTTGGTTCTCAGGCTTTTTGCCCTACGACAACCCACGCTTCGCCTTCGCTATTTTGTATGAGGGCTCTCCCGGTCAATCGGTGAGTGGTGGTCAGCGGGCCGCGCCCATGGTCGGTCGGTTCTTCAATCGCTTTGCTAGCCAAATCAGGGCCAAGGCGGCCACTAAGATTGCTCTTCCTACGGATGAAGTGGAAGAGGAAGAAGCGGACGAAACCGAAGACATGGAGCGCGACGAGCAGCGCGAATTGATTTTGCGAGCTTTGCCTGTCGATGGCTCCGGATTGCCAGATGCACCGATTGTGGAGGAACCTACCGAAGGAATGCTCGACAGCACTCCTGAGCTCCGTCCCTTACAGCGACCTGCAGAAAACGAAGGCTTGTTGCGCGCGGTTCCCGTGCCGGACGATGTCGAGGAAGCTCCGGCTCCTGAAGAAATCGAGCCCCCGGTGATTCCGGCCTTACCGATTTCCGAATAGGCTCGCATCTCCTACTCGCCGAAACAGCTGCCCTTCACTGCTCTTTACTGCTCTTCATTAGGTTGACGACGAAGTCCCAGCTCCGGTTGATCGTCGTCCACAGTCAATGTTGCCATTGAGACTATCGATGAGGATGCCGCTGCGGATGGGGGTAGTCTTGGGTTGATGAAGCATTTATCTTCCCCTGCCTGTTTGTCCTGGGCCTCTCTTTTGCCTGCTCTCTTGATGCCGTTGCTCGGTTCTCTGCTCTACTTCGTGTGGCTGCCAGGCAATGCCATCGCGCAAATAGTCTATGGAGCCACCAAGGTCTTCACGCTCGTTTATCCTCTCTTCTTTGTGGGCTGGAAGGACTTGTTCCGGGAGAAGCCGAAAGTGAAAGGGAGTTCAGTAATCGCATGGGGGCTCGGTTCGGGGCTCTTGATTTGTGCAGCGGGAGTGCTCTTGATGTCTTCACCCGTGGGGGAGATGGTGCGGGCGGGCGCGGGACCTGTTCGGGAAAAAGCGGAGGCTCTCGGCTTCGCGAAAAACTTCCTGTTGTTCGCCGTCTTTATTTCCATCTTTCACTCGGCCCTTGAGGAATACTACTGGCGGGGCTTTGTGTTCGGCAAGTTGCGTCAAAAGATGGGCAGCGTGTTCAGCCATCTCGTCGCAGGTTTGGCCTTTGCCGCTCATCACTTGGTCGTGACGTGGCAGTTTTTCGATCCTCCTCTTGCCGTTTTCTTGGCGCTTTGTGTTGCGGTAGGCGGGGTGATTTGGACCGTGCTTTATCAAAGACAGGGCACTCTCGTGAGCTGTTGGTTGAGCCATCTCTGTGTCGATGTCCTCCTCATGGTCGTGGGCTATCAATTGATTTTTGGATAGCAAACCTGCCAACGGCTGAGTGGCAAAAACGGACTTTCGGAAAAGTCTCAGGCGCGGGTAGCTCTTTCGCCTACCTTCAAATGAGTTGGTAGCGTTCGAAAATCTCGAACCATGCCTCTACGAATTGGGTGCGCGAGAAGCTCTCCATGCTGGGCCGGGCTCCCTGACGGAGACGGGCGACCAGTTCTTCGTCGCTTCCCAATTGATGCAACAAGGTGGAGAGATGTCCGGTGTTTTGCGGCGTGAAGGTGAAACCGTTCACGTAGTTTTGCACAATCTCATGCGCACCGGCACGGTTGGAAACAAGGACAGGTGCTCCGGCTGCCAGTGCCTCATTGATGGTCAGTCCCCACTGGTCATGAGTACTGGCTAATAGCACGGCCTCCGAGAGCTTGGCCGCGCGTGGAATCTGTTCGTAGGGCAACCAATCTACCAAGGTGATGCGCTGACTAAGGCCTTTCTCAGCGATGAGCTGTTCGACATCTTCGCGCAGTTCTCCTTTCCCCGCCATCACCAGTCGTGGAAAGTTGGCCTGCTCCGAGCGGGCGGAATCATAAGCCTCAATCACGCGGGGAATGTTCTTCTTGGCGATGTAGCGTATGGGCATGAAGAAGAACTTCTCGTCCCCTTCGAGCTGGAAAGTCTCCCGAATGGAAGCGTCATTGTCCTCGTTGTCGGCCCGTTCCGCAATGTCTTCATTATCAAGCACGTTCCAACCTGCAAATTGGGCGGGGCGCTTCTTCCCAGCCAGAAAGCGAGTGTAGTCCACGCACTCTTGGCCCGAGCACATGAAGAAGTGATAGATACGCATGAAGGGCACCTTGGCTGCCTCCATGGAGAAGGACTTGGAGAAGGACTCTGCATCATTGAAGCGAGAGTCGTGCATGGGGCCTGTTTTAAAGAAAAGTAAGCGACCCAAGAGGCCTATCAGCAAACTACTAGGTCTATCGTAGCCACCGAGAAAGGCAATCTTAGGCTTGTTGGATAAAACATCGACTAGAGTTTCCCAAGCCGTCCGAAGAGCAAGTGAAGAGGCGTAAGAGCGGAACCCTAAGCCATGAAACTGGTGGGGAAAGATGGTGACCGGGACGCCTCCATATTCCGCTTCGATTTCGCCGTCTTGCCAATTGTAGTTGGGGTCTTTGGTGGAAAGGAGGAGAACGCGAAGGCGAATCTTATCCTCCAGTCCGCGCTTGACGATTTCGTTCTGCAACGCCGTTACCCGAAAAGCCAGATAGGGGGTGTGGCTGTCGAAGGTGATGAGGACGTTGGGCTTCATAGGGCTCATATTCTGTGGCGAAGAGTCTCAGAGACGCAGAGGTTCACGGAGAAGGTTCCTGTTGAAATCTCCGTGTTTCCTCCCAGGCTCTCGGTCTCAGCACCGGAAACAAGAGTGAGGGTCTCTAACCAATGCAGGCCTGATAGATTTCACCGAGAATCCCGTCGATATCATACTCGTATTTCCAGTCGGGGTAATGGCTCTGAAATTTGCGCACATCGGAGATATACCAGATATGGTCGCCAATGCGGTTGTCCTCGAGGTAGCTGAACTCGAGCTTATTACCGGAGAGTTCTTCCCCTTTGCGGATGGCCTCCATCATGGAGCAGTTCGAGTGACGAGAGCCACCGATATTGTAAACTTCGCCACTGCGAGGCGCTCGGTAAAAATGCATGAAAGCATTCACCAAGTCGTGGGAGTGGATGTTGTCGCGCACCTGTTTGCCCTTGTAGCCAAAGATGCGGTAAGGGCGCTTGGTAACAATGCACTTCATCAAATAGGCCAGAAAGCCATGGAGCTCGGCACCTGCATGGGCAGGACCCGTGAGGCAACCACCTCGAAAGACAGCGGTCTTCATTCCGAAGTACTTCCCGTATTCCTGAACCATGACATCGGCCGCCACTTTGCTAGCGCCGAAGACGGAGTGCTTGCACATGTCGATCGACATGTGTTCGTCGATGCCGATGTTGTAGGGATGGGACTCGTCGATTTCCCAGCGGAGCTCCTGCTCGATAAGGGGGAGCTCGTTGGGGCGATCCCCGTAGACCTTGTTGGTGGAGGTGAAGATGAACACTGCCTCGGGGCAGTGCAGGCGGGTGGCCTCCAACAGATGAAGGGTTCCCGTGGCATTGACGCCGAAATCAGTGAGCGGCTCCTTCGCGGCCCAATCGTGAGAAGGTTGCGCGGCGGTGTGGACGATGAGGTCGATATCGCTGCCGTATTTCTCAAAAATACTGCTCACGGCCTCGAAGTTACGGATATCAGCGGGCTCGTGGACAAAGTTTTCGGACAGGCCTTGGAGCTCAGAGGTGGTCCCGGCGGTGGAAGCCTCGTCACCGAAGAAGTAGGCCCGCATGTTGTTGTCGATGCCGACCACTCGGTGGCCATTCTTAAGGAGGGTCTTAACGGTTTCGGAACCAATGAGGCCACTGGAGCCAGTAACAATTGCAGTCTTCATATATGGGGTGAACAGGGGGTTACATCCTTCTTCAAGTTACCTTGAAAGTGAACGAGGATGTAATGCACGGCATCTTATAATAATTTCAGCCTGAATTGGCGAGGCCGAATTCATGAAATATTGCTAACCGCGCTCAGAGCACTCTCTCCACCGTCCAAAACAAACCCGTCGCCGCAATCGCGAGGGAGGCGGTGATGCGCAGGTAGTTGTATTCTTTCTTTTCATTCCACCAGACAGTCACTCCCAAGGCAACGAGGAGGATGGCGACTTGGGCCACTTCGACTCCCAGGTTGAAACCAATCACGGGAATGATGAGTGCGCCCGGTTCCACTGGGAGTTCACTCATCACGCTTCCAAAGCCCATGCCATGCAAGAGGCCAAGGGCAAAGATGAGGCCGAGGCGCCAAGGTTTGAGTTCTTTAAGGAAAAGATTTTCAATCGCGACATAGGCAATACTCAGGGCGATCAGGGGCTCAATGATGTTGCCATTGAAGGGAATTTTTCCTGCCACGGTGAGCCCGAGGGTAATGGAATGTGCGAAAGTAAAAACGAGACTTTGCGTTAGGAGGGGCTTGAGCTTGGGGGTGAGGAGAAAGAGACCGAGGATAAAGAGGATGTGATCAAGCCCGGCAGGAATGACATGAAGGAAGCCCTGCTGCAACCAGCCGAAAAAGGGGAGGCCCTGCTTCGCTAGCACTGGTGCGGCTTCCGATGCGCCATCAATACGGGCGAGGGAATAGACTTCTCCTTGCGAAACAGTGACCAGGGGAAGCTCCCGGCCATCGGAGACGGTGGCGAGAGCGAGCGAAGGGCCGTCTTCGCCTTCCTGCCAAAAGAGCTCGAGTTCACCGGATCGGTCTTGGTAAGGCCAAGTGATGTCCCAGACCATGCGTTGAAAAGTATCGGGACGCTGATCGAAGTATTGCGGCCAGTCGGTACCCCATTTAGCGAATGCGAGTTCGGGGACTACGGCACTACTATCGAGGTGAAAATGAAGAACCTGCGCGAGATAGCGTTGCCCTTCCGTTTGAATACGCGCCTTTTCTTTCTCGGAGAGTGCGGCGAACCACTCGCCTGTCGGACGCGAGTCGTCCTCGTTGGAGCGCATCTCAGGGAGAGCATAACCTGCGTCCATCTCCAGGCGGCCTTGCAAGCTGTCCTCCGCAAGAGTCAGTCGCATGAAGTGTTGCTCGACTTCGTGGGCCGAAAGCAGGCTTGTCAGAAAAAAGGCGAGCAATGAGAAAAGTCGGAGCATGGTGAATCGTGCCTGATGGTGAGGGTCGGAAGTGATGTCTAGTTTACGGGAGCTTACTTTGGTTAAGAAAATAAGCTGGAACTTTTTCAGCTGGATTCGGGGCGGATCGCAAATGAAAAATTACCCTTGAAGCGCAAAGCCAAGTCTCGGCGCTTGTTAGTTTTTTCTCTTTTGCGCAAACAACCATTCCCAGCGGCGGGGATTGCGATAAGTAGCTGTCCAAGAGTCATGGTCGGTGAGCAGAAGCTCGGTGTAATGGACGGCGGGGGCATTCGCTTTCTGCAGGGCGGCATGCATTTGGCGGGAGAGTGCAACTGGCACGACGCTATCGTCTTCGCCATGCACGATGTGGATAGGAATGTGCTTGAAGGATTCCACGCTGCCGGTTTCGCCTCCTCCGCAGATGGGCAGAGCCGCAGCCCAAATGGTAGGAGCTCTTTCTAACAGAGCGTAAGTTCCGTAGCCGCCCATTGAGAGCCCGGTGAGATAGACGAGGTCGCGGTCAATGGCAGATTGAGTGGCTGTTTCTTCTATGAGAGCAAGCAGAGCCTCCAGCACAGGTTGTTGTTCGCTAAACTTGAGGTTGGTTGTCGAGCGGTAATCATTGACCTCTCCCCACCACTTTCCGGGAGGGCATTGGGGAGCAAGAATGTGGCAGGGCTGTCCCGCCTTTTGCGCCCAAGCGACCAGCTCGCTCATGCCATGTTTCAGCTGAGCTTGATTATCCGTGCCCCGTTCCCCCGCGCCATGAAGAAAGAGCACCAGCGGTATCTTCTCGTCCGTCGGACCGAGACGAAGAGACGCATACGGCAGCGCGGTCTCCTGATGCTGAAAAAGATGGCGAATCCATTCTGGTGTTTGCGCGGAAAGACTCGTCATGAACAAGAGAAGGAGGAATTTGATAAGAAAAAAAGGGTTCACACGTTGATGATACAGATGAAGTCTGTTTCGCAAATCAAGATCGTCTGCCCCCTAGCGGCATTATTCTTGGCGATGGCTTGGGTCGCAGCGGATTTTAAAACTCCTAATGCGAACGAGCGAGAAGAAGCGGTGGGTTCTTTGGTCGGATTGGAAAAATCGTTGCAACAGTCCTTCACTGCAGGCGAGCACTTCGAGCCCAAACGCGAGCCGGGTGGCAGGGATTGGTTGGCCATGCACGAAGAGCCCGGGCAGACCTTTCGGCAATACCTCGAGTCCGATCCCAACCACCCGGGAGAGGGCGGTCGCAGTGTGCTCTATGTGTTGCCATTGGGAGACTTTCCCGAGGAAGCCGCCCCCGACCTCGGCATTTTGCGGGAATACATGGAGCTCTACTATGCGCCGATGTCGGTCAAGGTTTTGACAGCAGTGCCAAAGGATAAGGTGCAAGCGGTTGTTCGAACAAATAGCCTGACCGGAAACGAGCAATGGAATTCGGTGGAGATGCTCAAGTGGTTGCGCCGCAAACTTCCTCGGGATGCCTATGGCTTGATTGCAATCACGATGACGGACCTCTATCCCGGAGAAGGGTGGAACTTTGTGTTTGGACAGGCCTCCTACAAAAGCCGAGTGGGGGTTTTCAGTTTCGCCCGCTACCACCCCTCCCTCAATTTTGAGGATGTGAAGGCCGAGGATGAAGACCAAATCGGGCTGCGACGAGCGAGCAAAGTTCTGACCCACGAGATGGGTCACATGTTCGGCATCAAGCATTGTATTCACTACGAGTGCAACATGAACGGGGCGAACTCGTTGCGGGAATGTGATGTCTCGCCCATGCATCTGTGCCCGGTGTGCTTGCGCAAACTACAGCGAGCAGTGGGTTTCGATCCTGTCTCTAGATATCGCGAGTTAGAGCAGTTTTACCGCGAGAAGAATTTTGCCGAGGAAGCCAATTGGGTGCAGCAAAGGTTGGCTTGGATTCAAGAGGAGAGCTCGTGAGAAACTGGTTTTGGCTTGGCCAAAATCTCGTTACCAAGGCAACTTGTGAGCGGTGATTATTCTTATCCCGCTCTTCTTCCTCATTGCACTGTTGTATTCATCGGTAGGTTTCGGAGGCGGGTCATCCTATACCGCACTCTTGGCATGGCGAGGGGAAGAGGCCGGAGTCATTCGATTGGTATCATTATCGTGTAATTTGGTGGTGGTGCTCATTGGTGGATGGGCCAGCCTGAAAGCCAACCAAGTGAGGGTTGTCTTACTAGGACCGCTGCTCGCAAGTTCACTGCCGGGGGTCTGGTTGGGAGCGCGCTGGCTAATCCCGGACGTGCTTTTCTTCCAAATCCTAGGAGGTGCTTTGGCGATGGCCGGGCTTCTGTTGTTGGTGAAGACCGAACGCAAAGAAGAGAGGAAACCATCTGTTTTTTCCTTGTTGGTGCTTGGGTTTGTTTTGGGTGTCTTAGCTGGAATCACTGGTATCGGAGGCGGTATTTATCTGGTCCCGCTTCTCCACCTCATGGGAGCTGGCAAAGCTCGCGAAGTGGCGGCTGTCGGCACTTGGTTTATCCTCGTTAATTCTGCCGTTGGTTTAGCCGTCCTCGCTCCCACCGCAGACTGGTCTCAGCCGGGGTGGTTACCCCTAGTAGTTGCTGGCGGAGGACTCATTGGAGCCCGCCTCCTGCAAGGAGTCTTCGATGAAACCCTCGTCCGCCGCTGGACCGGAATCCTAATC
>CAZGXV010000026.1:0-16121 GCA_964529725.1 uncultured Roseibacillus sp.
TGCCATCGAGGCCCGCGAAAGGACCGTCGTTGACCGCGAATTGCATCTGGACCGTTGGGGGGTCAATCGCCACGAACGGCAGGGCTTCCACCTCCTCGTTAGCCACCATCGTTTCGCCGATATCGACGTCCTCGAAACCAGCGATGCCGACGATGTTCCCGGCTTCGCCAATGTCGGTCTCTATGTTACCGAGCTTGGTGTATTCAAAAATTTTGGTCACCTTGGCCCGCTTGCGAGTGCCATCCTTGAGGACACGAAAGAGGTTGTCGCCCTTGCGGACTTTGCCGGCCTGAATTTTGCCCAACGCCACCCGACCCACGTAGTCGTCCCAGTCGATGTTGCTGACCAACATTTGGAAATCGCCATCAGGATCGGCAGTCGGATGCGGCACGCGCTCAGCGATGACCTCTAACAAGGGCTCCACCGAATCACGGGGATCATCGAGATTGCGCACGAAGAAGCCATTCTTCGCAGAACCATAGACGACGGGGCTTTCGAATTGCTCCTCGGTCGCTCCAAGTTCCATCAGCAACTCCAGAACTTTATCTTCCACCGCCGCAGGATCAGCGGCATCGCGGTCAATCTTATTAATGACCACAATCGGCAACAATCCAGCCTCCAAAGCCTTGCGCAAAACGAAACGCGTCTGTGCTTGAGGACCTTCATAGGCATCCACCACCACCAGCACGCCATCGACCATGCGCATCACCCGCTCCACCTCGCCGCCGAAGTCAGCGTGCCCAGGGGTATCGACGATGTTCACGGTGTAATTCTTCCAATTCACCGCCGTGTTTTTCGCCTTAATGGTGATGCCCTTTTCCTTCTCCAAGTCCATGGAGTCCATCGCCCGCTCGGCCAGCTGTTGGTGCGCCTCGACAGCGCCTCCAGCCTTCAGAAGTTCGTCGACGAGGGTGGTCTTGCCGTGGTCAACGTGCGCGATAATGGCCACGTTGCGAAGGTTTTCGAGAGCGCTCATAAGTAGATTCGCGCGCTGTCTGCCCTGATTTTCGCCAAAAGTCCATCTTTGTGCGCGTTTGTTTTCTCTGCTTCTTCATCCTTCCAACTCAACAATGGCAGCCTCTTCTTGTCCGATCGAAGAAGGGCCCGCTGCCACACTGAGCCTCCAGTCCCCGCATTCGTCGGTTCGCGAGGTTGGGTTTTCGGAAAGAAATGAGTATTTATCGACTATCTGAGTAAGCTCGCTGAGCATCTTGGTGAAAGAGTCGTGGTGCAACCTCAACGGCTTGAGCAAAGCAAAGACATCCTTTGCTTCCGGAGAAAAAACCGCCTCCACGGTCTCCTTGAGAAAGACGGCATGCTGGGTACGCAGAACCCGGCTCTCGGGCCCGAAACCATAGGGTGGACACACTTTCAGCTTCACCTGGTTCCCCGGTTCTCTTTCCAAGAGGTCTACTCTCTCCAGCCCTTTCAAATAGCGAGCCGTCGAAAGTGGGGATAATTTTTCCGATTTTTCGATTTCGTCAGGAGAATCACCTTTCGTCGCCAGTCGCAGGAAGTAGCTCAAGAATTCGGGCCGCTCGAAGAAGAGGTCGTCTTGCTCCTTTGTAAAAAGAGTGTGCCGGGGCTGATTTCTTTCCGCCGCCGCAAACAACTCGCCTGGCTTGATGCCTGCGATGCTGCAGATTGTCAGCAAACGATCGAGCGGCAGATTACTTCTATTCAGCATCCGCTTCACCGTAGGCAGGGAGAGTTCCATTGCTTCGGCGATGCGTTGGTAGCCCACTTGGCGCTGCCTTAGCAACTCTTTGAGGGCGACAATGAGCTGACTCGCGAGAAAGTCGGATTCTTGCCTCATAGGTCTCATATTATGATACTTTTTAGAAAACGGTATTACAAAATTGCTCCACCGGATTCCAAATGAGACCTTTGAGAATGATGCGCGCACTCACTCTCCTGCTTTCCACCCAACTCTTAACGATGCCGGTAGCTCTTTCAGAACTTATCGATGAACGAGCCGCCGATCTGTCCCCTATCCTGAAACCCATTCTGGAAAAATCGCAACTCCCCTCCCTCGCAGCCGCTTTGATAGATGATGGTCACATCAAGGCTGCAGGCGCGGTCGGGGTTCGTAAATTCGGCGATCAGACTCCCGTAACGGTAGGAGACAAGTATCACCTCGGCTCCTGCACTAAGCCGATGACCGCCACCCTCGCTGCCATCCTTATCGAGGATGGATTGCTCACTTGGGAAACCACCATTTCTGAGGCGCTCAAAGGGAAGGCGCGCATTCATCGCGACTTCCGTGACGTTACTATCGAGCAGCTCCTCGCTCATGTCGGTGGTTTTTCCTCCCACTGTCCACCTTCGGTCTGGAAAAAGGCGTTCCGGAACCAAGGTAAAATACCCGCTACCGAACAGCGAATGGAATTTGTGAAAGCACTGCTTCAGGAAAAGCCCGGCTACGAGCCCGGCACGAAAACCGTCTACTCGAACCAAGGCTACGCGGTGGTTGGAGTCATCCTTGAGAGCCTCTCCGATCAACCTTGGGAACAACTGATGAGCGAACGTGTCTTCGAACCTCTCGGAATGACCAGCGCGGGATTTCGCGAACCAGCTTCTGCAGGCAAAAACGATCAACCATGGGGACACCGAGATGGTGAGCCCATCGCGCCCGGTCTGGGAGCAGACAACCCCGACGCCATCGCACCAGCGGGAGCCGTCCATGCATCCATCGTCGATTGGGCCAAGTTCGCCCGGTTTCATCTCGAGAAAGAACCCGGAAAATTACTGAAAAAAGCAGAGTCTTTCGACAGACTGAACTCTACTCTCAAAAAGAGCGGACTCCATGGTGTCGGTGGCTGGCTCGTTCACAATGAAGAACGCTTTGGCGGGCACGCTCTGCAAATGACTGGCTCCAACACGATGTGGTATGCCCTGCTGTGGATCCTACCCGGTCGCAGCAAAGCTTTTGTTGTCAGCACCAATGCCGCTCCGGAAAGCGCATTTGCCACCTGCGAACAAGTAGCCGCCGCGCTGATGAGCTATCGTTAAAGAGGCAAAAGGCGACTGCCCGTCAGGTGCTGGAAACCAAAGGCTTGAACCCAGTTCTCTCCTCAAGCCGTTGAAGACGGGCTGGGAGCCTAGGCGGGGTGAAATCTTCTGATATTGAGCGGCGAAATCCACCTGAATGGACACATGACAGCCAGACTTTGTGAAAAGTTTCACAAAGTCCTTGCGAGGTTGCCTGTCTTGCGGCCTTATTTCTCTGGCAAATTAGGCATGAGCGAACCCGCGACCACTACTTATGAGGCCCCCGATGCAGCCGCCCGCACGGCATCTGCAATCGAGGATTATCAGGCTGAGACTACCGACCTCCTCGGCGAAAAAATGGTTCTCAACATGGGGCCGTCCCACCCGGCGACCCACGGCGTGTTGCGGCTGATTCTGGAACTCGACGGCGAGATCATCACCAAGGCCGACCCCGATGTCGGATTCCTCCACCGTGGTGACGAGAAAATCGCAGAGAACATGCACTACAATCAGTTCGTGCCCTACACCGACCGCTTGGACTACCTCGCCCCGCTGGCCAACAACGTGGCTTACGCTTGTGCGGTTGAAAAGCTGATGGATTGGGAGCTCCCTCCGCGGGGCCAAGCACTGCGAGTCCTTTGCTGCGAGCTGGCTCGTATCTCCGCGCACCTCTTGGGGGTGGGCGTCTGTGCCATGGATGTTGGCGCGATGACGGTCTTTCTCTACACCTTCACCGAGCGCGAAAAAATCTACAACCTTTGCGAGCAACTGACAGGGGCCCGTTTCACGACTTCCTATACCCGAGTGGGCGGACAGTTGCGGGATATGCCTCCCGGTTTCGAAGAGCAGCTACTCAAGAATCTCGATGAATTCGAGGAAGCCATCGCGGAGGTTTCTAAGCTTCTCGATAAGAACACTATCTTCATCAACCGCATGGCTGACGTCGGCACCATCACCAAGGAAGATGCCATTGCTTGGGGCATGACAGGGCCCAATTTGCGCGGCTCGGGTGTTCCCCGCGACTTGCGTAAGGATAATCCATATCTCGGTTACGAGAACTACGACTTCGATGTTCCCATCGCGGATGAGGGAGACTGCTACGCGCGTTATCAGGTCCGGATGGAGGAGATGAAGCAATCCATCCGCATCATCCGCCAAGTCCTTGATACCATTCCCGACGGTCCCATCAACCTTATCGATCCAAAGGGCACTTTGCCTGACAAGGAGCGAGTGATGATGAGCATGGAGGAACTGATCCACCACTTTATCGTCTCCACCCAAGGGCTCGATGCCCCGAAAGGCGAGGTCTACTTCGGAGCTGAAAATCCGAAGGGCGAACTGGGCTTTTACATCTGCTCGAAAGGCGGAGGAGTCCCCTATCGCCTCAAAATCCGCAGCCCGTCTTTCGTCAACCTCTCCCTTCTTGAGGAGTTGCTCCCCGGCCACATGGTCTCCGACATTCCCGCCATCCTCGGGTCCTTGGATTTCGTGATGGGTGAGTGCGATCGATAGAATTATTTTTTAGCCGCAACAATCACACTGCTATGTCCCAAAGCATTCTCGAACAAAACATTGCCTCTCCGGAAACACCGGGGACGAAATTCTTTCCTCCCTTCGCTGCTGATGACGAGCTGAACGCGAAGGCTGACCGCTGGATTAGTCACTACCCTGCGGACCAAAAACGCTCTGCCGTGCTCATGCTACTCCATGACGTGCAGCATAAGTTTGGCTTCATCAGTGCCGAGTCCATCGACTGGGTAGCGGGCAAACTCGAAATTGAACCAATCCAGGTTGTCGAGGTTGTTACCTTTTACCCCGGCCTCCGCCAAAGCGCGCCCGGCAAATTCCATATCCGCGTCTGTCGCACTCTCTCGTGTGCGATGGCGGGTTCTTATGAACTGATGGATAAAGTGTGCGAACTCACAGGGATCGACCGTTCGCAAACTTCCCACGAGCAGCCCATCGTCGTTTCTCCTTGTGGCAACTATTCCGTCGAGTTTGCGGAATGCCTCGCCTCTTGTGGCACCGGGCCGGTCTGTCTCGTGAACGACGATTTCCACGAAGATATTCCTGCCGAAAAGGCACAGGAACTTCTCAACAATTATCCTAAGGCCTAACCTTACCTCATCTCGAAATGTCCATTCAATACAAAGAAGGCAAAGAACCTCTTGAGCAGGAGCACCGTCTCATCTTCCGCAACATTGACCGTGTTGACTGGGACCCCTCCATCGACCGCGCGCTGCAGGACGGCTACTACGAGCAGGTCAAAAAGGCTCTCAAAATGGAGCCCAAGGACATCACGGATGAAGTGAAAAAATCCGGTCTGCGAGGACGAGGCGGCGCAGGCTTCCCGACGGGGGTCAAGTGGGGGTTCATTCCACCTAACAATACCAAGCCCGTTTACCTCATTTGTAACTGCGACGAATCGGAACCCGGCACCTTCAAGGACCGCTACGTGGTTCATCAAGACCCGCACCAACTTCTCGAAGGCATGATCATCTCTGCCTTCGCGGTGGGAGCGCATGTCGCTTACATTTATATCCGGGAAGAGTTCCCTGCTGCCGCTCAGATTGTGGAAAAGGCGATTGCGGAGTGCCACGAAAAGGGTTTTCTCGGCAAAGATATCCAAGGCTCTGGCTTCGACCTTGAGATTCATATTCATCGAGGAGCTGCGGCCTATATTTGTGGGGAAGAAACCGGCCTCATCGAATCCCTAGAAGGCAAGCGCCCCTATCCTCGCATCAAGCCTCCCTACTTTCCGGCCGCTCTCGGGCTCTACATGGCCCCCACTATCGTGAACAACGTAGAGTCCCTTTGCCACGTGAAGCACATTCTCGAAATGGGTGGCGAGGAATACTCCAAACTCGGCGTTGCCCGCAACACTGGCACCCGCATTCTCTGCGTCTCCGGCGATGTCAAAAAGCCCGGCTACTTTGAGGTCCAGGTGGGTAAAATCACGATGCGTGAGCTGCTCTACGACATGTGTGGCGGCCCTAAAGACGGACGCGAGTTCAAGGCCGTCATTCCCGGTGGCTCATCCTCCAAGATTCTCCGCTGCGACGAGACTTTCAAAATCAGCAAAGGCGACGACGCCAAGGACCTCGATTTCTGGGACATTCCCATGGACTTCGACACCCTCGCCGCCTGTGGCTCGATGGCAGGTTCCGGCGGGGTCATCGTGATGGATGACTCTCGAAAAATCTCTTGGGTCCTCAACAACATCAACCACTTCTACGCCCATGAAAGCTGCGGACAATGCACCCCGTGTCGCGAAGGTAACGGTTGGATGAAGAAAGTCTCCGACCGCATCGCCTCTGGCAAAGCGCGCCCCGAGGACATCGACACCCTTGAGTCTATCGCCTACCAAATTGACGGTCGCACCATTTGCGCCTTCGGCGAAGCCTCCGCATGGCCGGTGGAAGCCATCATTGCCAAATACCGAGATGAGCTCATCGCCGAAACAAGCGAAGACAACGTCGTGAAGTCTGCGGAACAGCTCGAGCGCGAGAAGTTCCTAACACCAGCCTAACTAGGCGCCAGACCAAGGAGCGCATTTGCACTCTTTGGTATTTTCCTAGAGAGCAAAGTCAGGAATGGCTCTGCTCTTTTTTACGCCAGACACCAGGGGTGATTCCGACTTCATCCTTAAAGACTTTGGTGAAATGACTTTGGTCCCCAAAACCACAATCCCCCGAAATCTCGACCACTGATTTACTTGAAAAGCGCAGGAGTTCCTTGGCTCGCGAGAGGCGGCATTGGAGACGATACTTGGCTGGCGACATTCCGGTATTTTCGTGAAAAAACCGCTCCAAGCTGCGGCGCGAGCATTTCATCTCCGCACTCAATTTTTCAATTGTGTTCGGCTCGCAGGCATGGCGCTCCATCCATTCTACTGCTGAGGGACGATTATCGATGAGTCGCTCCCGCAACATCTCTGGGTCAATGAGCATCCCTACGATAATCATCCCGCAAACTTCCCCCTGATGGTCGAATCGCGGAGCCTTGAGACTCCGCCAAAGTTGCGCACGCCCCCCTTCCACGAGATTCAACTCCTCACAGGTATCGATTGCTTCCTTGCCCTCCATGACCCGGGTCTCTTCCTCATGATAGCGCTTGGCACGCCAGAGCGGAAAGATATCGAAGACCGTCTTGCCGATGACATCCTCTTCGGCTTCGAGCGACACCGACTCCAGCCAGCCGGCGTTGACATGAACGTAGCGATGGGAACGGTCCTTAATAACCAGCCGAAGATTCTCAGCATTCCCGAGAACAAGGCCCAAGGGGCCCAGCTCCATTTCAAGTTCCACATTCATCTTCGACAACTGCCGAAAGACTCTCATTCCTAGGCCAACTCTAGCAAGCCTTCATCAGTAGCAACTACTTCTTCCGAACCACCGCCAACCAGTCTTCCTGATCCGGTGCCTGCAGCGGAGTCGCAAAATCACGGGCAGCGCCGATTTCCCCCGTGCGGGGATTGAACCACTGCACCGAGAAGCGGCCTTCGCTCACCTTAAGAGTAGTGCTGCCTCCCGTTGGCAAATAGACCAGATAGAGTTCCCCTTCCTTGGCGAAGCAATACTTCGAATTGTCGTTCTTGGTGTTACCCACGAGGCCATTCCGGTTGCTCATTTCTGCCACTGGAATTTGATGGTCATGGAAAAAGTTGATCGCATGGCGGCAGTAGTCCCAACTTTTATCGCGGGAACGCCAGTCTTCACAGACCAAGTCGTTCTGCGGAAGCTGATAACCGAAGTAATATTCCACCCCGGTCCCACCAGCCATGAGAGTGCCCCAGAGGGTGAACTTGCGGCAATCGTGAATACTAGGGCCCTCGTAGTTCGCTGGCATTCCCGGATAGTCTGGGTCAGGCGGCATCCCCACCTGCGCGTTGCCGGGCTCATCAAAGGCCACCACCCAAGGCCGCCCCTTGTCCTTGGAACGCTTGGTCCACTTCAGAACCTGTGGATGACAATTGAAGAGTGAGCTATTCTGGACCGAAATCCCCGTAAACGCCTTGTTACCGAGAACGGCCCCGTAGACTTTCTCCTGCTGATCGGGGAAGGTGTGGATAACGACGTGGTTGTCGTAGGCATCGACCTCCTGAATGTAATTCGCCATCGCCAACTGCTCTTCGGTGGATTGGGTATTCTCTTCACCCAAATTCCAGTTCAAAGCCAAGTGATGCCCAAACCGCGCGATGAGCTCCCGGCAATAGAGTTTGCGCTCGGGCCCCAGCTTGCCACCATCCAGAGCCGCTTGCACGGAGCCAGCTTTTTTCTGATGCCCGAGACGGTGATCATCCATCTCGTTTTCCTGCATTTTGAAATGCAAAAAGAGTCCCTTTGCAGTGGCGTGATTAAAGATGATGTTCCATTGATCTAACTTACTGCAATCATAGTGAAACTTTGTGCGAGGAGCGACGAAGGGCCAGACATTGCTGCCATCGCCATCAACGTTGTAGGGAAGAAATGAGAAAGCATTACATTCTTCTTCTGCGAGGTAGTTCAGAGCCCCAATGAGCCCCTTGCCTTTGTCACCCTTCCAAGTGGGGTCACCCTTTTTCCAATCCCGAATGTGAGGAGCCCAAGTCTTCAAAGGGCCTTTGTCGGGCTTCAAGGTAGCAGTATCATCGAAGTCGGTGAACGCGAGTAAAGTCTCCGGAGCATCGGCTCCCGCCTTGATGAAGTAGCTTTTGTCACCTTGGAATTGTAGGTAGTGCTCCCCGACGTAAGCAAGACGCCCGCGCGCTCGGAAGTCAGGAAGAGTCTTGTCCGAAGCGGTAATCTCAAATGAGCCTTCGAGACCGTGTAAGGGTTTGAGGGCTTTGGCAGCAGCACCCGTTTGATGTACAAGATTAGGTGCGCTCAAAAAGGTCGTCCGGTAAGTCCACTTGCCCACCTGATTAGGAGCAAAGTAAACTCGCCATTTGGTGCCGGACTGAGCCGACGTTTCGCCCGCATTGCCATCGGCGGCAAAAAAGCCAGGCACCTTGAAGGAAGCACCAGACTGATGAGTGAAGGTCACATCGAACTGATGGTCGGTGAACGGATTTGGCTCTCGGTCCCGCTCATGAGCAAAAGGTCCATCGAAGGTCAACGAGACCGCGTGCCACTGCTTCAACTCGCCAGCTATCTCGACAGCACCCTTGCCATCGGGTTGACGCGGCTGCTGCAAAGGAGGGCCGACAGGCTTGGCGGGAGCGGTAGGCTTTGGAGGGGTCTGATACTTGGCCACCGCCCTTCTTGTGGCTCCATCAGCGGCTATAAACGAAACCGCGGCCCAGCGCGCGCGCGAAAATTCCTTTCCGTTACTCGCGACCACCGAAGCGACCTTGATGACATCTCCAGGACTCAATTCGACGTTTGCAAATGTCCCGTGAAAGCGAGGGCTTTCCTCAACGGTCTTGCCTGCCAAAGGAGCAGTGTGAATTCCCACGACCTCATCATTAGCGGCAACTGTAAAAACACATTTGCCATCATTCTCGCCCACTGCCTCGATGACCACATCGTAGCGACCAGCAGGAAACGGAAAGGCAGTCGAAGTGGTGGCCGCCTGATGCTGCTCAGGATTGATAGCGGCCCACTTGCCTTGATCCAGATAGTAGTTCGAGTCTTGTAACGGAAAGTCTCGAGCTGCAATTCGAAGCTTCTTAGGTGCTTTCTTTTGTTTGAATCCGACCGAGGGCTTGCCCTTTGCTTTGACGAAGGGAAAAGCCTTCGGGAGCTGCCCATCATGAGCAACGCTTTTCGGGCCCAACCCCTGAGGGGTGAAGCTCTTTTGATTGGCCAAAAGAATCTTGTCCAACGCAATGCCGTCTTCTCGCATGGAGACTTGGATGGTGTGCCGACCGGCGGAAGGAACCTCCAGCGTCAGAATCCCCGGGACCCCCACATGAACTTCTTTCGTTCGTTGGGCTGACTGCCAATGCCACTTCTTCCTCACCACTGTTTGCCATCTCCTTGCTGTTTGGGGCCATGTGCCATTGATGCCAAAGTGAAGACCGTTGTCCTCCGAAGTCGTCGAGAACGCCCGCGCCCAAATCCAATAGGTTCCCGGAGTTTCAAAATGAACAGGATAACTCAGCACCGCGACCGTTCCCATTTTCTCGGTAAAGTTTTCGCCTCTCACGAGCTTGTCCTCATGCGTCCGTCGAGTGTCGGGGAGAATTTCGAGATAAGCCCCGCCAGACGCTCCCGCAATATGAGAGGGGTCGCCGTCAGGCTCGACTTGTGGCGTGTTTTTCTGCGTGGTCAAATACCAAGCCCGGACGCCACTCTTTTCTTGGCGGGTAAAGTGCTCGGCCTCGATAGCGACCACTCCCCCTTTCTCGGCAAAGACGAGATCGCGTTGGGCTAGCGGTCGGGTGGCATCGCCCCATGCGACTCCGATAGTGAGAGCAAAGACTGAGAATAATTTCACGGAAAAGGAATACCCATTCTCCACTGGTTTTCCGACAGATTTTTTAAACCTAAAGCTTAGCAAAAATCAGCAAAGAGGAAATCATCACTCCGACTTTCACCCCCAATCTATGACGAAACATCTCTCTTCTTGGCTTGGCCCGGACCTGGGCATGAGACAGTAAAAACTCCGCGCCTCTGGGGGGAGACGCGGAGAGTTTCTTTTTTGCGGATGAACAACGTAGCGGTTGTTCAAGAACAAGTAGCAAGGTCGCCTAATCGGCGAGAGCTTGGAAAGAACCACGTAGCTTGAGATCGCGGTTGATGTTCACAGTCGTATCAGAAATCACTTCGATTCCAAAAGGAGTGCGATGAATCACTTCGAGAGTCCAAGGTCCATTGGCGTCGAAAACGTTGTCAAGTTGCGTAAAGGTAAGGACTCGGTTCTCGGGGCGATCGGCTTCCTGCAGTATCACAGGAGGTTGCTCGATAAGACGGTTACCGACTGTGCCTGGGACCGGGGGACCAGGATAGTATTGCACCCAAGTCTCACTTTCGGGATAGAGGTTCACCAAATCAACGGTAATTGAGGGGGCAATGGTATAGCTCGTATTAGGATCGGCACCTGAGAAGGAGCCCGTGCTCATGGGCCAAATTTGCACTTGCGCGGAAGACAGCTCCAACTCGGCCACTTGCCCGTCGGGCAGCGCGAAAAGCCTCAAAGTCTCGACTCCGGCGCTATTGAATAAGTCTGCGCCAATCAATGGACTTGCGAATTGTTTGTATGATCTCACGCCATTGCGATCAATGTAGCCTTGGCTAGCAGCCACCTCTTCTCCGAGATTGGACTCCTTGGGGTCGCCAGTCGCGGGAGTCACCTTGTGGTCCAAGAGGACTCGTTTGGCAGCTTCCGGTGCATCGGCATCCGACATCAGACCATTCACTTCATAGTTGACGGTGAAGGGCTGGTCGATGCGGGTGCGGGGTATCCCAGCTGTATACGGGTCGCCGGTTGTGATCCAGATTTCACCCTCGGGCAAGTAGGCACCGACGACTTCGGTATCCACGAGATGCTCTTCCAATCCGTCTGCCCCGCGACGATAGGCCCAGAGAGTGAACTCGGAACCGCCTTCTGGGATGGGCGCAAAAGAAACGCGATTTCCCTTCATATCGACCCGACCTTGGAAGACACCGGAAGATTCCAGATGCTTCTGAACCAAAGTCACGGTCCATTCGCTGCGGTCTTGCGCCGCTACGAACGAGGCCGAGCAAAGGCCAAGGATGAGAGTTTTATTGAACAGAGTATTCATAGCAAAAAAAGAAAATGGGGTTGGGAACAATTACTGAGGAGTGGAACTAGCGGACCGAGAGCCCTGCAACACTGACGGGGTTTCCATTCAGGCTGGTCACGTAGGCGATTCCGCCTGTCTTCAAGGCGGCAATCTTTTCTGTAATGGCCTTCACAGCGGCGGCTTCGCCATTGAGGGTAGCCTCGCTCACTGGCAACAGCCGTAGCACGGAAGGATTGCTCAATTGAAAATCTTTCCAGCTGAGAAGATTACCGTCCGTTGGAGGCTCGGAAAGAACCTTCAAGGCGCGGCTAGGAGTCACGGTGCTCCCCTTAGGGACAATCGTGAAACCCTTGGCTCCCACGAGAAACTCACTCCCGCCGAGGAAGCTCTTCTCTCCGCTGGCGATGGGGACTTCTTCTTCAGCTTTGACCACGCCTGCTGAGAGAAAGCCACTCGCATTGGCATTTCGGCGAGCATTGATAGCCTCGGGAGAAGCTTGGCGGCGAATCTCAAGCACAGTGCCTTCCGGATCATTGCCACAACAGTTAGGGTCGAGCGGCACTTGGGTCTGGGCACCCAAGCTCAGGGGTAGAAGAAGAGAAAGGAAATGGTATTCTGAAATTTTCATGACATTAAATTTAGTTAAAATGTTTGCTTTTAGAAAGCTTTTTCGAATGCGAACTACTCAGGAAGACCTGGAACCTCGGGAATCTCTGGCTCTGGAATCGGCTCAGGAGCTGGTCGTGGAGTCTCGCCAGTAGTCGGGATAGAGGGAGTGAGAGGACGTGAAATCTCCGGAATTGTCACAACAGGAGGAGGAGTAGGACCATTCCAACGACGGGTGCAGGTGGTGTTAGCCGCCTCGGTGAAGGACACGAGGATGACGAAATCCTGATAATCTGCCTGACGATCGCCACGATTCCGGTTCAACTCGGCCAAGATAATCAAATCCTTAGGACCAATCTTGACTGTCTTTCCGTCACGCTCGAGGTAAGCCGAAAGGAAGCTGGAAACATCAACCTGACCGCTGGGAGTCGCTCGCTCTGGCAACATGTCTCCGTTTTTCAAGATGATGGCAGGAGTCTCGTTATCATACCATTTGGGACCAGTTCCACTCCAGCGGTTGTCAAACCACTTACGGTGCTTACTGGGCATGTTTCTGAACCCATTCTTAGAACCGCGGAAACTGAATTGGAGCTCTTCGCCAGCTTTGAGAATATCGCAGGTCTTCTTGGTTAACGCCTTTTCGTCGTCTCCGTAACCCCAGAAGAAAGTAAACCAGGGAGACTCACCGTCTTCGCCACCAGCATAGGTGTAGTGACCGTGAGCGAGAACGTAATCACCCTTGTGGGCATACTCGACTCCAAGCATCCGAACCTCAAAACCAACATCCTCTTTCGCGATAATTGTAGGCTCATCTTCAGGAATCTCGATGAGGTCCTCAACTTCAGAGGCAGGAATATTGACCTCCCAGTTCAAATCAACATTACTCGACGCACGGACCATTAGGGACGAGGCATCAAGAAAGCCGGTTGGAATGACGGGCTCTTCACCAAAGACACTACTAGCGAGTAGTGCAAAAGAACCTGCGGTGAACAATTTAGTAAACTTCATAATCTGGTTTTGCTGGACGGACGTATTTATAAATTTTTAAGCGGGATTTTCAATCAACTCGTGAAGGTTTTTTATAAAAAACCAGCCAAACGCTGAAGAATCAAGGGTTACAGCCTTCTAATAATCCTTAACTGTTTTCAAAAAATATTTAAGATTAATTAAATATTTTGCAAAAACAGCCTTTCAGGAACGGATTTTATTAAAAAATCAACACGTGAGAACACTCATAAAGGGGAGGATTTTTATGAAATGAACGTCCTGACTTTGTTAAACCACCTTGGAAAAAGCCCTTTCCCTTCCGCGAATCGGCGTTCAGTCTTGGCCCATGCGCTGGGAAAGATTGAGAAAAAGTCAGAACGTAGAAGACCGCAGAGGCCAGCGTGCTAGTCGCCGCCCTGCTGCAGCGGGTGGAGGCTTTGGCTTAATTCTGCTCTTAATTCTCGCCTTAGTCTTCAAGGTCAATCCACTTGAACTCCTCGGCCAAGGCGGAGGCGGGCTTTCCCAACAACAGCAGCAACAAGCCCCCCAGCCGACCAGTGCCGAAAGCGATGCGATGGCTGATTACGTCAGCCGAGTCCTAGGCTCGACCGAAGATGAGTGGACTCAGATCTTTGCGAAGTACAATCTAAGCTATCGGCCCGCCAAGCTGATTAACTACTCGGGAACCACCCGAATGAGGTCGGGCGGAGTCGCCCAAGCGGCAACCGGGCCTTTCTACCTCCCGACTGAGGAAACGATCTATCTCGACACTCAATTCTTTAGCCAACTTCGACAAATGTCGCGCGATCGGACCCGAGATTACGACTTTGCCCCGGCTTATGTCATTGCTCACGAGGTGGGCCATCACGTCCAAAAGCTGCTTGGCTACACGAATAAGGTACATGGACAGAGAGGACGGGTCTCGAAGAGTGAATACAACCAGCTTTCCGTGCGGTTGGAGCTACAAGCAGACTTTCTAGCTGGTGTCTGGGCCCACCATGCCAACAAACGCCTGATGACTCACGAAGGAGTTTCACTCCTCGAAGACGGCGACATCGAAGAGGCCATGCGGGCGGCACAGGCGATTGGGGATGACGCTCTCCAACGCCAGCAAACGGGACGGGTGCGCCCCGATTCCTTTACCCATGGCACTTCCGAGCAACGATTGCGCTGGTTCACCAAAGGCCTAAAAACAGGCGACCCCAATCAGGGCGACACTTTCAAGGTGCCTTACAGTCGCCTTTAAAAAGCTCACATTTCACCCATCCTCTCTCCACATGCACATTGGTCAAAAAGTAGTCTGCGTCGACGATCAGAATTTTCTCGCTCCCCACCTCATGGAGGAATTCCCCAAAAAGGGCCATATCTACACCATCCGAGGCTCGTTTCCAGCGATTGACCGCTATGGCGAGACGGCCAATATCCTCCTCGAAGAACTCACGAACCCCATTGCCAACAACGGGCTGGAACATGGCTTCAACCAGAAACGCTTCCGAGAGCTGCAAAAAGACGAGATGAAACTATCTCGAAAAGAAGAAGCCACCCTCTGACCCTCCGAGACGAAGGGGAAAAAGAAAAGTGGTAGCAGAGGGCGGATTTGAACCGCCGACAAAAGGCTTATGAGTTCTTTCTTTACTCATATTCTAGGAAATCTCATTCTGTCTCTAGACGCTTCAACTTTCCCCTCAAAATAAGGGATTATTGGACACCAAACAAAGAAATCACCTTCAGACCATGGAAAAGAGAGATGCCAAAAGTGTGCAAAAAGTGAGCAAGAATGCAACCTATCCCCGCACAGACTACCGATACTGGGAGAGCCGCCTAATCAAGCCCACCGGGACGATCAATTTCGCGGTGCAGATACAAGCCCACAGAGAGCGCAGGAAGGTTTCTCTGGAGTTGTCGGACAAGCGTAAGGCAGCAAAGGCAGCCGCGAAGCTCTACGGTCTAATCAGGGCTCAAGGCTGGGAAGCTGGCCTGAGTTCATTTCGTGGCGAAGCCGTCTCGAAGAAAACAGACTGCACCCTTGGCGACTGGCTTGCAGAAGTGAAAGCAACTGGCCACTTCTCGGAGTCCACCTTCAAAACCCACAGCACCAAGATCCGAACTATTGCGTCAGAACTTCCTACGGCCCACATACCCCAGACAGTGAAGGCCAAGAAAAACGACTACGTGAACGAAGGAAATTTGCGCTGGAACGAGGCAGTTGAAAAAATCTCCCTTTCTGCCTTCACCGAAAAAGCAGTTAAGGAGTGGTTACGAAAGCGCCGAAAGAACAGCGAGAACATTGATGCAGCCAACCGGACAGCCAATTCAATCATTCGCAGTGGAAAGGCCCTGTTCAAGCCCGCGCTCATTGAAGATCTAGAAGATCTTTTTGAACTCCCTTCTCCCCTGCCGTTTCGAGACTTCAAAATCAGTGAACCCGAAGTTGAATCTTACGTCTCCGAGATTGACGTTCGAACCCTGTTTGCAGCCGCTCAGAGAGAATTGGCCGACACTACCCCCGCAAGAGAATTAGAAGCTCGCAGGAATAAGCTCTATGCACACCTGAGCGGAGAATGGCCAACACCTTCTGACCGCGATATAGAGATTTCAGAACAGCAGGCCCACAGAAAGAACCAAGCCTTTCGAGTTCTCCTACTTGGACTTGCCGCAGGACTTCGCAGAAACGAGATCGATAAATTGACTTGGGCACAGGTAGACCTAGCTCAATCAAAAATTAAAATCGAAAAGACAAAATACTTCACCCCGAAAACCAAGCGCTCAACACGCTCTATCGGCCTAGGCTCAGACGAAATAAAGATTGTGCGCGGATGGCTCAAAGGCTCCAAGGGCGAGTTTGTGA
>CAZGXV010000026.1:16131-17419 GCA_964529725.1 uncultured Roseibacillus sp.
CCCTTGAGCTACCGCGCCACCGTTGCCCACGAAGAACTGATTAGCTGGTTGCGCTCCAAAGGGGTCACCGCCCGAAACGCTCTTCATGGACTACGCAAGGAATTTGGATCTCTGATTTGCGAACAGTCGGGAATCCATGCTGCCAGTGCACTGCTAGGACACTCCAATGTCGCGGTGACCGACAAACACTATATTGAGCACCGAAGCGAAGAGACTGTCAGCCTTGGGATTGGCCAGTGACTCAGCGCAGCAAGACTCCTGAGACTTGTGGGACGCAGTAGCCAACTTTGGGACGCAGTAGCCAACTTTGGGGCGCAGTAGCCAACTTTGGGGCGCAGTAGCCAACTTTGGGGTTTAGATGGAATACTCTTAGCCCCACGGTTTACGGGTTATGGAAACTGAACATAAAAACCAAACCCGTTGGGGGCGTCTTAGCGATGCTCAGAAGTTGTCCGCCCTATCCCGAAGCTCGTTGTATAGACTCAAGGATGAAGGGCTGATTCGTACGGCAAAAATCCGGGGATCTGTCTTGTGGGATTTAGGCAGTCTCGAAGATCTAATCTCTGCCAACGCTAGCTAACAAAAACGCGCTGCCCCGTGGCTAAGGACAACGCGCTCTTGATTGCTCTAACTCCAAAGAGAATAGCAGTTCACCGACCACAGGCAAGGCGCGATCACCACTATGATCCGCAAACAATCACCTAATCGTGCAATCTGCTCTGGCGACCGATGGAGAGCAGGCTTTCAGAACGACAATTTGCCGCGCTCAAAACGCAGGAAGTCCAAGCCCAAAAAGCTAAGTCCTGATGGCACTCTCTATGGCCAAAAAATCGCGAAGATTAAGACCGAGAAGCTTGTCCGCGCTCTTAAGGACGAACGTCTTGACCCTGTCGAGATTAAGCGCATTCACGGAGAGCTAGATCGACGGGAACGAGACAACCGAAAAACCTTTCGCTTCAAGAGCGGCTTTCATGCAGGCAAGACATTAAAAGAAATCTCCTGCGGAATGCTCGCTTGGATGGCCAGTAAGAGCTTCCCGAAGCCTGTGCTAGCAGAAGCGAGGGAAGAATTCTTTCGTAGATGCCCAAACTGTCAGCGACCTAGGCAATGGAAGGAGGATTCGAACAAATGAAAGCCCCCAAACCCCACGATTGGGATGGAGCTTCTCTTAAGTCTTTGGACGAGACCCCAGAAGAACAGGAGAGAAGCAATCCAAGCTCGGGAGATATTCTTTCGGAGCTACACAGACACCCCGATTCCGTCACTATGATTTACGACAAACAAAGCG
>CAZGXV010000026.1:17513-19061 GCA_964529725.1 uncultured Roseibacillus sp.
CTCGGAGGCGTCCTTGCAAAAGAACCATTGGGCGGGACACCGGATCGCTATTGCACAATGAATTCTTTCTTCGCTCCAGATTCTGCGATGGAGAAGAACAAGGGGAGACTTTGGACTTGGACTCCTTCCAAGGGAGAGAAAAACCTTCGACACCTAAACGCCTGCTATCTCGATATTGATTGCGGTAGAAACGAATCTGGCCCCGAAGGCATGAACCCACTAGAAGTGGAATTCAGAATACGACGTGCCGCCGCCGAAGGGCTTATCCCCACGCCTTCAGGATTCATATATTCGGGCCAAGGCATTTGGGTTTTGTGGCTACTCAAATTCAGCCATGAACGATGCCGAGCAGGTGATAAACGTCTTCGATTCTACAAGGACATAAACAAAGCGCTTGCTGCACCTTTCCCAGACTTGGCGGTCGATAAAGAGGCCGTTGATGGATCTCGACTAGTGCGATTCCCAGAATCCATTCATTCCGGCACGGGAAAGAAAGTCCGCTGGTCATTCCAAGGAAACGAAAACGGGGTCTTCCGCTACCACCTGGACGAACTAGGAGCCTTCCTGCAAATAGAGAAACCCAAAGACAAAAAGCGAACCAGTCGCCCCAGCTACCGTAAGAATCACAAACCCAACGCTGGCTATAGAGCCGTGAATGAGATGCGCGTGAGAGACTGGGAGAAGATATTCAAGGCTGGTCTTGTCAGAAAGGGAGAACGCTCTTTTTCGCTTCACTCTATGGCTCGTCACCTTATAGCGCTTGGACAACCACTTGAGCCGCTCCGACAACTCCGAAATCACTGCAAGCCGCCTTTAGAATCGAATGCCGTCGAATCGATTATCCAATCATACCGCGACCTAAAACCACACCATATTTTTGCAGGTAAGGATTCAGCAGGTGCGATCCCAACTAATACAAATAAGACGATCTTAAGTCGCCTAGATCTATCACAAGAGCAGGTATCCGACCTTGGCCTTGAGACAATTCGCCACCCGATTCCTACGGTAAGGAAAAAGACTAAAGTAAAAGCACGACAGGAGAAGGTCTCAGAGATCCTTGAAGTAAATCCTAACACCCCAAGAAGAGAACTAGCTGAGTCTTTCGGTGTCTCCCTTAGAACCATAGAGCGAGACGTTGCTTCCGTTTTCAAGCACTGGCCTACCACCCACCCCCACCATGCAACAAAAATGGCGGTCCTTTAATCCGATGCCGCGACCCACAACTGAAAATGTACACTTCACCCAAAACACCCACGGTTGAGAGCAACGCCCGCTCGTATTCGCCAACTTACCCAGCGAAAAAGCCAACCTTGTAACAGCCGACTACACCGCGCGGGGACTGTCCGACACCTTGTTGATCGAACGAAAAAGCGTTCCCGATTTGATAGGTTCACTTTTCGGTAAAGAACGCCCGCGATTCGAGAGAGAGATCCAACGTATGCTATCAGTGCCGAGTCGTCACTTGTTCGTAATCGGAGACAGCAAAACCACAGGCCCCGAAGAGCAAATCAGAAGACACGACTACCGGAGCCAGACATTGCCCCACGT
>CAZGXV010000026.1:19071-26477 GCA_964529725.1 uncultured Roseibacillus sp.
TCTTTGCCAGCGTGTCAGCGATTCAAGCAAAAGGGATCCAAGTCCATTGGTTCGACTCGCCACAGGAAGCCGCTAGGCGCATTGAAAGCCTTTGCTGGTATTCTTGGCGCAGTGCCTTGAAGCGAGCAGGCATAACACCGCCACCGACACCACAGGCCATACTAAAGCCTAGCGCGCAAATCCCTTCACGAATCGAAATCTCCTAGCGTGCAAACGTCTCTCGGATAATTGGATAACGTGAAGCTGAAGATCGTTTGGCCTATCAATCTTGAAGCCAGTTTCTCCGCCTAATTGTCCGTAAGATTTTTATTTCCCCTGAGAACTCAAAGAAGGGAATCGAACTGAGCTATACGGTCCCGCTTTGTCTGGAACTTTTCCCTTGAGTTGGTCCCGGAACAGGCCAGAGAAAGCGTTCTCTGAAATCATGAAAACCGACCAGACCAACCAAGGCCCGACCGCCCGCATTTTTTACTCAATCACAATCGCAGATCGAGAGTTTGATCTGATTTTAGACAGCCATGGGATTTTGCATGTTTCCGATTCGCAGAGAGTCAGCTTGCCCGTCCTACGCGGAGAGCTTCCGACAGAGAACACGGTCCTCGTAAGGTGTCCTGAGAGCCTGTCCAAGCTCTTACAGCAAGCAGACGCTATATCAGAAGCCAACGACCACAGACGCACCCCAGAAGGCGAGCGAGCGGAGCAACTGGCAGACGGAGAGCTAGTCCCTTTCTTTTGGCAGGAAGTGAACTCGAAGCTCTTTAGTCCAATCCCTGAGAGGAAGAGAGACGAACGAGCGGAAGTGATCGGAATGTTCGCGGAGCTGGCAGGCTAGACAAACTCATTCACGTTACCTCTCTACAAAGTGGTTTTTCGTTGTTATTATCTAAATTTCCGCCTTTTCCCGCAGAATCGTTTCTGAGAAGACTTGCGCGAAAATAGCCGACTTATAAGCAATTTATCAGAAAGCCTCTCACAGGTCATTCTGAGGGCAGGAAAAGGCAATCTTGAGTGATTCAGTCAACTTTCCCGCAAGCACCCTAAGCCATGATTATTTTGGCCCCTCGTAGTCCTTTCTCTCACGTTCTACAAGGTCAGGCATTTCTAACTTGGCCTTCTCTTCCAGTGCCTCGACCACCCAGTCAGCTAGTTTCATTTGCCGTCTCCGTGAGGCTTTGACCCATTTCCATTTCTTCCCCTTGGGGACGAACACGGGCTCCATGTCTTTTTCTTCGCTCATTGTCTTAAAGAATCATGTTTCGTTCTATCAGGTTTTCCAGAATTTCTGGATTTTCCTTTTCTACGATTTCGTCCGCTTCACCGTTACTACCACGGGGGCGACAAGGACGGCGAGCAGTAAGAGAACCTTCACTCAATCCAGTTAGACAAGCGCAGAGGCAGACTCCAAGGACAGAATCAGGAATCCTCTGACTTTTTTCATAGGTTCCTATGCGCTCTTCCATTTCCAACAAGCCAACCCAATTTTTTTTAGCAGGCAAGGCGGTTTCGACGGGGAACCTATGGGGCGGATTTTTTCACACACCTGCATTCCTAAGTGTTCATTGAGATCGCGAAAGAGATTTTCCCCACCTCACCAGCTAGCAGAGCGGCGGCAGACTCGCGGGGAGTCCTCGGATAGGGTGCACTTTTTCGACACTTACCACCATTAGTGGATAATGAGAGATTCATGCGGCAACATAGCCAATGAAGGCTGATGGAATGCACAAAGCGTGCAAGTTGTGTGCAAGTTAGGGAGCAGCGAAACTTTTTTCGCCCTAATCTATTTCCCCTAACCCATTAAAAGTAAAGTGGTAGCAGAGGGCGGATTTGAACCGCCGACAAAAGGCTTATGAGTCCTCTGCTCTACCCCTGAGCTACTCTGCCACTTTTCCCCGAGATTTTCTGTCCCGGGGGGAGGCGAAATAGCGCAAAGAGCGTCTACTGTCTACGGAAAAAGCGTCCTTTTCGAGTCTGCCGGAAATAACGCTCGCCAGCTCGGCTCCCAGTGTCCAAGGTCCGCTTTCGCGATGCGGAAAAAAGCACTTTTGGCACTAGAAGACGGGCGGACTTTCCAAGGAACCGCCTTTGGACACGAGGGCACGACGACGGGAGAAGTCTGCTTTAATACTTCCATGACCGGGTATCAGGAAATTCTGACCGACCCCTCCTACCGAGGTCAAATCGTGACCATGACCTATCCCCAGATCGGAAATTACGGAATCAATCCCGAGGATGCGGAATCGGATCAAGTTCATGTGCGAGGATTCGTCGTTGGCGAGCTGTGCGACGTGCCCTCGAGTTGGCGCTCGACCCAAAGCCTCAGCGATTACCTCTCCGAGAACAACGTGCTCGGGATCGACGACATCGACACCCGTGCCCTCACCAAGCACCTTCGTTCGGCGGGTGCGATGCGATCTTGTCTCACCACTGAGCTTTCCGAAGATGAGGCCGTCAAAGCGGCACAAGCTGCCGACTCCATGCTCGGGGCTGACTTTGTTAAAGAAGTCACCACCGAGAAGAATTACCACTGGGACGGCGAGTCCCGTCCTTGGACCATTCCCTCCGTCTCCCTCGGAATTGAGGGCAACTACCTCGAGCTCCCCGAAGCCAAATACAAGATTGTGGCCTACGACTTCGGCATCAAAAGAAATATTCTACGCCGTCTTCGTCAGGAAGGCTTCGATGTCACCGTAGTGCCCGCTACCACTTCTGCTCAAGACGTGTTGGCCATGAAACCAGATGGCGTTTTTCTCTCAAACGGGCCCGGCGACCCCGCTTCCCTTGATTATGTCCACACCGAAGTTCGGGAATTGATTGGTCGCACTCCCCTCTTCGGGATTTGTCTCGGGCATCAGCTGCTGACCCACGCTTGCGGCGGAAAGACTTATAAGCTCAAGTTCGGCCATCGCGGCGGCAACCAGCCCGTGCAAGACCTGCGCACAGGCAAAGTCGAAATCACGGCCCAGAACCACGGCTTTGCTACCGATGGTGAAAATCTTCCCGCCGACACCGAAGTCACTCATATCAACTTGAATGACCAGACTGTGGAAGGCACCCGCTCGACGAAAGACCCCGTCTTCTCTGTCCAGCACCACCCCGAAGCCGCCCCTGGGCCGAATGATTCGAAAGAGTTCTTCGTCGACTTTGCGAAGCTGATCGAGGCTGCAAAATAGCAGAGCGGTAGCCGTCTCCGTCCGCTACTGAGAAAGGTGGAAAGCTCAAAAAGAAGCTGGCTCGCTTTTTTGACCAAATTTGAGCCAAGAGTGGAGAGCTTCAACCTTCTTTTAAGTGGGTACGCTCGTATCGACTGAAAAAATCACGCCCCCGACGATCGCCCCTCACCCCACGCCGCACCAATTTCCCCCCCTCTCGCGGCGGGAGGGAAAGAGAAAGCATTCACTAGAAATTTACCCCTCTCCGGTTCATTGAGCCTCTTCGCCACGCGGAAAACTCCTCGTGGCCCCCGGACCATGAACACCGTAGTCGTAGGCCTCCAATGGGGCGATGAAGGAAAAGGAAAAGTCGTAGACCTGCTCACCGAAGACGCCGATCTCGTCGTTCGCGGCCAAGGCGGAGCCAATGCTGGCCACACCGTCATCGTGGAGGGTAAGAAGTATGTCCTACACTTGATTCCCTCCGGGATTCTCTGGCCAGGCAAACAAAATGTGATCAGCAACGGCGTCGTTCTCGATCCCATTAGCCTTTGCGAGGAGATCGCAACTCTCGAGCAGCAGGGCATCACTATTGACCCGGGCAAACTACTCATTTCGGACCGTGCCCACCTCGTTCTGCCCTTCCACCGCGAGCTTGATGCCGCCCGCGAGGCCAATCTGGGCGACAAGAAAATCGGCACCACCAAACGCGGGATCGGACCGACCTACGCCGACAAGGCCAATCGTATCGGCATCCGCCTAGCCGATGCCATTCGTCCAGAGAAGCTGCGCGAACTGCTTGAACTCAGAGTCCCTGATGCCAACGACATTCTTGAGCCCCTCGGCCTCGAAACCTACACCGTCGATGGGGTAATCGAAGCCATCACCCCGGCTCTGGACCGCCTTCGTCCCCACATCGCCGACATCATTCCTGTGGTCCACAAGGCCTGGAAAGCCAAAGAGACCATCCTCTTCGAGGGTGCACAAGGCACCTTCCTCGATGTCGATTTTGGCACCTATCCTTTCGTGACCTCCTCGAATACGACCTCGGGTGGTTGCACCACAGGCACCGGACTTCCTCCTCTCGCCATCGAGGCGGTGATCGGAGTTTGCAAAGCCTACACCACCCGTGTAGGTGCTGGCCCCTTCCCAACCGACAACGATGATTTAGCGGACTATCTCCACGGTCTCGGCCGCGAGTTTGGAGCCACCACCGGCCGTGCTCGCTCCTGCGGTTGGCTGGATATGGTCCTGCTCCGATATGCCTGCATGGTCAATGGCGTGACCGGACTCGCGGTCACCAATCTGGATGGACTCGACGAGCGCGACACTATTCAAGTCTGCACTCACTACGATATCGACGGCGAGAAGCACGAATACCCGCCTGCAGATCGGGATGCCTGGGACCGCATCAAACCCGTCTACGAGACTCTCCCCGGCTGGCAAAGCGACACCTCGAAGTGCAGCACTTGGGACGAGCTTCCTGAGAATGCACGCGCTTACCTCAACCGCCTCGCCGAACTTGCCGGTGCCCCGGTTTCCCATGTCGGCATCGGCCCCGGACGGGACCAGACGATTTTGGTTTAAGTAGAGCACCACATAAGCCAGATTTGTGCGTCTGGAAAACCGAATAACACCAATGTCTGCTACCAATTTCAGCACTAAAAATGAAACCTTCAGAAAGCTGATAGGCAACGGCTTAGTCTATCGTATTCCTCGCTTTCAGAGGGATTATAGCTGGACCGAAACTGAGTGGGAGGACCTCTGGCTTGATATACGAGGGATTACTTTGGATGAGGTAGAAACCGCACACTATATGGGTTACTTGGTTCTTCAGTCCGAAAACGACAAGGAGTTTGATGTCATTGATGGGCAACAACGACTGACTACTCTCAGTATCGTTATCCTAGCTGTCTTAAAAAATTACCAAAGACTAATTGACACAAACACAGAGCCTACCGAAAACAAAAAGCGTTTAGAGCAATTCCAACAGACCTACATCGGATATCTAGATCCAGTCACTTTAGTTCCCCGCCCAAAACTGACCCTCAACCGGAATAACAACGATTATTACTCCACCTACCTAGTTCCTTTAGGACACTTGCCTTCGCGTGGTTTTCGCTCGTCCGAACATAGTCTCAGAAAAGCATTTGTTTGGTTCGATAGGCGGATCCAAGAACAGATTGTGGGTGACAATCAATCTACGGGCACTTTACTCGCCCAGTTTGTTGAGTCGCTAGCCGACCGCCTCTTCTTTACCGTTATCACGGTTACCGACGAATTGAATGCCTATAAAGTTTTTGAGACTCTCAATGCCCGGGGGGTAAGACTATCAGCAACTGACCTCCTCAAAAATTATTTATTCTCAGTTCTTCACAGTTCCGGACAAGGAGAACACGAGATGAAGTCACTTGAAAACAGGTGGGAAGCGATAGTTGGACGACTCGGAAGCGAAAGCTTCCCCGATTTCCTTCGTGCTCACTGGAATAGTAGGCACAGCTTTCTCCGACAAGCCGAGTTATTTAAACGCATAAGAAGTAAAATAGATTCCGCAGAGAGTGTCTTTCAATTGCTTCGAGAACTGGAAGAAGACGTGGATTCCTATTCCGCTATCACCTCACCAGATCCTTCCGACTGGCCCAACAAGCAAAAAACGCTCTTAAAAAATCTGAGGCTCTTCAGCGTAAGGCAACCTTTTCCGTTGCTGATGGCTGCGAAACGTAAACTTAGCAATGATGACTTCGAAAATCTTCTAAAAGCTGTTTCAAATTTTTCCTTTCGTTATCACGTAATCGGAAGTCAGCTTCCGAGCGAGATAGAGAGACTATACAATCACATTGCTGAAAAAGTCTCCAATGACGAAATAAAGGATGCTCGCAGTGCAATCATTGGATTCAAGAAGCTTTATCCTACAGATTCTGTATTTAGGGAATGGTTTTCGTCAAAATCATTACGAACTTCTCAGAATCGCAACAAACGAATTGTCCGTTATATCCTCTGTAAACTGGAGCAAAGCCTCACTCAAACCACGTTGGATTTTGACAGTGACACTTTTGGACTTGAACATGTCCTACCTCAAAATCCAGAAAGCGGCTGGGAACAATTTAGTAATGATGAATCAGAGGAACTCACATACCGCTTGGGAAATATGACTCTTCTAAAGAACAGCTCGAATCGAGCATTGGCCAACCTTAGTTACAAAGACAAACGACGGACCTACACTGAAAGTAGCTTTCTAATTACCCGCAAATTAGGCGACGAAAATGCCGAATGGAATGCTGAACGCATGGCCAACCGACAGCGCTGGATGGCTAAACAGGCAATCTCGATTTGGAGTATTGGAACACTTACGGACTGACATCTAGTATGCCTGTATTCACCCACCCCGAGCACATCGCCATCATCATGGACGGCAATGGTCGTTGGGCCAAAGAGCGTGGCTTGCCTCGTCGAGACGGGCATCGTGCCGGTGCCGAGTCCGTGCGCGAAGCAGTGGAAACCTGCAAGGAAATGGGCGTCAAGTATCTCACCCTCTACGCCTTTTCTTCCGAAAATTGGAGTCGCCCCCAAGCCGAAGTGGATGCCCTCATGCTCCTGTTGGATCGCTTCTTGGCCGAAAAGACTAATGAGTTAAAAAAGCAAGAAGTACGGCTCCATACGATTGGCGATATCGACCGCTTGCCTGAGAAAAATCAAAAGCGGATCGCGAAGGCTCAAAAGGAGACCGCCTCCAATACAGGCCTGAACCTCATTCTGGCCCTCTCCTATGGAGCCCGCGAGGAAATCACCGGAGCTATCCAGCGCATCGCCGAACAAGTTGAAACAGGTAAACTAACGAGCGAGCAGATTACAAAGGACTTGGTCTCGCAAAACCTAGATACTGCCTCCTTCCCCGATCCCGACCTTCTCGTGCGCACCTCCGGCGAACTCCGCCTTTCCAACTTTCTTCTTTGGCAACTCTCCTATGCCGAAATTGTAGTCACCAAAAAATTCTGGCCTGACTTCAAAGGTGCTGACCTCCAAGCTGCCGTCGAAGAATACTCCCGCCGCCATCGCCGTTTCGGGGGACTTTAGTTCCTGGTCTGTTGGACGTCTCTGCGTGGGTGAGGCTGACCGTGACTTCTTGTTTTTGGACAAGATTGACAGGATTGGACAGGATTGCAGAGGCTGTGTGTTTTGACAGAATTTACAGAATGAACAAAATTCTGGATTCTGGATTCTGGATTCTGGATTCTGGATTCTGGATTCTGGATTCTG
>CAZGXV010000026.1:26577-40498 GCA_964529725.1 uncultured Roseibacillus sp.
ATTCTGGATTCTGGATTCTGGATTCTGGATTCTGGATTCTGGATTCTGGATTCTGGATTCTGAATTCGGATCTCTGGCCCCTCAAAGAAAAACCAGCCTTGATTCTTTTCACCACTCTCCCGACTCTCAAGGGGCCATGCCTAGCGACGCCTTCAAAAGCTACCTCCTCGCCAAAAAGGAGCTCATCGACTCTCATCTCGATGCCCACCTGCCCTCTGATCTTGAGCTTCCTGCCAAAATCCATGAATCAATGCGCTACTCGGTTTTTGCCGGTGGCAAACGCTTGCGTCCTATTCTCACCCTTGCAGCCGCCGAGGCTTGTGGCGGCTCCGAGCAAAACGCCCTGTTCCCCGCTTGTGCCACCGAACTCCTCCACACCTACTCTCTCGTCCACGATGACCTCCCGGCGATGGACGATGATGACCTCCGACGTGGCCGTCCTACCTCGCATAAGGTGTTTGGCGAAGCCATTGCGGTTCTGGCTGGTGATGCTCTGCAAGCGGAAGCCTTCCACTTCATCGCCGACACCCCGCCAGCTACTAGTTATACCGTAGCTGATTACTTAAAAGAGTTTGCGGTCTGCGCAGGTTCTAAACAACTCATCGGTGGACAGGTGCTTGACCTCGAAGGCGAGGGCGAGGACACCCTCCTCAGTCACGAGGAACTCATTGCTATCCATGAGCGAAAAACGGCCGCTCTACTCACTACCTCTATCCGCCTCGGCGCGATGACGGCAGACGCCTCGCCAGAGCAGCTGCAATCACTTACCGACTTTGGGTATCATCTCGGACTCGCCTTCCAAGTCATCGACGACATCTTGGACGTCACTGCCGATACCGCGACCCTCGGCAAAACGGCGGGCAAGGATGAGGCCGTTAACAAGTCCACTTACCCCGCTATTCTAGGCCTTGAAGAATCGAAGGTGGAGGCCAAGCGCCTCACGCAACTTTCCCTGGCCGCGCTCGAGCCCTTTGGCGAGAAGGCCGCCCACCTCAACCAAATCGCCCACTACCTCCTCGACCGAGAGTTTTAATCAAACCAACAGCCCAACGGAAACTCAGAGAGGATGCCACCAACAAGATTTGAGAGAAGCCCTCAGCAGCCTACTTGCCTCGTCACTCTCTCACACAAGTTGAGGGCTGCCTTTCCATCCTCATCTTTCGCTTAGAACTTCGTTTCATGCCCGCTAAAAAACTCACCCCCATGATGGCTCAGTATCAAGCCATCCGTCGCTCCCTTCCGGACGACATCCTCCTGCTCTATCGCTTGGGTGACTTCTATGAAATGTTCTTTGAGGATGCCAAAATTGCTGCGCCCATTCTCAATGTCGCACTGACAAAGCGCCATGACGTCCCGATGGCTGGTGTGCCCCATCACGCCGCCACTGGCTATATTGCCAAGCTGGTCAAAGCAGGCAAACGGGTTGCCTTGGCCGAACAAACCTCCGAACCCAAACCAGGCCAAATCGTCGAGCGCGAAATTTCGCAGATAATCTCTGCTTCCACCATCGACGATCTCACCCTCCTTGACGACACCAAGCACAATTATCTCGCTGCCGCTTGCCAGATTGGCTCCGGGAAAAAGCTTCGCTTTGGTCTCGCCTGCGCGGACCACTCCACGGGCGAGTTTTCTCTCGCCGAGTTCAACGACCTCGAGCTACTGCGCGACGAGATTCATCGCCTCGCGCCCTCAGAGCTCTTGGTCCCAGACGACCAGCTCGCGGAACTCGGGCGCCTGCCGGGTTCCTTTCCCTATGATGCTTATGCCTTTTTGCAAGAAACCGCGCAGCACACCTTGCAAGACCACTTTAAGGTTCAGTCCTTGAAAGGCTTCGGTTGCTCCGAGATGACCTCCGCGATCAGTGCCGGAGGAGCGGCCCTCCACTATCTCGCTCACCAATTACGGCGTAACTGTGAGCATCTCTCCACCCTCACCATCCGAGACCAGAGTGACCATGTCCTCATCGACACCGCCTCGCAGCTCAATCTCGACCTCGTGCAGTCGCGCTCAGGGACCCAGCACACCCTGCTCGCCACCCTCGACCGCACCGCCACTCCCATGGGTGCGCGCAAGCTCCGCGACTGGGTGCTCCATCCTCTGAAGGACCTCGCTACCCTCAACCAACGCCACGATACCGTGGAGCAACTCCTCGCCGAGCCCTACCTCCTCTCCAAGCTTCGGGAATCCCTGAAAGACATCCGTGATATCGAGCGGACTACGGGCCGTCTCTCGCAAGGCAGCGGTAATCCACGCGATCTCAAAACACTGCAAACCTCACTCGAGCGCCTCCCCGCCCTCCGCGAAGACCTCACTTCTCTCCCCGCGAACGGTGCCTCCCGCTCGGAATCGGAGACGGCACCTGAAGGGGAAGGTCAGTCCACTCTGGCTCGGACCCTGCTCTCTCAGATTCAAGAATTTCCCACCCTGACAGAACTGTTCGCGGAAGCCCTTGCTGACGAACCACCGGCCTCACCCAAAGACGGAAATCTCATTCGTGATGGTTACTCATCCGAACTTGACGAACTGCGGTCCGCGTCTCGAGAAGGAAAGAATTGGCTCGCCGAACTGCAGGAAACTGAGCGCAAGCGCACCGGCATCGAGAATCTTAAAATCAAATTCAACAACGTCTTTGGCTACTTCCTTGAAGTCTCCAAGGGCAAGGTCGACAAAGTCCCCGAGGACTATCTGCGCAAACAAACGATGGCCAACGCCGAGCGCTACATCACCCCGGCCCTCAAGGAAATGGAGCAGAAGATTCTTGGCTCGGATGAGCGCGCCAAAGCTCTCGAGTATGATCTCTTTGTTCATCTCCGGCAGCAAGTCTGCGAACATCTCTCTGCCTTACAGGAGACCGCTGACTCACTTGCCATCCTGGATGTGCTCCTCTCCTTTGCGGAGACTGCGCAATTGCATCAGCACACCCGTCCCCATCTGACAACGGACCGCAGTCTCCACCTGACCAACGCGCGCCATCCCGTCCTTGAGCAGACGTTGGTTGAGGAAAAATTTGTCCCCAACGACACCGCAATGGACCCGGAGACCGGACGGCTCCACATTCTCACCGGTCCCAACATGGCTGGTAAGTCCACTTATATTCGCCAAGTCGCTCTCATCACCCTCATGGCGCAAATTGGAGCCTACGTTCCTGCCGAGAAGGCGACGATTGGTCTCGTAGACAAAATCTTTTGCCGGGTTGGGGCCTCTGACGACCTCTCGCAAGGGCAATCCACCTTTATGGTCGAGATGAACGAGACTGCGCTCATTGTTAATAATGCGACAGCTGACTCCCTCGTCATTCTCGACGAGATTGGACGCGGCACCGCCACCTTCGATGGCCTCTCCATCGCCTGGGCCGTCGCGGAGCATCTGCACGATACTACCCAATCACGCACCCTCTTTGCCACCCACTACCACGAACTCTGTGACCTCGCTGCGAGCAAAGAGGCGGTCGAGAACCACAACGTCGCGGTCCGGGAATGGAACGAGGACATCATCTTTCTGCGCAAAATCCAGCCTGGTCCTGCCGACAAAAGCTACGGGATCCAAGTCGCCCGCCTGGCCGGTCTTCCCCCCGCTATCATCAAGCGTGCCACTGAAATCCTGAGCCACCTTGAGCTCAACTCCCAGCGACCCGAACGGCCCGACCCCAAACAGGCTCCAAACCCCAAGGCTAAGAATACCCGCAATACCCACGACAACCTCCCCCAAGCGAACAATCCGCAACTGGATTTGTTTTAGGATTGCGATTGTCCTTCGTCGCGATGGCAGTCGAAAAGGACTGAACGGTTGTCAGAAGAGTTGCCGTCGGGCTGTTTTTGCAAAAAGTTTTCGCGGAGGCTTTCTAGCAGAAATGCTTGTCGTTGTGGGCTTTTCTTCTTTCCGGGAAGCAGAAATACCAAAATTGGCTCGACATTAGTTAAGTTTTATAAAATATTTAACAGGCCGAACCACTTCACTCTATGCGCCTTCTCTTTTCTCTTCTGGCACTGCCCTGCTTGCTCGTCTCTTGCATCCCGGAAAGCTCCGGTCCGCAATCGAGCATGGGTGCTCCCTCGGCGCCAGCTGCGTCCTCGTCGAACACGAGCCTGGTGGAAGACCGCCTCAAGACACAAAGCGAACGCATTGGGCGGTTGGAGACGGAGCTGCATGAGATGCGCCTTCTTTTCACCAACCAGCTGAAACGGATTGAAGAGGTCGCTAATCGTCCTGCTCAGCAACTACCCGCCACCGCCTATCAGCAACAAGCACAGCCCCAACAGGTGGTCATTATGCCGAACAATCCAGTAGTCACTCATCGCTGGGATGAGCAAGCACCCCGGGTGGCCGCTGCCAACCACGCTCGGGCCTATCAGGTGCGAAGTGGGGATACTCTTTCTCAAATTGCAGAGGCCCACGGCATTCCCTTGAGCTCACTGCTCACCGCCAATCCCGGGACCGATCCCCTTCGGCTTCGGATTGGCAAGACTCTCACCATTCCTTCTGCCTCCCAAGCCGCTCAATATACTGCCCAAGCCCGCTCTCGCGCTCGAAGCTATACCGTGGCTCCCGGTGATACTCTCTCTCAAATCGCAGAGCGCTACGGCTTGGGCCTCAGTCAGCTGATGTCCGCCAATCCTGGTATCGATCCCAATCGGATGCGCGTCGGCAAAAAGCTCACAATTCCGAGCACCTATCAACCTCAACCCCAACCTGCGGGCTATGCTTCTCCACCTTTGAATTCGATTCAACGCGAGCCACAAGCTACGCCCCAGTCTCGCCTACAGCCGCAATACAAATCACACCCGACCCCGCCTCAACCCGAGGAACCTTCCCATAAAATGCTCATCAAGATTCCGAGAAATACTTCCTTCGGCGAAATTGCCGAAAAGGTGGGCACCGATGTCGATACCCTCAACAAGCTCAATCACTGTGCTCTCTCGGCGACCTCCCGCATCCCTGCCAACGGCACTCTCTACGTTCCAGCTCGTCCGGACCAGTAGTCCAGAGGAGAGCGACGTCAGGGTTCGCTCATCTACTCCGCAGGTCGCTCCAGAGAGGCCTGATGGCCAAAATCACGACTGCTTGCAAGCGGCCACCGCTTCACCCACTAAGGTCCCGGAGGCGAAACAGCCTTGCATGAGATAGCCGCCAGTGGGGGCCTCCCAATCAATCATCTCTCCCGCCACGTAGAGCCCGGGCAATTTTTTGACCATTAACGAGTCATCCAACTCGTGCCAACAGACCCCTCCCGCCGAAGAGATGGCCTCCGCGATGGGGCGAGTTTTTAACAAAGAGAGAGAACAGCGCTTGGTGACTTTTGCGAGAGCTTGTGCTGACTCGAAGGGACCATAGAATTTTTCCAAAATCGAACAAGCAGCTGCACTTAACTTCCATCGGACACGGGCTTCGTCGAGAAAGTTTCTCCGTGCCGACTCCATTTTAGCAATCAAACGTTCTTCGGTGAAGGTTGGCTTGAAGTCAATCACTAGGCAGGGTTCTCGCAGTGCTTTCAAAGCCGGGCCCAATTGATAGATGGGCCCTCCCTCCAATCCGTAACGGGTGATGATGAGCTCTCCACGAGCATCCTCTTCCCCTGCCCAGAGGTTGAGATTCTTGAGCGCTTCTCCCTCATGCTCCTCAAGAACTTCTTTCGGCCAATCCACCTCCCAGCCACAATTGGCAGCAGTGAGCTCATTCACTGCGATGCCTCTTTTCTCCAATAGCGGCACCCAGCTGCCATCCGAGCCTGTTTGCGGCCACGAGGCCCCGCCCAAGGCGAGAATGACGGCATCGGCGGCGACTTCCTTTTCTTGCCCCTCACCCTCGAAGCGTAAGAGGAAGCGTTCCCCCTTTTCCAAACCAATCAGCCGATGCCTCACTTCGAAGGTCACTCCCTGCGCTTTGAGTCGCTTGATCCAAGCCCGGAGGAGAGGTGCCGCTTTGAGCGCTTTGGGATACACACGCCCGCTTTTGGCAACAAAGGTCCCCACCTCGAGACGGGCCGCCCAACCACGAATCGTCTCGTTATCGAAACCCTGTAATGCCCGCGTCCAAAACTCGGGAGGCATTTCCGGTCCTCGGTAACGAGTGGCAAAGGTCTCGAGTTCCTCGGCGTGAGTGATATTGAATCCACCCTTACCAGCCACTAGAAATTTGCGACCCACTGAGCGCTTGCCCTCGTAGAGCGTCACCTTCAGCCCGGCTGCCGAGGCCACTTCCGCCGCCCGCAATCCCGCCGGTCCTCCGCCCACGATAGCCAATTCTCTCGGTGCCTCCTTCAAGGGGGCCAAACTAGCGGGGAACGACCGCCCTGTCATCCCCCTCCTCGACAAATGTCTTCTCCGCGCCAAGTTAGGGCATGAAACTTCTCCTCACTGGTGCCAATGGTTACATTGGTCTCCGACTGCTTCCCGATCTTCTGGAAGCGGGGCATCAAGTGACCGCCCTCGTGCGGAACAAGCGCCGCTTTCCGTCGGAGGAATTCGGCGATGCTGGAGACCGTCTGCAGGTGATTGAAGGGGACCTCCTCGACCCGGAGAGCTTGCCAGCTTTGCCATCTGATCTCGATGCCGCCTACTATCTGGTGCACTCGATGGGAGCTGCGGGAGACTTTGCTGCTCGTGAACAGCAGACCGCCCTCCATTTTTCCAACTGGCTGGACTCCAGCACTTGTAGACGGGTGGTCTATCTGGGCGGGCTTGCCGATGACGACGGCCATCTCTCCGAGCACTTGAAGTCGCGACGAAAGGTGGAAGAAATTCTGGGCCAAGGAAAAGCCAAACTGACTGTTTTGCGAGCCTCCATCATCGTAGGGTCCGGTTCGGCCTCCTTTGAGATCGTGCGCGACTTGGCGGAAAAGCTTCCGGTCATGATTTGTCCGCGCTGGGTCAACACCCGCTGCCAACCTATTGCCATCCGAGACGTTATCCACTATCTCAAAACCCTGCTCGAGGTATCCGAGACGGAAGGCAAGGTCTTCGATATTGGCGGCCCTGAAGTGCTTCGCTACCGCGATTTGTTAGCTGGCTACGCGCAGGTTCGGGGGCTTACCCGGCATTTTGTGCCTGTGCCTTACTTCAGCCCACGGCTCTCTTCTTGGTGGCTCTACCTGATGACCTCGACTCGCTTTTCTCTCGCGCAGGCACTCGTCACCTCCATGAAAAACGAGACCATCTGCAACGAGACTCGCATCCAGGAGCTGATTCCCCGTGAACTCTCAACCTATCAAGTTGCCGTCGAGCGGGCCCTGTCTCGTATTGCGCAAAACAGGGTCCCCTCCAGTTGGACCGATGCACTGCTGGATGACCGCATGGACCCGCGCTTCATCAATGCCATCAAAGTGCCCGAGCACGGAATTTATCGCGATCAGCAAAAGGTCAAAACATCTGCGAACCAGGAGGAAGTCCTCGACACCATTTGGGCCCTCGGAGGCGAGAAGGGATGGCCCTCCATGAACTGGGCGTGGAGCATCCGAGGCTCTCTCGACCGCTTGTTGGGTGGTATTGGACTACGTCGTGGCCGTCGCCATCCTTCGGAGTTGAGAGCGGGTGATGCCTTGGACTTTTGGCGAGTGCTTCTGGCGGATCGGTCGGCAGGTCGGCTCATGCTCTATGCGGAGATGAAGCTACCCGGAGAAGCGTGGTTAGAGTTTCGCGTCAAAGACGACATCCTCACCCAGACCGCGACCTTTCGCCCGCAAGGACTCTTAGGTCGATTGTATTGGTTCTCCGTTTTGCCTGCTCATTGGATTCTTTTCCCCCAAATGGCAAAACGAATTGCCGCAGGCTGTTAGGAGGATTGGTCTAGTAGAAGAGAATTCCCTATGCAGAACATGCTAGGCTACTGCTCATTTGCAACTCGTTCGATGCCGGACGGGAGGAGCCCAAGCTCCGACATGGGAACCTCCCGAATGCCTTTGTCTGGACGACGATCCTTCAAAAGCGGGGCCGCTAGTCGCTTAAGCGAGGCCGCATGTTCATCTCCGTGAGTGACTACCTCTCCCCCGGTGACCAAGAGGCCGAAGGCAAAACAGAGTTTGTAAATCGAAGTCATATTACTGGTAACCGAAACGCTGGAACGGCGTTTTCAAAATACTCAGACTTCTCACTAATCAATTTGTTCAAACAAAATGACTGGAACTCGATTTTTTTTACCAAAAGGTATCAAGGTAGAGCTCTTCGACCTTCTTGCGAGCCCACGGGGTCTTGCGCAAAAACTTGAGACTGGACTTGATAGAAGGGTCCGCGAGAAAGCAATTGATGCGAATGCGGTAACCTAACTCGGCCCAGCCGTATTCTTCCACGAGTTGAGTCAGAATCGCCTCCAAGGTGAGACCGTGAAGAGGATCGTTGGACTTTGGCCCGCTCATTCCGGTTCCGAGTCGCAAGCTTCGGCCGCATCGGTGAGAGGCTGGTAGAGCGAACCACCCCGGATGAGGCGACAGAATTCCTTTTTGGAAACCTTGTGCACGGTTCCTTCCCGAGTTTCCCAATCAGTGATGTGTTTGTACTCGATGGTAAGGCGCTGCCAAACGACGATCCGGTAAAAATCTTCTCCCACTTTCCAGACTTGGCCTTGCTTCAGTTTTTCCACGATAAAATATCCCTAATTAGTTTGTGTTTCGTCTTGTTCGGACTCTTCTTCCTCTGGTTCCGACAGGTCGGGCAGAGTGCTCTCCCAGCGAAAGAGTTCTACTCCCTCTTTGAGGCCGCCAATCTCATCCAAAAGGTTTTGGCAGCTCTTGCGGAAGTCCTCGTAATCCGGGGCCCGGTGCGGCTTCTTCGCCGTTCCGGGAAAGCAAATATAGGTCACTGACAACTCACTTACTGGTCGCCAATAGGGGCTCGACTTGGGGTCAATCTGACGAGCCATCCGCAAGGAAGCCTCCCCGACCTTGAAGGTAGGTCCAGCATCGCCGACAATAGCGGGATAGAGAATACCATCGTGCAGGACGACGGCGTAGTCACCGACCTTGGGCCCCCACTTGTCGCCCACGCGACGTCCGCTCAAACTATGCTTATCAAGAATGATATTCATCGGAATGACGATGAATGGATCATACTCCGCGATGAGAAAACTACGCCGTCCCATCTCCTCGATACCGGGCTTGAGAACAGACTTGATGCGGGAGCGGACCCAGTCCTTGCGGTCCCTATCGATGTTGGGATCACGCAACTCGCGGTTGGCAACTTGGAGCCTTCTCTCGTAACCCTTGATGAGCGGATTCGGCACCTGGCCCACCTTTGCCCAACCGTAACTGGTTGTGGGTTGATAGTGGGTGGAATTGACGATCTCGTCGGGCATGGTGGGTAGTCGATCACCATCGGAGCCGTCACTGACCACGTCCATATCACCTTGTAGAAGAAAAACCTTGCGACCATTCTCGGCGGTGAGATTGAGCATGGTCTGGCAATCGAAAAAATTGTGCGAGGTGAGCAGGTTGCCCAACTTGGCAGAATCCTTCTTCAGGCGATCCGTTTTGTTGCGGTAGAGGACTTCGAAAAAATCAGAGACGGTGGCATTCTCAACAAGGGGTGCCAAACCGGGTAGTAGGGAGCCCAATCCCGGACTGCTGACTTCGAGTTCGGACATGGTGGCAGCGGCTCGAGGCACCCGCACAGTGACCACGTGCTCCGACTTGTAGGCCGACTTTTGCTTCCGTTCTTTGGTCGCGAGGTCGCCGTTTTCGAGCTTCAACTTCGAACTAAAGGCAAAGCCCTTGGAGGTTTCGGTCAGATCTAAATCGCGGGAAATACCCACGACAGGTTCCGGCTCGGGTGGCTTTTCTACCTCGACGATTTTTTCCACCACCTTGATGACCTCTTTTTCAACAGGAACTTCCACCACCTTTTCGATAGTTTCGATACCAGGTTTACGCAGGCCAAGAACCACTACCAAGACCGCGAGGATGGTGCAGAGGATTTTCCAAATCAGAGAGGAGGGAGGAGAGGTGCTCATGGGGGTTTACTCGAGAAGTTTTTGACGACGGGGACGGGAGCTCATTAGGAGACGGATGGCTGCCAGCGGCAGGAGAGAAATCCCGGCAGCAGCCAAGGCGACCTTCCAGCCCGGATAAACCCGAGCACGACCGTCCTCCAAGGCGGCAAGCGATTCGGCAACCACTTGCTCTTTGCTGACGTAAAAGTTTTTGCGACCACCGGGCATTCCGGCGCCACCTTCTTCGCGTGCGGCAATTTCGCCAAACTCGGTTTTCACCGGGCCAGGACAAACGGCGAGAACCTCGATTCCCAAGTCTTGCACCTCCATGCGCAAGGCCTCCGAGAAGCTACTCACATAGGCCTTGGTGGCGGCGTAGACCGCAAAGTCCGGAATCGGGAGCGTGCTAGCCAAGGAGCTGACATTCACCAAAGCACCACCCTCGCGCGCAATCATGGAGGGCAGGAATAGGTGGCACAGATGGGTTAATGCTTCCACGTTGACTCGCAGCATGGCCTCGTTGCGATGCCACTCCGAAGATTGGAATTCGCCATAGTCTCCTAAGCCGGCGTTATTGACGACGAGGTCCACGTTCCATCCTTGGGAATCAACTTCGCGAAAAACCTTCTCACGCTCGTCAGAGTCATTGAGGTCGGCGACGATGATCAGAGTCTCGATCTGAAAGCGAACCTTGAGCTGAGCCGCCAGTTCTTCCAAGCGGTCGCCGCGTCGAGCGACCAGAACGAGGCGCTCCAGCCGAGGCGCCAATTGGGTGGCAAACTCCTCGCCCAAACCAGCGGAGGCCCCGGTGACGAGGGCAGTTTGAAAAGACGTATTCATGCCAAGAAGGTGGCTGCGGGATTCAAAGTTTCAAGCCCCGATGGTGAACTCAAGGCTAGGAATAGTGGCTCCAACAAAGAGGACACAAAAAAGCGCCCGGAAGACGGAGCTTCGGAGGGCGCTTCGGGCAAAATAATTTGAGGACTAGGCGGGCTGCTGCTGACCCTTCTCGTCAACCTTTACCACGCGCAAGGGAATGCGGACAGCAAGCTCGCCGTCGAGGGTGATGTCTACGGAGTAGACCCCGGTGTTCTTGAACTCGAGTCCTTGGAAATTGACGATCAGATTGCGGGTCACGAAGGCGACATCATCAGGCATCTTTACAGGCAGGTCGGCCTTGATGGGCATCTGTGGGTTCACGGCCTGGCCATCCTCATCGATGAGGCTGATGAGCATGGTGTGGTCGCCGTTGTCCTCGGGAGTCATGCACACGCGCATGGCGAGGGCGCAGGAAGGGTGGCGAACAGGGAGTTCGCGCGCGGCGAGGGCGTCGAAAGGCGCGACCACGGTCATTTTTCCTTGGTGATCGGCAGCGTAGTCACAGAGAGTGGCAATTTGAAAATCCATAAATGAACCCCTTACCTGCCTGCCCAAGGGGCTGACGTCCAGCCCTTTTTCGAGAGATTGATTCCCTCTCCCGTCGGTAGCTTCGTAGCAGGTAGAGTGGTCAGAGGATCAGGCACCTGCGCTAGGAAGTTTTTTCCGTTGCGCGGTAGGTCTTGATCCAATCGATCTCGACCCGGAATGGTCCTTCCTTCTTATCTCCAATGAGGATGCCTAGTTGGCTGACCTTGGAGGCATCGAAGACATGACCGCTCAACATGCGACCGCGCCAGCCTGGCTTCATCTCATCGAAAGGAATTTTGACCTCCACCCACTCGCCCGCCTTGGTATCGAACTTTCGCTGGTAAGAGACAAGCGAACCACGATGGCGAGCATCGGTTGCGAGGCGAAGCTGATAGGTGCGTCCATCGCCCTTGACGCGGAGCGCCAACCCGTCGGCGGTGGTGAAGTCGTATTGGCTCTGAGTGGTGCGCACCGAGGAGAAACCGCCGTTGTTCTCGAGGGAAAGGTTTCCTTCGAAAACCATCACTCCGTCCTTCATCTGGCCGTTGCCTTCCGAAAGGCCGCCCATGACGCCGTCGTTGACCGGCCGCCACTCGGGCCCGGCCTCAGGGTCCTCGAAGTCGAGGACGAACTCGGGGGCTGCTGCGGCGACTACTTTCTGCGGATCGGCAGAGTCAGAATCAGCGAGAAGAGATGACGAGGTAGCAAAGGCCATTGCGAGAGGAATCCATTTCATAATGGTTCGCAAGTTCGACCCAAAAGCGACCCTGTCCAATGATTTTACCCTCCGACATTGGCGGGAGGAAGTTCCAAGAGGCATCCGCAAGGATGGAAAGGCGATATTTGAGGGCATCTGAGGACTCAAAAAGACCCTCCCTTTTTCCCAATCTTCAAAAATTGGTCTCGCGAACGAGCTACTACTTTTCTAATAGTTCCAAAACCGCGTCGGAGATATTTTCCTCTGGCAAAGCAATCCGGCGACCGTCCTCATGGCGAACCTCTCCGGCGGCCCCATCAACCACGATGCTGTCTCCATCGCGGGCCACCCATTGGGCCAACTCCTCTTTCGAAGAAGTCGTATAGAGATGTTTCTTCTCGAAGTATCCGCTTTCTTTCACCGATTGGATCTGCCCCTCATCCAAGCCGAACAAGATGATGATTGTTTGGGTCGCGGAAACTGCTTCCCCTCCTCCGCGCATCACCTCAGTGCTGTCCTTGGGGTTCGGTCGCACGAGAAGAGAAATGAGAACCGCGACCAAAACCAAGGCTGCCAGAGAGCCCACAAAGGCTGGTTGGGCGAAGAGCGACATCAAACGATTGCTCCATCCTTCCTCCGACTCCTCCGCAATGATTGCCGAGGTGTCACCATACTGACCTTTCAAGCGGTCCCGTAGGTCTTCGGGCATGGGAGGAATGTTCTCGTCCTTCTCGGGGCGGAGACTTTTTTGCAGAACCTCGGTGATGCCTTTCAGCTCGGCGGGGGTGTCTTCTTGAGGGGTATTCATCATCGCAGGGGGGTCTCTCCGTAACCGCAATCCGGAGCCATCATTTTCAGTTTTGGAGGACTTTCGCCAATTTATGGAGAGCGCCATGGAGGTGCTCGTTGAGAATCCTCCGCTTTTTGGAAACCGAATCCGAAGCCTTTAAGTCGAGTTGCGCGAGGATTTTTCCCTCTTCCAGCAGTTCACCCATGGTGTGGGTTTGTCCGACGTGAATGGCGAAAACAAGCTCCCACTCCAGTGGGGCCAACTCCTCCTCGCACAGTTCGTAGATGCGGTCGAACGTAAGGTCGGCAGGGTTCCCGAATGCGCGCGCGGACTTGTCCTCGAACTGGCGCGCGTTCTCCTGCACCTCGGTCAAATCTTCGTAGGAGTGTTGAGTGTTAGGTTGGTTCTTGAAAGCGGATTGCCTGCGCCGCCAATCGATGGCCCGGAATTGAAGCATCTTGGTAAAGAGCGGAATGATTTCCTCAAAAACCATGATGGTCTCGATGGGGGCCCGCTGGTCGGACCCCTTGGGACGGGGAAGCTCGGCAAAGGTCTCCATGAAGACATCCTCGGCATCGTGTTCGCGCACGCCCTTCCGGCGCAAGGTCGCGAAACCAAAGGGCCGTAAGAGAGGCGCGAGACCATTCCACTCTGGGCTACTAAAGGAGTCGTTGTCGCCATCGCGCTTTTGCAAAGAATCAAGACTGAGGTTAGCGGGATAGCGCTCGTCGGCCGGATCGTGATGAACTTGTTCGTCTTTTTGCGAGCTTCGCTCTTCCTTCACCAAATGGCGGGAGCGTTCATAAGCTTCCTCGAGGAGAGCGGCGGAAAAGGCAGCCTTGGCAGGGAGCTTGGGATAACGCGCTAACAGCCGATCCCACACCTTGAGGACTTCTTCGAGGGTCACCTTCTCCGGCAAAAGGACACCTTCCACCGGACGCCGGAAACGCGCGTAACCCGCAGCCCAGAGTCTCTCAAAAAACGGTGCGTCGAAGCCGTCCATCCGCGCGAGTGTAACGGACTCGAACGGAAGCAAAAGACGGAAGTTCGTGCCCCAAGAACAGGGCGACCAAGCTAGGGACCAAGTTTCTCTCTTTAGCCAATTCTTGGAC
>CAZGXV010000027.1:0-39382 GCA_964529725.1 uncultured Roseibacillus sp.
CGGCTCAGAACGATGAGTTTGAATTCTGAAATCTGATTCATCCAATCCATCCTGGGCTCATTTCGCCGAATTCTTTCCTAGCTTGATCGCCCCGGTAGAAGACGGCTTCTACAAGGGGACTTTTGTTGACCCCTGTTGCTCTCATGTCTTTGAAATCTTCAAGAGAGGGCACTCCCCCGCGAGCCAAGCGCTTTTCGTCGATGCACTGGGCACCCATTTAGTGAAATTATCGAGAAGTGTGTTTAAAAAATTAGAGCATTCTGCAGATGATTACTACCCGTTTTGCAAAATAGTTAATAAATCCTTATTATCAGCTTGGTTTAATTTTTAAAAAGACTCAACCCGTTCGGCTTTTATTTGCAATGAGTTATGAAATCTCTTAAATCATTTTTTTAAATTTTATAAATCCAGTTTGCTTTAAATCGTCTTATTTTTTATAAAGTCGGCAGTTCCAACCCCGGTTAATTATGAAATCAATTAAATGTTCAATCTGTGCCATCATTCTTTCCGCTGCCTCTTTGTGCTCGGCGAGCGATGGCCTCCCCACAGGTTATCTGGATGCTTCCTCACTTCTGGTTCGTGCTTCGAGCAAAGTGGCTCTTGATTGGAAGGTTCAGTTTCCCACTTCGGATGATATCGAAGACATCATTGAAATCGATCCGGATGACGACACCGTCGAGACCAAGACCAAGCTGAACGTGAAAGTTCGTCTGCTGGGAGCTGGATACGGGAGTGCTTATGCCGCTGGATGGTTGGAAAGTTGGGCTCAGTTCTCGGATGAGTGGAAAGCAGAGCGTTTTTTCAACGGAACAGGCGACCAAGTCGACCCAAGCGAAATCCTCAAGGAGCGCGAAGTGGACGAGAATATCTTTCTCAACATGGGCTTCCGCGGCACCAAATCTGCAAATGCGAACACTCCTTGGTGGAAGCGCACTTGGAATAGCTGGCGTATGATGGGTAAAAACAAGGGCCATGGTGGCATCCTCGTTCTCAAGAACGGTGACCCAGCTCCTAACTTTTCTCCTGAACGCAGCAATCAGCTCTCTGCAAAAACATTCCTCCTTCCTTACCTTTCTGCCGATGGAGAAACCATCAAGATTGGACCCAAGGACGTCGTGGTCTTGGTGGACTTGAACAAGTCTAACGCCCAATCGGGAGCTGATTATCAGGATTTGGTCATTTTGATGACCTTTGACACGGAAACAGACGACGATTAAGCACTCGCATTTGTTTTTGTGTCATGATATTCTATCGATGTTAACTAATGAAGTCTCTCTCACATTTCGTATTCGTGCTGCCTCTGGCTCTTGCGATGGTGCTCCCCGTCGCTGCGCAAATTAGGAAAGCTCCTACTGTAGCTGAAGCGACCGCTAAACGACGTCAAGTCGATGCCGTATACGAGAGGTCGGAAGTGAGATCGGTAGAGAACGAAGTCTCCATTGAGCGTGCCAAGCCCAGCCTGTTGGGCAGTTCCGATTATCTCATTGGGCCGCACGGATTCTCGCTCATTCCCAAGGGCTCGGTTGTGGCTCAGGGGAAGATGTTGACTCTGGCGACAACCGCTCCCACCAAAGGCAAATTGCTCAAGTGGGAAGACTTTTTCCGGCGTCATCGAGCCGGTATTCGTCTCCTGACGATTACGGACCAACAATGGATGGGGGAAGCCTCATTAGAGCCTTTGCGTATTAAGCTGGCAGCCGCTGAAAAGAGCGGCTTCACGACTTTGACTTCGTTAAACGGCGATTTGGTCGCTCTGCAGGGACTCAAAAAACTCTCCCAATCTGACTCATGAAAACTTCCTTTTCTGTCACTTCTCTCGTACTCAGTTTTTCATCGGTGCTCGCCGCCTATGCGCTCGCTGACGAAGACTGGACCGTGTCCTTGGTTCAGCGTCAGCTGGAGACGGGGAATGAGCACAAAGCGGTTGTCTCTGCCGAGGGCCAAGGCCTTTCGGTTGCCCCCGTGCCCGAAGGCGGATCCGAGTTTTTGCTCTGGGCCGTTCGTCAGACTGATGAGGGTTTGGAGGAAACTCTTGTCGATACCGAGATGGTCGGTGCCTATCTACCCACGGGAAAATTGGAGATTCAAACCGGAGACCCCTATGATGGGCCCATTCCACGCACGCGCATCGACCAAGGCTTCACCGTGACCTATGAGGTAGCAGGCTTGCTCAGCGAGAGCGGAAGCGATGTTCCTCTGGCGGCGCGTCAGGTCCTTCTCGATCATGATGTGGCTGCCTACGAAGTGGAGACCACGCAGACGAGTTCTCTCTTGAGCGGAGCGGGGACTGTTTTGGAAGACATCTATGGTGAACTCCTGCCTGCCGAAAATTTCGACCAACGGATGGTTGTCAGCAATGGGAATCGAAACCTCGTTTTCCCCGGTTCTAACATCCCCGGGACCAATGTCTTCCAAGACGCAGGGATGGAGACTTTCCGTCTCTTCGCTCTCCCTGATGGCGAGATCGCACAGCTCCAGCTTGATGAAGCAAAAGTCCAAGTCTGGCCCTTGAGCCAAGGCAGCATTGTCGGTATCGAAGACGAAGCTCGCTACACCACAATGCCGGAAGTCACGATCCAGTTGGCTAATCTCTACCCCGATAGCACCACTTGGGTGCAAATTTACCCCGGTGATCCAAATCCAGGAAACGAGGGAATCACTCTCACTGAAAGCATGATCGTTGTGGAGGATGTGGTCCCCCGTACGACTCGCTTAGTATTTCGAGAACTCCAAAATCAATTGGATGCCGAGGGACGATGGACTTTGGAAGTTCTCACCGAAACACCATTCGGTATTGAGATTCTCGACACTGCTTTCTTTGATGTCGAGAAGGAGACCATCACAGTGCGTGGGTCCTTCCAAAGTTTATCCGAGTAAAAAGGGGCAATCTTTCGCTCTTAGGTCTCCAAGGTTCTTGGGTGTGATGACTTGTGAGATGGGTTGCTCCCAAGGAGGTAAAAAAATGGCTTCGAGATGGGAGTCTCGAAGCTCATTCACTTTCGAAGGATAAGGCCGGTGGAGCCGGAGCTGAGTTCGGCGAAAGAAGACTACTCTGCAGGCTTCTCTGCCACCGTGCTTTTGATGCGGAGTTCGCGGAGTTGCTTGAAGTCGACCTCGGCCGGGCTGGCAGTCATCAGGTCGCTAGCCTTGTTATTTTTCGGGAAAGCAATGACTTCGCGAATCGAACTTTCGCCAGCCACCAGCATCGCAATTCGGTCAAGGCCCAAGGCGACTCCGCCGTGGGGAGGGGCGCCATAGGTGAAGGCTTCTAGGATGTGAGCAAACATCGTGGTCTTCTCTTCTTCCGTCACCCCAAGGGCGTCGAACATGGCAGACTGGAGGTCTTGCTCATGGATCCGGATGGAGCCTCCGCCTAATTCGTAGCCGTTGAGAACCACGTCGTAGGCCTGCGCCAGTAAGCCGTCACCGAGTTCGCCTTTTTTAAGTGCTTCCTCATGTTCGGGGATGGGGCGGGTGAAGGGATGGTGAACTGCATTCCATTTTCCTTCTTCCTCGTCGTAACCGAGGAGAGGGAATTGCGTGACCCAAAGGAAATCGAGGTCGCTGTTGCCTTCGAGAAGATTGCGCATCGCGGCCACCTCGAGACGGATGCGTCCGAGGACTTCGCAAGCGTCGGCCCATTTGTCGGCTGCAAAGAGAATCAAATCGCCGGGCTCGATGTTGAGCTTTTCGCGTAGAGCCTCTACTTCGGCATCGGTCATTCGTTTAACGAAAGGTGAGCGCCAGGTAGTGCGGTCAGTATCGCGGGCCTGAATGTAGGCTAATCCTTTCGCTCCTGCTTCTTGCGCGAGCTTGGTCAGCTTGTCGATCTGGCCAGTGGAAATATCAGCAAAGCCTTTCGCATTGATCGCCTTGACCACTCCGCCATTGGCAACGGTGCCCGAAAAGACGCGGAATTCGCAGTCCTTGAGCTCCTCGGTGAGGTCCTCAATCTCCATCCCCACGCGACGGTCTGGCTTGTCGGAGCCGTAGGTGTTCATCGCCTCCTGATAAGTCAGGCGCTCAAAGCTGGCGGGGATTTTGGTCTCTAATGATTCTTTAAAAATGCGCCCCAACAAACCTTCGATAAGGCCGATGATATCCTCCTGATCAACGAAAGAGGACTCGATATCAATCTGGGTAAACTCGGGTTGCCGATCAGCTCGCAAGTCCTCATCGCGGAAGCAGCGAGCAATCTGAAAATACTTCTCGATGCCACCCACCATCAACAATTGCTTATATTGTTGGGGTGCCTGCGGGAGGGCGTAGAAAGACTTGGGATGGACCCGGGAGGGAACCAAGAAATCGCGGGCACCCTCGGGGGTCGATTTCGAGAGGATGGGTGTTTCCACCTCCAGGTAACCCAACTCGTCGAGGTAATCGCGGGTGGCCTTGGTGACGCGGTGGCGCAGCTGCATATTGCGAGTCATGCGACTGCGACGCAGGTCGAGGTAGCGATACTTCATCCGCAAATCCTCATTGGATAGCTCCTTGTCGAGCTGGAAGGGAAGAACGGCGGCCTTGTTCACGACCTTCAATTCAGCGGCCACAATTTCGACTTCACCGGTTGCGAGATTTTCGTTCACGGTATCGACATCATCGGTCTTCAAGCGGGCGTCTACTTTGCCAGTTACTTGAATCACGTCTTCGACACGGAGCTTGTGGGAGAGTTCGGCTGCTTCGGGCGAGACCTCGGAACGGAAAACGCATTGGGTAATGCCCTCGCGGTCGCGTAAGTCGATGAAGATGACACCTCCCTGGTCACGGACAGTGTTGACCCAACCCATCAAGGTGACGGTTTGGCCGATATGCTCGGGGCGGATTTCGTTGCAATGGTGAGTTCTCATAAGGTTGCTTGGGAAAGTTTTGTTCGACGCGGAGACACAAAGTCGCAGAGGGTCGCAGAGTTATTATTTAGGAGTGTTGATGATGCGGGAGATGCCGTTTTTGAGAAGAGAGGTATTGAAGTTAATCAAAAGTCCAAGTGGCTTTTCGGTGTGGCGAAGATACGTGAGAAGTTGTGCTTTGTGAACGGGGAGGACGTTTTCGACGGCTTTGATTTCAATGATGAGTTGGTTCTCAACAAGGATATCAATGCGATAGGCGTCAGGAATCTGAAGCTCCTTATAGGAGATGGGAAGGCTGATTTGTGAAGTGTAATTGAGAGTGCGAAGAGTCAATTCGTGCTCAAGAGCTTTTTCATAACTTTGTTCCAAAAGTCCTGGTCCAAGATGTCTGTGAACTTCAATGGCTGCGCCAATCGCTCGTTCCGATATCTCGTTCAGTTCCATAATTAGAAAATCTCTGCGTCCCTCTGTGGCTCTGCGTCTTTGCGTCCAGAATTAAGCCAACAAAGGTCCTGGGGGTTTGGTGAGGCGGTCTTTTAGGAAGGAAACGGTGTCCGCATTCGGGGCGATGGATTCTTGAGCCCGGGCATTGAGGTTACGAAGGATGAGCTCAGGGAATTTGTCCCCGACAACCAATGCGTAAGGGGCGAGGGTGGCGGCAGCGGTCTTGAGCTGTTTGTCGAATTTGGTCTTCGTGAGCGCGTAATCGATCCGGATGCCAGCTTCGCGCAGCTCTTGCACGAGGGCCAAGGCTTGCGGGCGTTTGTCCTCATCATCGATGACGAGGTAGAGATCGCAGCTAGCATTGCGCTGGCGCCAAGATTCAAATTTGCGAATGGCGGAAGCGCATTCCTCAATAAAGAGGCCGATAACGACGTCACCCATGGCAAAGCCCATCGCAGGGAGGTCGGTCTTGCCGTTGGTGAGCGTGGAAACCAGGGTGTCGTAACGACCTCCTCCGGCCACCGCCCTCAAGGAGCGTTTTTTGTCAAAAATCTCAAAGACCACGCCCGTGTAATAAGCCAGTCCACGCACGATGGAGAGGTCGACCTCGAGGTAGTCGCTCAGGCCGCGTGCCTTCAAGTTATCTTGGATCTCGCGCAGCGCATCAGACTCATTTGCGGGGTCCGCGATGAAGTCGTTGAGCTGCTGGGTCGTGAGGCCAAGGGGCTCGAGCTTGCTGGCGGTGACCTCCGGTTTTTCGCGTTCCAGCTTGTCCACCACTTGTAGAAGCTCCGCGAGCTGGCCTTCGCTCAGGCCTTCGGTCTCCGCAAATTTTGCCCAAGCATTTCGGTCCGAGAGACGGACTTGAAAGTCCTCGGTGGTGAAGCCGAGCTCCCGCATGGTATCGATGGCAAGGGCGATGAGTTCGGCATCGGCAGCCGGGGAATCGTCGCCCAGAATATCGGTGTTGAATTGATAGAACTCGCGGGTGCGGCCCTTTTGAGGCTTCTCGTAGCGAAAGCATTGCCCAATTTCGAACCACTTGAGGGGCTTGGGGTAGTCACGCTGTTTGGCAGCGGCAAGGCGCGCAAGAGAGGCCGTCACTTCGGGCCGCAGGGTGACGTCGCGTTCTCCTTGGTCTTGAAAGCGAAATAGTTGTGAAGAAAGCTCGCCGCCCGATTTTTTCAGATAAAGTTCGGTGGCTTCCAGAAGCGGGGTCTCGTATTCCACGAATCCGTAGCGGGTTGCTACCCGACGCCAGCTCTCGAAGAGATAATTGCGCATTTGGCAATCACGCGGGTCAAAGTCGCGAAAGCCGGGAAGAGTCTGGAAGCCTGCTGCCATGGAAAATCAGGGGAAAGGGGCAGGGAATTAGGCGAAAGAGCTGTCCTTGTCGAGCATAGAGCGCGAAGGACTTTCGACGGGAGAGCTCTGCGAATCGACATTTGCGCGGCTCGCGATAGGATATCGCGCGTGAGAACATTCGCTATTTTGATTCATTGTTGGTTACTAGGGGCTGCGGGGCTCGTGGGAAAAGAGGCTGCCCAAGCAGAATTCGCCAAGCAAGACAGAGCACTCAACGAGGTTTATCAAAAGCTGAAGAAGGAGTTGCCGGAAGCTGTCTTTAATGTCGTGCGCGAGGATCAGCGTGCTTGGGTGGAGTACCGCGATCACATCAGCGAGTGGCAAAAGGGCTATGAGGAAATGAGCGACGAGCAGGCCCGATTGGAGATGGCGGCGAGTTTGACCGAATCCCGGGTGGAGTGGTTGCGGGCTTGGCAAACGAAGCAAAGCGGCGATTGGGAGGGAGAGTATCGCGATAGCTATGGCGGCTACCTGCAGGTGGTGAAGGAAAAGGGAGAATATTACTTCCTCCTTCAAGTCGTGCGGGGCCCTTCATTTCATCTTGGGCACCTAGCGGGTAAACTTCGGGTCAATGGTTCCACAGCGTGGTTCGAGACCCAGGCTGATGGTGCGGAGGAAGCGACCTGGTTAACCTTTGTGCCGACTGGAGATGCTTCCTCGCGAGTGCGGGTGGTGAGTGAGAATGCACAGTACTTTCATGGTGCCCGGGCCTACTTTGATGGGGAGTATCTGCGTTTGGGTGAGGTGAGCGCGAAGGACCGGGCGCAGGTGATCAAGGGTGATTTCGAGTAAGAGCCCATAGACAGCCAGCCCGACGACAGCCCAAAGACGAGGTCACTTCTCTACGACCGCAAAGGAAACAAGGAAAGGCGTTGCGGGTTGGGGTTGGGGAGTTCAAGCTCAGAGCGATGGCGCTTGGGGAGTTGACGGATGAAAGGAAGGAATCGGCGTGCCGTGCGGCGCGGGCGATGATCACCGCCCGTGTCTTGGAGGACAAGTTGCGTAGTCTGTACAAGGCAGGGCAAATCGTGGGTGGTGTCTATCTGGGACGAGGTCAGGAAGCTTTGAGCGGGGTGCTGGGGACGCAACTCCAACAGGGCACAGACGTCTTCGCGCCTTTGATTCGTGACCAGGCAGGCCGCACTGGATTTGGGGAAGAGATTTTGGATGTCACGCGCACCTATCTCGGCTCGGTCGAGGGCCCCATGAAGGGGCGTGACGGCAATATCCATCGCGGGCGACCCGAGAGGGGGATGCCGGCTATGATCAGCCACTTGGGATCGGCCGTCTCGGTGGTGACCGGGATGCTCTTGGCGCGGCGATTGAAGGGACAGCTCGAAGGGGTGGTCGGTGCCACTTGCATCGGTGATGGCGGTACCTCGACAGGAGCTTTTCACGAGGGTTTGAACCTGGCGGCAGTCGAAAATCTCCCCCTCGTTGTGCTAGTCGCGAATAATCAATACGCTTACTCAACGCCCAATACCCGGCAGTTTAGTGGCGACCTGTTCGCCCGTGCGGAAGGCTACGGCATCCGCGGCTGGCAGGCGAAGGGTAACAGTCTCTTCGATTGCTTGGAAAAAGTAGGGGGAGCGGTCGCGGCCGCGCGTGCGGGAGAGGGGCCTCAGATGGTGGTGGCGGACTTGCTTCGCCTAAGCGGCCACGGTGAGCACGATGATGGGTCTTATGTTGAGGATGCCTTACGTGCTGGAGAATTGGGGCGCGATTGCCTAGAGGTCGCAAAAGAGGAGTTGTTAGAGGCTGGCCTAGTAGAGGAATCAAGGTGGACTTCGTGGGAGGAAGAGGCGCGCGAGCAAGTGACTGCGGCAGTAGCACAGACGCAGCGGGAGTCTGCGCCGGACTCACGGAAAGAGGATTGGCGGGCCATGAAGGACTTGGCACCAGAGGGGGCTTATTAATAGAAGCGAGATGGGAGAAGTGACTTATATCGATGCCATTCGGGATGCTCAACGCGAGCTGCTGGCGGAGGACGAGCGGGTTTTCATTTATGGGCAGGACGTGGGGCAGTTCGGAGGAGCATTCAAGGCCACGCAGGGACTGAAGGAAGAGTTTCCCGAACGGGTTCTCGATACCCCAATTAGCGAAGACGCCATGGTGGGCGCGGCGATTGGAGCTGCCATTGAGGGGATGCGTCCCATTGTGGAAATGCAATTTGCGGACTTTTCCTCCATCGCTTTCAATCAAGTAGTCAATCACGCTGCCACCTACTTTTGGCGCACGGGAACGTCTATCCCTATCACTTTGCGTTTACCTTCCGGAGGGACGCCGGGTTCCGGGCCTTTCCATAGCCAGATGATGGAGGCACTTTACTCTCACTACCCAGGTATGGTGGTCGTGGCACCCGCTACGGTGGGTGATGCCTACCACATGCTCAAGGAGTCGGTGGCTTTCGATGACCCCGTCATTTATTGCGAGCACAAATTCCTGTATCGCTGGCTGAAGGCAGATAATTACGAATCTGATGGCTTACCCCTCACCCAGGCCCGCATCACTCGGGCGGGCAAGCATGCCACCGTGGTCACCTATGCCGCCATGGTCCACGAGGCTGTGAAAGCGGCGGAGGAGTTAGCCAAAGATGGTTGGGAAATTGAGGTCGTGGACCTGCGTTGCGTGAAGCCGATCGATACCGACACCATCATGGCCAGCGTCGCGCGCACCGGGCGTTTGCTGGCACTTGGGGAAGCCTTTCCTTGGGGTGGAGTGACGGCGGAAGTGGTCTCCCGAGTAGCCGCGGAGGGTTTCCACCTGCTAGACGCACCGCCAGCGCGATTGAATGCTAAGGACACTCCTATTCCTTATCACCCCAACCTCTGGCGCGCCCATCGTCCGACTCCGGAAACAATTAGCGACGCTCTCCGTAAACTTTTGAACTTTTAAACTACGATGCCTCTAGTAGCAGTTACCATGCCCCAGTTGGGCGAGTCCATTGCCGAAGCCACAGTCATCCGACTCGATGTTGAAGTCGGGAGCGAGGTGGTAGCCGATCAAGAAGTGATCGAAGTGGAAACCAATAAGGCCACCATGGGAGTGACGACCCTTTGCGGCGGAGTGGTGAAAGAGCTTTTTGCGGAAGAGGGGGAGACCTACGCGGTGGGAACCATTCTCGGGCTTTTGGAGGTGACCGAGGAAGAGGTGGAGCGCACTGGTGTTTCCATCCATGGTGGTGAGGAAGAAGCACCCGCGCCAGCGGAGGAAGTGAGCCGTCCTCATGACTATCGACCCGGAGAAGAAGAGGAGAGCTACACCCCGCCCAAGGTAGAAGTCGAGCCAAGCGTGCAAGGTTACAAGGTTCCGGCAGGTGGGCTCAAGGGCGCGCATTACATCTCCCCTCGTATGCGGGCACGGATGAACGAACTCGGTTTGCAAGGAGCGGATGTCTCCGCCATCGCTGGCAGTGGCGCCGGTGGTCGGGTCACGGTGGAGGATTTGGAGAGTTTTCTTTCCTATATCGAGGGTTGGCCTAACACGAAGTCGTCGCCCATGCGGCAAGCGGTGGCCGATGCCATGCGCCGAAGTTGGACTCGGCCTTTGGCGACGGTGGGAATGGCTGCCCCCCTCGAAAAACTATTGGCCTATCGCAAGACGCTGGACCCAAAACCTGGGCTGACTTTATTCCTCCTCCGCGCCTTTGGGATTGCCCTCAAGGAGCATCCTGCCACCGCCGGATTCCTAGTGGGTCAAAAGATTGTCCATCCCAAGGCTTATGACATTGGGGTGGCGGTGCAAGTCGATGACGGAGTCGTGGTGCCAGTTCTGCGCGATGTGGATCAGAAGAATGTCACCGAGCTAGCCGCAGACTACGAACACGTGGTGACCCAGTCTCGTGACAAGAAGGTGCCCGAAAGCGCAATCGGAGGCGGAATTGCCACCGTGACGAATTTTGGAACCTTCGGTTTGAAGTGGGCTACGCCAGTACCCTTGCCGAGTGAAACTCTGATTCTCGGAATGGGGTCGGGTGAAAAGCGTCCTAAGTGGGATGAAGCTTCTGGGCAATTCGTGCCCGTATTGGAAGCGGAGCTGACCCTGACCTTCGACCATCGGGTGGTGGACGGAGGAGGGGCAGGAGTATTGCTCCGCCGGGTAGTAGAACTCTTGCAGAAGCCCGAGGGACTCTAGCTGACTGCGAGCCGCCTCCCGAGGCACTATCGACGTTTTCGAATTGAAATCGTCATCAGCAGGGCTGCTGCTCCAAAGAGAGAGACGCTGGGTTCTGGAACCGCACCTATCGTAATGGACTCACTATCGACAGTGTTGATGGCGGACCGAAGGAGGGTGGCCTCGTCGTTGCTAACGATCACCACTTCTGCCCAGCCGTAATGGGTTTCATCAAATCCGCTCCCTTGGTTGTCTAGTCGAAACCCAAAGAACAGAGGCGTTCCTTGGACATAGGAAAGAAAGCTACTCGCGAAGCTGGTATAGGTGGCGGAGGAGCCTAAAATGCTACCATCAGCCAAGAAGTCTGTTTCTGCTGCTTGTGCGTTCGATGGCCTCAAGGAAGAGCTTACGAAAAAGCTATCAAATCCACACGCGAAGAGAGTGAGGTCATTGGGGCCAAGATTTCCGCCCGTGGTGCCATCGGAAGGATCGAAATTAAGGCCGCCGAATTGGGTGTTGGTATTGTAGTCAAAAGAGACAATTGCTGCGCCAGCTTGGTGAGCAATGCTTGCTAAAGTCACGGCAACTAAAGTGGAAGCCTTGGGGCTCAGAGCCGCTTTCTTGGATGCGATACGTTGTTTGAAGTTCAAGATAGAGTGTCGTTGTTGTTGTGCGAAAAATAAAAAATTATTTCTCTGTTCTTTACCAGCACATTGTTGGGAAGAGTCTACTTCAAAGAAGCAACTAAGAAGCAACTTTAATCGGGGTGTTCTTTCACCATCCTGAGATAACTGTTTTCGAGGCGTTGGGTGAAGCTTTCGGCGTTGCCTAGAGGGCCATGGCTGAGCGACTGGCGTAGGTTCTGGCGCCAGAGACGGAGTTGATCGGGGTCGTTGGCCCAAGCGATGGCACGTTCCACATACTCCTGGCGAGATTGGCAGATACCGCTTTCGAGGCCGATTTGGGAAAGGAGGGAAGAAGTGACGCGGGCACTATGACGATTGCCCAAGAGGGAGAGAACGGGGACTCCCATCCAGAAGGCTTCGCAGGTGGTGGTGGTGCCGTTCACCGGAAAGGGATCAAGGGCGATATCGATGCGGCGATAAAGCTTGAGATGGTCGGTCTTGCTCCGTGCGGGAGGAAGGAGGTCGAGGCGTTCTTCAGCAATGCCGCGGGAGGTGAAGCGGGCGAGTATCCGATCCTTCCCTGCTTGTTCGGAAAGGGAAACCGTTTTGAGAAGCAAGCGACTGGAGGGGAGGGCCTGCAGAATTTGGCACCAAGTCTCAATCACAAGGTCGTTGAGCTTTGGGGCGGTATTGAAGGAGCCAAAGGTCACATGATCGAGAATTTGAGAAGGAGGAGGGCCTTCGTCGATAGTAATGCCGGGTTCCTGTTGAAAGCAATGGAAGCCGGGCTCCAGGCGAATCACCTTTTCTGAACTTTGGTTGTCGTATTGGGGGGGATCGGAAATGGGGTCGCTGAAGCGGTAGTCGAGAGAGGTTAGGCCCGTGGTGCCATTGTAGCCCAGAAGATGGGCTTGGATGGGAGCAGGGCGAGGCGCGAAGATTTGTGGGCGGGCGTTTCCGAAGTGTCCTGATAGGTCGATGAGAAGGTGGAGTTGATCTGACTTGATAAGGGAGACGACTTCGGAGTCGGACTTGTTCGTGAGGTCGCGCCAATGGTGGGCTCGTTCCCGGAGTTCTTGGGTGATTGAATCGGTGAAGTGGGTGTCGGAGTAGAGATAGATCTCGAATTGAGAATGGTCGTGGTAATTCAGGATGGAACGGAAAAAATAAGAAATGGAGTGGTTGCGAAGATCGGGCGAATAGTAACCAACTCGGACGCGGTCGGAGGCAGTTGGAAGAGGAGGGTGGGGCGCGGGGGGAGCATAGCGCAGCTCCCAATCTTGACCGGCTTCCTTGAGATCGTCGGCAGTGACGTCGGGGAGATAGGCGAGGCCACGAACGAAGGCCAAGCCATGCTGCCAGGCGTTGGCCGTCTGTTGTTCTTCGGCAAGTTGATAGGCGGCGAGTCCCTCTTCGATCTGATGGTGTTCGAGGTAGACGTTCCCGAGCGCGGCTAGGATGTCGGGATTGGTCGGGTAAAGTTCTCGCGCAGTTTCGAGGAGTGTCCGGGAAGAGTCTAGGCGACCAGTGATGTTCAGAAGATTAGAAAGGGAGAGGAGGGACAGGAGGCGCGATGGTTCCTGAGCAAGGGAGAGACGGTAGCATTGTTCGGCCTCGGCAGGGCATTCGTTCTGAATCCAAAAGTGGCCAGCCGCTTCGAGGTCGCTGGAAGGTGGATTGTCGAACTCGTTGAAAACGGGAGCGAGGCGACGAAGATAAGAAAGGGGAAGCTGTTGGAGCGCGAGAGGAAGAAGGTCAGGGAGCTTGAGAGGCCCGGTGCCCTTGGCTTTTACGATTGAGCCGATAGATGGCCAGTCTGACTTCAGGAGTGCGTCGTAGAGCTCGTTCGCTTTGCGCTGGTTAATTTGATTTTGATTTGAGTTCTTAGGAGAAGGCATGAGCGAAATTGTGAACGCAGAGAGTGGCTGGGGAGCATTTAATGGCCAGACTGGACGACAGGCGATTGTCGAAGAGACGTTGAAAAAACTTCAAATCACAACATTTGTCGAGACGGGAACTTATCTGGGGGAAACAACGGAATGGGCAGCCCAAACAGGATTGAGAGTTTTTACGGTGGAGGTGGACGAGAGACGGCGGGAGATGCTGGAGAGGAAGATGGAACCGTTCGAGCGAGTTGTTTGGCGCCTAGGAGACAGCCGACAATTTTTGAATGACCTCATCTCGGAGGCTGCATGCCCGTTGCAACGGGTGCTGTTTTACCTTGATGCACATTGGTTCCAAGATTTACCGCTGCGACAAGAGGTAGATCTTATTATAGCGAACTGGCGGCGGTCCGTCATTGTGATCGACGACTTTAGGGTGCCTGACGACGAAGGCTATGGATTTGACGATTATCCAGGAGTGGGGGCTTTGACTCCGTCTCTCCTTCGGCCCCTGCCGTTGACTTATTTTTGGCCGCAGATGGCGTCGAGCGATGAGAACGGCGCAAAGCGAGGGTGCGCGGTGATCGCTTGGGAGGAAGTGATGGTGAGGGAGCTGGAGAAAGTGGATCGCTTGCGAAGGGAAGAAGTTTCGTGATTTGAGAAAATTCTGCAGTAGTTTGTGAGTCTGCGAATTTGCGAGTTTTGGCTCACTCAGCTTTTTAGAAAAGGGTCAGAAAAGCTTCTTTCGTCAAAAGAAAAACCGCCCGCTGGGACACCGAATTCATCGGGCCAAGCGAGCGGCTTGTTCATGGGGTTGCTTGGGAAGGGTCTAGAAGTTCTTTTTAGCAAGCCACTGGTGCACGGCATCTTTGCCGCCGAGGCCGAAGGCAATGCCTCCGCCCAAACCAAGGGCCAAGGCCAGTCCGGTGAGGGCTGCTTGATAAGGAGCTCCGGTGATGTCAGGTGCAATGCCGGAACGGTTGAGCGCAGCGATGCTGGACACTACGATGATGGCAATGCGAGCCACTTTCGCCAAAAGAGGACTGCGTCCGTTCAGAGCCTGGAATGCATAGCGAGCAGCCATCAATCCTGCGCCAATGATGAGGAGCGCGAGGAGGACATTGAAGTATCCGGGAACGATTTTTCCGGCGACTCCGGCAAGCATTTCAATCTGGAGGGACTCGAGTGCAGCGGCACCCATAATGACCACGATGCTGACGAAAACGAGAAGGCCGGCCAAAGCAGAGACTGAGCGTGAGCCTTCGGTAGGCATATTGAGACCGATGCGTTCAGGGTAAGAGTCGGCACCGATTCCAGAGAGGAGGTTGGTGATGATGCGACGCACCAGTCCGGCGATAAAGATGCCGACGCCGAGGATGGCGGCTGCGACCAGGATGTTAGGAATAGCTGCGAACACACTGTCGACAATGCTTTGAACCGGTTGCGAGATCGCGTCGATTTTAAGAATGTTGAGTGCAGCAGTAATTCCCATCAGCAGAACGAGCGCGAATGCTGCGGTGGAAAGTCCCTTGGAGACGGGAGCGTTCCCGCTGGCAAAACCAAGGCGCTCGTCAACTTTGGCGGCCGCAAAAGTGTTGCTCAAGATGACCTTGATGACATTGGCGAGGAAGAAGAACAGATAACCCACGATGCCTGCGCCCACTAGGTTGGGAATGTAGCTCACGAACTTTCCGAAGAGGTCGTTGAGAGGCTGAGTCACTTGACTCAGTCCTGCAAAGTCGAGCGCGAAGATGATCACAAAGAGAAGTAAGATGTAGCGAACGAGCGTTCCGATGAGGCCGGAAACCGAGGTTTCGCTGTCGCCGACATATTTCGAAAGTTTATTGTCGAGCCCGGAGGATACTTTGGTGACTGTTTTGCCAAGGGTCTTGGCCACGATGCTTCCAATGAGGAAGATGACGAGGGCTCCGAGGTATTTGCCGAGAGGGCCAATAGCGTCGAACCAGGATTTGATAGTGCCAGCGATATCGGGAGCGCCGGCGGCGAGGTAGGTAGTAATCATTGTTAGTTTTGGGGGGTTGTTCTTCCGGACCTAGAGAGGTGATCGGAGGAGAAGGGTCTTATCGTTGGGTTGGGGTCGCGGGAATTTGCCAAATCTCGACGACTCTATTTTCTGCTGCGGGTCCAAAGCGCGCGGTTTGACCAATGTAAATGGCCTGCACGCGACCGAACCCGACATCTTTTCCAAGTTGTTCCGCGACGAACTTGGCTCTTTGGGAAGAGAGGCGACGGTTGCCGCTAGCACTGCCCGAACGGTCGGCAAATCCGACGATTAAAAACTGGCTGTGAGCCGGTGAAGCTTTTGCAATCTGGGCAATTTTCTCCAGCTCTACGCCAGCAGCTTGGGAGCTTCCGCTTTGAAAACGAATGCGGCCGGAGCTTTTGATGCCACGCTTGGATGCTAATTCTTGATAGCGGCTGTCCAACTGTTCACCAGACAAGGCATCCATCTCGCGAATGGCCTCGACGAGAACACGTCGGCTTTGGTCAAGGTCATCGTCCGATTGAGCAAAGGCGGGGGCCTGCTTCTTTTCGGTTTCTTGGGTTTCCTTACTCTCTTGAGAGGTGGGAGGATTCGCGGGCACGGTCTCGGTCTTCGGAGGACTCACAGGCGCGCCTGATGGAGAACCAGCTGCCAGTTTTTCAACCAAAGCTTGATTCTTTTGCTGCAGTGCGAGGATTTCTTTCTGATGCTGGTCGCGGGCAAACTTGAAGGTGGCCGCGTATTCATTCTTCGTCTCGGTAAAACGAGTCTTGGCTTGTTGCTGCTCTTTCTTGAGGAAGTTTTTCTCGGCTGTGAGTTGAGTGATTTGTTGCAGCAGTTTCTCATTTCTTTTTGCTACTTCTTCAGTACCGAGAGCGTTCTCAGAGGAAACTGCCGGAGGCGTCGTTGCCGTCTCTCCTTTGGCGAGAGAAGAGGATGCAAGGTTGTTCTCTGCAGGAACTGCACCTGCTTCTCCGTTAGAAGCGGCTACTGTTGCCGCAGATGCTGCAGATGCTGCAAGAGCCGGTGCCGCTGAGTTGAGAGAGGAATCGAGGGTTTGCGAAGCTGCGGGTCGGCTGTTCTTGAGCGAGACCTGGGGTTGAGCGGAGCTTTGGCTTGGGGGGCTTGCAACAGAGGCAGCCGTTCCTCTCTCCGTTGCCGTGACAGCTAGTTCTGGAGCTTTGGTGGGCTTCGTCTTGGCCAAGTCACCCTCGTGCGCAGTCGAGCTTTGTGATGAGAGGGAAAAGGCGGTGGCGCCGGGCTTGCAGGAATGGGGCGCGAAGAAAAGAAAGAGAACGCCAATCAAGCAGGCGAGAGCGACAATGATTCTTTCTTCGGGGGTGATCGACGTAGGGGAAGTCATAACGGGGGAGGGGCTGGACTGGAGTAACGATGCCGAGGCAAAGATAATTCGGGTCCTTGTTCCCTATTAGAAGGCTCCCACACCGAAATGGCCACAAGTATGGCAAAGATTGATAATTAAGGCTGGCTAGTTCGAAAGCCTCGGGTCGCTCAGCGTCCTTAGAAAAGCGACAAGGGCGGCTTGGTCGTCCGCGTCAAGTTTGAGCCCTGCGCCAGGATGTTTGGCAATGTTAGGATCGAGGGTGGGAGAGCGATGGATACCGTCGGAGTAAAAAGCGACCACTTCTTCGAGGGTGTCGAAACGACCATCGTGCATATAAGGAGCGGTGAGGGCGATATTTCGCAGCGAGGGGGTGGAGAACTTGAAACGGTCGCTCGCTTTGCCTGTGGCATGCTCCCGGCCGAGGTCGTCGTTGAGCGGGGGAAGACCGTTGTTGTGAAAGCGGTGATTCGTAAAAAAGGCTCCCGAATGACAATGGAAGCAGTCCGCGCCCTTCAAGCCGAGGCGAGGATCGTTCTCGGTCATGAAAAGCTCGAAGCCTTTTTTCTCCTGCTCGGTGAGTTCGGTTTCACCTTTCGTGGCCCGGTCGAATTTTGAGTCGAAAGAAGTCAGTGAGAGGATAAATTGCTCGATGGCGATCGCGAGACGGTCAGAAGTAATTTCGGAATCTCCAAAGGCGCGTTCGAACAGACGCGGGTAGTAAGAGATTTTCTCGAGCTTCTGGAGCACGCGGGGAAGCTCTTCGCCCATTTCCAGTGGGTCTTCGATTGGCTTAAGAATCTGGTCGCGAAGGGTGGGCGAGCGTCCATCCCAGAAGAAAGGGGTGTTCTTCCAAGCGAGATTAAGTAGGGGCATGGAATGACGCTTGGTCTTTTCGCCCAGAAAACCAAATGACTTCGCCGTGTTATCGACAAAGGCGTTTTGGGAGGGATGACAAGAGGCACAGGAGGTTGCGGTGTTTTTCGAGAGCGCGGTCTCGAAGAAGAGCTCTCGACCCAAGCGCACACGTTCGTTGGTGAGCGGGTAGTCTGTGGGCAAATGAGGGAGTGGAAAATTCTGGGGTAGAGTGAAGCGATAGGGCGTTCCGACGGTGTCGCTTTCGTTTCCGAGTTCTTGAGTTTGTTCGGGCTCGGAATCGATTCTGGTGAGGGTGAAGGCAAGGGCGAGATTTTTACGGAAATGAGGCAAAAGAGGGTCTCCGGGGCGGGAGTGGGTGGAGGTCTTGTCCGCGATTCGAAAGGGCGGTGCAAAAAGGCGTTCAAGGTGCAACGAGAGTTGGTAAAAGCCGTTAGGGTCAAGCGGTTGTTCGAAGGTGAGAGGGAGACGATTCTCGCTATTCCCGTAGTGGTAGGCAAAGGCAAGGTCCTCTTGCGGAAGTTGTCCTTCTAGCGCGAGGAAGATGTAGCCACTTTGAGGATCCCAATGCAATCCGTTGTGGAGCGGATTGAGCGCGTGACCTGCGGGGTATTGATTGGCGTCGCCTTGGTTGATGTCGTCCGAGGGGCCCAAGTGGAGAACGAGTTTCTCGATGGGCTCGTCGGGGAGGTGAGTCAGTCGAAGGATGTTCGGATTCTCGCCATGGAGATAGGCATGCCACTGCGAGGCGGTGACGATCCTGCCAGAAGCAAGTGTGAGTTGAGGCTGGTTGAGGAGGAAATCAAGCCGAGTCAGCGTGAAGGCCTCCCCAGAAGGGGTGATCAGATTTCCGGAAGGGACGGAGAGAGGTCGATTGTGCCAACGGATGTCCACCCTGAGGTTGAGCGCACTTGCTGGCGCCGTCAGCACGATGATGACGGTGAGCAAAGAGCGCAAAATGAGGAACACGGTGAGAAAGCTAACGTGGCTCATCAAATTTCGCAACGGGAGCCTTTGCCGACACCAAGATGAGTTTGTCTGAAAATTAAAATCCAATAAAACAGGTCTTTGCACCTAGGGTGCCACGATTGCTTGGATGGCATTGAAGACGCGGGTATCGCCTGTATTGGGATGATCGGCAAAGGACACCACGAAGTCCTGAGGGGAGCTGGTATCGACTGTGATTGCGGTTGAGAGCGAGACTTTGACCCAGTAGCGGGATTCGGTGTCGCTTTGGTCGAGCCTTCCTTCGATGGAATTGACTTCGCCCCCCTGATAAGTGACCGAGACGGGCTGGGGATTCAAGTTGGCTGGCGGGCTAGCGGGCCCAGTGAGAGCGGGCAACTCCAGGTAAACCGTTTGCGTCGTCGTTACGAGAGGTTGCAGCGATTGGTCCTTGGCCACCAGCGCGAGATAGGCGCCTTCGTGGGCGTCGCCGGGATTGGGCGGGGTCGTGAGGGGCGATGATTCGACGCCATTACTCCCAAGGAGATACATTTGGTAGTTCGGTGTGTCATTGGGATCGGTCACGTCTTGAATCGAAACCAATTTATATTCGGGCCAATCGTCCATCATGATTGCGCGCCCATCGGTCGCGGCATTGAGGTTGAACTTTTCTGAAATGATACAACGGTCCTCGCTGTCGGTCCCGTTGAAGATTGGCACGAGCGAACGAGATGAAATGTCGATGCCTTCGGTCGCCGCCGATGTATTGACCTTGGTCAGGTCCAAAATGGTGGCAAAGAGGTCGACCACATGGGCCATGGTGTCGGTGGTTCCGGTTTGGCGAATATCGGGCCCGTGGGCAAAGAACGGAACGTGGATGCCGCCTTCGTTGAGGGAGCCTTTCGCGTTTGCGATTCCTCCCGCAGGGGCTTGGTCGACTTGTCCGGGAGTGCCATTGTCACCAACGACGATGATGTTGGTCTTGCTGAGGTCGACGCTCGCTAGCAAACGCCCAATCTCGGTGTCGAGGGCTTCTAGCATTTTTATGTAAAGGTCTTTGTTTGCTGTTCCGGTAGTGGAGTAACCACCCACAGGTGCCAGTGCGGCGGGTGGTTCTTGGAACGGGTCGTGCGGGGCGTTGAAACCCATCCATACGACCCACGGGTCATCGCCTTGGTCCGTAATGAACGAGACCGCCTCGTCGACTTGTACGCTGGTCGCGTAAGGGGCGGCGTAGGTGCCGTTAGCTACGAGGTCAGCGATATCGGTGCCAGAATCAACGAGGACTCCGTTCTCAATTTTGACGCGTTCCCAGTCGTTATAGTCCCGCACCCCGCCCGAGAGCGTGCCGGAGAAGTGGGGCCAGCCGCCCGTGTCGAATGGGCCAGTATTGCCAGAGCCGAGATGCCATTTTCCAAAGGAAGCGAGGCCGTAGCCAGGTGCTTCCACGGTCATGATTTCCGGGAACGTGAGCTCGGAATCAGGGAGGGTGGAATTGGCCTGCGGATTGCCGACTTCGTGTTGATAGGGATGACGACCGGTCAAGATAGTGGCTCGGGTGGGAGAGCAGATCGGTTGCGAATAGCCTCGGGTAAAGAGCAGTCCATTATCGGCAAGGCTCTTCAAGTGGGGCATGTTTGCAAGCTGGATGCCCGGGCCGGTCTCGGTGTTGTAAAGCTCTGAGGAATCAATGCCCCAATCGTCGATAATGAGAAGCAGGATGTTGTTCTGAGGACCCTCCGAAATAATGGAATCGTCATAGTCGAAGCCGGTGTCATCGAAGGGTGCGAGGTAGTCGAGACCCACTTGGTAGAACTGTTTGCCAGCACTGAGAGCACGACCCTCGTCGGTGAGGGTGGTCGTGGCATCGGCACTTGCGACCTGCGCCACATCCTGCCAATCAGCGGCAAGAGTTTCACTGCGTTCAATGGAGTAGGTGCCTCCCGCCAAAGAGTTCCAAACGAGAGTCACGTGGCCATTGTCTTGGTCTACTTCGATGCTCTCGATGGTAAGGTCCTTCTCAGGACCGCCTTCCCAAAGAGTGACAGCCCCGGCGGGCATAGTCTCAGGAGAGGCGCTGTTGCGACCCCCTGTATCAATCGGGTCGCCATAGTAGTAGCGGGCAATGTTGTAGGGGAAGGTGGGAGTGCCGTCGGCGAGGATGTTGGTGAAGTAGGCGAACGTGCCAGCTGGGAATTCAGGAGTGACGGTGAAGCGCACGTTGTATTCATTGAGGTCAAAATCGGTTTCCGGGTCGTAGGGACCGTCAATGGCAACCCCCTCGTAAAGGTCCAGTCCGCTGAGGTCGCCCTTGTAGGCATAGTCCTGTAGGTAACGCCCGAGGATAAGCGTTTCGCCATTGATGACGGCATCGACGGGTGGTCCATAGCGGTTGTTGGGCAAGGTGGTAGCGCCTCCTTCGTTGCGCACAACCCATTGCGGAAGAGAGGTCCTGCCTGTCAGCGTGCCTTGGGAATCAGCCACCAGATTGGCACGCAAATCAACGGACCCGTTTTCGCCGTTTCGCACTTGGTAGCCGCTCACCATTCGACGAATCGAAGAGGAGGCATCGGTAGGATCGGAGTAGCCATAAGGCCCGTAGATAGGGAGACCGTCGCGGCACCAGCCAAGGATGGGCGAGTGGGTTCCATTCGGCGCTTCGGTATAGGTGTTGGTGGAGGCATCGTAGGCTACCGAGTCGCCTAATAGGTGGCGCAAGCCGGGAGGATTGGCGTGATAGTGGTAGGTGGGGCCAGCTTGATGGGCAAAGGCATTATCGAAGGTCACGCCTTCATTGATGTAGGCATCGCGCAACCAGACGTCGTCACCGATGTTGGGGTTGCCAGGGCCACCGTCTTCCCCATCAGCAGTCGAATAGGAGAAGGCATCTCGGGAGTCGAACATGGCCACGCCATCGACGAAGTAACCAATGGCCCCACCTCCGGTGAGAGCCTTGGTGCCGTAGTCGACATTGGGAACTCGCGGGAAGCGATAGATGTCACCAATATTGGCCGGGTAATTCGGGAAGAGGTTTCCGGTTTCTCCATACCAAGGTCCCATAATATGAAATCCGAGGTTAGTAGTGCGGATGTAAACGAAGGTCGCATCCTGCGCAATTTCGTGAACTCCGGCATAGGTGGGTTGGCTTTGGGTGCCCTGCCCACGTGACCAAGTGGTCACCGCATTGCCAGCACTCATTGCCTCGTCGTCCTCATAGATTTTCGCGTAGCGGCCGGAGAGCTCGGTCAGCCATGAGGTGGTGAGAGGATCGGCAACGAGCGGGAGCGCGAGGCTGAGGAGAGCAAGCAAGGGTTTCATGTGTCTGGAGGGAGAAAACCGTGAGCAGAGGCCAAGGTTGCGGGACAGTTTGTAAAGTCTTCGTTAAGATGGCGAGCTTGCTCTTGGCAAGGCTTTGGCATTCATTGGAGTGCATGAAAGGGCTGTTCGCCTTCCTGATGATGACTCTCTCTGCATTTTCGCAATCACCGTCTTTTGATGCCGCCGAGGCGGGGCGATACGTCGAGCTTGCTCTCGCGGGGATTGACCGTGAGTTCCCCAACAAGCCGGGCCACGTCTGGACTTCGCCAGATGATGGCAAGACTCCTAAGGAGTGGAATCCTGTTTTCTACGGTCACTTTGATTGGCACTCGTCGGTGCATGGCCATTGGACCTTAGTGAGGTTGTTGAAGCTTTTTCCAGAAGCGGAGTGGGCCGAAGAGGTGCGGGAGGTCTTGGATGATCGCTTCACGAAAGAGGCCTTGCAGGCGGAAGCCGATTACCTGAAGGAGAGGAAAAGCTTTGAGCGCATGTATGGCTGGGCTTGGGCCTTGCGACTAGCCTTGGAGCTCAAGACTTGGGATGATGCCCAAGGGGCTGTTTGGGCTGCCCGCTACCGGCCCTTAGAGCGAGTGATTGTCGGCCATGCGAAGGAGTATTTGCCCAAACTCGATTGGCCAATCCGCTGCGGCTTTCATCCCGAAACCGCTTTCCCGCTGGCCCAGTTTGTGGACTATGCGCGTGGAGTGGGTGACAAGGATTTCATCGAGCTTCTCGTCGCCAAAGCGAGGGATTTCTACGAGAAAGATAGGAGCTACCCGGTCAAGTATGAGCCATCCGGAAATGATTTCTTTTCTCCAGGCTTAAATGAAGCGGATTTGATGCGCCGGGTTTTGGATGAAGAAGAATTTTCGCATTGGTTGGAGAACTTTTTCCCAGGTTTGGCAACGGGGGAGCTGGGCAATTTGCTAACTCCGGTGCAGGTCTCGGATTTGGATGACGGGCACTTGGTGCACTTGGTCGGGCTTAATCTCACGCGGGCTTGGACGATGCGATCCATTGCGGAAATTCTCCCGACAGACGATGCGCGAAAGCCAGTTTTGGAAAAGGCGGCAGAAGCACATGCTGAAAAGGGCTTGCAACAGGTGTGGAGCGGAAGCTACGCAGGCGAGCATTGGTTGGGCTCGTTTGCGATCTACTTGGAGACCGGTGTTGGGCGAAATCCCTAACAGATGAGGTGATGACGGCTGAAGGGCTGTCAGTTGGCCTCCCAACTCGCCGTGCGTCACATGCTTTTGGAGGGAGTTATTTCTCGAAAATCATCAGATGTTGCCAAGGGAGATGATGCAGCGTTTCGATGTGGCTGAGCCCGTTGGCTGTCATTTCCGCAATGGCCTGAGCTTCGGTCATTTTGTGCAGCGGTTTGATGGGGACCTCCGGGTCTTCGGCGCGATACTCTAACAAGAAAAGGCGTCCGCCGGGTTTGAGGGCTGCATGGAGTGAGGTGAGCATTTCCACGGGGTGGGAAAACTCATGATAGACATCGACAAGAAGGGCCGCGTCGATGGATTGCTCGGGAAGTTCAAGCGAGGTGATCGTGCTGAGGTGGGGCTGGACATTGGTCACTCCTTCGCCCCGGGCCCGGTGGGTGAGAAAGTCAATCATTTCGGGTTGAATATCGATGGCGACAACCCGTCCTTCCGGAACTAAAGGGGCGAGCCGAAAGGCGTAATATCCCGACCCGGCACCGATGTCCGCGATGATGTCCGTCGCTTGAATATCCAGCGCCGCGATGGCCATGGAAGGCGCCTCTTCGTCCTCGCGGTTGTCGCGCTCCAACCAGTCAATAGCCTGATGGCCCATCACGTGGGCAATCTCGCGGCCCAAGTAGAATTTTCCGATGCCGTCCCGGGAAGCAGTCGCGTAGGTGTAGGGGTTTGTTTGATTCTTGGTCTCGGTTTTTTGGGCAACGGTCTCCTTCGGTTTTGGCGGATTTCGCAAAAGCGGGACTGCCGCTGCCGCTACGAAAGCAACGAGAATGAGTAGCAGGCCAAGCGGTCGAGACATGGGGGTGAGGTTAGCGTTAGTTTGGCAAGAAATCGTGCTAAAAATTTCGGGAGCAACAGCCCTCCTGAGGTGAACCCGAGCAAAGGAGTCGCCACAAAGTAACCGTCGATAGCGGGTCGGAAGTTTTACTCTTCGATTTCGTCGAGGAACGACTTTTTAGAAAGTTCTCCGTAGAGCCCATTCAGTTTTAATAGCTCTTCATGGCTGCCTTGTTCCACCACCTGTCCCTGGTCGAGAACATAGATGCAGTCCGCGTTTTTGATGGTGGATAGACGATGCGCGATCACAAAGACGGTGCGGTTCTCCATCAGGCGGTCAAGCGCAGTTTGGATGAGGTGTTCAGTCTCGGTATCCACGCTAGCGGTGGCTTCATCTAGTAGCAGAATGGGCGGGTCTTTGAGGAGGGCCCGCGCGATGGACAAGCGTTGTTTTTCTCCGCCCGACAGCTTGACCCCGCGCTCCCCGACATTGGTATCGAGTTGCTGGGGAAGAGCTTTCACAAAGTCGGTGCAGCAAGCATTGGAGAGAGCGGCCCAAAGCTGCTCCTCGCTGGCATCACGACGAGCCAGCAAAAGGTTCTGACGCACGGTGCCATTGAAGAGGAAGGCCTCTTGGGTGACGTAGCCAATATTTTTCCGAAGGGAAGATTTGTCGATCTCCCTCAGCTCATGACCATCGATTAGGATGCTCCCTTCGTGATAATTGTAAAAGCGCGGCAGGAGATTGACGATAGTGGATTTTCCGGCGCCAGTCGGTCCCACGAGAGCAACTGTCTGTCCGGGCAGAGCCTGCAGGGTCAGGTCGGTGAGAGTGGCAGAATCGCTGTCTTCGCCGTAGGAGAAGGAGAGATTCTTGAACTCCACTTTGGCTGCGAAGTTTGTCGGTAAGGCGGGAGCGTTTTCAGCATTGGGCTCGTCTTCGGAGTCCAAGATTTCGAAGACCCGGTCCGCAGCTGCTCGCGAGGAGAGAAAGAGCTGATTCAGTTGGCGGAGGTTGTTAACGGGTTCGTAAAAGAGGGAAAGCAGGAGAAAGTAGCTGATGAGCTGGCCGCCCGTGAGTTCGTCCTCAATCACCGCTTGACCGCCGAAGTAGAGCACGAGCGCATATCCCAGCATTTGGCAAAAAGACATCGAGGGATTGTAGACTGCCCACCAGCGCATCAGGCGTAGGCTCGCTGCGCGCACCTTCTGGGAAAGATTGTTGAAGTGCCCGAGCTCATCCTCTTCCGCCGCGTAGGATTTGATTTGGCGAATCCCGGAGATGTTATCGTGTAGCAGTGAGTTGAGATCAGAGGTGGCATCTCGCTGGGCCTTGTGTCGGTAGCGAGCATCCTTAGAATAAATCCAAGCCCCTGTGATCAGGAGCGGGATGGGAAGGGTGGCCCAGAGTGCAACGCTCCAGTTGGTGAGATACATCACCAGGCCCACAGCCAGAAGCTGGATTGTTGAAACCAATCCCAGCTCGATCCCATCGATGAGCACCCGTTCCATCGACGTGACATCCTCCGCCACCCGAGTCATGATGTCGCCCGTGCGCCGGGAGTCGAACCAACGCAGCGGGAGGTTCTGAATCTTGTGATAAAGGTCGGAGCGAATGTCATAAATCACGTTCTGCTCGAAGTTGTTGTTCACCAAGATTCGTCCGCAATTGAGGAAGTCCTTAAGGAAGAAGCCTCCAACCCCAATCAGTACCCACTTGAGGAGCTCGTGGTGGCGGGCGGGATCGCTGATAATGTTATCGACCACAAACCCTGTAATGGAGGGGAAAACGATGACCGAAAGAGCCATCACCGAGGCGCAAAAAAGTTGTGCCGAAGCGAGACCAGGGTATCGCTTGAGATAGGAAAAGACGCGCAGGACGGAATTCATGGCCGGGCCGCAACTAGCGACAGGAAGTTGCGTTTGTAAAGACGTGTGCGCTCTCAGAGCATTTTTCTATTGTCGGAGGGGGTGGATTCTCACTAGAGTATCGAAATACGGAAGCTTTCGTTAGGAGGGTTTTCGAAATGCACACACGTTATGGCAAATGCTTTTGGAATAATCGCAGCAGTAGTATTGGCGGCCACCGCCTTTTTTGGTCTCAAAAATAAGGCCGCTCTCGAAGATCAGCGTGCGGCGCTCTCTTCGGAAGACCGAAAGTTGGAGCTCAACACCAAAACTTTTGACGAACGAAAAGTTGAACTCTCCGGCTTGGAGGAAGAGACCAAGCTCGCCAACGAAGAGAATGCCAAACTCACCGAAGAGCTCGATGCACAGCTCGCCACCAACAAGGGTCTCCAGACTGAGATCGACGACAAAAAAGGCGTCGTTGAGTCCAAAAAGGCTGAGGTCGAAGAAGGCGAGGAAAAATTGGCTCGCTTCGGTAACTTGGATGACCTCAAGCGCAACCTCGAAGAGCTCAGCACTGACCTGGCGACCTTGAAGGGTGAGCTTCTTCTCAAAAATAACGAAATCTCCTCTCGCGAAACTCTGAACAGTGCCTTGAGCGTGGAGAACTCCTCTCTTGCCGATGTCCTCAAGCGTTACTCCGAGAAAAAGTCTCTAGCTAACCTCAACGCCAGTGTCTCCAGGGTTGTTTCCGACCTTGGTTTTGTGATTTTGACCGGCGGCGACAACGCTGGCATCATCCGCGACTCCATTTTGGACGTTCAGCGTGGGGGAGCGACGATTGGTAAGGTCAAGGTGACTGCCACCGAGCCTTCCGCAGCTTCGGCTAGCATCATTCCTGATTCCTTCGAGGACGGGATGCGGATTCGGGTGGGTGACCGTGTGGTCGCAGCGAACTAAATCGACCACAGACGAACTCGAAAACGCACCAAGAACACTTTCAAGCCACACCAAGCACACACACCATGATTAAGAATATTTTCTACATCCTCACCATCGTCCTCGCCGGAGCTGCCGCTTACTTTGGATACTCGACCAAAAATCAGCTGACCGACGAAATTGCCACCACCGTCGAGAGATACGATGATAACAACGTGGTCGCCGGAAATATTGAGGAAAAGGATGGCGAAATCAAAGAAGCCAAGGATGCCAAGAAGAGCGCGGTCGATGCTCGCAACGAGTCCGCCGCCAGCCTCGAAAACGAGTCTTCCAAGGAAAACGGTCTCAAGACTGATTTGAGCGAGATCGAAGCGGAACTCGAAGGTTACGACGAAGACCTGCAAAAGATTCAGGGAGCCATTGCTACTGCAGAAGCAATCATCCGCGAGATGGTGCCTGCGGCTGGTGCTAACTTAGGCGTAGACGCAGTCGTTGGTTATATCGAAGATTTGGAAAATGAGCGAAAGGAAAAAGAGTCCGAGCTCGAGGAGAAGACCGTCATCGCCAGCAACCTTGCTAGGAGCGTAACCGCTGCTAGTGACCGGAAGAAAAACTTACAGGAACGTCTCGGTCGTGTCCGCACTCGAATCGCTCAAAACGGCGTCTCTGCCAGCGTGAGCGGAGTTTCCAACGACTACGGTTTCGCCATCATTAACCGTGGCGCCAACAACTCAAACATTGACGAACGCAGTAAGCTCATTGTGAGCCGTGGCGGACGAGTGATTGGTCGCTTGAAGGTTGCTCAAGTGGAGCCGACCCAGACCATCTGTGACTTCGTTCCCGGCAGCTTCAAGGCTGGTCAGCGCGTCCGCAATGGAGACCGGGTCACCATCGAGGTGCCTGCTTCAAACTAACGTTCAGGGCTGAATCAATTTTCAAAAAGGGCGAGGTTCAACCTCGCCCTTTTTTGTCGCGCTCATTTCGTTTCCTCGAGAAATAGCTTTTCCAAAGACGTGCGAGGGTGGGAGGCAGAGAGCAGCTGTCCATCGCTGTCAGAGGCAACCAAGTCTTTGATTTTTCCTAAAAGATCGGGAGAGGCGTTTTCGAGAAGAATCTCAGTTTGGTCCTCCAGAGCCACTAGTTTGTCGAGAGGGCCTTGTTTGAGCATTTGTCCCTGATGGATGATCCCGATGGTATCGCAGATTTCCTGCACTTGCTCCAGGAGGTGGGAGCAGAGGAAGACGGTGATGCCCTGTGACTTGAGGTCGAGGATGAGGTCTCTAATCTGGCGCGAGCCCAGCGGATCCACTCCGGCGGTAGGTTCGTCGAGAATCAGCAATCGAGGTGATTGGATGAGGGCTTGGGCGAGACCGATTCGTTGCAGCATCCCTTTGGAATACCCGGCCAAGCGGCGACCTCCCGCTTCGTGCAGGGAAGTGAGGGCGAGAAGTTCTTCGATGCGATCAGCAAGGGGCTTGCCCTTCATGCCGCAGAGTTTGCCATAGAACTTCAGGGTCTCGCGCCCAGTCAGGTGTTTGTAGAAGTAGGGGTTCTCTGGCAGGTAGCCCACGTCTTTACGGGAATCGGTTTTGAGCGAGTTTTTCCCGAAGATTTCGCAAGTACCACTGGTGGGTGCGAGGAGGCCCAGGAGGGCTTTCATCGTGGTAGACTTTCCGGAGCCATTGGGGCCGATGAGCCCGTAGACTTGCCCGGGCTTGATGCTCAACGAGACCTGGTCCACCGCGCGATGGGTGGTGCGCTTGATGGCGGCAGGGAATTCTTTGACGAGGTCTTTGATTTCTACGGCAAGCTCACTCACAAATTTGATTCTAAGTGCGATTAGGAATTGTGAAAAGGGGCGAAAGTGGTTTCATGCGAGGGCTATGATCAAAAAAGCACTCACCTTTATGGGAGCAATGTTGGCTCTGCTAACTTTCAGCGGATGTTTGGAGATGGAATCGACGATTTCCGTCAAGAAGGACGGATCGGGAACATTGACGGAAAAGATATCGATGGGTGCCCAAATGGTAAGCATGATGAAAATGGGAGCAGCGCAAGGTGAGGAAGACCCGTTTGCCCAGTTCAGCGAGGAGGCTCTCAAAGAGAAAAGTTCGGTCTTCGGCGAGGGGGTCACTTTCTCCAGTGTGACCAAGGAAGAGAAGGATGGGGGAATCATTTTTACCGTTGTCTACGACTTTAAAGACATCTCCACCGTCGTATACGAGCCGGGCGCACTCATGAATGATATCGCCGAAGAAGAGGGTGAGGAAGAAGAGGAGCCTGAATTAAAATTTGGCTTCGAGGATGGAGTCTTAACCATCATGACGCCGGAACCGGATAGCAGTGATTTCGCGCTCGGAGATGACGAGATGAGCGAAGAAGAGATGCTGATGATGGCTCCCCTGATGGCAGGATTGCAAATGTCGGTGAAGCTGCACTTCGCGGATGGTATCGAATCCTCCGACGCTACCTACACCGAGGGCAACGAGGTCACTTTAATGAGCGTGGACTTTGACGACTTGATGAAAAACGAGGGCGGTTTGGAAGCGATGAAGAAGCTTCAGGTCGAAGGCCGGGAAGAGTTTGCAAAAGCGGTTCAGGAGGTCCAAGGAATCAAGATGGAGCACCGCGCGAAATCGACGGTAAAGTTGAAGTAAAAGCGCGCATCTTCACCAATTTCAAGAGGCGAATCCTGATGAGGGTTCGCCTCTTTGCTTTGCGAAGGGCAAGAGGTGGTGCGCAGCGATGCTAGGCCCGCGGGTGATGGTTCCGGTGAGTCTGCATCAGGTGTTTTTGGTCCAAGTGGGTGTAAATCTGCGTCGTCGAGATATCAGCGTGGCCCAGTAGCTCTTGGATCACCCGTAAGTCGGCTCCTCCTTCCAAGAGATGGGTAGCGAACGAGTGCCGGAGAAGGTGGGGATAGATGGTGTGGGGGAGCCCCGCCTGCTGCGCGCGCTGCTTCACGATTTGGCGAACACGGTCCGGCGAAAGGGGACCGCCGCGAATAGACAGGAAGACATGGGATGAGGTCTTGCCCGCTTTGACGAGCTCGGGTCGTTCGCTCACGAGATACTGAGCGATTGCTTGCAGGGCTCGGTTGCCCACTGGCACGAGGCGTGTCTTGTTGCCTTTGCCAGTGACGCGAAGGATGGCATCATCTTCGTCGAGGTTTTCTAAACGGGCTTGGCAAAGTTCGGAGAGTCGTAGTCCAGAGGAATAAAAAAGCTCGAGAATGGCCAGGTCACGTTTGCCGAGGGGCTTACTTGGGTCAATCGAATCGAGCAGATTACGGAGATGATCAGCGGAAAGGGTCTCGGGCAGTTTGGCTGGTTCTTTAGGTGAAAGGAGTGGTTCGGCAGGGTCATGAGTGAACCCGTGACGCGTGACAAGGAAGCGGAAAAAGATTTTAAGATGCACAACAAGAACCCGCTGGGAGGCTGCGGAGAGTCCTTTTTTTCTTCGAAAGCTTAAAAAGTTTGTCAGGTCATCAATGGTGCATTTTGAAGGCCCTTGGATCTCATTTTGCAGCATCCACTCCGCAAGGGCATCAAGGGATTGCCGCACCGATAGCTGGTAGGCCGCAGAGAGGCCGCGTTCGGTGGCCAAGTAGAGAAGAAAGCTGTCAATCAGAGGAAGCATAGAGCTTGGTTGCAAGTTGCACGGGTGCTTTGTAATTAGCATAGGCTAAGGACTTTTTGTCAATGAGTGAATAAAATTCATGTAGCCAAGCAGGCAAGTTTATGACTCTTTGTTTCCGGCAGCAGCAAAAGAGATTTTCAGAATTTTCTACCGCTGCTGTCCCCATCCCAAAAACGAAACATGAAAAAACACGCAACACTCCTCATCGCAGGAACTATGGCGGCAGCTACCTCTGCTTTTGCAGGTGGTGTCGTCAATGACGGCGTTGGTCTCCAGCAGTCCGACGGAAACTCAGGCTTCTTGAACGTTGCCGACAACTCTCTCCCAATGCTTTCAGCGGGAACTCAAGAGCTCGGTATCGGTGGTAGCCTCGACCTCAACGACGGAGTCGCTTGGGATCTTAACTTCACTTACGGTTGGTTCATTCAGGACAACTGGGAAGTTGGGTTCGCTGTCGACTGGTCTGGTGAGGACGGCGACCTTCTTCAAAATAGCCGCTTCGGACTCTTCACCGAGTACAACTTCGCGACTGGAACTAAGTGGGTCCCATACGCTGGTCTCGGTGTCTCTTACGCCGCTACTGGTGACCGCTTTGTCGGTGACGAGGAAGTCTTCGGTGCCGAGGGTTTCGCCTTCACTGGTGAGCTCGGTCTTAAGTACTTCATCCGCTCCCACATGGCTGTCTACGCTGGCGTCAACTATTCTTGGTCTCCTGACGATGTCTTCGGCGTCGCTGACGAGATTGGTGACAACCTCACCAATGTTGAGATCGGAATGCGTTTCTACTTCTAAAGTAGACCGTCTGGTTAAGTCTTTATCGAGAGCAGAGGAGAAATCCTCTGCTCTCTTTTTTTGCCGTTGTTCGGGGATTGAGTTTTGCTAGATTTCCGTTAAACCCTCGCCCTCCCAAGCGATGCCGAAAGTATTTATCAAGACCTACGGGTGACAAATGAACGAACGCGATTCCGAGCAGGTTGCTCGCGAGTTCGTGGACGGTGGCTACACGCTCACCAAGGATGAGAGGGATGCTGATGCCATCTTGGTCAATACCTGTTCCGTACGGGACCAAGCCGAGCAAAAGGCCTTGGGCAAGATGGGCATGATGGGCAAGCACCGCGAAGAGCGGCCCCACGTGGTTTACGGCTTCATGGGTTGTATGGCGCAAAGTCGGGGGGCGGAGCTCTTTGACCGCATTCCTCATCTCGATGTCGTGGTAGGGACGCAGAAGTACCACAAGGTTTTCCATCATGTGGATGGCATTTTAAAGACTCGGCTCGTGGGTCGGATGGATGAGGTTGGCGGCGAGATGGTGAGCACCCGAGTAGAAGACGAGGTCAATATCCGACCCCTCGGAGGCAATGGGAAACCGAAGCCGATTTCCGAAGGACTCGTCGATATCGAAGAGGAGGATGGAAGCCAGAACACGATCCGGGACCATGTTCCTTCGGAAGAAAAACGAGCCAGCTCCTTCGTGAGTATCATGCAGGGCTGTAACATGCGTTGTAGCTTCTGCATCGTTCCGGATACGCGGGGCAAAGAGCGAGGCAGGCCCATTGGCGAGATTGTCGACGAAGTCAAACAACTGCGCGACGAGGGCGTCAAAGAAATCACTTTGTTAGGGCAGATCGTGAACCTCTACGGCCGCACCGAGTTCGAGAAAGTGGATGGCAAATCGCCATTCGTGCAATTGTTAGAAGCGGTGCATGAGGTAGAAGGCATCGAGCGCATTCGTTTCACCAGTCCGCACCCCATTGGCTATCGAGATGATTTGGTGGCGGCCTTCACTTATCTTCCCAAGCTCTGCTCCCACATCCATTTCCCGATGCAAAGTGGCAGTGATCGCATCCTGAAAGCGATGCGTCGTCCCTATAAGAACGAGAAGTTCATCGCCATTTGCGAAAAGATGAAGGCGGCCCGCCCCGACATGGCGATTACGACCGATATCATCGTCGGCTTTCCCACCGAAACAGAGGAAGACTTTCAAGCCACCGTCGATTGTGTGAAGCAGATTGGTTTCGATAACAGTTTCATCTTCCGCTACTCCAAGCGCAAGGACACCCCAGCCGCCGAGATGGACGGCCAGCTCTCCGAGCGGGTGAAGGAAGAGCGCAATCAAGAGTTACTGCGTATTCAGGGCGAACTCACTAAAGCCAAGAATGCCACCCTCATCGGCACGCGTCAGCAGGTGCTTTGTGAGGGGCCGAGCAAGACCAACAAGGAGCGTCTCAGCGGACGCACGGTGCACAACAAGATCGTGATCTTCGATGGCGATGCCGAGCGCATGACCGGCGAGTTCTTCGATGTCCACGTCGAGGATTCCACGGGCTACACGCTCTACGGGCGGCCTGACCTTGGTTAAAGAAGAACTCTCGCGAGAGGTGGCGGCGTCACTTCTTATTGCCGTGACCCCTCAACAGGCGAAGGCCAAGATTTGATGGGTGAAGTCCGATAGACCAGAAAGCGGGGATAGCCGCCTCGCGAAGGATGGAGCTCGTACTCCCCCAAGAACTCAAACTCTTCAAAGGATTCGCGCATCCGGTCTGTGATTTCGACATCCTTACCTTTCCGTCGTTGTTCGATAATGAGCAAAGCTGGAGTCCCCACTTCCGGGCCAGCCCAAAAATCATACTGATGGGCGATGGTGTCACGTTCGTTCCAAACGTGGACTTCCGGCTTGCCCGGCATGTTGAAAGCAAACTCGGAAGCACCATCCCGATGCCCGCGCAGAATAATGGCATGGTCACCCTCGGGGTTGTGACTGGCGATTTTGGCCGAGAGCTCGGGGTACCCCCAGTAGGTGCGGCGCTGGGCCTTTAAGGGGGTATTCGCGAACAAAAATTCCGCAAAGATGAAGCCGATAAAAATCACCGAGGTCAAAGCGACAGTGAGGCGGAGAGTAGTCTGCCAAGCCTTGGTCAGACCATCGTTCCCCGGTCGAAATGCATAGAAAATCCCCGCCAGGGCGAGGGTGCCACCGTGGTAAACTGCGGGCCAGTTGGGGTTCACTTCTTGGCGCAGGGTCATGAGAAACATGACTGCAAAGGGAAGGGTCCCATAAAGGATGAGAAAAACGGTTTTGGAGTCGAGACCGCGCTTTTCTTTGAACCACAGTTTGAGAGAGCGAGGAATGGCTGCTACCGCCAACGGAGTGAGAAGAATCGCGGAGAGGCCGAGGAGGGCACCAAAACGCTCAAGGATATCGAGAATGTCGAATTTTTTTTCATCGAAATGATGGGCCGTGTGTTCGATCGTGATCCAATCGTTTTGCGAATTCCAGTAAAGAGGCGGGAGCAAACTGACAAGAGAGGCCAGCGGCGCGAGGTAGAGCAGGGGGTTCTTAAAAAGTGAAGGTCGGATGAAGATGACCGCAAGGATGAGAAGCGGAAACTGAATGAGCATCATCTGCTTGGCGAGGTGCCCCAGGGCCATGGCGAAAAAGAGAAGGGCGAAATAGCCCGGGTGCGGTTTACTCGCTTCTTTGGGAAAAAGAATGTGGACGGTGGCGAAGAGAGAGAGATTCCAGTAAAGCAGAAGTTGGGCGTCGGCTGTTAGAATGGACGAGACCATCAACTGTCCCGGGCAGAGGAGATAGACCGCACTCACCCAGAAGGCGAACTGTTCTTTGAACAGATGCTTTAGGGTGAGAAAGAAAAAGAGAGTGCTACCACCGGCCAAAAGAGTGGCGGTGGCCTTAATCGCAAAGAGAGAGTCGTTGGTGAGGAATCCCACAAGCCCATGTAGCCAAGCGGAGCCAGGAGGCTTCGAGTAGTAGCCCCACGACAAGTGCCGTCCCCAATCCCAGTTATAGGCCTCGTCACCGGTGATGCCGATAGGATTGAAGATGAGGTGCCAAAGGAGGCGGAGAACAGTCACTCCCAGAAGGAGAAAGAAGAACTGCTGTGTGAGGCTGCGGGTAGAACTCATGAGGTAGCTTGCCAAGGAATGACTGATTCGAACTGACCGCCTTCTGGTAGAAGAGGTTGCACGTCGATAGCGACAATGGACTCGCTTGGAGTGCGGATGAAGTTGCGGTCGTGACAGTCGCTGAAGATGAGGTTGGAGGGCCGTAGCCGTCGCAAGTAAACCGCTGGCGTGAAGTATCCCGAAGGCTCAAAGCCAGCCAGATTGGGGAAGGTCGTTTTCCAAAAACGACCTTGTTCGATGTGGTGGTAGATGAAGTGCTCCGTTCCACCTTTGCCGAAATTGATTTTAGGCAATTGGGAGGGCTTTAGGAGGCAGTGATTTTCTGCGGAGAGTTCTTTGAGTGCTTGGAATTGGCATCTGACGACTCGCTCCCATCGTTCAGCCGAATTCCGTGGCTTTTCCATATCTGACAAATCGCTGCTTACGCGACCAATTCTTTGTCCTCCTTCGATAGCGGCATGTTCTGCTCTTGCAAGTTCCATATCCTTTTGGCCTCGGCTAGCGGAATTGGTTGGGATTCATTCTCTTGATTCAAGTTCTTAGACTGCGTCCCGGAAGGAGGCTTGGTGCTTGGGTGCCTTCACCGAGGGCTTTAACGTCCTCGTTCGCGATACCATTCGACATATTGGGTGAGGCCTTCTTTGAGAGAGACCTCGGGCTCCCAATTCCAAATTGCTTTCGCTTTGGAAACATCGGCCGAAGTTTGGGGGACATCACCGGGTTGGTCGGGGAGTTGCTTAATGAGGGCCTTTTTACCAATAACCTCTTCTAGCGTTTCGATGAGTTCAGATAGAGTGGTGGTGTGTGAGCCGCCGAGGTTGACGATCTCAAAATCGGTCTTGTCGTAGGCGAGGGAAGCCCGGATTCCGGCCACGATGTCGCTGATAAAAGTGTAGTCTCGTCGGGTGCTACCATCGCCATAGCGCTCAATTTCCTCGCCGGCTAAGATGCGTTTGGTGAACTTATTGATGGCGAGGTCGGGTCTTTGGCGCGGTCCATAAACGGTAAAAAAGCGCAGGCACATGATGCGAATTCCGAACAAGTGCGAGTAGTTAGAGCAAATTTGTTCGCAAGCCAACTTGGTCGCGGCATAGGGAGAGATGGTGCGAGTGAGGGCATCGGTCTCCGAAAAAGGGACTTTTTCATTCACTCCATAAACGGAAGAAGAAGAGGCAAAGATGAACTGCGGAACCTTGTGGTAGCGACAGGCATCGAGCAGATTGAAAGTCCCATCAATGTTAGTGGTGACGTAGAGCTTAGGATCGGAAATCGAGGGCCGCACTCCCGCCCGTGCTGCCAGATGAACGACGCTGTCAAAGTTGCCCGCTGCGAATGCTCGTTCCACCGCCACGGCGTCACGGATATCAGCGCGAATGACCTCCACTTTTTCGCGAAAGCGAGAGAGATTAGCTTCCTTGTTTTCGGGGTCGTAATAGTCATTGAAGTCGTCGAGAATGGTCACCCGATTGCCTTCTGCAATGAGGAGTTCGGAGAGATGGGAGCCAATGAAACCTGCTCCACCGGTGATGAGGATGTTCTTCGCCTTCAAGGGTGCCAGCCTCATGATTTGCCCCTCAAGAAGCAAGGCAACTTTGCGCTTTTCAGCTCCGGGTTCTTGCTTTCATTGGTTTGGCTGTCATGATATTCTGTCATCATGAAATCATTCATCACTCTCGTTTTCGCTGGCGCAGTTCTACTCGTGTCCGGCCAGTTTTTCGGTTGGTGGATGGCCCCCATCCCCGGCTTCGAGACGATTCCTTCCTACCAGCAACGCAAAATGGCGAGGGAAAATGCGCGGAGCAAGAAACGTCAGATCAGTGGTATGGAGGATGAGCACGGAAACAAAATTTCTGATGATGATAGCAAGCGACGTTCGGAAGCGCTGAAAAACGGAGGGGGCGTGACCGACTACTAGAGCGCAATGGCCCTCCCACCACAAAGGTGAAAGGGCCATGGACTACTCGGTTTGCCAGGAAAGTTGCTGAACGGTGGGGACGAGAATCTTGAGTGCTCCGTTGCCGGGAAGTGACCTTCTCAATGAGAGAAGAGAGGAAAACATCGTTCTGAGCTTCAAACCTGATGGTCGAGTTCGCCATCGGACCTTTCTTGCCTTGCAGTCTTCTTTGAACTCTCGTTCTCTTCAGAGAAGGGAAAAAATTGGTCGCTCAACAGAATCACCGCTAGGGAATAGGTGTTCGATTTGTTCGTTAGCGTGAGGCAGGAACTTCTTTCAGTAACTCCTTAACGAGCTTTTGGTAAGTATTACCGTTCCCGCCATGATAGGGACCAGCCATGTGGTTGTAGCGAAGCTTACCGGTATGGTCAAAAATGAGGTAGTAGGGGACGAACTCGACGGGAGCTTTCGGGAAGTCGGTAAACCGCATCACCGACACGTTTTTCATCTTCTTGCTCCACCTGTTTCGCTCAAGAAGTGCGAGGGCTCTTTCCTTGGGGCCGCCTTGACAATAAGAGGCGATCATGTGGAAGGGTTGGTCTTTCAGGGAGTTGGCCAGACCGACCATCCCCGGGGTGAGTTGCCGACAACCCACTCATCCCCCCCAGATGACGAGAAGGGTGACTTTGCCTTTCAAGTCGGCGGCTTTCTCTACCTGAGTTCCTGCCCAGTGCGTACCCCACTCGATATTGTCAAGAGAGCCATGGACCTTGGAGTTGTCTTGGTCTGCCAAGACTGGAAAAGCACACAGCAGAGAAGCTAAAATGATTCGTAGCATAATAGCAAGACGCAGACCGGAACCAATTTATTCCCGGCGGGTCGTTAGGGGCGTTCGCGTAGTTGATAAAATCCACGCTCGGGACTGGGTTTTCCGACGATGAGGGTAGCAGCAAAGACTCCCGGGTTGCTGGACGCAGTGAACGAGCTGTTGAATGTCAAGCCCGCCTCCAAGTCACTCCCTTGGAAGAGATCATACGTTTGGCCAGGCTTCACTTCGGCGTCTAATAAGAGGAAGTTGCCCTGAGCAGGTTGGCGGATAGCATAGATATCCGGTGTTGGTGGAGCGACCAGGATTTCGAATTCATCAATGCCATTGCCTCCAAAACCCGGGCGGCTGCTTTCCATTTGCAGGCGAAATTGCCGATATCCTCGGCTCAAAAGATGACTTGGTGACACCGATGATGATTTCAGAAAAAACTCTTTCGAGCCCGTTCCTGCGATGCTATCGAGGTCGACACTTCCTAAGAGCTCGAACTTGATACCATCGTTGGTGCCGTAGAATAAGAACAAATCCGGTGTCGATGAAGAATCGAAGTAACGGATTCCCCGGGGCACGAGAGCCCTCGGTTTCATCTCAGTTGTGAAGGTGATTCCCCAGTTAGCACTGGTGACCGTGGGAGTGGTTTCGTCGTTGTCATTGGCCAAACTGGAGTCATTGCGGAAAAACGAATCAGTCGGCTCAGCCGTGAAGACTTCCGAAGCAGTCATAAAGTCGAAGACTGGCGTTGCGAACGGATCGAAAGAAGAAAGAGTGTCGCCCCACTCAGCTTCTGTGGCACCCAAATCAGCAGAACCCACTCGGAAGCGACCCCGCTGATCCTTACCCGGTAGACTCCCGCGATTGATGGCAGGGGACTCCGGGGTAGGGAGAAGATTGAAGGTGAAGCCCCCATTGAGAGCGAGCCCGCTACCCTCCTTTCGGTCACCCACAAGTGCAGCATTCACAGGAACGCTTGACGTTCCAATCAAGCTGCCTGGATTCAGCTGGTTTTGGTAGGGGCCGCTATTTGAACGAATGAGGTTCGAACGTCGTAGGATAAGAGTTCCTCCGCTGTTGCCATTGACTTCGGAACTGCCCGTTGCACCCAGATTGGCGACGATGCAACTGTCGAGAGTGAGGGTGGCAGCCCCATCCGTAAAGAGCGCGCCGTCACCGGCATTACTCGCCACCGTGCAGTGAACCAAGGTCACTTCGGCTCCCGGTCGGACGAGCACCGCCGACCCGAGGATAGAATCATTCTCGGACAAGGTGCAGTTGGTCAAACGGGTGCGTGATGAGTTGTCGCAAAGGAGGCCGGCTCCGCCCAAATTGGCTTCATTGTAGATAATGGCGCAATCAATAGCTACCATCTCACCGCCGCCGCTATTGGCGAGAGCTCCTCCCAATCCAGAGCCGCCAGAGGAAGAGGTATTGCTTCCATGTGTAAAATTGAGTCCTTCCAGAAAAATGCGAGCCGTCGATCCATTGCGGACAAGTGCACCACTTTGGTTGGTGGCACCTTCGCCCGTGAGGGTAATTCCCTCCACGTTTTTGGCGGTAATGGTCACCACTTGTTCGGACCCAAAGATATCGAGAGCGTTGACGATGTTGTCACTCGGCCGAACCAACGAAATGACGTTGCTGGGGCCTCCACAAAAGACACTGGGCTCGAATTCAACATGAGCCGGATTGGGGGCAGAGATGACGACATCCTCCAGTGAGCCCGATGCACCTAATACAGCGGTCGTGACCACCACCCGGGGAGGTAGAATTTGGTAGGAACGCCGCGAAGGAGCTGCTGAGGTGGTCATCGTTTCGCTGAAAAAGTCGAGCCCGATGGTGCCGCTTTCATCTTGGATTCCGATGGTGGGGTTGAAGACCAATTGGCTTGTTCCACCGGAAGAAAAATTGATTTCGATGGAGCCGTCGTCAAAGAGAAGGGCCTGAAAAGTGAGAGCACTATCGTTCACACTGAATCTTTGAACTCCAGACCACTCGAAGACCGCCACTCCAACGTTGGGCCTAAATCTCGAGTTGGACAGGCCGAGCGGAAAGTATTCGAAAAAGAGGGAGTCGACACTTCCTACTTGTAAGTCGTCATGAAAGGCGAAGATACGAGCCGGTCCGCTGCTCTGGTCCGGCACCATGCTCGAATTGTTGAAGTCAGTTCCATCGTCCGCAGGGGGATTGGAGAAAGCGAGGTAGCCGTTGGTCGACATTCGCACTTCCGAATAGCTTTCGCCGTAAAAGGTGAAAGGAGAGGTCAGCGTCACCTCGACAACCCCGTCGTCCAATGAGGAGGGAGTGAGCCCTCCTCCAATGGTACGGATGCTCTGGAAGTTGGCTTCATTGCCAAGAACAATCTGGCCCCGGTAGCCGAAGGAGTCAGTCTCAGCAAAGAGGGAAAAGGTTTGTAGAAGCAGAAAGAGAGTTGTGTATAGCCTGTTGTTCACGCTATCAACTAGATGCTTAGTGGCTCACAAACGCGAGCCAATTTTCTATTTTCATGTGCGAACCCCACCATCGGAGCGCGGCCTTCATCCCGCCCCAC
>CAZGXV010000028.1:0-16365 GCA_964529725.1 uncultured Roseibacillus sp.
CTAGAATCTACTAAAACTCGCATAGGTCACGACTAGCTCGCATCTCGGCTAAATCGCCTTCCCAATCAATCTTACCCTCGAGGTCTTGTAGCCTCGCTATCTTTTGCCTCCGCACCAGCTCTCTAAGCGCAAAATCAACGACGTCTTTTTGCGTTTTCAAACCAGTAAACCTGATTGCCTCCTCGACGACTTTCTCGTCCAGAACAATATTCGTCCGTTTCATAGGTGTATGGAAACCCGGAAACGTGTGTATTACAATCTCTTTTTTTTAAGCAGAACGTCAATTAGACAGATTGGGGGCGAATGTCAAATTATCTCCTTCTGTCTAATTCCGTTATTATGAATTTGGAGTGACTTTCGGAGGTGTTCATAGGTTCTACGGTTTTTATGGCAAAGAATGACCAGAACTTTAGACGGAAGTCGATTTCGAAGAAGGATTTTTCGCGAGAGTTTAAGAACTTTGCAATGGCGAGAGGGGCTTCCAAGGATTCTTTGCCCTTTTATGAAACTTGGCTGCGGAAATGGGGGCGGGTTCTGCGAGAGGATGAATCTGGTCGGAATCGAACTGAGATTTTTGAGGATTGGATTCTTGGTTTGGCGAAAGATGAACGCTTTGAGGAGTTTCAGATTCGCCAAGGGGTCCGTGCGATGCGATGGGCCCATGGTGAGCTTTTGAGGGAAAAATGGGCGTTGGAGTTCGATTGGATGGGCCTTGAGGCGGAGCTCATGCTGGTGATGAACCGAGGGAAGATTGTCGATAGAGTGTCGCAGGAAAATTATGAGACAAGACTGAGGGCGAAGGGCTTGCGGGCGCCGCAGATTGAGATTCTCGTGAGGGTTCTTTTGGCGCTACGGGGCCGGAATTACGCGATTCGGACGGAGGAGACTTATTTGAGGTGGGCGGAGAGGTTTTTGTTGCAGGTGAAGGGTTCGGGGTTGCCGACTACGGAGCATGGGCAGTTATTTTTGGAGGGGTTGGCGCTGGAGGGTGAGGTGGCACCAGCGACTCAGAGGCTGGCGTTGAGTGCGTTGGTTTTTCTTTTTCGAGAGGGTTTGGGGATGGATCAGCCGATGTTCGGCTCCTTTGAGGTGGCGGCGCCGAAGAAGCGGGTTCCGGTGGTGTTGTCGAAGAATGAAGTACGCGCGCTTATCGATGAGCTGGAGGGCACGTGGGGCTTGATGGCGGAGTTGATGTATGGCTCGGGTTTGCGTTTGATGGAGGCGGTTCGGTTGCGGGTGAAGGATATCGATTTTGATTTGGGAATGATTATGGTGAGGCAGGGCAAGGGGCGGAAAGATAGAAGAACGCCTTTGCCGAAGAGTTTGGAAAAACGGCTGAGGGCGCACTTGAGGGAGATACAGGTGTTGTATGAGAAGGATCGAAAGGATTCGGTGGCGGGGGTCTGGATGCCCCATGCGCTCGATAGAAAGGCGCCCAATTGGGGTAAGGAGTGGTCGTGGTTTTGGGTTTTTGCTGCTCAAAAGCGAAGTGTGGATCCGAGGGGTCAGAAGGTGCGTCGGCATCATGTGAATGAGAATGGGCTGCAGAAGGCGGTGAAGGCGGCGTCTTTGCGGGCGGGGATGACGAAGAAGGTGAGTTGCCATACGTTGCGACATTCTTTTGCGACGCATTTGTTAGAAAGTGGGCGGGATATCCGAACGGTGCAGGAGTTGTTGGGGCATGAGGATGTGAGGACGACTGAGATTTATACTCATGTGTTGAATCGACCGGGGGATGTGATGGGGAGTCCTTTGGATGACTTGGGGGTGTGAGGATTTTTTTTGACAGAATTTACGGAATTTACGGAATTTTTTGGGGAGTGGGTTCTGTTTTTTTTGACAGGATTAACTGGATTGGCAGGATTTTTTGGGCTGGCTTTGTTTTTTTGGTTTTTTGGGGAATGGGTTTTGGGATTGTTGGGAGATTTTTGGGGAGGAAAGAACACGAGTTCGGAACTTGAGACAATTGAAGTGGGCTTTATCGTTTCTGTGAAGACGCTTTGAAGGACGCTGACGATATTGAAGAAATCATGGCCCGGGTGCGCAGGCTCGAGCTGCGGGCCAAGCGCTTGGTGAAGGAGACTTTTGCGGGCGATTACCACTCGTCGTTCAAGGGGCAAGGACTCGATTTTGACGAGTTTCGCGAGTATCAGCATGGCGATGAGATTCGGTTTATCGATTGGAATGTGACGGCTCGTTTGGGGACGCCATTTATCAGGAAATTCCGAGAGGAGCGCGAGCTTTCGGCGGTGATTGCGGTCGATATCTCGGCTTCGATGGATTATGGGTCGGTGCGTTTGTCGAAGCGAGAGCTGGCTGCGGAGGTGGCGGCGTTGATTGCTTTTTCCGCGCGTGATAATGGGGATAAGGTGGGTCTGTTGCTTTTTGCAGACGAGCCTGTTCTTTACCTGCCTCCAGCGAAGGGGACGAAACATATCCTCCGTTGTATCCGGGAAATTCTGGCGACCCCTGCCCCACGCGGTGCGGTCAACTTCCCGCTCGCTACCAAGGTGATGATGCAAGCGATTCGCCAGAAGTCATTGGTCTTTCTACTTTCGGACTTTATCGGGGCCGATTTCTCGAAGTCGCTGGCGACGCTTTCGCAGAAGCACGATTTGGTTGCGTTGCGCCTCTTTGACCCGGTTGAGCGCGAGCTGCCTTCGGTGGGCAAGGTGACGTTGGTTGATCCGGAAAGTGGCTACGAGCGGGTGGTGAATACTTCGAATAGCAATGTGCGAATGGGGTTTGCCAAGCTGACTCGACGGCATCGCGAGGGTGTGCTGAAGATTTTCAAGCGCTACGATATTGACTTTGCCTCTTTGGCTACCGACGAGGATCCCTTCAAGGCGATGCACACGCTTTTTCAGCAGAGAGCGAAACGAAAGAATTCATGAATCAGTGCCTACCTTTATCCTTATTTGTAAGGTGGCCTTTTGGGGGCCGCGTTCTATTGGCGAAGCTTTTCGTGGGGGTGGCTCTTTTTTTTCTTTTGTCTTCTTTGCACGGGCAGACTGCGAGCGAGGAAAGTATTGAGTCGCTACTGGCCCCGCCTGCCGCTGCGAGTGCTCGTGAGCAGATGGCGGCGCCGGAACCGGAGGCTCCCAAGCTGCCGAGGGAGATGCTTGCCCCCTCCCCTCACCTGCCTGGCATCCCGGGTTGGTTTGCGCTGCTGATTCTGGTGCTCATCTTTATCCCGCTCGGTCTCATTCTTTTTGTCGCTCTCAAAAAGACGAATCTGACGGGCTTGGCTCAGCCCCGGATGAATCCGTTCGCGGAGGCTCGTCGCAATCTTTTAGCCCTTCGCTCTCTTCCGGCAGAGACGCCGTTGGCGGAGCTCTCTACCCGTATTTCCATAGTCGTGAGAAAGTTTCTAACGGACTCGAAATCTGATTCCGCACTTTACCAAACTCGCGAGGAATTCCTGACCGACCGCCAGCGGCTCCACCATGTGCTGGAGCCGGCTAAAGGCAAGACCGCCGACTTTCTGGGTGAGCTTGCCTCGCTGCAGTATGCTCCTCCTCGTGCCGATCCGCAGCAAGTGGGGGCCCTGATTGACAAGGGCCTGAGGATCCTCGATCTCCTTGCCCAACCTGAGTCCGCTGAGTCCGGCGCTGACACTACCTCTTCCGAAGACGATGCTTGAATTCTTTCGCCAGCTTACTTTTGCGGCCCCTTTTTGGTTCCTAGGCCTGCTTCTGATTCCTGCGTGTTGGTTTCTCCAGCTGCGCGAGGGAGCGAAGTCTTCGATTGCCTTTTCGTCTCTCTCGATCCTCGGTTCGCTGGGGTCTAAGCCTCGGATGCGCCCTGGCGGACTTTCTCTTTTGCTCCTGTCTTTGGCACTGGCGGCGAGTTTGATTGCACTGGCCCGGCCCCAGCATCAGGAGACCTTTACCGCGCGGAAGGCCTCGGGGATCGATATCCTTATTACCCTCGATTTGTCCGAGTCGATGAACATCCCTGACTTTCTCCCCCCCAGCTCCCGCCGGACTATTCCCCGTATCGAAGCTGCGAAGCTGGTGCTGAAGCCCTTTGTTCGTAATCGGCCCAATGACCGGATGGGTCTGGTGGTCTTCTCGGGACAACCCTATCCGGTGTGCCCGCTGACCCTCGATCACGACTGGCTGCAGGAATCCATCGAGCGCGTTCGCATCAATGATATCGTCGAGCAAGGGACGGCTATTGGCTCGGCGATTGCCGCCTCTTCGACTCGCCTTGATGCCCGCGACTCGAAGTCCAAAATCATTGTGCTCATCACAGATGGGGCCTCGAACTCGGGCAAGCTTTCTCCCAAACAAGCGGCTGAACTCGCGGCTGAGCTTGGCATCAAGATTTACCCCATTGCGATCGGGACTGAGGATGGTCGCGTGGGTCGCAATGTGATGGCGATTCCCCGGCAAGAATTTGACGTTGAGACGCTGCAGGAAATCGCGCGAGTCACGGAGGGGGAATTTTTTCGCGCTCGCGATTTCACCGCTCTTGAGGACACCTTTGCCAGCATTGACAAATTGGAGAAATCAGAAGCGCGGGTTTCCAGCACCGTGCAATCCTACGACTTCTACCCTTGGGTCGTGGCGGTGGCGGCCCTCTTTGCCTTTGCGGCCCTCGTCACGCAAGCGCTGGCCCTTCCGCCCCAACCTTAATCACGCCCCAACGCTCATCATCAGCTCTCACTCATGACTTTAGCCGAACCTGCTTTTCTCATTCTTCTCCTCCTTGTTCCGCTGCTTGCGCTGGGAGCGTTCTTGGCGGAGAAGCAGCGCAAGCTTGCGTGGCAAAAACTGGTGGCACCACGTTTGCGCAAAAGTCTAGCCGCGCCCGCCTCGTCGTATTCGCGCTGGCTCTCTCTTGGCTGTGGTCTTCTTGCGCTCGTGCTTCTTATCATTTGCTTGGCGCAACCCATTGCGGGGGAAAAGGAGACCACGGCGCTGGTTAAGGGTCGGAATCTGATCATCGCGGTCGATGCCTCTCGCTCGATGCTCGCGCGCGACGTGGCACCCGACCGACTGAATGCGGCCAAAACAGCCGTCTACGAGTTGCTCGAGCGCTTTCCTAACGACCGCATCGGGCTTCTTGCCTTTGCGGGATCGGCTTCCCTACAAGCACCCCTCACCGTCGATCACAATGCTCTGCGGGAGACGCTCGACCAGTTAGACGAAACCAATGTCCCGTCCGGTGGCTCAAACTTGGCCGACGCAGTCAACCTCGCGACCAAGACCTTCAAGGAGACCGGGCAACGGACCCATGGACTGATTGTGATCTCTGATGGTGAACTGCACGAAGGGGAACTGGAGGATGCTTCCTTCGATGCCCGGCAGGCGGGTGTCTTCGTGGTCACTATTGGTATGGGCACCTTGGAAGGTGACTTCGTGCCCGATCCGGAGCAGAGCGATGGTCGCTTTCGGGACCGAACAGGGCGCCCTGTTCTCTCTCGTCTCAATCCCGAACCACTGCGCACTCTCGCTGGTGATACGGGCGGACTTTACCTCGAAGGGGTGGGCGGAGATTTCGCGGAAAAAATTGACACGGTCATCCGCCGTCTCGACGCTTTCGAGGATGAGGGGCGGATACAAAGGACGCCAGTCCCCCGCTTCCAATGGTTTCTCATCCCTGCCCTCTTTTTTATGATCGCCAGCCTCCTCCTTCGCTTCCTGTGGTCTCCCTCCCGACCTCGAGCGGTGACGCAAACACCGATGGCGCTGGCCTGGGTGGCTCTCGCCTTGCTCGGCAGCAGCCCCGATGCCCACGCATGGAATCATCCCTTGGAAGGATTTTTCGGAACGCGGGCGCTCAAGAAGGGTGACAGTGAGAAAGCACTGGAGCACTTCGAAAAAGCGGCGCAAAACGCAGACCCCGAGGAACTGGCTCGCATTCGCTTCGGGCAGGGTTCCGCCCATTACCAAGCCAGCAACTATTCCGCTGCTGGCGATGCTTTTGCGGAGGCTCTCTTGAGCGACGACAAGAAGCTCCAGCGCGATGCTCACAGCCAGCTCGCTAACTCCCTATTCCATCGTGCGATGAAAAAAGCGCAAAACTCCGAAGACGGACTCGAGGAGCCGATCTCATACCTCGAAGATGCGCTCAAGCACTACGACTCCGCGCTTGAGATAGACGATCAACACGAAGCCTCGTTCGAGAATCGCAAAGCGACCGAAGAAGCCCTCGAAAAACTCAAGCAACAGCAACAGCAACAGCAGCAAGAAGAGCAACAGAAGTCAGAAGAGGGCGAAGAGGGCGAAGAAAGCGAGGAGAACGAGGAGCAAGAAGGCGGCGAAGGTGAGCAGCAGAACGAAAGTAAAAACGGGGAGGAAGGCGAGGAAAACGACGAGGGGCAAGACCCCCAAGACGGCGAACAAGGCAACGAAGGCGAGGAGCAAGAAGGCCAAGAAGGAAATCAAGAAGAGGGAGAACAAGCCGAAGACGGCGAACAGCAGCAGGGGCAAGAAGGTCAGGAAGGTCAAGAGGGTGATGAACAAAGCCAAGCACCCAACGGACAGCAGCAACAGCAAGGCCCGGCTCCACGCGAGGACGAAACCGCCGAAGAATTCGCACGCCGCATTCTCGAAGAGAACGCCGACTTTCAAAAAGATGCTCTCCGCCAAAACCGCCGCCAAGCGGCCCCTAACAAAGACTGGTAGCCTCTACTTTCAACCGATCATCCTATGCGCCTCATTCTTTTAACCGCCCTGTTCTTGACCTCGCTTGCCCGAGGGCAAGAGCCCGGCGACGTCTCTTCTTCCTTTCCGCTGCAACAAGTCTTCGTTGGTGAAGAGGCCTTGCTCAACGTGCAAGTGATTGGGGAACGCCCGACGGGAGACCTCACCTCCAAGGAGGCCAGCGCGCTGACCTTCCGGGCCTTGCAACCCGACACCATTGCGCGACGCATCTCTGCAACTAACATTGCGGTCTCCTCCGCCGCCACTGGTGTCTTCACTGTTCCCGCTTTCAATATTCCGCTGAAGAACGGCGTCAAAAGTAGTGAACCCTTCAGGATGGAAGTCTTTTCGCCTGAAGGCATCCGCTGGCAAACACTGACGATTGGTACCCGGAGCTACCGCATCGGAACCATCGTTCTCCACCCCAGCGGGACCATCTATGCGGGGCAGTCTGTCCCTCTCACAGCCAAGGTTCTCTTCCCGACGGACTTGCCCGTAGGCTCAATTGGCTATGCCGAAATTGAGAAAGACAATATCGGTGCCTGGCGGATGGAGGCCCCCTACCCGCCCAACTATGCGAACCAGCAAGTCTCTCCAAGGCCCCCCTATGCCCTCCGCCCGCGTGAGGTGCGTATTGACGGCAGACGCTATCAGGTCGTCAACTACGTCACCTTTGCGGCACCGCTTGGCGACGGTCCGGTCACCGTCGGTCCGGGCAAAATCCAAGGCTTGCAGGTGCAGGTGAGCTCGCGTGAGCAGCGACCTGGTTTTTTTAGCAACTTTAGCCGCAGCTACAATCTGGAGCTGGAGCTTCCTGCAGTGACCTTCTCCGCCAAACCCCTTCCCGCTGGCGCACCCAAGGAATTCCGGGGAGCGGTCGGAGCGTTCACTTTGGAAAGCGCGTTGGATGTTACTACGGAACTGAAGCCCGGTGACCCCGTCTTGGTTGACTTGCTTGTCTCCGGCCAAGGCAACCTCGACACCCTTGCCGCCCCTCTCATCGACGCCCCGGAATCTAACTGGAAGCTCTATCCCCCATCCCGCAACGAGAAGGAAGGGGCCCGCCGCTCCAACCAAGGCTCGGTCTCATTCTCGCAAATTCTACGCCCTCTCGTTCCGATTAAGGAGGTGCCCTCCTTCACCCTCGCCTTTTTCAACCCCACCTCCGCGAAGTACGAGGTTCTTCGTAGCGAGCCCATTCCTTTGACCCTCGCCCCTGCTTCCTCGTCATCCGGGAATGCGGCACCGCCAGCCGGGCTCATTCCAGTTGCCGAAATGCAGGACATCTTAGGGCTCATCGAGCCGAAGCCTTTCGCAGCTCGGCAGCCCTTCCGCCTCGGGTTCTGGTGGCAGCTTCCTTTTCTCGCCATCGTTCTGCTTCTGGCCGCCCTGATCATCAGGAGACAACTGCCCAAGCTTGGTCGGCATGATCCGGCCAAGGAGCGTCTGCAAAAAGACCTGCAAGAGTTGGAAAAAAAGAAAGAGCCGACGGACTTCCTACGGGCTGCGGCCCAACTGGCGGAAACGAATAACCTCGAGGAAGACAGCTTCCTATCCGACCTTCTCGCAGAAAGGGACCAGAATTGCTTCCAGCCTGGTGGAACAAATGTGGAAGTGCCTCGCAGCCGCCGTCAGGAGATCCTCGCTGGTCTGCGGGAGCGACTCGGACTCATTCTTGTGCTATCCGCCCTTTTCCTCGCTTGGCAACCACAACAGGCAACTGCTTTTCATGAGCAAGCGCAGGCAGCCTGGAATGATGGTAATTATCAAGAAGCTCTCGACGCCTATTTGCTTGTTCTCAAAGACGAGGCGACGCCGGATCTGCTCTACAACATCGGCAACTGCTACTATCGCCTCGACGATCCCGGGATGGCGGCGGTGTCCTATCGCCGTGCGCTTCGGCTCGATCCCAAGCATCCGGAGGCTCGCCAGAATCTAGACTTTCTCGAACGAAAAATGGGGGCAATCCCCGCTTACCAAAAAGAGAGACCCGAGTGGGCCCAGAAGCTTTCCGCGCCCCTCCTCCACGGCCTGCTCCTGCTCATGTTCTGGTTATTCCTCATTGCCCTTTTGGTGCGGTTCGTAAGGCCAAGCTCACGCGTCCAAAGAACCTCCCTACTTGGCATGGTGGCGACTGGGGTGTTGGCGCTCTTGTTGGCTGCGCTTCGCTTTTTTCACCCCGGTGCTGGCGAATCAATTTCGCCGCCTAATGCGATCCTCGTGAGCAAAGAAGCAACCGAAGTCCGCACTGAGCCGTCCGCAGGCGGAAGCGTGATTCTCAACGCAAGCCCAACCACCGCTTGTCGCATTCTCACTAGCCGCAGCAACTGGTCCTATATCGAGCTCCCCAATCAGACTCGGGGCTGGATCGAGAGCAACGTTTTGGAACAGATTTGAGCGAAAACTCCGACCTCAATGAGGTCAATTCGCCCCAAAAAGCGCAATTCAGGGCCCGTTCCTTCACTTTTCCGAAAAAAAGTCGTAATCCGACGATGGAAATAGGGGGCGACCCGACGTATGATGGACCAGTCATGCAACTGCTGCTCCGCATCTTACTCCCTCTGCCCATTCTTGGAATCGGGCTCTATCTGGGCTGGGCGGCGATGAACAAGTGGGAGAAGGAGGATGAGAAGTCTGGTGAAGACCGCTCGCGTCAGCAAGTGATCCAAAAAGCGGAAGTCATTCCTCTTGAGCCCCAAGACTACCAAATCGTCATTCGCACCCGAGGAGTCATTCAGGCACAGACCGAGACCAACCTGACGCCTCGGATATCCGGGCGTATCGAGAGCCTGCACCCGAACTTTGAGGTGGGTGCCTTTTTCAAGCGAGGAGATATTCTGGTCACTCTTGACGCCACTGATAGCGAAGCCGAAATCATTGCCGCGGAAGCACAAGTCGCTCGCTCTGAAGCAGCTTTGGCTCAGGAAGAGGCGCGGGCGAAACAAGCGGAATTGAACTGGCAGGACTTGGGCTACACTGAGAAGCCCAATGACCTTGTCCTGAGAATCCCCCAACTGCGGGAAGCCCACGCTAATCTCAAAACCGCCCGGGCTCGTCTTGCGGAAGCCGAACGGAACAAGCTCTACACCAAGATTGTCGCACCGTTCGACGGCTGTGTGCGTGAACGTCTCGTCGGTCCCGGACAATCGGTTGGACCCAATACCCAACTGGGCGATATCTTTGCCACTGACTATGCCGAGGTGCGGCTCCCTGTTTCGCCGAAGGATCTGCCCTTCACTCCGTTTCAAAATCAAACCACTTTGGCAGCCACGCCTGCTCTCATCAAAGACGGCCTGACCCAGCATCAGCTTGATAACGAACCCACTTGGACTGCCCAGCTCGTCCGGAGCGAAGGAGTGATTGACGAAACCTCTCGCGAGCTCTTTCTCATTGCCCGCATTCCCGATCCCTATGGCCTGCAGTCCGGCCACCCGCCGTTGCGACTCGGTCAACCCGTGCTTGCCGAAATCCAAGGCAATCTGCTGGAGGACGTTTACGTCATCCCAAGGGACACGCTCCGCAATGCTTTCGAGACTCTGCTGGTTGATAACGAAACGCTCAAGCTGCTGCGCCGCGACATTGAGCCCTTCTGGACCGACGCCGAGAACATGGTGGTGGCTCACGAACTCCCCGCGAATCACTCCATCGTGACGACCCGTATTCCCCACGCTGCCAATGGAGCGACGATTGAGATCATTCCTTCTGATCTCGAAGTTCCTACCGTGGAGGCTGCCAAAGGGCCTGCTAAAGAGACTCCCAAGAAGGAGGCTTAACGTTTTTTTTTTCGAACGACTAGCCCTCTGCTCTTTGGCACGAAAGGGCCGACCAACTCATCTGTCGGCTCTCAAAACTTCCGGCTCTCGAAATCGTTGATGCGATAAAAAAGAGACGACAAACCCAGTTTGAAAGATACCTTCACACTGACATGCCTGATCGCCGCTCCTTTCTCCGGACCCTCGCTGCTTCTGCCGCAACTAGTCAACTCCTGCGGGGAGAACAGAAAAGTGACAAGCTGGGACCGATGCTCCCGACTCGTCCCCTGGGAGCGACGGGCGAATCGGTGACCGCCTTCACGGTTGGAGGCTTCCATGTTGCCAAAGCCGAATCCGAAAAAGAGGCGCAGAAACTCATCGAACATTCCCTCGAATCCGGAGTGCGCTGCTTTGACAATGCTCGTCAATACAGTGGTGGCCTCGCGGAGAAGCAATACGGCCGTTACCTCACGCCCAAGTTTCGAGAGCACATCTATCTCACTACCAAGACAACTCAGACTTCAGGCAAGGAAGCCCGCGCAGAGCTCGAGCAATCCCTCAAGGCCATGAAAGTTGAACAGCTCGACCTTTGGCAAATTCATGGCATCCACAGCCCGGACGATATCGATCAGAGAATTGAAAACGGGGTCCTTGATGAGTTTTTGAAAGCACGTGAGGAAGGGAAAACCCGACATCTGGGCTTCACGGGCCACACCTCCTACAAGGCCCATCTCCACATGCTCAAGAGATTGCGCGAACGCGGGCTGAAGCTCGACACCTGTCTCATGCCCATGAACCTGGTCGACCCCCATTACGACTCCTTCATCACCCACGTGTTGCCCGAACTTGAGAAAGATAATTACGCCATTTTTGCCATGAAGACGATGGCCTTTGGCCGCATGTTGGGGGCAGGGCCCGCGGGCCTTATCGAAAGCCACGGCAAAACTCAGTCTTTGCAGGAAGTGGGCATTGGTCCCCAAGAGATGCATCACTACGCCTACTCCCTCCCGATCTGTTCGTTGGTCTCCGGCTGCGAATCTGCGGCTCAGTTGGAGGAGAACATCGCCTTTTTGCGAAATTACAAAGGCTTGGATAACGAAACCCGCGACCAACTACTAGCCAAGGCTAAGCCCTTTGCAGGCACGGTCATGGAACACTACAAGGCGTAAGCGCTTTGCTACAAGGCGTAGGCGCCAGTGCCCCCCCTCACAAGCCGTCACAAAAAATGCCCCACGAGCTGAGTCGTGAGGCATTTGGTAAAACTTTTTGGCGTGTCGCCTAGTTCCTCCCTAGTTCTCTAAGCGAAAATGGTAGTAACGGGACTGCCCATCCCCTTGTCGGCTCCCGCCATACGGAAAGGACGTCCACTGGGTGAGAAGATCACCTTGGAGTGGTCCAGACCTAAGCCATAAGCAATAGTAGCATTGAGGTCTTGCAGGGTGACCCCCTCCGAGTCGATGCGGTTGCCGTTCTTGTCGGTAGAACCATACTTCACTCCGCCTTTGACTCCACCGCCGGAGATGACAGCACTGAAGGCAGCCGGATGGTGATCGCGACCGTTGTTGTGCTCTGCGACGATATTGGGCGTGCGTCCGAATTCGGTAGCAATCACGACCATCGTTGATTCGAGAAGACCCTTTTCCTTAAGCTCTCCCATGAGGGCCGCGTAGCCTTGGTCGAGCACGGCAGCGCGGGCCTCTACAGAGGTGAAGTTGTCATAGTGAGTATCCCACCCCCCGAGGGTGACCTCCACGAAGCGCACTCCGGACTCCACCAGTCGGCGAGCCAGAAGGCAACCTTGCCCAAAGTTGTTGCTGCCATACTTGGAGCGGACTTTGCCTGACTCTTGATTGATATTGAAGGCCTTGAGATCGGCGCTCTCCATCAGCTTGACGGCTTCGTCGTAGAGACTTTCGTAGGCTTTGACCTGCGGGACATTGTAGCGCTCGTGAAAGTCTTTGTTCAAGGCATCCGCAATGGCGAGGCGCTTCTCGAAGTCTTCCGGACTAACGGTATGAGCGCGGGTCGAATCTTTCAGTCCTTCACTCGCGCGCCCTAAAGGGACACCCGCATACTCCGCGCCCATGAAGCCAGAAGAGGCATTCTTAGGATTGCCCCCTACCGACACGAAGCCGGGCAGGGTAGGATTTTTGCGACCTTTGAGACGCACAATCCACGAGCCAATCGACGGGTGGGTGATGGTGCCTCGCTGAGCATAACTGCTGTGCAGCATATACTGGCCCTGCTCGTGCGCTCCCTGCTGGGAAGTCATCGAGTTAATCACACACATCTCATCAGCCACGTTGGCGGTCTTGGGGAGATATTGAGAAAGCTGAAAGTCGCCTTTGGTCGAGATGGCTTCCACCGGACCCTGGACGTCACGTCCCGGCTTAACGTCGAAGGTATCGAGATGGCTCATGCCACCACTCATATTTAGAAAAATGACGTGCTCCGCAGCCTTGCGCCCGCTCTGGGCTGACTGCGCAAAAGCCGGACTTGCCAGCGAGGCACCTAACATGGGCGCGACCGTGACCCCCAAGTAGGAGCGCGCGGCGTTGATCATAAAATTACGGCGATCCAACTCGTCGGCTTTTTGGATATTACTCTTCTTCATAGCTTCTTTCCTTCAATTCTTACTACTGGATAAACAAAAACTCGTGAGTCGACAGCAGCGCCGACGCCAAGTTGCGATAGCTCTCCATAGAACCATCAATCACATCACGCATCAAAAGCTTCATCTCCCCGTCTGATGGTGGGCGTCCTAGCACTGCGTAGTAGAGATAGCGCACCTTATCGCGGTCGGTGCTTCCTGCCTCAATGGCTTGGTAGAGTGCGGAGTTGGTATTACTGACCACCATCTTTTCGACATGACCATTCATCATTGAAAGGACCTGAGCCATGTTGGCCTCGTTGGTTGCGGAATCCAGCAACAGGCGGTCGGATTGACCGAACTGGCGCAAGAAGTGCCCCTCGGGTGCGGGCGATTGCAGCTCGGACGCGCGCGCCATTCCCTTCACGGGACCGGGGCGGCCACCTCCACTCATCATATCCATCGAGGCACCGTTTTCGCCCTTGTAATCCATCTGTTCCAAGAGGTTGTTGACATAGGAGCGATACTCGCCAGCGGTCTTGATCGCCAAAAGCTCTTCTGCCAGCTGGGCCATGGTCTTCTTACCACCGAGAACTGTCTTGCCATCGTAGTAGACGGTCTTGCCAAAGTTCCGCTTGGGCAGGGCATCAGGATTTCCCTTCACAAGAGTCACCATCGAATCCCAGACCTGCTCGGCGGTCATACGCTCCAATTGACGACCATTAAACGACTGCGGCATCCCAGCATCAAAGGCCTGATTATTGGCTGCGAATTGGAAGGTTTTGGTGAGGAGAAGCACATTCTGGAAAGCCTTGAGGTCATAGTCCAAAGTTTGCATCAGCTTCACCAAGTCGCCCACGAGAGCCGGCGAAATCGTGTCGCTCGGTTCTTTGTATTCATCGATTGGTTCCCAAATGCCACGGCCCATCACCCGTTGCCACATCCGGTTAACGATGGTGGCATTGAAGCGTGGGTTGTCGGGGCTCGTTATCCATTCCGCGAACGTCTCGCGCGAGTCACCACTATATTTTCGGTCGGAAGTCCTTTTCCGATCACCGAAAGGAGTCTTTCCTCCGATGTATTCACCGGGGTCACCATCACGGTATTGATAATCATTCGGAAGCTTAATGCGACCGTCGCCACCTCCGCCGAGCGAGGTGTAGTGGACATTGTCTCCCAGCCAGCGGACCAAACGTCCGAAATCACTGCGCTCCTCTTTGGCATCCCGCACGTCGCTCCACACCTTGTCCCAAGGGTCGGGATTCACCTCCCGTTGACCCGCGACAAAGGCGGCCAAGTGATAGAAATCCATGCGCTCGTATTCACCGAAAGGATCGTCGTGGCACTGGGCACATTCCATCCGAGTGCCCGTGAAGATGCGCATGGTATTGGAGAGGTTGTCCAACTCCATGCCTTTATCTCGTACAAAGTAACCGACGGCCCCATTGTTCTCGCTCCAGAGCGAACCCTTGGAAGAGAGAAGCTCCCGGGCCATCTGGTCCCATGGCTTGTTATCGGCAATCGAGGTGTGAACCCATCCTAGATAAGGGGAAGCGCTCCGGTCACGCCCTCCTTCGAAAATCTCTTGAGCGCGCAAAATATCCAAAACATAATTGGTCATGTGACTCCGGTAGCCATCGGAGTTCATCAAATAGCTGACGAGAGCTTCCCGCTTGTCAGAATCTTCGATTTCGAGAAAAGCACGTGCTTCTTCCAAATTGGGAATGCGGCCCGCTGCCACGAGGAAGCTTCTGCGAAGGAAAGTCGCATCATCGACAACCTCCGGAACCTGGAGCTTCTTAGATTTGTAAAGCGCCGCCACGTGCCGATCAATCATCAGTGCGGACTTCTTGAGGAACTCGGGATCGTCCTGAGGACCGGCCTTTTGCGCTGCCACTTGGCTTGGCAAAAGAGAAAGCGCGAGGAACCCGCTCAGCATGAGGAAGTTTTTCATTATCGTAAATTTACGGTTGGAATTGAGAGAAATTAGGTCCTTTTTACAGAAATGCCGAGATTTCTTTCAAATTTCATGACTGCGGTAAGAAAGCTTTCTTTTCTCTGTGAAAGTCTCGCTTGAAAAACACCCATCCTCCAATGGTTTTTTGGCCAAAATTCGAAGGCCTCAGCCAAACGCTCCCAATTCTTCATTCTGACTGATTTTTTCGTTCGAAATCCTTCCCTGCTCGCGTTTACCTTTCACTATATGACTCGCCGACATTTCTTAGCCGCTTCTTCTGCTGCCGCTCTCGCTCCGACTCTCCCGGGGCAGAATACGGATAGCCCCCTTTTTGAAATCTCCCTCGCGCAATGGTCCAACCATCGTCTCCTCAGAGCAGGCAAGCTGACCAACCTCGACTGGCCCGACTACACCAAGAAGACCTACGGCATTCTTGCCCTCGAATACGTGAATCAGTTCTTCAAGGACAAAGCCGAAGACGAAAGCTACCTTGGGGACCTCAACCAACGCGTCGCCGACCTCGGTATGACCAACGTCCTCATCATGATTGATGGCGAGGGAAACATTGGCGCGACTAGCCAGAAGGAACGAGCAAAGACCGTAGATAAGCATAAGAAATGGGTCACGGCGGCAAAGACTCTCGGCTGCCACTCCATCCGCGTAAACGCCTATGGCGATGGCACCCCAGAGGAAGCCGCCAAACAAGTGACCGATGGACTGCACCAGCTCTCCACCTTCGCAGCCGAGCACGAAATCAATATTCTCGTCGAAAACCATGGCGGCAATTCCTCCAACGGCAAGTGGCTCTCGGGAGTTCTTACCGCCGTCAATCTTCCCAACTGCGGCTCGCTGCCAGACTTCGGAAATTTCCACGAATATGATCGCTATCAAGGTATCCGCGACCTGATGCCCTTCGCCAAAGGAGTCTCCGCCAAATCACGCGAATTCGATAGCGATGGCAGCGAAGTCCAAACCGACTTCACTAAGGCCATGGACCTCGTCCTGAAAGCAAACTATCGGGGACATGTTGGCGTCGAATACGAAGGCAAGAAACACAGCGAAGACGAAGGAATCAGGCTGACCAAAGCTCTGCTCGAAAAAGTGCGTAGCGAATACCAAGCATCGTGAGGCGAACTCTCATGTCTGCTGGTCGGGATCTCCTGCAGGTGGCGGCCATTTGATAAATAGTCCGCGAGCAGGTCATAGAACTGCGGGATGGTCGCGCGAGCTTCTCTCTTCTGGATAGCTCTTCTGGATGACTCTTGAGAGGCTGTCGGAACTTTGCTCGCCATCCGTTCGCCGACGGTCGTTTTGGCAAAACGACCCTACCTTGATAGGAGCGCGGAGCACTGGCTCCGCAACGATGTTCGCCCATGGTAGGATTGGCGGAGCTAGTGCTCCGCGCTCCGACGA